>JAJZGY010000028.1 GCA_021804785.1 Pseudomonadota bacterium | reverse complement strand
GGCGTGATGTTGAAACAGCGGATCGCGCGACAGCTTGATCAGCATCGGAATATTGTCCGATGGCAGGATATGCAGTCCCTGCCCTGAAAGCTTCAGCCACGGCACAAGGTGGGCTGCCAGAAACAGCACCACGCGGTAGGACAGTGGCATATCTTCGCGCGCCCATACCGCAGGTGCGGCCAGAATGGCTCCAGCGATCGGTGGAGGATCGTGATCGGCCAGCGCCGACAGCACAACAGCTCCGCCCATGCTTTCGCCCAGAGCAAAGACTGGCAGTCCGGGATAGCGTGCGTGCACCGCCATCACCATGCCCCGGAGGTCCTGACGCATGCGCGCACTACCCGCCCAGATCCCGCGATCGGGAGCTGCCCCAAAGCCGCGCTGGTCATAAGCCAGCATCGTAATGCCGTGCGCCGCAAACCATGGTCCGGGCATTTCGAAGGCCTCGGAATAATCGCTCATGCCATGCAGCGCGACGATGATTGCCCGGGGCTTCCTGGCGTCCCACTGGCGCAGCGGCAGTGACAGTCCATCCCGGGTGATAAAGGCGTGGGCGGAAAAATAGGGCGCCTCAGCTTCGCTGCCAGGCGGCGCCAGACTCGGCGCGCAGGCGGCAAGGCTCAGGAGGCAAAGGACAGCTGCGCGGCGACAGAGGCGCGCAAATGAGGGAGCAAATCGCGTTCGAACCATGGATTCTTTTTCAGCCATGAATTGTTGCGCCATGATGGATGCGGCAGTGGAATGATATCAGGGGCATAATCGGTGAAGGCGCGGACAGTTTCACCGAGGTTCTGCTTGCGGCGTCGGCCCAGGTGCCAGGCCTGCGCATAGCTTCCGATCGCAAGGGTGAGCGCAAAGCCCGACAGTTCGTCCATCAGGGCATGCCGCCAGGCCTTCGCACATTCGCGCCGTGGCGGCTTGTCGGCTCCCGTGGCCGAGTAGCCGGGAAAACAAAATCCCATGGGGATGATGGCGACCCGGCTTTCGTCATAGAAAGTATCGGGGTCGATGCCCATCCAGTGCCGCAACCTTTCGCCGGATGGATCACTGAACGGGACCCCGCTTCGGTGCACGCGCAGGCCAGGGGCCTGGCCCGCGATCAGGATGCGCGCAGAGCGCGACACCCGCAGGACGGGCCTGGGCTCAAGATGCTCCGCACAAAGCCGGCAGGCACGAATTTCGACAAGCAGGCGGTCAAGCGGATTGGCCCTTTTGCTGGCAGAAATCATCAATCGCGTTTCAGCATGTTGCGGGCAATGACGAGCTGCTGGATCTGGCTGGTGCCTTCATAGATACGGAAGATACGCACGTCACGGTAGAAGCGCTCGATTCCATAATCAGCGATATAGCCTGCACCGCCGAAAATCTGCACCGCACGGTCCGCTACCCGTCCAACCATTTCAGAAGCAAAATATTTGGTGCACGACGCTTCCATCGTCACATTGATTCCGGCATCACGCTTGGCCGCAGCATCGAGCACCATGCAGCGCGCGGCATACGCCTCGGTCCTGCAATCGGCCAGCATCGCCTGGATGAGCTGAAACTCGGCAATTGGCTGGCCGAACTGTTCGCGCGTGCGCGCATAGTTGACGGCCTCGCGGATGAGTCGCTCCGCCACCCCGACGCAGACAGCGGAAATATGAAGGCGGCCACGATCAAGGACCTGCATGGCCACCTTGAAGCCTTCACCCTCTTCGCCAAGCCTGCACTCCACAGGAACGCGCGCATCCTGAAATACAACGTCACAAATATGTGCGCCTTGCTGGCCCATCTTGCGCTCGGGCCGCCCGACCGTAATCCCCGGCGTGGCTGCAGGTATGATGAAGGCGCTGATCCCGGATGCCCCGCGCTTGCCCGGATCGGTTCGTGCCATCAGCGTGAACATGCCGGCGCGATTGGCATTGGTGATGTAGCGTTTGGTGCCGTTGATGACATAGTGGTCGCCGTCGCGTCGGGCCTGAAGCTTGAGCGCAGCTGCATCCGAGCCCGCACCGGGCTCGGTCAATGCGAAGCTCGCAATCACCTCGCCACTGGCGAGCTTGGGCAGCCAGTCGCGCTTCTGCTTTTCGCTGCCGAACATCACCACGCCCTGGCTGCCGATCCCGATGTTTGTGCCGATCACGGAGCGAAAGGCCGGGGACGTCTGGCCAAGTTCGAACATGACCTTCACCTCCTCGGTCATGGAAAGGCCAAGACCGCCATATTCCTCGGGGACGGACAGACCGAAAAGTCCGAGGGTCCGCATTTCTGCGACAATGTCATCAGGAACCCGGTCTTCCTCGCCCACCTTGGCTTCAATCGGCACACAGCGCTCGGTCACGAAGCGGCGGACCGTGTCGATGAATTGCTGGAGGGTGTCAGCGTCGAGCGCCATGGGCTGTCTCTCTTGGTGTTGCAGAGCGCAAGCTTAGCCGATTTGCGCAGCAGGCCAATGCGGCCGATCCCTCCTCGCCGATCGCAACGCCTCAAAGTCCCCCATGGCGGTTGGCGGAAAGCCGGGAGCACAGGACAGGAGCCCGGACCCGAGACCGCCTCCAGCTCCGCGTCTGGGGCTCGCCCGTGCACAAAGAAGCCTTGCCTCGGTCCGGGGAGGCGTTAGAAGCACCGCGACCCTATGGGATATGCCCGGCCGCTGCGGTTAAGGTAGAACCACTGCCGCGCAGATGGCGCAGGCCCAGCTCAAGACGTCCCCCCTGTTACGGCAAGGTTGCTCGCCCCTCATGAAGCTTTCGGTTCTCGACCAGTCTCCGATCAGGAAAGGTGGCACCGCCGCTTCGGCGCTTGCCGAGACCATCGCCCTCGCCAAGGCCGCCGAGCGCCTTGGCTACCACCGTTATTGGGTGGCCGAGCATCACAATTCCAGCAGCTTCGCCGGCTCGGCCCCGGAAGTCCTCATCGCCAGGCTGGCCGCGGAGACCAGCCGCATCCGCATCGGCTCTGGCGGCGTAATGCTGATGCATTACAGTCCGCTCAAAGTTGCCGAGCAGTTTCGCATGCTCGAAACCCTGGCGCCGGGGCGCATCGATCTGGGCATCGGCCGGGCACCAGGAGCTGATGAACGCACCAGTCGTGCCCTTCAGGCAGGACCACAGTCCTTTGGAATCGACGCCTTTCCCAGTCAGGTTCACCTGCTCAGCCAATTGCTCGATGATGCCTCGGCGGGCACCCCCTTGCCTGCGGACCACCCCTATCGCGGAATCCATGCGATGCCACAGGGCGACAGCCGCCCGGAACTTTGGCTCCTGGGCTCCGGCATTCACAGCGCCGTTTTTGCAGCAGAACTTGGCCTGCCCTTTGCGCATGCGCACTTTATCAGCCCGGACGGAAGTCAGGAGGCTGTCGAGGCCTACCGCGCCCGCTTCAAACCCTCCGTGTGGTGCGCCACGCCACGCCTTGCCATGGGCGTGTCCGCGCTTGCCGCCGATACGGCGCAGGATGCCGAGCGGCTCTCCGCCTCACGCCAGCTATGGGCAGTGCGCCTTTTCAGCGGCCGTCCGATCGCTTTTCCCCCGCCGGAAGAAGCTCTCGGCTATCCCTATGACGAGCGCGAGCGGACCATTCTTAAGAGCCTCGAGGGTCGTTCCTTCATCGGTACGGCAGCAATGGTCAAGACGCAGCTTCTTGATCTTGCCGCAGCCCATGGCGCCGACGAACTGATCCTCGTCACTATTACCTATGATTTTGCTGCGCGCCTGCGGTCCTATGAATTACTCGCGCAAGCATTTGGGGGGAACTGAGATCAGAGGAGACGAGATACTCCCATGCTCAAATCCCGAGAAGAGCTGGCGCGGCTTTGCCAGCGGCCTCACGGAGGCCAGTAAGACCCATAGGATCTGCAGGACGGTATCGGAAAAATCGCTGGCACTTTGGGCGATGATCGGCGCCAGAAGACCCGCGCGAGCGCTCCAGCAGACAAGCATGGGAAATCCCCAGGGCAATGGCATAGATCCGCTGTCCGATCGCTGCTTCAAGCGGTTCGGTCCGGAGCTTCGTGAGATGGGCCAGCGATCATGGTCTCACCGCCGGAGGAACGGCCAGCCGGCAGAAGCAGGCCATAATCAGTCAGGAACCCAGAGGCAGGAAACCGATCAGAGCTCCACTCATGGCGCTAGCAAGCGTTCCGGACACCAATGCCCGCATCGCCAGTGATACCAGTTCCTGGCGTCGTTCCGGTATCATCGAACTCATCCCCGCGATCATGATCCCGACCGAGCCAAAATTGGCGAAGCCGCAAAGGGCATAGAGCAGGATGAGCCGTACTCTTGGGTCCAGAACCCCGCTGGGCAGTCGGGCCATGTCGACATAGGCGATGAATTCATTGAGAACGGTCTTGTCTCCCATCAGTGCGCCGGCGGCCTTGGCTTCATGCCAGGGAATCCCGATCAGATAGGCAAACGGTGAAAACGCCCATCCGAAAATCCGCTCCATCGACAGCGGAGTTCCGGCAATGTCTGGAAGTGCGTTCAAGACAATATCGGTCAGATGGACGAGAGCCACGATCACAAGCAGCATCGCCACGATGGACAGCCACATGCGCAGACCGTCCTCCGTGCCACGCGCAATCGCATCCATGCTCGAGTGATAGGTCAGGCCTTCGGCCGCGTTAGCAGGGGTCGATGGTGCATCTGGAGGCACCATGATGCTGGCGATGATAATGGCGCCCGGCAAGGACAGCATCGAGGCAACGAGGATATGCCCGAGTGCTCCTGGCACCACAGGGCCCACGATGGTGGCATAGAGCACAAACACCGTGCCGGCCACCGTAGCAAGACCCACCGTGCAAAGAATGAACAGCTCGTTGCGCGTGAGCTTTCCAAGGTAAGGCCGGATGAGCAGGGGTGCCTCGACCATCCCAATGAAGATGGTGGCAGCCGCGCCTAGCCCCACAGCCCCGCCAATACCCATGATCTTGCGCAAACCAAAGGAAAGTCCATGCACCACAACCGACAGGACGCGCCAGTACCACAGCAGTGCTGCGAGCGCCGAGATCACGATCACCATGGGCAGGATGGCAAAGGCAAAGCTGGTGAGCCCCCCGGGATTGGTTACCGCAAAGGGTGCAGTCCCACCACCAACATAACCGAAGACAAAACCCGTTCCGGCCCGTGTCGCCTTGGTCAGGGCATCAACCACCGCGTTGAGCCTGAGGAACCCGGCCCGTGCGAGCGGCACCTTCAGTAACAGGAGTGCGAGCGTGAACTGGATACCGAGCCCGGTGGCCACGATCCGCACAGGAAAGGCGCGGCGGTTCTCACTGAGAAGCCAGGCGATGAACAAAATCAGGCCGATGCCAATGCCGGCCCGCCAATGGTCCCAATTCAAAGCCTGCCCCCCCGCGTTCCCGCTCTCACGCAACTTGCCACGCACCCCACACCACAGCGCAAGCGCTTTGCGCGCCCGATGCAAACTGAAAATGCAGGTGCCCCGGCCCGTCCGCAGATCCCGCCATGACCCACGGGGGCCTCGACCCGCAACTGAGCACGGCATTATCCCCACGCCAATCGGCAGGTGGCATTAATAATGGGTTACGCACCCGCCACCGGCCAGGCTATATGCCTGCGGGACCTTCTTGTCTGCGCGCCAATGTCCAACACCCAAAAGCCTGCCCGTGAAATCCGCGCCCTGACCGGCGCGCGGGCGCTGCCGCCGCTTTTTTTGGTGCTTTACCACTATCACGAGGGTCACGGTTACCAGCATGTGCCCTGGTTCGATATCTTCGTGGCCAAAGGCTATCTGTGGGTCGAATTCTTCTTCGTGCTGTCCGGCTTCGTCCTCACCTACGTCTATTTCTCCCGCTGGCAGAACCTCTTCACCCTCAAGGGCTATGGCCAGTTTCTGCGCAACCGCCTGGCGCGGCTTTATCCAGTGCATCTGGCGATGATCATCGTGCTTGCAATCATGCTCGTGGTGCTGCAGGCCCTTGCCCACGCTGGTGGCTATGTCTCGGTGTTCAATCTGCCGATTTATCATCCTGACATGAGCCTAAAGGCTCTTGCACTGAATCTGCTGCTGATCCAGGCCTGGCATGTCATGGGCCATCTGAGCTGGAACGGGGTTGCCTGGTTCATCAGCGTTGAATTCGCGTTGTGCCTTGCCTTCCCGATCTTTCTTTTTGCCGCGCGTGGCAGCGCCGCCCGTGCTCTGCTCCTGCTGGTATTAGGCTTCATCACGCTACGTAACCTTGCACTTACCTCAGGTCACGGTCTTGATCTGACCTTCGACCTCGGCCTGGTGCGCGGCTTTGCAGATTTTGCCATCGGCGTGGCGCTTGCCATGCTTCATCGCCATCTCAGCCCAAAGCTCGAGCGTCTGCCCGAAGCCGCATTCACAGTTGCGCAGTTCGTGGTGTTCGGAACGTTCTTTTACGTCATGTATCACACCGGATGGGCACACAATCCGATGGATGTATGGGTTGCGGCTGCGATGACCTTGATCGTGGCAAGTCTTGCTTTTGATCGCGGTGCCTTGGCCCGCCTGTTCATGCGCAAGCCCCTGCAACGCCTCGGAGAATGGTCCTATGCGATTTATATGGGCCAAACCGCGCTTCTCATGCTGTTGCGCTTCCTGCAGCAGCGGATCTACCCGCAGGAACTGGTGACACACTACCGTCTGGTGCATGTTCTGGAACCTGCGCTGCTGGTGCCCGCCTGCGTGCTGTGGGGCTATCTGCTTTATCGGCTGGTGGAGAAGCCTGCCAATCGCTGGTTGCGCGGTCCGGCCGCAGCCATCCTGCCCCCGCCGGTCGAACGGGCGACTTGACCGGCTTGGCCCGGATCGTCCATCACTTCCCCCGCCCTATTGAAGAGGAGTTTTGTCATGACCATTCGCTTCGACGGCAAAGTCGCCATCGTCACCGGCGCCGGCGGCGGACTTGGCCGCGCCCACGCCCTGGAGCTGGCGCGCCGCGGCGCCAAGGTGGTGGTCAATGACCTGGGCGGCTCGGTGGATGGCACCGGTGGCAGCTCGGAGGCGGCCCAGAAAGTTGTCGCCGAGATCAAGGCCGCGGGCGGTGAAGCAGTTGCCAACGGTGCCTCGGTCACCGATGACGCAGGCGTCGCACAGCTCGTCAAACAGACCATGGACACCTGGGGCCGCATCGACGTGCTCATCGCCAATGCGGGCATCCTGCGCGACAAGAGCTTCGCGAAAATGGAACTCAAGGATTTTGCGGCGGTGATGGATGTTCACGTGATGGGCAGCGTCAAACCCTGCAAGGCGATCTGGCCGATCATGCGCGAGCAGCAATATGGCCGCATTGTCGTCACCACCTCCTCGACCGGTCTTTACGGCAATTTCGGCCAGACCAATTACGGCGCGGCCAAGCTTGGCCTCGTTGGCTTCATGAACACGCTCAAGCTCGAGGGTGCGAAAGATAACATCAAGGTCAATGCCATCGCTCCGGTCGCCGCAACACGCATGACCGAAAATCTGATGCCTCCCCAGGTGCTGGAGATGCTCAAGCCTGAATATGTTACCCCTGGCGTGGTTTATCTGGTCAGCGACGAGGCCCCGACAGGCGTGATCCTGACTGCGGGAGCCGGGGTTTTTGCTGCAGCCCAGATCGTGGAAAGCGAGGGCCTCAATCTCGGCCACAAGGCCAACGCCGATACCGTGGCTGAATATTGGGGCAGGATTTCTGACTTTTCGGGTGCCCGGCACTACACCATGGGCTCGGAGCAAACCGAAAAATTCATGGCCCGGCTGCAGGATAGCCCAATCAAGGGCTGATCTGCCCCGGCTAAAGTCCCCTTAACCAGATAGGGCTATGCTCTTATCCCTATGCGGCTGCCGCCTTGTCGGTCGAGCAGATGCGCAACAGGGAGAAGACGATGCAGGAGGACGCCGCACCGGCCGTGCGCGCTCTCATCGACGGCACAGGGACCGTGCTTGCGCTCGAGGTTGGCGACCGTTCGGGTGTGGCGGCCCATGGCCTTGCCGTGGGTGCACGCCTGTCTGCGCAGGTCGCTCCACAGGATCGACCTTTCCTCGAGACCACCCTCGCCTGGCTTACAGCCGAGGACGACCGCATGGCCAATATGGTGCTGCACTTCCCTCGCGGTGGCGGCAAAAGCCCCTTTGTGAATGAGGTTCAGCTCCGCAGTGACCAGGGCCTGATCGAGGTCAGGTTCTTCGCCGACCCCAGAATCGCTGCCCGCCGTGCGGCCAAGCAGATGCGCCGCGTGGTCGAGGGCTCACACCAGGGTATTGTCGTGCGCACCAACGATAGGGTGCTCTACCTGAACGATGGCTTCGCCCGCATGATCGGCTATGCGGATGCCAGGGAACTCACGGCGCTGTCGCAAGAAACCATCAACGGCGTGATCCATCCTGATGATATCGGGCTTATCGTCGGACGCATCGATGCGCGCATGAGGGGGCATGAGCCCGCGCCCCACTATGAATTCCGGCTCATTCACCGCGACGGCAGCATCGTCTGGGCCGATGCCCAGGCAGCCCGCGTCATCTGGGACGGCATACCGGCGTCACTGTCATGGATCACCGACATTACGGCACGCAAAATGGCCGAAGAGGCAATGATCCGGGCCAAGGAAGCTGCAGAATTCGCCAATCGCGCCAAGACCGAGTTTCTCGCCAATATGAGCCATGAACTGCGCACGCCGCTGAATGCCATATTGGGTTTCTCCGAGATCATCGCCAACGAGATGTTTGGCGCCTGCAAGCCGCAATATGCCGCTTACGCACGTGACATTCACACCAGCGGCACATTTCTGCTCGAGTTGATCAACGACGTCCTGGATTTGGCCAAGCTCGAAGCCGGCAAGCTTGAGCTGCACGAAAGCGACGTCGCACTTCCCGTGCTGGTTGAACAGTGTCTCAGCTTGCTCAAGGTCAAGGCCGATGAAGGTCAGGTGACGCTGAGCCACGACATCGCCGCTGATCTGCCCGCGCTCAAGGCCGATCCCCGGGCACTTCGCCAGGTCCTGCTCAATCTCCTGACCAATGCGATCAAGTTCACGCCGGAGGGTGGCGCGGTGCGCGTCAGCGTGCGCGACGAGGGCAGCAAAGGGCTCGCCATTTGCGTTCATGATTCTGGCATCGGCATGAGTGGAGCCGAAATCAAGGTGGCGCTATCGCCCTTCGGCCAGATCGATTCCGCTCTTTCCCGCCGTCATCAGGGCACAGGTCTTGGCCTGCCCATCACCCACTCGCTCATCAGGCTGCACGATGGCGAGCTCTTGATCGACAGCAGTCCGGGCAAGGGCACGACGATGACCGCCATCTTCCCTGCCCGTCGCCGTATCGAAAAAGCCGCCTAAAGTCCCGCTTCAGACCGTTTCGAAATACTGGATCTCGGGCCGGCCGCCCAGGCAGGGGCCAAGCTTGGGGCCAGCCGCCTTGAAATGCTCGGACGCACCATGCGCTGCCAGCGCCGCGTCATCGGCATAGATTTCCATAACCGAGTAGACTGAAGGATCCGCTTTGGAGCGGCACAACTGATAAAGCTTGTTGCCCGGCTCATTGGCTTTCACCTGAGCCGAAAGCTCCCGGAACACACCTTCGAACTCCTGTTCCTTCCCGCTCGCAACCTTCAACGTTGCCACTACTGCAATTGCCATCCTTCACTCCCGATTTGGCTTTGGCGCAGGCTAGCGGTTTGGGTGCGGTGCCGCAACCGGGGCATTGCAAGAGGTTTTTAACCTTACCTACCTATGTTTCCCCTCAAAACACGGCTTGGCCGAAGACGGGAGACACCATGGGCTGGGCCCCAATTTATCGTCCCGACACAGATAGGCTGGACGAGACGCTGGTCTATGACGAATTGCGCATGGCGATGCGCAATCTGCGCCCCAGCACGATCGTCATGCCGCTGGTGGGCGCGGTCATCTGTGTGGTCTACGCCCACTGGGTGCCTGCACAGAACGTCTTCATCTGGGCCCTTCTGGTGCTTGCGAGCGTGATCCCGCAGGGCACCCTGCTCGAACGCTTCCTGAGCCGATCCCTGGACGCAAACACGTCACAGCGCTGGCTGCTTCTGTGCAGTCTCAGCTATGCCGTCTTCGTCATGGCATGGGCGTCAATGGCCTTCTTTCTGTGGCTGCCTCACAATGTGATGGACCAGTTCCTGTTGATGCTCTTGATCGCCTGCACGCTTGCGGGTGCAACCGCGGCCTCCAGCATCAGCGTGCCCCTGGCGACAATCGGGACGGTCATCTACGGCGCGACCCTCGTCTTCATCCCGCTGCGTCAGGGCGGTGAGATCATGACCCCCATTGCGCTCCTCGCCCTGTTCTACATCGGCTACATGGTGCAGATTCAGGTCAGCATGCATCGCACCGCCCGGGAGATGCTGGTTCTGGTGCATGAACGCACAGCGCTGATCGAGGGCCTGAAGACTGCCAAAAACGACTCCGATCGCGCCCGCGATCGGGCAGAACAGGCCAGCCAGGCCAAGTCACAGTTTCTTGCCAACATGAGCCATGAGTTGAGGACACCGCTCAACGCCATACTCGGCTTCTCGGAACTGATCCAGAGTTTGCGCACTGACACTATAAAGACCGAAGAATATGCCGGTTTTATTCATGACTCAGGCAAGCATCTTCTGGCGCTGATCAACGACATCCTCGATCTGGCGAAGATCGAGGCGGGCGGCGAAGTGCTTCATGAAAGCGCCATCTGCCTCGAGGATATCATCGCCGATTGCGTTCGCCTCATTGGCCCGGCCGCGGACACCGCGGGGGTTCGGATGGTGAGCAAGGTGATGAGGCTACCGTTGCTCTTTGCCGACGGACGGGCGCTCAGGCAGGTCCTGCTCAATCTGCTCTCCAATGCTGTCAAATTCACGCCCCTTGGCGGCGAAGTCGGGGTTTTTGCCCACGAACGCGCCGACGGGAGCATCGCCTTTGGCGTCCATGACACCGGGGTGGGCATCGCCGCTGAGGATCAAGCCAAGATATTCGAAAAATTCGGTCAGGGACGCTATGACGTTGCCACCATCGACAAGGGCACAGGTCTTGGTCTTGCCATTGTCAAAGGGCTGATCGAGGCCCATGGCGGAGAGATCTGCGTGGCGAGCACGCTGGGCGAGGGGTCGACCTTTACCGCAATCCTGCCGGCGTTTCGCGCGCAACCGGCAAAGACCAAGGCGGTGGCATGACATCCCCGACCGTTCCCACCTCGCCTCGATCCGAAAAGGTGCCATTCTACCCGCCGCGCAGTACCCTCTGGCACGAACTCAGAATGTCGCTCGCCCCGAAGACGCCGGGCGAGGCCGATCTGGTACGCCGCCAGATCGCGATCCAGGCCGGCTCGACGCGACGTCTGTGGTTCACCATGCCGCCCGCCGGGCTCATCCTCGTTGCCTTCTATGTCGGCCTTGTGCCGCTGCCATGGCTTCTAGCGTGGTGGTTTTGCATGAGCGCCGCCAGCGTCAGCTCGCCACTCCTGCGCCGACGCTTCGTTAACTGCCCCGAAGGGGCAACGGTGCGTGAGGTGGCGCGTGCGGCCAGAATTTTCGTGGTGTTCTCGGTCCTGGTCACGACGTTATGGGCGCTGCTGATGCCGATCATGTGGCAAAGCACGGCCCAAAACTACAATCTCGTCCTTTTCGTCGTGATTGCAGCCTCCATGACCGGCTCCTGCTCGATGAATGCGCCGCACGCGCTCATGGCTTGCCTCAGTCTGGTGATCTATGGGCTCGCTCTTCTTCTGACCCCGGGGCTGATGGCCGGTCATTTTTCATTTTCGATGAGCCTTCTGTCCACCTGCTTCACTCTTATCATGGCGGATCACACGCTGGCGCAGTACCGCGCACATCGCCAGCTGCTGACGCTCGAAGGAGAGCGGCAGGATCTGATCTTGGATCTCACCCACGCCAAGTCCGAGTCGGATTTTGCCCGCGAACGCGCCGAGCGTGCCAGTCACGCCAAATCGCAGTTTCTGGCCAATATGAGTCACGAACTGCGCACGCCGCTGAATGCCATATTGGGGTTTTCTGAGCTGTTGGAAACCGGGCGGGTCCTCGAACAGCCTGCAAAGTCGATGGAATACGCACGCCACATCCGTCACTCGGGCAGTCACCTGCTCACGCTCATCAATGACATTCTGGACCTTGCCAAGATAGAAGCCGGCCGCATGGAGCTCGACGAGCAGGAGGTGGATCTCAGGAACCTGCTCTGCGATGGCATTGGCACTCTACAGCCGCGCGCCGAAGCACGCGGCCTCGTCCTCGAGAGTTCCTGCCAGCCTGGATTACCGCGCGTGCGTGCCGATGACCGAGCCTTGCGCCAGATCGTGTTCAACCTGCTTTCCAATGCTGTCAAATTCACGCCTCCAGGCGGACGGGTGACAGCCTTTGCAGAGCGCATCGGTGATGGCGAGATCGCCTTCGGGGTCAGGGACACGGGCATCGGTATTGCCGCGAGCAATGTCGAGCGCATCTTCGAGAACTTCGGGCAGTCCCGTCACGACATCACCACGGCCGAGCGCGGGACCGGACTTGGACTTGCCATCGTCAAGGGTCTGATCGAGGCCCATGGTGGCAGCGTCCACCTGGGGAGCACGCCAGGCGTTGGCACCGAGGTGACAGCCATTTTGCCGGCCGCGCGCTGCATGTCGCAGACCAAGTGCGCCTGAGGCCCGCCCATCACCCTTGCCGCCTGGCTGCTGTCAGCTGCCCTTGAACTGCGGAGTGCGCTTGTCGAAGAATGCGGCGACCGCTTCGGCATGATCTTCAGTGACATGGGCAAGCGCCTGGAAGGCTGCCGACATTTCCATGATGGTCTCGAAGCTCGTCCCCTGCCCTTCGCGCATCAGCCGTTTGGTCATGCGCAACACGTCAGGCGGCTGGCGACAGATGCGCGCCGCCAGAGCCTCGGCCTCCGCCATCAGTTGCGCCGCCGGCACCACCCGAGAGACGAGACCCCAAGCAAGCGCCGTGGCCGCGTCGATGGTATCCCCCGTATAGAAGAGCTCAGCTGCGCGGGCCATACCGATGATACGGGGCAGGATCCAGGCACCGCCATCACCGGGCACCAAGCCGACTTTGAGAAAAGTTGCGCCAAATACGGCGGTGTCCGCGGCAATACGCAGATCAGCGAGACAGGCGACATCATTGCCCAGTCCGATCGCAGGACCATTGACGGCCGCGATCACCGGCACGTCGATGCCCCAGACCGCCTTCACCAGGCGGTGAATGCCGCCGCGATAGCGCTCACGAATATGCACAGGGGCCCCGGCGAAACTGCCGGACCGTGCACGCATCGCCTTGAGATTGCCTCCGGCCGAAAACGCTGGGCCGGCGCCGGTCAGGATCACGCAGCGCACCTCGCGGTCCTCATTGATCCTTTGGGCGGCGTCGGCAAACAGGGCGCCATCACCTTCTTCGCCCAGCGGATTGCGTGCGTCTGGCCGATTGATCGTCAGACGCACGACGGTCCCGCTTTTCTCATACAGCAGCGCAGACATGAATTGTCCTTTGCTAGAGCAGTCCGTTCTCAGTCGCTCAGCGCGGCGTAGCGCTTGAGATGGTGATCGACATTGCCGTAGAGCGTGTCGAGGAGCGCCAGACGCTTGAAGTAATGACCGACATTGAGTTCGTCGGTCATCCCCATGCCGCCATGAAGCTGCACCGCCTGCTGTCCGACGAAGCGGCCACCTTTGCCCAGTTGCACCTTGGCCGCTGAGGCCGCCTTTTTACGTTCAGTTTCGCCTTCATCGAGTTTGAGCGTCACCATCAGCGCCATGGAGGTGGTCTGCTCGGCCTGGATGAACATGTCGACCATCCGGTGCTGCAGTACCTGGAACTTGCCAATCGGCACGCCGAACTGCTTGCGCGTCTTGGTATATTCGACGGTGGTATCGAGCAGGACCTTCATCGCTCCGGCCGCTTCCGCCGTGTGCGCGGCGATCGCCTCATCGGTTACCCGTTCGATCAGGCCAAGCCCCTCATCCACGGTCCCGAGCAACGCCTCCGCGGGCAGGTCCACATTGTCAAAGCTGATCTCCGACGCACGCTGTCCGTCAATGGTGGGATAATCGCGCGTCGATACGCCCTTGGCGTTCCTGTCGACGAGGAACACCGAGACGCCCTTGGTATCACGCCGTCCACCTGCGGTACGGGCGCTGACGATGAGCACATCCGCATGAGGCGCATTCAGAACCACCGCCTTCTGGCCGTTCAGCGTATAGCCGCTGCCGTTCCGTTTGGCCGTGGTGGTGAGATCAGCAAAATTGTAGCGGCCTTCGGGTTCGGCAAAGGCGAAGGCCATGACGGTGCTGCCGTCGGCGATCTTGCTCAGCCACTTCTCCTTCTGGGCGGCGCTGCCGCCATGACGCAGAAAGCCGCCACCGACTACAACCGTGGAGGCGAAGGGCTCGACCACAAGCGCCCGGCCGAATTCTTCCATGATGATCATGGTATCAACTGCACCGCCGCCAAGCCCGCCAAACTCTTCAGGCAGGGGAGCCGCCATGAGGCCAAGTTCGGCAAACTGCTTCCACACCGAGCGCGACCAGCCGGCTTCGGAGCGGGAAATTTTCTTGTAGCTCTCGAAATCATAATGATCGGCGAGAAACTTGGCGACGGAGTTGCGCAGGAGCGTCTGCTCTTCGCTATAGGAAAAATCCATGAGAGGCCTCTTCTAACCGGCAGGCGATACAGATGGGGTAAGCGCTACCCCATCTGCCGCGGATTAAAGTCCCAACACCGCTTTGGCGATGATGTTGCGCTGGATCTCGTTGGAACCGCCATAAATCGAGGTCTTGCGCATGTTGAAGTATGTGCCCGATTGGCCAACGGCGTAATCCGGACCAGGCGGAAACTCGTTGTCGCCGAACGCGCGGGCATAGGGAAAGGCGTAATAGCCGACCGCCTCAAGGGTGAGTTCGGTAATACGCTGCTGTACTTCGGTCCCCTTGATCTTGAGGATCGAGCTTTCCGGACCGGCGTGCTTGCCCTTGGCTTCCTGGGCCAGGGTTCGCAGTTCCGTGAACTCGAGGGCGGTCAGGTCGATCTCGAGTTCAGCAATCTTGCGCGCGAACTCGTCGGTGCCAATGAGCGGCGTGCCATCAACGGTTTCGGAGGTCGCGATCTCCTTGAGCCGCTCGATCTGCTTTTTGGAGCGCGCCACGCCAGCGATGCCTGAGCGCTCATTGACCAGGAGAAACTTGGCGTAGGTCCAGCCCTTGTTCTCTTCGCCGATCAAGTTTTCCGCTGGAACTTTGACGTTGTCGAAGAAGACCTCATTCACTTCATGGGCCCCATCCATGAGGATGATCGGCTTCACGGTGATGCCGGGAGTTTTCATGTCAATCAGCAGGAAGGAAATGCCTTCTTGCTGCTTCACATTGGGATCGGTCCGCACCAGGCAGAAGATCCAGTCGGCATACTGGGCGAGCGTGGTCCAGGTTTTCTGGCCATTGACGATGTAATGGTCGCCTTCGCGCACCGCGCGGGTCCTGAGGCTTGCCAGATCGCTGCCGGAGCCTGGCTCCGAATAGCCCTGGCACCACCAGTCTTCGGCCGACAGAATGCCCGGCAGGAAGCGCTTTTTCTGGGCCTCATTGCCAAAGGTGTAAATCACGGGACCGACCATGGAGAGGCCGAATGCGAGCAATTGCGGGGTTTCGGCACGGGCGCATTCTTCATTGAAGATGTAGCGCTGGGTGATGCTCCAACCGGTGCCGCCATATTCCTTGGGCCAGAGCGGGGCGACCCAGCCCTTCTTGTAAAGAACCTTCTGCCAGGCCAGAAAATCCTCCCGTTCGGAGAATTCACGTCGGTTCTTGCCCTTCAGGCGCTCCGGGTAGTTGTTGGCTATGAACTCGTGCACTTCACGGCGGAAGGCTTCATCTTCGGGCGAAAAACTCAGATCCATGATTATGCTCCGGCGAACGGGACAGCCGACAATCTGTCAGCCTTGTGTCGAACTTGGCAAGAGTACAAATGCGACGCGCCTTGACGTTGAGGTCAATGGCCAGCGTCGCGAATGGCGTCGTGGTGGCGGATCACTTCCTTAACGATAAAGCCGAGAAATTTCTCGGCGAAATCCGGATCCAGTTTGGCGGTTTCGGCCAGCCGCCGCAAACGGGCGATCTGCTGAGCCTCACGCTCGGGATCGGCCGCTGCCAGGCCATGGGTGGCCTTAAGCCGGCCGACAGCCTGCGTGCATTTGAAGCGCTCGGCCAGCAAGTGGATGAGCGCTGCGTCGATATTGTCGATGGATTCGCGCAGGCGCTGCAGTTCCGGATCGCTCTGCATGTTGGCCCTTTTCCCTCTGCTCGGCCTCTGTCATAGGGGAGCCGCGCATAGCAGGGCAAGAGGAGGACGCACCATGGACGGAAAGCGGCTCAAATCCTTTATCGGCCGGAGCTGGGACGAGGAGATCGTCCCCACCCTGATCGACTACATCCGTATTCCCAACAAATCCCCCCATTTTGATCCCGCCTGGCGCGAGCACGGCCATATGGACCAGGCCGTGAGCCTGCTGGCGGGCTGGGCTCAGAGGCGCCTTGGTGCCATTGACGGCGCCCGCCTTGAGGTTGTGCGCCTTGAGGGGCGTACCCCTGTCATCCTCATCGAAATCCCGGGGGCGGGAGGTGCTGAACGGGCCGCGCCGGTGCTGCTTTACGGCCATCTCGACAAGCAGCCGGAGATGACTGGCTGGTCTGAGGGGCTGGGACCGTGGTCGCCACAGCTCAAGGGTGACCGTCTTTACGGTCGCGGCGGGGCAGATGACGGCTATGCGATGTTCGGCGCGCTCGGTGCGATTCTCGGGCTGCGTGACCAGCACATCGCCCATGCACCTTGCTCCATCCTGATCGAGGCCTGCGAGGAATCCGGCAGCTACGATCTTCCGGCCTATGTCGATCATCTGGCCCCGCGCCTGGGCAAGCCTGCCCTTGTCGTCTGTCTCGATTCGGGTTGCGGCGATTACGAGCGGCTGTGGCTGACCACCTCATTACGCGGTATCGCGATGGGTAACCTCACTGTGCGCGTGCTATCAGAGGGTGTGCATTCGGGCGATGCCTCCGGCATTGTGCCCTCTTCCTTCCGCATTCTGCGCACCCTGCTTGAACGCATCGAAGAGGCGCAGACCGGCCGCATCAAACTCGACGCGCTCTACTGCCAGATCCCCGAGGAGCGCCGGGCACAGGCCCACGAAGCGGCCAAGGCGCTCGGGACTTCCGTGTTCAGCAAGTTTCCGTTCCTGCCAGGCATGACCGCAATGGGCGAGGATCTCGCCGAGCTGGTCCTCAACCGTACCTGGCGCCCGTCCTTGTCGACGGTGGGACTTTCGGGCGCACCCGAACCCCAGAATGCAGGCAATGTGCTGCGTCCCTTCACGACCGCCAAGCTCTCGATGCGTCTGCCGCCCACGGTCGATGCCGCAGCCGCAACGGCCGCGCTCAAAGCCACGCTGGAGCGTGATCCGCCCTATGGCGCCGAGGTCGAATTTGCCGAAGAGCCGGGACAGGGTGGCTGGAACGCGCCGGCGCTGGCGCCATGGCTTGCCCAAAGCATTGCTGACGCCTCCCAAGCGGCCTTTGGCCGCGCCGCGGCGATGATGGGCGAAGGTGGCTCGATCCCGTTCATGGGCATGCTGGGCGCGAAGTTTCCACAAACCCAATTCGTCATCACCGGTGTCTTGGGGCCCCATTCCAACGCACACGGCCCCAATGAATTCCTGCACATTCCGACCGGCAAGAATGTAACTGAAGTGGTGGCGCGCGTCCTTGCCGACTACGCCGCCCAATCGCGCTGAGCGACGCCCGTCGGGCCACAGAAGCGGCTAGCGCGAAGCCTCCAGCGCCAGCCCTTTGCCGTGAGACCGGCCCCCCGTGCGGGATTTGCGCCGTGGACGGCGCCGCCCCTCACGCTCGGTCGGGCTCTGTGCTGCACGCCCTGCGGCGGCCTGTGGCGGGCGCGGGTGCTTGGGCTCGCGCCGTGGCTCGGGCGCCTTTTCCATTACGCCCTCTGGCGCCGGCACAACCTGAATGCGCTGGCGGGTGATGCGCTCGATCTGGCGCAGGAGCCCGTGCTCGGTTTCATCGACCAGCGAAATCGCAATCCCGCTGGCGCCAGCTCGCGCCGTCCGGCCGATACGATGGACATAGCTTTCCGCCTCATTGGGCAGCTCAAAATTGATGACGTGGGTGATCTCATCGACATCAATCCCGCGCGCCGCGATGTCGGTCGCCACGAGGATTGGCGCCTCGCCGCTGCGAAAACGGGCCAGCGCACGCTGACGGGCGTTCTGGGACTTGTTGCCGTGGATCGCTTCGGCACAAATCCCGGCTTTCTCGAGCGTCTCAGCGACCTTGTTGGCACCATATTTGGTCTTGGTAAAGACAATGGCGCGTTTGACTTCAGGATTGCGCAACAGGCTGATAAGGATGCCGCGCTTCTGCCGGCCTTCTGTATACAACACGCGCTGCTCAATCCGCTCTGCCGGACGCGACTGTGGTGCAATCTCGATGCGTTCTGGCTGCTTCAGCATGTCGCCCACAAGCTTGACGACGTCATCAGGCATCGTGGCCGAAAACAGCATGGACTGGCGCTCTTTGGGCAACAACGCGACAATACGCCGGACGTCGCGGATAAAACCCATGTCAAGCATGCGGTCGGCCTCGTCGACGACAAATACCTCGACCTCGTCGAGCCGCAGGTGGCGCTGGGCAATCAGATCGAGCAGCCGTCCGGGCGTTGCCACCAGGACATCCACGCCCTTGGCCAGTTCCTGCACCTGGCGATACTGGCTTACACCACCGAAGATCACGCAATGACGAAGCTTCAGCCCACGGCCATAGCTGCGCAGCGAGGTGTCGATCTGCAGGGCGAGCTCACGCGTAGGTGCAAGGATGAGTGCGCGCGTCGCGCGGGCCTTAACCACACGCATGTCGGTACGAAGCTTCTGGAGCAGCGGTAAACCGAAGGCAGCGGTCTTACCGGTACCTGTCTGGGCAATGCCGAGCAGATCTCGTCCGGCCAGCAGACGCGGAATGGCACGAGACTGGATGGGGGTTGGAGTCACATAAGATTCAGCCTCAAGCACGCGCATGATCGGCGCGATGAGGCCCAATTCGTCAAAACTGGTCACAATGGTTCCTATAGTCGCAAAGCACATGGCTTTGGCGACAGCGGGTGCCGTCTTTCCCGCACATGGAAGCAAACGGAGGGGTTGAAAAGTGCGGCTCAGGCCAAAAGGCTAGAGCGTGCGGCCGCAACGATGACCCGTATATCGGCGCTCCGAGTCCAACTGTCAAGGATACGCCCGATTAAGCGTCCTAAGCAGATGAGTTGTCCGCTTCTCTGGTTCTCTGCCGCACGCGGCTGCACCACCCATACCATCCGTACACGAATTATTGCCCGGAGTTTCCGTTGCCCCAGGTCACAACCCCGGTTGCAAGACGCAAGGCATGTGGTGGTTGGGACGACGCCTTTGGCGCCGTCATACCCCTTGCCCCGCATCCATTTGTTCTTTATTTGTTCTTTATGGGCAAGGCACGCTGGACACGCTGGGACGGGGGGCACGGACGCATAGATGCGTATAGCCTCGAGCTCGGCACCCTCGTAACGGCAACCATCCGCAGACGCCCTGGCGACAGCTGGACTATAGAAATCAACCGTGTCCCGATCGGCGACTATCCCTCAAAAGACGTGGCCCTCCGCGAGGCGGATGGGCGCATCCGCAACTATGCCCGCGATTTCATCGAGGACTGGGCACTTTGGACGGTTGCGACGGATGAACGCTTTGCCAAGTGGCGAACACGATGAACGCCCTGCGACAACTGAAGATCAGGACGGCGGGATTCCAGATCAGACATGGCACTTCGCGGTTCCCAAGGTTTTGACGGACAGTCGAGCACTGCTGGCAGTCCGGACATGACAGATCCGAGCCTGAGACGCGATGTTGACGGTTTCTTCGATCTTGATCGCAGAACAGGATTTTGGTGACGGCGCCCTCGATCGTTGATCCGGGCGGACAGGCTCTCTGCCCCGGATGCGGGGAGCGCTAAATATTTCCGCGCTTTCATTTGCGATGTATGGTCCATTCATGAGACCTCAGCTGTGAACGCCTCCTCGATCCTCAGGCGGCGATGGCCGCGAAGAGGAAACAGGACGCTACAGTGGGTAGCTGTCCGGATGAGCCGGACGTCGCGCGAGGACGGCAATGGCACATGCAAAACTGACGGCACTCAGAGCCCAGCTCACCGGGGTCCCGGCGTTTAAGATGCTGGTCTCGACATTTGGAGCAGTGTGGCTGTTCAACGCGGCCTGGCAGGCTGAGGCCTGGCTTGTTGCGCCAGCGGCAAAGACCAATCTTCTGAAGGCATTCACCCACCCGGCCGCAAAAGTACCTGAAGGGCTGAGGCCGCTGCTTCTGGCCGCGGTACATGTTGTAGAACGCATAGGTCCCACCCCGATCGCAGCACTCCTCGTTGCCATCTCCGTACTCTTCGGCCTCGCGCTTCTGACACGCACTGCGCTTTCTGCGACCGCGCGTATCGGGTTCATTTACAGCCTTATCTACTGGGTCATTCTGAACGGGATTGGGTTTCCCTATGCAAACGGCCAGACCGATCCAGGCGTCCTGATCGCCTATGCCGTCACCTTCCTGTTTGTGCTCGCCGCACACGCGTCCTTGCGCGGCGAGACAGCCGGTCAGACGGAAAATTCCGACGTGCTGTGGACGACTGCCCGGCTGACCTTCGGCGCATTGTGGCTGTTTGATGCCGTGCTGAAGTGGCTGCCTGCATTTCTGTTTCACTTTACCAGCCAGATCACCGGCGTGATACCAGGCCAGCCGCATCCTGTCGCCATCTGGCTTGGTTTCGTTGCATCCGTGGTCGCCCTGATCGGACCTGTTACGGTGGCCGTACTCGTCGCAACAGCTGAAACCGTTATCGCGCTCAGCCTGCTGAGCGGCAGGGCAATGAAGATCATACTGCCTTTCAGTATCCTCTATTCGCTGTCTGTCTGGGTCACGGCAGAGGCATTCGGCGGGCCCTACACATCCGCTGGCACCGGAGTGCGCGGCAATCTTCTTGGGAATGTCATCATTTACCTTCTGCCTCTGCTCTTTCTGTGGGCGCGTGAACTTGAAGCGCCCGCGCAGTGAAGACCTGAACCCCGGTCTCGGCGCGCCCTGACGCAGCTGCCCCAAACCACAGCGGGCCAGAGAGCCGCGCCCTGCAGTTGACCACAAATCCCATTCGTCACTATAGAACAGGTAACTTGGGTATACGCGCCCGCTTACAGCGGAAATGGCATCAGCATGATTGACCTCATGGTCATCGCAGGCGTGTCGGACCATAAGGTCCGAAAGGCAGGACCAACCGCGTTCATGCCCATGGCAGACAGGCCGTTAACATCGTTGTCCGTCGACCTCGGAGAGTTCAGGTGCTCACTGTTTATTCGGTTTCGACCTTGCTGGTGGCACTCGCGGAAATGGGCGACCGGACACAGCTGCTTGCGATTTTACTGGCGAGCCGTTTTCGCGCGCCAGTACCAATACTCCTCGGTATTCTTGTCGCGACGATTTCAAATCATCTGCTTGCCGCTTTCGTAGGTTACTATTTGGCAGAAATATTATCCGCGGCCTGGTTCAAATATGCGGTCGCACTCTCATTCATAGCCATGGCAGTTTGGACGCTCGTTCCCGACAAAAGCGAAGAGACCGGCAAAGATCCCATACGTACTGGCGTGTTTTTTACGACCATGACTAGCTTCTTCCTGGTCGAGATGGGCGACAAGACGCAGATTGCAACTGCTACCCTTGCGGCGCACTTCCACAACATCGTCGTGGTCGTGGCCGGTACAACGACAGGCATGATGCTGGCGAATATCCCAGCTGTGCTCTTAGGGAACGCCGTAACCAGGATAATCCCGGTGACGTCTCTGCGATGGGCAGCCGCTGCGGTCTATCTGGGTTTAGGCTTGTGGGCCCTTGCTACTGCCGGCGGGCATCACCATTGAATAGGTCATTGGCGCTCGGGATCTAACCGGTCTGCCAGGTTCACGGCGCCAGCCCTGTCGTGAAGTAGAACCGCCAAAGCTTGGAGCCGGCGCGATACTTTAAGGCATTGGTGTCATACGATATTTCCGAAACGAAACAAGCTTTTAACCGTCAAAATTTGAGGTTGGACAGTCCCTTGTCTGGCTGTTGGCCGCCGATCGCGGATGGAGCTTCGCATCGAGCGAACTGGATGCACGCGATAGTTCGGCTACTTAACCTCAGACTGTCGGCCAATCCTGCCCACGATCCCGTGGAATTCCTGCCCACGATCGTCTGGAACAGATGCCCGCGGTCACATGGAACGCCTGCCCATCATCCTGTGGAATGGCTGCCCGCGATCACGTGGAACACGCAAATTACTTACATAAATCCAAAAGAATGGAGCGGGCGAAGGGAATCGAACCCTCGTATGCAGCTTGGGAAGCTGCCGTTCTACCATTGAACTACGCCCGCGCAGGACCGGCTTAATAGCATGACCTCTGAAGCGGGCAAACGATGATTTTCCCGCAAATTCCTCCACCAATCGGGATTTGAAGTGACGGATCTGATGCCGCGACCAGGCCGGGCAGCAAAACTCCGCGTAGAGGCACGGACCCCGATTTCAGGCATGTGACGTGTGCCAGCCTCACCACATGAACAGGTCCAGGCATTTCGCGTTGCCGCCGCTTCGCCAGCTGACGCAACAGGGACTGGCCCCTGCGGCCTGCCTGCTGGCCTTCACCGCCTTGCCGCCCGGGGAACCTCGCCTCAATCAGGAGCGTACCAGAACACTCGAACCCGAGCACGTCTTGATCCAAGGTCATGCCCCTTGCGCTGAGACCGCACAGAATGTCATCTCCAAACGCGTTGCCAATCGCATTCTGATAATTGCCACGGGAGATAGGAGCGGCCGTCGCAAAGTGCCGCTCTTTGTGCCCCTCGGCGATCAACGCAGGGGCATTGCTCCGAGCCATGGGAAAGGCAATTGCGATCTGCACCCTTGCACCTTGTGCAGATCGGGGCCAAAGATAGCCTGACGTGCGTGAGGAACCATCATGAAGTGCCCAAACTGCAATGCTGAATTGGTTCAGAAGAAGCGCGACCGCATCGAAACGGAAGTCTGCCCCTCTTGCGAGGGAATGTGGCTTAGCTGCCAGGAACTTGCCCAGCTGGAGGACGAGGTCTTCGACTTTGGTGACGACAAGAAGGGTAGTTTGATGTTTGGCTTTGATGCCTCAGCGCGCAAATGCCCGCAGTGCGAGGCAGCCATGAAGAGCTTTCAGTACCGCTTGTACGACCTCGAAATGGACTTTTGTGAAGAAGGCCACGGTTATTGGCTCGAGGCGGGCGAAGATAAGCGGGTGCTGGAGCTGATGAAAAAAGAAGAAATAGATCTCGGCAGAAAGGCGCTCGCGGAGGACAGGTTCGCCGCACACCTGCAATTTCTGCGGACGGGAGCGTTCAGGGACCGGCTTCGGGATATGGCGGCAGCGGTGCTTGATCGCAGATCAAAGCCCACATTCTAGAGAGACATGAAAGCCAAGCTCCGGCGAGGCACATAGCCCCAGAACCCGGCTGTTCAGAAGATTTCATGTGTGCCAGCCTCTGCCGCCCATGGAGGGGCCGAGCTTTGTATTGCTACCGCTTCTCCGGCTGGCGCGCGAAGGCATGTTGGTGCGGCGGATTGCCGAGCGACAGGGGATCAGCAAGACGACGGTATCATCCTATTTGGCGCGCGCAGGCAGCTGGACTGAGCTGGCCTAAAGCGGCGGAGTTGGACATTTACAGCACAAATGCACGCCCGCAGAAATCCTGTGGCTTTCATGAAAGCCGATCGCGCCTATTTCACAGGGCTTTATGCAATGGATCCAAGACGTTTAGCGGTCTTCGGAAAAGAGCGAGCTTGCAGATGCGATACCCAGGGAATTGCGAACACGCTGACCTGACGAAGCCACACCTGCTGTTCTGCGCACTACAGTCAGGCAACCCCTGAGCATCGGCATCCTGGGACTTGAACTGCTCCCCACGCGCACAAAGTCTTTTCCTGCTGCCGCCGGTATACGACCGCTCGACCTCTCAACCTAAGGCCTGAACTTGCTGGGAATGGCAGCGACCTCGGCTGCAGTGAGAGGAGTCATTTTCCTGACAATAATGTGCTCGATAAATCCGTCCGGATTGGTATCTACCGCCAAATCCCAGTCAATCGCCGAACAGATGGTATCTGGTCCCTCGACGTTCATAACCAAAAACGCATCCGGCCACCGCAGCATGGGATAGGTTCCAGCCAGGTCGAGCCGGTAATAGTGATGAAAATAGGTGTCTATGTAGATTGTCTTGGGGTTGGGCGAACGCCAGTTGTCGAACTGGTTCACGAAGAAGCATGATCCAGCACGATCACCCGAAGCATTCGCCTTTGCAGGAGCAATGTGAGCAAACGCGCTACCCGTGAACGCAAGGCTCGCAAACATGGCCGCACCAATGCCTATTTTGACCAGGTTCTTCATGTGAATACTCCAGTTGGAGCTACCAGCCTGCGGAGTATGGGCAGGGGCTGCTGAACCGCAGATGAATGGATGGGGTTATTGCTTTAGCGTAATGCCGCCGGACGCAGAAACCCCTTATGTAGGATCATGGGTCTTCCGGAACAGGCCGCGTTGAACATCCTGTTTCCCCGGTCGGAGGCAATCTTACGGCCACACGCCCGCCATCGGAGCGTGAATGACATCAAACGTGCAAATGCGCCGCGAGCCCAGATCCTGCGCGACCGCAACATAGGGTGTCGCCCCTGATCCACGAGGGTTATGTCGTTGCCGGACCTGAAAGCCGTGCGTTCGGCCGTCGGGTGGTGTCGCGGTCATCATATGAATGTCTTGCCTCGTTCTCGGGCTCCCGCGTTTACAGAAAGTTGCAACTGCAGCGCGCCGCGGTCTCGCTCCAAGGCTTCAGAAATCGTCTGACCGGTGCGCCGACGCTGCCGGGCTGTGATATCACTGCAGCAATACTGCAACAGAAGAACGAAAACATATCGAGATACATTCATGTAATAGAACGATATAATAACCGCAGAGAACAGTATTTGCTCATGATACGGAAACTTATCTGTGTCACATTCGCCGATTTTCATAATAATGGAAAAGCAATTTCATTTAAGTTTTTTGGATATATTTTAAAAGTGTCGTATATTTCGGCAATATTATTGTTGGTTTAATGTATTGATTTTCCCCAAAGTATTTGAACTGTCGCAGCTCTGTCGCAGAGCGCAGCCATCACTCCCATGGGATCTCACGGAGGGTGATAATGACCATCAACAAAAATTGGCTTTCCACCGGCACGCGACACAGTGTGTTGCTCGTCACAACATCAGTCTTGGCCATGGCGGCGCCCGCTGTCCTTGCCCAAGGCTTCAGCACGGCACCCCGGACCGGCAGTTCCAATTCCATCGAAGAGGTCATCGTCACGGCGCGCGTCGAGCGCCACAACAGGGAATTCTTCTCCTCACAAACGGTAAAGACGCTCGATCAAGATCAGATCAAGGCGGCAACCTCTGTTGGTGGCGTCGCCAGCGTGCTCAATCTCGTTCCTGGTGTCAGTGCCTCGACCTATGGCGCTACTGGCTCAACGAAGACCACGATCAGCATCGACGGCGTCAAGCTTGGCTGGGCTGGCTTTTCTGGTGGCAACCCGGACAACGGCAGCATCATGGTGACCTGGGATGGCGTACCGATGACCAACCCTGGCAACGGCCTGTGGCAGACCACACTGGTACCGCAAAGCTCATTGCTGCAGGCACTGTCGGTCACCTACGGACCGGGAAATCCCGCCAATCGCTACTGGCAGAATGTCGGCGGAGGCCTCAACTTTGTCCCGTTGCAGCCCACCGATGCCGCCGGCGGCGATCTGGAGCTCACCTATGGCAGCTTTGATACCAAAAACCTCAGCTTCGACGCGCAGACCGGCAATATCGACGGCTGGGATACCGTGGTTGCAGGTGGCGTCGATGCCTCGGCCAATTTCTGGAAGACGCCGGATCACTTTACCGAGGACAGCCAGAACTGGGCTATCTATCTCAAGACGCGCAAGAGCTGGTCAGGTGGCAATTTTGCGCTCGGCTTCTACGCCACGCGGAGCGGCGCCTATCGTCCACTGGCGACTCCCGTCACCCCCATTGCGGCCGGCTCCTGCACCGATCCCAACGGCAACAGTCCGCCTTTGACACCATGCAACGTGACACTCCAGGGCTTCAACGCACCAGGCGCAGCGCTCTTTAGCGAACAGACGACAGGCTTTTACACAACACTTCCACATTCGGTGAACTACAAATACGACACCAATGCAATCCGCATCGGCTATGCGAAGCTCAATCTGTCCACTGGCAATTGGGGCATGTTTCATGACCTCTTCTACGTCACCTATGAGAACCGCAAGCACTGGACGCCGCTCCACGACTATGTGCTTGGTGGACCCACGCAGTATGAAATCAATCAGCCCCACACCTGGTCGGTCGGCGACAAGCCCAGCCTTGACGTCTTTCTGCCATACAACCACGTAACATTAGGCGGCTTCCTGCAATACAGCTACTACCATTCGCGCGAGCAGCTCTATAATCCCAGTCTTCCGATCGCACCTGGCATTCCCATCATGGGCAGCCAGTCTGTTCCCAACGGCCAGTTCAACAGCAATATCTTCACCCAGGTCGACACTGCCGTGTTCGTCCAGGATGTCATCACACCGGTCAAGTCGGTGCATATCACTCCCGGCATTCGCTGGTTCGATTACTACACAGACTATACGTCGGATGAGCAGGCTGAGTTTCCTCTGGCAATGCTGTACAATTTCGGCGCCGATCTATCGAGTATCAACGGCATCACTCCGTCACCTGCCACGAGCAAATCGTTCAGCCGCATTGAGCCTTCGGTGGGTGCGAACTGGCGGGCACTGAGCTGGCTCAGCCTCTTCGGCAATTGGGCGGTAGCCTATCGCCAACCTGAAATGGGAGGTGGAACTGGCCCCTTCATCGCCATCCCGGCACAGAATGTGCACCTCGAACAAGGGCAATACTACCAGGGTGGCGCAAAACTTCGCTGGGCGAAACTCGGACCAGCGAAGGATATTCTGATCAATCTGACCTATTACGACCTCGAATTCACACATGAAACCATCCCGACAGCCCTGGCCAGCGGTGGCGCACTGCTCGCTTTCGGATCTTCGTCCTACAAGGGCGTCAATATTTTCGCCGATGCCTCGCCCTTCAGGAATCTATTCACCTTCTTCAATCTCGGCATCGTCGACGCCAAATTCACCACCTTCATCAACGGCAATGGCAGCACGCTGCATGACGTACCGGTGCCCTACACACCCAACGCCAACTTCAACATCGGTGCCTATTATCAGTTCTTCCTGGGTAACGGCATTCTGCTGCAGCCGCGCATTTCCTATCAATTCACCGGCAAGCAGCACATCTACGACAACAACCAGAACATCACCAGCAACGTCAAGCTACCCTCCTTTGGCGTCGTGAACTTCTCGGCCTCTCTGGATGTGCCGGTAGCGAATTACACCGGACTGTTCAAAACCCTGTCTCTCAAGGTTGAAATCGATAACCTGCTCAACAAGACGTACAACGCTTTTGAATACGTCTCAGCAGGTAGCCTCTATGGTGGCAATGGCTGGTCCGTTGGACAGGGATCGCTCCTGGCTCTGCCTGCGCCTCCCAGAGCCGTCTATGTCACCCTCGGCGTGAGGTTCTAGGACAACGGATCAGCCGCGGCAGATCAGCAGATCCCCCTGCCATCGGCCACTGCTGTCCCGGAACCTTCTCCCCGGTTCTGAAACTGACCTTTCGGCGAGAGGCGCTTCCCCTTCCGCAATCACCGCCGAAAGGTCTTTTTTTCATCTCCCCCCATAGTCTCCGGCGCTCTCGCCAGCCTGGCCGGGCACCAGGCAGTACGCTCCGGTCCCGCCACCGCTCCGTGAGCCCTGGGTCACCTGCCCTTGGCCGAGGCGGCCCCCTAGGGTCAATAAGCCTCAAGCCGTGAGGTGCGGGCTGCCCTCAGGGGGCGGCGACCCGGACGGGCCGCTCCACCGGCGGAATCACAGCCACCGCTTCCAAGTTTGACCTGCGTCAACACTGACGCTGCCGTCACTTTTAGAATGGTTCCGGCGTCGGTCGTGTTTCAAGGAGGTGGCAGGGGCAGCTGACCCGGGGCGCAAGGGGCAGGGCATGGGCGGCGACCTGGCGTTGGTCGACCGAGCCGCTGTCACGGGCTTTCCCGGCTTTTGCATTTGACCTCCACAAGCACCAGCACGCACGGCACGGCGACATTTTCCTGTGCGCAATGAACGGCGAAGGCCCTCCTCGCACAGCTGTTGACCGGCCGCTGAGACACAACACCAAAACCCCAGGGAGGACGGATATGGCAGATTTTCTTTCCAATTATTCCATTCAGAGATGGCTTGAATCGTGCCCGCAAGGCTACCTTGAAGATACGGTATACGGGCACCGCCCAGACGATCACGAACCGGAATCCATGCTCGACAACGACCTCCTGCGCGAGAGCGAGATCCGCTCGACGGTGCAGTTGGTTGCAGGAGAGCGTTGCGCGCTTGCGGCATCATCAGGTCTGATCAATTCGGCCCCCGATCAGGCCAGCAAGGCATTCCTCGCAACCCAGACGCTCGACGAGGGTCGCCATGTCGAGATCTTCACCCAGCGTCTCTATGATCTCGGTGTCAAGCCGCAGGATCTCGAAGCCACAATCACCACCTATCTCAATCCGCACCTTGCCAAGTTCGCTGAAGTCCTGCTCGAGAAAGTTGACAAAAAAGACTTTGTCGCCGGAGTAGTCGGTCAGAATATCGTGCTTGAAGGAATGGCATTCTCGGTCTTTGAGATGCTGCAGGCCACGCACACCGAGACAAATCCCAAATTTGCCCACACGCTGTCCGGAACGATTGCAGACGAAAGACGTCACGTCGGCTTCGGCGAGAACCGTATCGGAGAATTGATCCGCCGTTACCCTGAGCGCAAGGCCGACGTCGAGCGCATGCAGCGCGACATGTCCAAGCATATGCTCGCGACTTTCCACGTCGCCTTTTCTGGAAGCGCTGCTGCCAACGAAGAGGCAAAGCGGCAAATGGAGAGTGGTGCGCGTCCTAAAACCAAGGCGGTCTACCAGGGGGTAGACCTTTCAGCCGTCTCCACCGAAGAGATGGAAAAAGTTCTGGCCTCGACGGTGCTGGGAGAATTCAAGACGCGGCTCGCCCGCATTGGCCTTGAATATCAGTCACCACTCTGAGGATCACCATGAGCGGTCAGGACGATCCTCATCAGCTCGATGCATCGGCTTTCCACCGGACGGTGCATTCGTTCGAGTTCTGGTTCGAGGCCGTGGAGGGATACCTCCACGGCCGTGAATATGGCGTCTCTCCGGCAACACAGGAGGTTGAACTCTCTGAACGCCAGCGCGAGAGCTTGATCACCATTTTATGCAACTACTGCGTCGGTGAAACGGCAGCGCTCGATGCGTCGAGCGGTATGATCGGCTTCGCTCCGGACCGCATTTCCAAGATCTTCCTCTCAACCCAGGTCGTCGACGAGGGGCGTCACCTTGAGGTCATGCTGCACCGGCTTGGTCAGCTTGGCGTCCGCGATCCCGAAGCGGAAATTCTGCAGCGGGCCAATCGCAGTCTCCTGAAGTTCAAGGAGCGCCTGCTCGACTTCGTTCATGCCAGTGACTGGGAAGCTGCCGTACTCGCTCAGAACGTGATATTGGAATGCATGGAGTACACCGTATTCCGCTATCATGCGGCGCATGCCGATCCCGTCACATCGGAAATGCTAAGCGGCGTGGTCTCGGATGAGCGCCGCCACATGGGCTTTGGCGAAAACGATCTCGGCCGTCGGCTGATCGTAGCGCCGCATGCACATGAGCGGCTGCTCAAGATAAAGCGCGAACTTGATCCTCTGATCCTGGATACCTTCTCTGAAACCATGGGAGAACTGGGAATAGAGCCAGCAAGCAGACCCGATCTGGCGAACGAATATCTCGGTGCCGTTGCAAGATTAGGGTTTCAATCGTGAATGACCCATTGGAATCACAGCGCGGCGGAACGGAAAAGCGCCCGCGTCAGGTCTTCGAGCTGGACGAAACCGGCTTTAACGAGGTGCCTCCCCGCTACCGCCGCTTCTATCGACGCTGGAAGGGGACCGCAGATTCGCTTGCCCCCAATGAAGTCAAATGTCCGGTCTGCAAGGTCGTGATCCGCTCCCGCGTGGAGCTTCGCGCCGGCGACCGGGTTTACTGCATGCCATGCATGTCCCGGCTTGAGGTGATCGAGGAAAATGGCGAGCTCGTCGCGAAGGTCCTCTATTAGCCTTCACCTCGAACCGCATCCCTCCGGTCAGCACCTTGTCCGCATCCAGGTCCGGTTCGCCGCTGGAGTAGATGGGGGCGCAGACGCGCCATCACAAAGATAAGATAAAAAAGTGGCCGCCCCGACGGGGCGGCCACAGTCTTCAGGGGACATCGATTTTAGAAGTAGACGCTCACCGAACCGAACACGGCCCGTCCTGCACCCACCAGCGCCTGCAGGTACTGATTGCCATTATAATCAAAATTGGCTGTCTCGCGGGCGTAGTACTGCTCGTCGGTCAGATTGTCGACATTGAGCGAGAGCCTGAGTGCACGCGCTCCAGCATAGTTGAGCGGTATGGTCTTGTTGATACCGAGATTGAGCGTGACATAGGAGGGAACGGTGATGGCCGGTGACACCGGCGCACCTGAATAGCCGTTCGACACGTAGCGGGTTCCGACATACTGACCGTCGAGGTTGACCCGCCAATTGTCATGCGCCCAGACCACACCTGCGGACAGCAGGTCCTGGGGAACATCGGGGACACTCTGGCCCGCGGTAAAAGTCGCTCCCACCCCGGTGTCGGCGATGGTGGCGTTCGAGGTATAGACGGCCTCATTGCGAGCGTAGTTGAGGTAGCCGTTCCACTCTCCGACGAGCCAGCGCCCGAGATTGTCAGTGAGCATGAGTTCCTCACCCTGATACCGCGCCGAGCCGCCATTACGGGTATAGGATAACCCTGAAACTG
>JAJZGY010000089.1 GCA_021804785.1 Pseudomonadota bacterium | reverse complement strand
TTGCCACCGTCATTTTTGCAGCTTCCTCGATCAGTCTGACAACGTCAGGCCGGTTGATGGTGATGACACGGGCCATGCTTTCCTCATAATAATTATATGCGTATGTACATAATGATTGATTGCATATCGTAATGCGCCCATTTTACTGGCCCATTTGGAATGGCAATTTGCTCTCATGTCGCAGTTCTCTTTGGCAACGCGGTCATGCCGGGCCTCCTCCGGCAGCGGCCTCGTCAGGCGATAACACGGCGATACCGAACGGCAGAAAATGCTTCGTGTTGCGGGTGACGATGACGAGTTCATGCGCTGCTGCGATACCGGCGATCATCGCATCGGCCATGCCAGGGTCGTGGCCGTCCGCAAGCGCCTTCGCTTCCAGCCGTCCGCCGATTGTGGCAGCTTGCGCGTCGAAGCCAATGATCTTGTCATCGTAGGTGGAGACGAGACCGCTAAGCCATGATTTCAGGCTCGCGGCCTTCGCCGTTGACCCCTTGTGATCGAGGAGCGCGATCCCCTTCTCGATTTCATGGATGGAGACAACCGACAGGAATAGCCCGTCGTCGCTGTCCATGCGGTCCAGCCAGGTGAGGAAGTCGGCGGATGCTTCCGCCTTCGACGGCACCAGCATGGAGACGACGTTGGTGTCGAGAAGAAAGCCGCTCAAAGCTCGACATCCCGCGACGGCCTGCGATTACGCGGGAAATCTCCGCCCGGGAACGTCCTGAGAAAGCTGACAAGGCCCACCCGCTTGCGTCCGAGTGCCTTGCGGACAATCTCCGCCGCCTCGACCGAGACCAAAGCCGCGACGGGTTTGCCATGTCGGGTGATGGTCACGATCTCTCCTTTGACGGCCTCATCGACAAGGTTGGAAAATCCAGCCTTGGCGTCTCTGAGGCTGATGGTCAGCATGTCGCGCCTCCATTTGTGGTCACATGTGACTATATTTAACCTATTGAAGAGCGGATTTCAACGCCGATTATCTATGTCCTTGAGGATCATCCCGCGGTTGCTCCTCTGTTCACACCCGTGTTCGAGGCTCATGCCAGGGGGCGCGCACGCTTTGCAGTCACAACGATTACCCTGGCCGAAGTGCTAACCGGTCCGCTCGGTAATCAGAACGAGGTTCTGGCTGAGCAATATCGAAACACGCTTAGAACATGGTTCGTTGTAGAGCTTGATGCCGAAATCGCCGAAAGCGCGGCAAGGCTGCGCGCGGCGTCCAAATTGAAACTGGCAGACGCCATTCAGGCCGCCAGCGCCCTTTCGATTGGCGCGGATGCACTCCTCACACATGACCACGACTTCTCCAGTTTGCATGGTCTCATGGTGCTTGGCGTTTGACCCGGTGCGCGACACGCCCCACCGGTGAGGGCGGGGAAGAATAGCGCGGACGGCGTAGCCGTCCTTGGGTTCAGTGTGGTGTCCGCTGCTGTCCGATGCATTGCCGCACGCTGGAGATCGGAGCGCCGCCGCAGGATGAGGCGAAGGAGGACGGCGACCACAGGACGCCTTTCCAGTAGCGCTTCTGGATGCCGGGACGCTCCTTGCGCAGCAGTGATAGGCGTGATCAAAGTCTCGACGTCTTGATTGCAGTCCCAAGAAAAGATGCCGCTGGCTGCTCTTTGATCCGGGCAGATCGTGGGAGACGGATCAATCAGTCGGCTTTTTTTCTGGTCACCTCGTGCCGCTCTTTGAGCTTCGCGAGAATCTCCGCGTGCTTGGTTCGCGTCAGGTGGTATCCGAGCAGGAAGACGGGCGCGATGGCAACCACGATCGCAGGAAGCGGCCCCGAAATCAGCCCCAGCCTTGCGATCACCGCCGCCGGAATGCCGGCTTTTGTACCCTCAGAAACAAGGTGGATCGGAAAGTGGATCGCATCGAGTGCGACGCCGGCGATCAGTCCTCCGATGCCGGACGCGGCCTTGAAGGCTAGGATCAGACCAGAAAAGAAGAGGCCCTCGCGGCGCACGCCAAAGAGCCACTCATGCTCATCGGCGGCGTCGGCCATCATGGATTGGAAGGCGATCCCGCCGATCATCATCGCTGTTCCGAGGAGGATGCCATTGGCGACGAGGAGGGCAGTGGCTGCAGCAGGCGATATGGACAGGGGTGCATAGAGTTTCAGCAGGGGAGGCCAGACGAGGAATACCGCGACCGCCAGCATGCAGGCGATTTCGAGCGCCCGCTTTTCAACATGACGCAGCACAAAGGCGCTGAGTGGCGCACCAAGGAGTGGACCCAAGGTCGTGCTCAGAAGAACCAGCTGGATTTGAGTATTGTCCAGTTTCCAGAAATAGCGGCTGGCATAAAGGGCGAGGGAGACGTAGGCCGACGAGGCGACAAAATAGACCACGAGGGTGGCGAACAGGACGAGGAACGAACGGCTGCGGGAGAGCTCGCTCAGTTCACGTTTAAGGCCGGCCAGGAACGAGCCCGCTTCGGCTTCGGGAGCGTGCAGTCGTGGCAATGCACGGTGTACCGCAGCGATGGCGACGAGGCCGCTTGCGACGATGACGGCGGCATAGGTCCAGGCAAAGGGCAGGTAATTCTGGCGCAGAAGCAGGCCATGGGCGCCCGATAGAAATACCCCAAGACCAAGGACTACGCCGCAGAGCACGCCCGCGTTTTGGAAGATCAGACGCGAGGACACTATGCTGGCGCGCTCATGGTAGTCGTCGGTGATTTCGGCACCCACGGCCGTGAACGGCAGGATAAAGGCGGAAAGCGACAGCCGCAGCAGGATCAGGCTGACGGTGACGTAGAGAAACTGCGCCGCACCCGTGAGCGAGGCGGGCATGGAAAAGACCAGGCCAAAACTTGCGGCGAACGGGATGAGGCTGAAGACCATGAACGGCAGGCGGCGGCCCCAGCGGGACTTCAAACGATCGCTTGCCAGGCCGATTGCCGGGTCAGCCACGCCATCGATGAGAAGCGCGCTCATCGTCGCCATGCCTGCCATGGTCCCCGACATGCCGCACACGGCCGTCAGATAGAACAGCAGGAAGAAGTTCAAGCCTGCCGCCACGAGGCCATCGACGAGCGAGCCCACGCCATATTGTGCCTGCAGGTTCCAGGACAGGGGCGTGCTGCGTGCGGCGCGCGTGGTCGCGACGGTTGGGGTGCGCGCCGATTGTTTCGTCACGGATTGATCCTTCGCGCAGTCATGTGGACTGCGGGCTTTGTGGAGGTGCAGGGAAGACTAAAATGGTGCTCCGTGAGATGGCGCAATTTACAGCCTCGCAGCCTTGGTCAAAGCGCTCGCAGCTGCACGCGGGTCCGGCCGAGACCAAGAGATTTTTGCACCCGCGGGCAAGATACCACGCGCTTCGGAACAGGCTCCTTCGGTCGGCAGTCCGCACGCGGCTCGTAGCTGTCCTTGCGCCCAAAGCCTGCGCGGCAAGCGGGGAGCGTAGTCCGGCCTCGTCTTGCGCGCGCCAGCTCTCATCGCGCCGGCTCACTCCCGCCACGCGGGCTTTCCTTTGGTTCCAGCCGTGTGGCCCTGAGCGCGGCGCGGCGTACCTTTCCGGCCTCGTCGCGCAAGGGCGCGGAGGAAAATTCCACGCTTTTGGGCAGCTTGTAGCGCGTCAGCTTGTCCGACAAAAAGGCCAGCAGACCCGCTTCATCGAGAGTTGCGCCGGCGACAGGCTGGACGATCGCATGCACGCGCGCGCCCCACTCCTCGTCCGGCAGACCGATCACAGCACAGCTGCGGACCAGTGGATGGGCTTCGATGGCCGCTTCGACTTCAGCTGGATAGATGTTGGAGCCGCCGGAGATGATCAGGTCGTTACGACGATCGGACAAATAGAGGTAGCCCTCCTCGTCGACGCAACCAAGGTCGCCGGGTGTTTCCCACTCTCCCATGCGTTTGGCCGAACTGCCGATATAGTGATAGGTCGAACCTGCGCCGCCCTCGGGCTTCCAAAAAACTTCGCCAACGACGTTGGGAGGGCATTCGCGGCCTTCGCCGTCGAGGATTTTGAGCGCATAGCCCTCCCGTGGACGGCCGACCGAGCCCTTGTGGGCGAGCCAGTCGGTGCCCGAGATCATGGTCGAGCCCGTCGCCTCGGTAGTACCGTAATATTCCCAGATCCGATCGCTGCCGAGCCAGCCGATCCAGGCTTCCTTGAGCCAGGGCGAGCAAGGTGCCGCCATATGGAGCATGAGGCGCAGGCTCGGAAGGGTAAAGCGCGACAGCACGTCCGGGCCCAGCCGCCAGATCCGGTGCATCATCGTGGGCACCATGGTGACCCAGTTGACCTCGTGAGCCTCGATCAGCTCAAGCGCGCGCAAGGGGTCAAAGCGCTGCATCTCGATGATGGTGGCGCCCACGAACAGGGCCATGGTGATGCAGTGAAACGGCGCGTTATGATAGAGCGGCCCGGGATTGAGAATGATGTCATAGGGCTTCTGGAGCAGAAAGCCTTCGTTGGGGTTCCAGCGCGAGGGCATGGCATCGACAATGACCTTGGGGCGTCCGGTTGAACCGCCGCTGGTCATCGCTTTCCAGTGACGGGCTACGGCCTCTGGCAGTGCATCGCTTGCATAGGCGAGGTGCTGCGCGTTCCCTGGGGCGATACAGGGAAGGCCGGTGGCAGGGGGCTCACCGATGAAGATCCTGGGGCGCACCAAATCCAGGATGGCCTCCAGTTCCGGTTTGGCGAGGGCGGCGGAGACCACATTGGGCGTGGCACCGAGTTTCCAGATGGCGAAGATGGTTTCGTAGAACGCGTCGCCATTCGGCAGGGCGACGGTGACAAAGTCGTTGTGGACGACGCCCCGGGCTTTGAGCAGGCGTGCCCTTTGATTGGCACGCGCGTCAAGCTCTTCATAGGTCAGCCGGACATCGCCGCAGATCAGCGCAGTGCGCTGTGGCGCGTGAAGGGCGTGGTAGGCCGGGATGAGCCCGAGAGGCACAGTGTTAGCTGACATCATAACAACTTCTTGCTGGCACCTTCCCCTCGTGATCGACACGGTTGGATCGGCGAGAGTGGGGACGGGATCGGACACGGCAAGGCTTCATCGCGCTCGACCCTCACGCGGAGCTGAGTACTGCAAGGAAAATGGCTGCGCACAGGGCTTGACGTGTGGTCGCAAGTCAGCCTGATCCGCCATGGGAATGCGGCCACAGCCAACCATTCCCGCAGACGTGCAGGCTCGTCACTTCTTCTGCGCAGCGAACCTATATTCCTCGCGCAGAAACCAATTCGCGGGTCAGCGCTGTAACCGTCAGTCACGGCCTCTTGCAGCGGACATGTGTTTGGTTCAGGGCTGTTTCATTCCTGTCTCCTTGAGGCGCACTTTTGCGGTGAAGTTTCGCGCGCCAGCCACGGTTGCAGGATCGATGTCCGGTTCCCAAACGCCATGACCTGTTTGACGAAAGGATTTGTCCGAAATTACCAATATGGTAGGGTCCGCTTGAGCTGGCCCATATGGGAGCCTTGGCGTTTCGATCACGGTCGCGTCAACACGCCGTTGCCTTCTTGACAGTAACGGAGGCAATTCTCTGATTGGTGGCGGAGGCGTCCTGGGTCGGGGGAACGAAGCTGTCAAGTCTTACGGCCAGAGCCGATGCGGATATCCGCAGGACTGTATGGATCAGCTTTGAGTCTGGTGTGTCGTGATGAACGGTCGTCAGATTGGCTTTGGAGGCACTGAGTTGGAGGGTGCGAAGATCATGGGGGGAGACCTCGGGTTGTCGCAAGTACCAGAGCCAGAGGTTGCAAGGCCGACTGCGCCATTAAGGGGCCTGGACGGGCTCGCGGTCAAAAGACTGCTGGGCGGCGCAGTTTTGCGGGGCTGTGATCCGGAAGCATTACTCGAAGACGCCGGTATCGACTCGTCGATCTATGGCAATGCCAATGCGGCGATCGACGGACGCTCTTATTTCCGTCTGGTACAGCAAATCCAGATTGCCCTCGATGATGCCTTTATTGGCTTTCTCGCCGAGGGATGCCGGCTGGCGCTCGAGACGGAGAGGACGCGCTCTTATCTTCACTGCAGCACGCTGGGTGAAGCGCTTCGGGTCAGCATCAGGTTTACCCAGGCATTGTCTGCCGATATTGGTCCGAGGCTGGTTGAAGAGGACCCTCTCGGCGTCAAGCATGTCTGCACCTATCAGACGATAGCGGGGCTCGACCGCGACATCTTCGTGTGGTTTCGCTTTGTCTGGATTTATCACCTGTTCAGCTGGCTGATCGGGCGGCCCTTGAAATTGCGCAAAGTCTTTGTTCAGGGGTCACGGCCGACACAAGCCAACGGCTTTCAGCGCTTTGCGCTGTTCAACGCGCCCGTTGAGTTCGGGGCGCCATGCGATGCGCTCTGTTATGACCGGCAGGATCTGCATGCCAATCTCGTGCATGGCAGCCTCAGCGAATATGAAGCCTATAATGCCAGCGTTCCCGACTGGTTTGCGACGCCAAGTGGCGGGCTCACCTGGCGTGGGAAAACCGAACAGGCCCTGATCCAGTCGCAGCGCAGTGGGGACTGGCTGGCACCGATCGAGGATATCGCCCGGCAGCTGCGCAGCAATCCGCGTCGCCTGCGCCGGGATCTGGCGGGTGAGGGCGAAACCTTCCAGCAGATCAGGATGCGGCTGCGTGGCGAACTGGCCGGGGCCTTCCTGCTGGCAACCGACATTCCCATCACCGTGGTCGGCTACAAGGTGGGTTTCATCGAGCCGGGAAGCTTCACCCGGAACTTTATCGCCTGGTCGGGCATGACCCCGTCCGACTATCGCCGTCAGCACAAATCCGACCCTGCGCGTGTGGCCATGGCGACGACACTGCTCATGGAACGCAGCAAGCCCTAGCGGCCGATCATGTGGTCACTCGGGTTAAATCTTGCCGGCAACTAGGGCTAATGCCTTTTCCCCGCTTTGGGTCCAGTCATCATGGATTGTATTGGCGCGGCGACGGAAGCCTGCTGGACACTGTGGCGGTCATCTGCCGAAAGGACGGGCGATCTGTAGCCAGGCAGGCGACCGGTCGCCCACGTTTCTTCTGCGCACGCCAGGGAAGCGCTGCGTCATGATCTGCGATGGAACGGGCTGACAGGACATGCGTGCGCAAGGAGCGAGCGACGAGATGGCGGTACAGACCCCTGAGAGCGTGGGGATGACGTCAGAGCCGCTCTTGCGGATCCGCGGAGCGCTCGAGGGTTATGTCCGCCAAGGACTGGTTCCCTGCGCCCAGGCGATTGTGTTTCGGCGCGGTCACGTGGTTCTCGCCGAAACGCTCGGCTGGAGCTCGATCGAACGCCGGGCGCCGCTGAGAGCGGACGCCATCTTCCGGCTCTATTCGATGACGAAGCCTGTGGTCGGCGTCGCGGTGATGATGCTCCATCAAGCCGGTCAGCTCGGCTTGCACGACCCGGTTGCGGCCTATCTGCCGGAATTTGCCAGCATGCAGGTGCTTTGTGGCGATCAGCTGGTTGCAGCGAAGAGGCCGATCACGCTCCACGATCTTCTGACCCACACCGCGGGGCTCAGCTATCACTTCCTGCTCGATGACAAGGTTGCGCCTCTGTACCAGGCGCAGGGATTACTCGACAACTGGACCGTGCAGGCCAGCGGGATGCCGCTTGCGGCCTATGTCACAAAGCTGGCGTCGCTGCCCCTGCGCGCCCATCCTGGAACCCAATGGTGCTACAGCGAGGCGATGAACGTGCTCGGGCGCGTGGTCGAGGCAGTATCGAAGGAGCGCTTCGGCACCTTTGTAAAACGGCGGATCCTTGATCCTCTGCACATGAAGGACACGGATTTCCATGTGTCGCCCGAAAGAAAAGAGCGCCTCGTTGAGGTCTATGAGGTTGCGCCCGAGGGATCACTCCTCGCCTGCTCGGACCGTCTTGGCTTTGATCACCCGCCGTCTGCTGATTTTGGTGGTTCGGGGCTGGTTGGGACGGCCGCAGACTATTTGCGCTTTGCACGGATGCTGCTGAACGGGGGCGAGCTGGAGGGTGTACGATTGCTTGATCCGGATATGACCAAACGCATTGTCACCAATCACCTGGGGCCGGAATTTGGCGAGAGGCCCTTGCATGCAATGCCGGGTGGATTGTGGGCGGAACCGGGTGTGGGGCATGGCTATTGCGGGGTGGTGGTCAAGGATCCCAAGGCCAGAGGCATTCCTGGCTCCGCGGGAGAATATTCGTGGGCTGGTGCTGCCAACACCAATTTCTGGGTCGATTTCGCGCAAGAGCTGATTGTGATCGTCATGAGCCAGGTTTTTCCTGGCGAATCGCGCGCGCGGGACATTCACGATCAGGTGAGGGCGCTGGTTTATGAGGCGATTCCCAGCGGCGATGGGAGAGCATGCGGACACGCCGCACGCTGAGAGGGTACGTACCACTGCGCATGTGGCGCGGACTGGCGTATGTTTTCGAAGACGACGAGGGTCCTTGCGCGCGTGAGGCTATGGGCTGTGCCTGGTGCGCGCGGCATGGTGCAGCCATAAAACATCCGGGTTAGAGATTGAGCCGCGCGCGGGCGCAGGAGAAAAGGCCATGTCATCAGTCGGGTCAGGCGCAGGGATCACCGGCAGTGATTGCGGCAAAGGGGATCTCATCGATGTGGGCGACGGGGTTACCATTCACGTCCGCACCGTCGGACGTGGTCAGCCGGTCCTGATGATCCCGTCCCTGGGCCGGGGCGTGGATGATTTCAACCATGTTGCCGAGC
>JAJZGY010000088.1 GCA_021804785.1 Pseudomonadota bacterium | reverse complement strand
CTCTATCGCCTGCTGGCGATGTGTGTGTCTTTGGGCATGGGAACGAGCTTCAGAAAAGTCTCGCCACAAACTCCAGATCGGATCCGAAAAAGCTGATCCGGCTAGGCACGTAGGGGGCGCCGTACAACAGGATTGCGTTTCCATGGTGGTTACTGTTTTGCAATGGACGGTACTTTTTACTTCACTCATGGGCTCATGTCCTCGACCATATGCGATGACATTATCCCGACTTGCAGATTATCCCATTTCAGGATGAGGCAGAGATGTTGTTGGGTGCCGCTGTCCGTCGAATTGCAGCAACTCCTAAGAGCGGTAACCTGCGTGCTGGCTGGATGGCGCGGGAACAAATTTTCACTGGAAGGAATGTGGAACACACTCATGGCGCTGGTTGCCGTCAAGTCATCGGAGTGTTCAAGAACCTTGGGATGGCCACTTCAGAAGGCCGTATTCTGCCGCTGAGTTTTTGCTTGTTTCTCAAAGGATGTGGAGTGATAGGGTTCGAGATGAGTTCTGCAGTGTCGGGTGGGACTGGTTAAATTCACCAGGCATCTTTCATCTGGGCTAAACCGGCTCCTTGACTGGCGGTCCATACAGATCGGACCGCCTAGGGAATAATTGCAGACAAGTGGCGCCCTGCAATTCTTTTTTGTGGGTTTTGCTGCAGCGCTTGTGATGTCTTCGACTGCGCTAACCGCACCAGTTTTGGCGCTGTGACTGTGGGGCAACGACCCGTATATCAGTTCCTTGAATTGGCCATGGCCCCCAGCGGGCGCTAATTCGCGTCTGTCGAAGGCAATTCACCGCTCCCGGGTGGTTATCCCGTGGTGCGCGAACGCGTGATCCGCAACACCAATACGGGCCCGGCCGTCCGCGAATCTCTCCCCTGCAGAGAAGTGCATTAATGCTGGTCGCCATCCTTTGCCTGGCGCGCCCCGCGATAAACGCCTTGTCTTCGTCCTGCGGATGCCCAGCGGCGCACGCTGACCTGGTTTGTGCGTTGTCTGAATAATTAGGCTCACGGGCGTTGCCGCCCAAAACTGCCGTTTTGTTAATTTTGATTGGCAAAATGACACTTTTGCTGAATATTTGATAGATCTGCCTGCTGTTTCCTGGCCACGCCTCTGAGCGATCCTGTGAGCAGGGACGACGACTCTCATCCCGTCCTGCCGCCACGGATGTCGCGAGGAGTCCTCTATGACCGCAAAGCCGCTGTTTCTGCTTACCGATCCCGCCCATTACGAGGTCTCTTATGTCATCAATCCGTGGATGGCACCGGGGGAATGGTCCCGGGATCGTGCCCGTCATCAGGCTGCTGCCAGAGAGGGTTTTCTCGCCCTGAAAGTGGCGCTGGAAGCGGCAGGCGCAGAGGTGCGGGTGATGAAAGGCGTTGCCGGCCTTCCGGATCTGGTGTTTCCGGCCAACGCCGGCATTGTCCTTGATCGGCGTGTCCTTGTGGCGCGCTTTTCCTGTGTGGAGCGCCAAGGCGAGGAAGCGGTATTCCTGCAGGAATTCGAGCAACTGAAGCGCGAGGGCTTGTTCACCGCAGTCGGAATTTTCCCGCAAGGGGTGTTCCAGGAAGGGGCGGGTGACTGCATCTGGGACAAAACCCGCAGGTTGTTCTGGGCAGGCTTTGGCCAACGCTCGGTGCGCGCTTCCCTCGATGTGATCGAGAAGTTCTTTGAGGTTCCTGTGGTGCCGCTCGAGCTGATCTCGCCGCGCTTCTACCATCTTGATGTCTGCTTCTTGCCCCTGGCAGGCGGCGAGGTTGTCTATTATCCGCCGGCGTTCTCAGAGGCGTCACGTGCAAGGATCCGCACGTTGGTGCCGGCCGAGCTGCTCATCGAGGCGAGCGATGGGGACGCGGCGGCCTTTTCGGTCAATGCCGTCAATTTTGGCCGCTCCATCATCATGGCCCGTCCGCCGGAGCGCCTCAAAAAAATACTCGAGGAACGAGGCTATGAGGTAACCGCAATCGATCTTGCGCCGTTCATGATGTCGGGAGGAGGAGCCTACTGCATGACCTTGCGGCTCGACCGTAGCCGCGATGTGGACACCCCGGCAGCTGGCCATCAAATCCGTGCGGCAGCGGGGGCGGCATGAACGGACGGTAAGGAGGAAGCCATGGCCCGTGACAACACCGCTGACTTCATCGCACTCGAGACGCAGTATGGCGCGGCCAATTACCGACCGCTCGATGTCGTCCTAACCCGTGGTGAGGGTGTCCATGTCTGGGACGTCGAAGGACGACGCTATATCGATTGCCTGTCAGCCTATTCGGCGGTCAATCAGGGACATTGCCATCCCAAAATTCTCGCCGCCCTGACCCGGCAGGCGCAGCAGCTGACCCTGACCTCGCGGGCCTTCCGCAATGATCAGCTGGGGGCATTTTACGAGGAGCTATGCGCGCTCACCCATTCGCACAAGGCACTGCCCATGAATTCGGGCGCCGAGGCGGTCGAGACTGCGCTCAAGGTTGCACGCAAATGGGGCTACACGGTCAAGGGTGTGCCCCAGGATCAGGCCGAGATCATCGTATGCCGCGACAATTTTCACGGACGCACGCTCACGATCGTGGGATTTTCGACCGATCCGGCGGCACGCCGCGATTTCGGCCCGTTCACGCCGGGATTCCGGATTGTGCCTTTCGGCGACATTAAAGCTCTTGAAGCCGCGATCACGCCTTTCACGGTCGCCTTTCTGGTCGAGCCGATCCAGGGTGAAGCCGGTGTCATTCTGCCGCCGCCAGGATACTTCAAAGCCGTAAGAGCGCTATGCAGCACCCGCAACGTGATCCTGATCCTCGATGAGATTCAGACCGGTCTGGGGCGCACCGGAAAGCTTCTCGCTGAAGAACATGAAGCTATTGAAGCGGATTTAACGCTGATCGGAAAAGCTTTGTCGGGTGGCTTTTATCCTGTTTCCGCAGTGCTTTCGAACGCGGAAGTGATGGATGTTCTTCATCCCGGAGAACATGGCTCGACTTTTGGCGGAAATCCCTTGGCCTGCGCCGTCGCGCGTGCCGCGCTCAAGGTGCTGATCGAGGAAGGCATGATCGAAAACGCGATGCGCATGGGAAGCTATCTGAAGACAGGGTTTGAGGCTCTGCACAGTCCGCTCTTCAAAGAGGTGCGTGGACGCGGCCTCATGCTCGCAGTCGAGCTCCTTCCCGAGGCAGGCGGCGCACGTGGTTATTGTGAGGCGCTGCAGCGCCGAGGCATCCTCTGCAAGGAAACCCATGAACACACGATCCGCATCGCGCCTCCCCTGATCATCACAAAATCAGAGGTCGACGAAGTACTCGATGCATTTGTGGCGGTATTCTCTCGTGATCCGGTAAGTGCGTAAGCGCGGCCTATCTGCTGTGCCCAGATTACGCCTGCCGCTTCATTGAGCTCCCCAATCCGTGAAGGATATTTTCCTCACACCGCGATGCGCAGGTCAGGCCAGAACGTCACTGGCCTCCCTGTGGCGCCTGAACCAGGCCACGGCGTAGGAGCAGGTAGGCAGGAGCTTGATGTCTGCCTTGCGCGCATGATCCACAATAGCCTCCATGAGGCGACCGGCTGCGCCTGTACCGCGCAAGGCGGGGGGCGCTTCCACATGGGGGATGATCAGGCGTGCGCCATCCTGGCGGTAATTGGCGAAGGCGGTGGCACCGTTTTCGATCCATTCGAAGCGACGCGCGGCCGTGTTATCCTTAAATTCTGGCATCACTCCATCCGTTTCCTCTGCCCTAAGGCAAACAATCCTTACCCCTTTCACATACAGGTGATGTTGATCACGGCCAAGAACCTCAGGCGATCGGCGGGCTTGCGGCCGCCCGTGTTTGCTCTTTCCGGGGCGGCCCATGGGCATGTGGCGGGCAGGTGAGCGCCCTGTCTAAGCGACGCGGCATCGCTTCGCCTGGAGCCAACTGGTGCTTGCATATAATCTGTCGTGAAAGCTGCTTTGCGGATCCGCCCATGAAAATCGCAGTCATAACCGGCGCGGGCCAGGGTATCGGCCGGGCCATTGCCTATCATTTTGCCGCGCAAGGCTATGCCGTGTCGCTGCTCGACAGCGATACAGACGCCGTTTGCGAAAGTCTGGCCCACATCGTGGGGGCTGGAGGGCTGGCCATGCACTATGTCGGAGATGTTGCCTGCCGGGCGGATGTGGAGGCGTGGCTCTCGCAAACAGAGACAGATTTTGGTACCCCAGATGTGCTGGTCAATAATGCCGGGATCGCGCGCAATCGCTCCTTTCTAGAACTCAGCGAGGAGGATTTTGAACGGGTGATGGCAGTCAATCTGCGTGGCACGTTTTTGTGCTCACAGAATACTGTGCGGCGCATGGTCAGGGTAAAAAGGCCAGGTGCGATCATCAATCTCGCCTCAACGCGCGCCCTGATGTCCGAACCAGGAACTGAGGCCTACTCCGCTTCCAAGGGCGCGATCGTGGCGTTAACCCACGCCATGGCGGTCAGCCTCGGACCCCACCGGATACGTGTCAACGCCATCAGCCCGGGCTGGATTGAGGTCTCTGACTGGCAGAAGGCCGGGATTGCTCGCGCGCCGCATCACTCCGAGACCGACCTGGCCCAGCATCCGGTCGGTCGGGTGGGCCGGCCATCGGACATTGCGGAGGCCTGTTTGTTCCTCGCGGAGGCGGCGGGGTTCATCACCGGCCAGAATCTCGTGGTTGATGGGGGCATGACCATCAAGATGATCTATGCGGAGTGATCAGCGTCTTCGCGCAGGCGGTCGATGCATCCAGGGGAACATCAGTCCAATCGGGACGATCCAGAGAAGGCCTGCGAGCGCATAATAGGTAAACGCCGTGTACCAGGCCGCGCCTGGCAGGACGTGGCGGGCCACGCCCATGGCCAGAACTGCATAGATGGGCAGCCAGACGAAAATGGCGAGGGTGCCGATCAGCTTCTTCACGCGAGGTGTCATGGAACGTATGGACCTTTGACGCTTGTGGGGTTATCAGGCCTTTCTCTACTCCAAGGCAAGGTGCAGGATGACGGTCCGGTCCACTTCGCTTGTTCAAACCCTCCATCCCGGTCGCCGGGCTGTCGGCCTTTGGCTGGTAGTGATCGCGGCGATGATCGCGTTGATGGTCCTGGTTGGCGGGCTCACGCGGTTGACGGGCTCGGGACTGTCCATCACCACCTGGCACCCGATCTCAGGAGTAATCCCGCCCTTGGACCATGCCGCGTGGCAGCGCGAATTCAATCACTACAAGGAAATTCCGCAATATCGCTTTGACAACCGCGGTATGACGCTCGGTCAGTTCAAGGGCATCTTCTGGTGGGAATGGAGCCATCGGCTGCTCGGTCGCTTGATTGGCCTCGTGTTTTTGCTGCCGTTTCTGTGGTTTGCCTGGCGGGGCACCATCTCCCGCAGGGAGTGGCCGCGGATGATCACGCTCTTCGTCCTCGGCGGGCTTCAGGGGCTGGTTGGCTGGTGGATGGTAACGAGCGGAATCGAAACCTCAACCCGGGTCTCAGTTAGCCAGTATCGACTTGCGGCACATCTGGGGCTCGCGCTCTTTCTCTTCGCGGCCATCCTGTGGACGGCGTTTCAGTATCTGTGGCCAAGGCCTGCAGACGCACGCGCGGCGCCCCAGGCACTTCTCGCGAAACTTGTTGCTCTGCTCATTTATGTCCAGATGTTAATGGGGGCTCTGGTAGCGGGCCTCCACGCCGGGCTTATCTACGAGACTTGGCCGAGCATGAACGGACGCTTCGGTCCCGAGAATCCCTTTGTCTTGCATCCCTGGTATCTGAACTTCTTTGCCAATCCCGGCCTTGCCCAGTTTGATCACCGCATGGGGGCCTATCTGATATTTCTGGGGGCTCTGGCGCTGTTCTTCGCGGCGCGTCGCCAGGCGGGTGCGCGCAAGATGAGCGCCCATCTGGTTTTTGGACTGGTGCTGATCCAGATTTCACTTGGCATTGCCACCTTGCTCAATCAGGTGCCAATCCCGCTTGCCGCAATCCACCAGATCACGGCCGTGGCGCTGTTCTCTGCAGCGTTGTGGCACGCCTATGAGACCTCAGGCAAAGGAATGGCCGTGCAAAAGGCTCAGTCCGCGGATGCACTCAGCGCCTGATCAAGATCGCCGATCAGATCGGCTAGATCTTCGATACCCACTGAGAGGCGCACCACATCTCCGGTAGCGCCGCTAGCCTTTTTCTGTTCTTCGCTCAACTGGCGGTGTGTGGTTGAGGCGGGATGAATGATGAGGCTGCGTGTGTCACCGACATTGGCGAGGTGACTGAAGAGCTTCACCGAGTTGACCAGGGCAATGCCGGCTTCGTAGCCGCCCTTAAGTCCAAAGGTGAACACGGCACCGGCGCCCTTGGGACAATAAGTACGGTGGAGATCGTAGCAGGGATCATCAGGAAGGCCCGCATAATTCACCCAGGCCACGCGCGGATCCTGCTTGAGCCATTTGGCGACGGCAAGGGCATTGTCGCAATGCCTTTGCATACGCAAGGGCAGGGTTTCGATGCCGGTCAAAACCAGGAATGCATTTGTCGGTGACAGCGCGGGCCCCAGATCGCGCAAACCCAGCACCCTGCAGGCAATGGCAAAGGCCATGTCCCCGAAAGTCTCCCACAGCTTCATGCCGTGATAGGAGGGGCAGGGCTCGCTCAGGGTTGGATATTTGCCGTTGCCCCAGTCAAAGCGCCCGGAATCCACAATGATTCCGGCAAGCGAATTACCATGCCCACCCAGAAATTTGGTGGCTGAATGCAGGACAATGTCTGCACCCCATTCGATCGGACGGATCAGATAGGGGGTAGCCAAAGTATTGTCGACGATCAGTGGAACACCGGCGCTATGGGCGACTGCGGCGATAGCTTCGATGTCGACGATGATGCCGCCGGGATTGGCGATGCTTTCGATGAAAACTGCTTTGGTCCGGGGAGACAGTGCAGCGCGGAAGCTTTCCGGATCGCGAGCGTCAGCCCATTTGACGCGCCAGTCGAACTTGGCAAAGGCCTGACTGAGCTGATTGATCGAGCCACCGTAGAGCTGCTTCGCTGCCACAATCTCACCGCCAGGCTCCATCAAGGTATGGAAGGCAATCAACTGGGCAGCGTGACCGGAACTGACGGCTAGCGCGGCGCGGCCGTTCTCGAGCGCCGCAACGCGCTCCTCGAGCACGGCATTGGTGGGGTTATTAATGCGCGAATAGATGTTACCGAACACCTGAAGGTTGAACAGGGCCGCCGCATGGTCCGCATCCTCAAACACGTATGATGTGGTCTGATAGATGGGCGTAGCACGCGCGCCCGTCGCCGGGTCTGGTTGGGCGCCCGCATGAACGCTCAAGGTGGAAAATCCGTAATTGCTCATGTACCTCTCCTTGTCGTCCTGCATCGCATCAGTAATCAACCCTCGCGCGTGGGGCAAGTCATCCGCGGGAATGGCTGACACCCGGGCAGGTGTCGCTGCGATAACTCCGGTCCCTCGGCGTGCAAAACTTCCACTGAAGATGATGTAGTATTTGGGTGCCAGGTTCCAGACGTATTGACGTAGGTATGCGCCTCCGGGCGAACGCGGCCGTCCACGGCAGGGTTGCATTCTAATCGAGCCTGCATGGGCCATCGTATGAAAACAGATACCCGCGCGCCAGCGCTGGTCATTCATACGATTTTGTGGATTGGTTGGGCAACCTGATGGGGTAAGTGCAGGTCGCGGAAACCAGCGTCTTTAAAGAGGGGGTAGCGAAACGACAGCGACGCTTGTCTGGGGCGGAGGAAAGCAGCCAGCTGAGCGAGTTGGTGTAATCCTTGTGATGAGGTCACGGAGAATGCAGATCTGGGCTCATTCCCATCTGCCCCCTCGATGTTGAGTAGAAGAAGCTGCGCGAAATCTCCTGCCTGGGTGATCTGAGGGATGAATGACGCGAGGATTTTTTTCGTACGCGAGTCAGGCTGTATTAGCTGGACCATGTCATCTTGGCTCCGCCCAGCGCCAGTCAGTTCAGCGTCACATGTTGTGCCTCGCGGCAGGGCTGAAATCAGCCGGAACAGGTATGACAACGCTGCCAGGCGCGGCTTACGTTACTCGCTGATGGTTCAGACGTATTGCTATTGCATCTCTCTACAACTGCAGAAGCTTGAATTTCTCCGCAAAGTCCTGGACGGAGTCGTGACGAGTAGATGTCCTGACAGTCCGTATGAAACGGCAAGAGCACCATCATGCCCGAATGACAAGGTGGAACCTGGGCTCCTTTTCGCAGCTGTCCATGATGCGCCATTGGCCGAGACCAGAACGTCTCTGGTCTGGAAAAAACCGCTATGCGCTCGGCAGGCATTGGAACCTGCATCGAGCCAGCTGCATCGTCGGTGTCACCAACAAGACCTGATCCCGATGCCAGGAACAAATCCCTTTGCTTATAGAGAAAATGGATCAAAAATCCTTCTTCGTTGCCAAAAAAGTCATCGTAGGGGCACGTTCCTGGATCACTAACGTTGATCTTTCTCAACACGGTAAGACGGTCGTTTGCTAATGCTCCTATGGCGGAAAGCTATTTTTGGCCGTTCGTCATTTGCGTTCCTTTCCTCTTATTGTGACGAATCGTTCATCACATTCCGGAACGGAGCAGAGGATGCGAAAGTTCATCGCCAAGGCAGAACTCACTTTTATTTGTCCATCTTCCTTGCTTTCCGGCGACTAGCACTCCGTCGATTATGCGGTCGGAAGGCGGTGTATGTTATTATAGTCCATGTGAAGGA
>JAJZGY010000087.1 GCA_021804785.1 Pseudomonadota bacterium | reverse complement strand
GTCCACCGCGCCGAAGTAGAAGCGCTGCGGATGCTGCGGCACGCCGGTCACCGCCAGCACGCGGCCGCCGCGGAAGGGGCCGATCAGGCGCCAGTGCAGCGCGGCCAGATCGCGGGCCGGCACGGACACGGGTGCAGGTGCGGCCGGAGGGGCGGCCTGCACCGTGCTGCCGGCCGCGCCGAGGATCAGGGCAAGCACGGTGGCGAACGACAAGCGGACGTGGCGCATGGGGGACGATCCTGCGGCGGCAAAGCGCCGATCATAGACAAAGCAGGGATCGACGTGGCGCGGCTTTGCATGGTTGCCTGGGCAATGGCACCCGCAGCGATGCAAACCCGCAAGGTAGCTACCGAAGCTGAGGGAAGGCCGACATGGAGAGACGATCTATGGTGAGTGCCGGCCAATCATTGACGCGATCACCTGGGTTCCAGTCCTCAAACGGAGTGATGGTGATGTGGGACGGCTCCAGAGACGCCATGTCAAGAACTGGCGTTGGGTACACGCCGTGAAACCTAAGGGCCGAGACGATGTCTTGAAGCAATCGGCTTGTCGATGGGATATTCGATTCGATTGCGTCAATCGCCCTGGCCAGATCCTCCCATGCGCATGCAACAATCGACTGGATCTCCTCTGTAGCCAAGGTGGTCGCAGCGACTTCCTGCACCTTGACTCGATGCTGCCGGCTTTCATGCCACGCGTGTCCGCCCATCGCGAGCTGATTGCGTCTACGATCGGGCGGTAAGTGAACATCCATTGCCCGCCATTGCCGAAAAAGCTGGTCCTTCGACTGGAGACTGGTTCCGTCCCAGCGCTTCGCTTCCACCCACACAGTCAGACACTCAAAATCCAACACCACGTCAGGTTCGACCCGGCCGCCGTCGAGCGCAAAAGACGGCCAGAATCGGACATCAAGCAGCGTGCCCATATCCTTGAAAGCATCCGGCGCAAGGGATCCGAAGATTGCCGCGAGAACGTCCTGGTCCAGATACGCCAATCGAGAAAACACTGAGGCGGTCAGCATATCTTCGGTTGCTTCGCCTGATGCATTGTTCGCAAACGCCGCGTGGATCTGCGACCGGCTCTTGCGGGACAGAAGTGCCCTCAACATTAATCAGGCACTCTTGAGCGCCGATTCGGCCTTCGCGATGAAAGCCCTTATCGAGCTGATGACGTCTGCCTTTGTTGCCAGAGTCGCCATGTCGATGTCCTCCCGCCACAAAACGAAGCTTCCGTCGTCTGAACGAGTAACAACCTCCGTTTCCTCTACATCCACGTCCCACGCATCCTTGATTGAGACGTGATCGCGCTCTACTAGGGCTCTGCCGAAAAAAACCGAACTGTAGTTTTCGCTGACTCAGGTTGCCCGAACGATTCAGGATCACATTCCTCTGCAGAATCAGCTAGGTCATCGACAACCATCTCAATACCAAAGAGGCGGTCGCTGGCGTTTACGTGCCAACTCTTCTTTTCTAGATTAGCCAAGTCCTTACACTTGATCCACAGGAAGTATGTACTATAAAACGGCAACGCGTCCCAGTAACAGATGCGCTTCTTTTGCGGCTTCCACTTGTCACCAAGGAATGAATATCCCGAATCGCTCCCGTTGAATGTAAAGCCATCAAGACAGCCGTCGATGGTGCGCGCCATGTCGAACACTCGCCGATGGAACCCGTAGAGCAACCGGTAGGCCTTGCGGACATCAAGCAGCGCCGCGGCAAGAGTGTCGTCGCGATTCATGAAAGATCTCCAATCGTGATGTGTTGGATAAGGACTGGACGAAGTGGTGTCCACACTTCATCGAGATCCTGTTTGCTCGGTCGATCGATCTCGTGACCTGAGTTTACTAGAGAGACATGGCCCTGAACGCCATTTTCTGGAACGAAAGAACCCTGCGTAATCGGCAATGCAGATGCAATTCCGTAGTCCTTAGCGGCATCGACAACATCCACAGCAAGGATCGTTGCTAGGTCATCGGATGAAAGGCGCTTTCTCTGTTTCTTGAGCTGCGATAGCCGAAGTGCGTGATAGTCAATACAGCGCTCACAGAAATTCCGCACAAATCGACCATTGCTTTGAGCTGCTTTGCTGGTATAGCTGGCAGTAAAGAAATCCGCTGCCACTTTCCTGGCCTTGCTCTCGAACGCGTAGCCTTTGACATCAGCGATCCGCAAGAGGATCTCCGATCGCTCGTTAGGCGTGTAGTCCTCAAAGTCTAACGTTTTGCTAAAACGCGAACGCAAGCCTGGATTGCTTTCAAGAAAGCGGTCCATCTCGGTGGTGTAGCCAGCGGCTACCACGATCATCTCAGAGCGGTAGTCCTCCATGGCCTTGATGAGGATATTCACCGCCTCCTGGCCGTAATCGTTGCCTCGCCCCGACGTCAGCCCGTAGGCTTCATCGATGAACAGCATGCCACCTTTCGCAGACTCGACGACCTTTTCGGTCTTGAGAGCGGTCTGGCCGATGTAGCCTCCGATCAGGCCTGCTTGATTGGTTTCGACGAAGGTATCCCTTTTGAGCACCCCCATTAGGCGATAGATCTTAGCGAGAATACGTGCCACTGTCGTTTTTCCAGTACCTGGGTTGCCAGTAAACACCAGATGGCGGCTCGGAGCGTCGACTTGAATGTGACCTTTCATTCGGCGGTTCTGCTGGATATCTTCATATGCGACCAGTGTCGCGACCTCCTTCTTGACTGCGCGCAATCCAACCATCTTGTTCAGCTTTGTGAGCTCATCGTATAGCAGTCTTTTGATTTCAGTTCTGCTGAGCCCTTTGTAAGCATCAGAGTGGGCATCCTCCTCGTCAACCTCATCTTCATCGGAGTCTTCGGAAGCGTCCTCTCGATCGTCTGGATCGTCAGTGGAATCGGCTACAACGGCCTCGAAGCGAATCACATCGGCAGCAGCAGGCAAAAATCCGGCTTCCCACAATCCGCTGATCATATCGACCAAATCGTCCATTTCGCTCGACCGCGTATTCGACAATTCAGATGAACGCACGATCAGCCGAATCGACTCGAGATTGTCGCCACCCAGGTGCCGGTCATGCTCGATCATCGCCAACTTTTGGTATTCGTCGAACATCCTTCCCGCACGTTCGACGTCGCGATCGGTGCCAACGCCGTCAAGGTAGCGTTCTGCGACTGTGCCACTTACTACTGCTCGGCCCTGTTCGCGGACCCTTTGCGAAACCTCGTCGACAGAAATCGTTGATCGGCGATAGAAGTGGTCGGCGATCTCGATATCGCAGTCCTCACCAAGAAGATGCCAGTAGACCTCGGCGAGGGCGAGATCAAATACTTCATGTGCAGGGTTGACGCGATTGTAGAAATAGGTGGCGACCTTTTCCAAATGCATCACTATTTCCGACAAAACACTAAATACCTTCCCTGCTTTCTTGTTGAAGGTTTCGTTGGGGGCGTATCGGACTCCGTAGATCAGTTCACAGGCTGCCATGCCCCACTCCTCCAGTGAATCGTTGCTCACTGGTTCAGCATCAGCTGGGCCAGAGCCGATCTGTGGAATCCATGTGTAGACGGCGTGATCTTGCAGCTCACGGGCACGTTCGAAGAATCTGTCCGCAACCAAGCGCAGGCTCTCGATCATCGCATCACTCTCTTGACTATCAGAGCACCGATCAATCCCATGCCGCTTCCAAAGCCGATCCCCATCAGGATGCGGTCCATCACTTGACGCACTGGACTGGCTAGATAACGACGCTGGCGTGAGACGAATAGTGGTTCCACGCGCCACCCGACCGGAAACCCAATGATCCCGAAAATAAGCACGCTACAGAACCAGGCAATCGTTGGTTCCCAAAATTGCCATAGCAGGTAGCCGAACCCGAAGGCGCACAACCCCGCTGACTGCAGAGGTTTGATGCCATTCGACATTTCTCACCTCCATTCGAAGCTGTATTACGTCTGGTACATCGGCCGTGATGCCATCGCTCGATGCTTAAGCGTTAGCGCATCTGTAATCGCTAGGGTTGCGACGCCGGACGTTAGGGCTGTGGCACGACTCTACAGGCCTTTTCGACCGGCTCCCTGAGCGAGACCTGGCGATCAGCAGTCAGCCAAAACGCACGCGCCTGAAAGATCCGCGCTTCCTCTGCAAAGGATGCGTCGATGCATCGCAGCGTCTCAATGCGAGCGTTGACCACCCTGATCGATTCGGGGCAGTCGAGCGAACAGGGGAAGTGCCAGAGCACACCACCACCTTGGTACATTCCGTAAGGATTACATTGCCACGGAAACGCGAGTGATGTGACCCCGAAGCGAGCGCAATGGTCAGCGATCAACGTGAAGGCGACATCCCCCTCGTGGATTCGGCACGCCTCCCTCCACGAAATTCTGAAGGACATCCTGCAGCACTCCGGAATGCCAAGATATTTACCGGCCGAATCCAACGCATCCAGTACCGACACGAGAAGACGATCCTCCAAAGAGCCACCAAAGTACACGTAAACCGGGTCGTGGTCTTGCAGCTGCACCATGTGACCGCCACGCGTCGCTATGTTAGAGAACTCACCCAATGCCTCGTCGACAACAGATTCGACGCGGCGGGCGCCAACGAGGACGGGATAGGCCAGCAAATCAGACAGTCTGCGCACGTCGTTCCCGCGCAGGTGCAGCCGTGACACCTTGTCTCCTGCCAGCGCGAGACAGATTTCGCCCCTTGCCTGATGGTTCAGAAAATCCAGTTGCAGGACGTGTTGAAGCGTTGACTGGTTGGCAACTGAAGTAGGCAATTGGGCGACGTTGCCCCAAGGAACCACTTCGTTACGGTGGACTATGAATCCGACATGGCGCAACAACTCCTCCGGCGGCCCACCCAGGATGCCATGGACGGCGGTTAACAATGCGGCATGTACGTCAGGGAGACGGGCTGGATCGGATCGAAGTGCATGGAGGATGACGGCGGCCCATATTTTAGCGGAGCGATCTTCGGGATTCATGAGGATTTGGCGGAGCATCCTCTCGGAACTGGCGTCGGCCTCGGTACACTTCCCCTTGTGGTGCTTCCAGAATTGGCTTACAGCCCACACGACAACTTCGGCAACGCTGTGCATGTCAGTCGAGAAAACCCGCGTGCGATACCCTATGCTCCGAGAGGCGTCGATTCGCCTCCTCTATCGTGCTGACACTGATGTCCGGAGCAGCCAGCACCTGCTCAATCCCTTGATTGATGATGTCGCTGACCTTGCGGCCTAGCGCTGTGCGCCCGCAATACTTGTCGACTATGTGCATCGCAGCCTGAGCCTGACGCGCTCGATAGTAGCTGTGGAACCCGGCATTCTCACGTCCGTCTTTGTCGTCGCGCTCGGACTGTTGAATTGTCCTCCAGTAATGGGAGACGCCGGTGAATACATAGGCCCCGTGAACGAGCATTCGAAGCGGCCTCGGGTCACTACGCCAAGGAGAGTAGTAGATTTCTTCGTCGCCTAACTCCGCCTCAAACAATGGTGCGCCTTCTTCCGCCCTAAAGAGCTTTTGGTGCAACGCCTCATGCAGCAGGCACTCGGCAACATCCGTTGGGTCAAGCACTCCAGGCAGAAAGACTAGACCAAGTACTTCCGGTGGGCTAGAGCTTCCATAAGACGTGCCACCGGAATGCAACGCAAGTACGGCCGGAGTCAGTTGGAGACATTCCTGTGCCATAGCCGCATCTTGGCGGTGAAGAATGTCAGCTGCCGTCTGAAACACGGGGGCCCATTCCTGGTTTGCATATATGCTTCGAACAACAGGCGCATGGCTATGAAAGCAATCAGCGAGACCCGGAACGTCGTGTGGTAGTTGGACCGTTCCGGCGGAGGTTTCGATTTTGAATGAAGGGTCGAACTGGATACATCCATGCAGGTGGATACCACCCGTGGATCTTTCGTATCGGAACTCGCCTTCTCCGAACTGGATCACCAATTCATGGCCTGAGACTGTGACACATGCGCCACGACACGGTTGGCGAACACGGATCGTTCCCACATTCCAAACATTGAAACGAGGCGGCGCCTCGATAGCGGGATCCTCCCAATTTAATTCCGCACCGTTGGCCAGATGGTGCTCCAACATGATTTCGAGAGCTGCGAATGCGTGAATTTCGCCGATGCGAGTTGGCTTCAGCGCATCCACGAAGAAATGGGCAACAAAACGTGGCTCGGGATCCAGGACCTTGTGCTTGGACCGGATCAGTGACCGCGAAACCGAGACCCAATGCCGACGCTTGGGAGTGTCCACGCAGCCTGCCAATCCGGTAACGACGCCGATGAAGGACTCGGGTATATCTATCGTATTCATTGCACGTGCAGCGATGTCCGCTGTCGTAATGCGGCTCACCTGCGCCGACGAGCGCAAGACAAGATCGGTGTCAATGGCTCGAAAGAAGTCCATATCTAGCCCATGCCGGCCCTGACGCGAATGTCTCGGTCGATCTTCGTCACCAGGTGAAAGAGATCCTCGCAATAGACACTCGTGTTGTTGAAGCCAGTACCCGACCGGTACCTGTGGGGAAGATAGCCTCCAGCGCAGATACGCTTGATGCTGCATCCTTCACACGCGTCAGGCAGCGACGCTTTCCAGTCTTGGCGCGCAAGATAGAGTGGGTGCACCAGAACATCGTCGATACTGTGATCAAGCACATTCAGGCCGGTTTTTTGCACACCGGTGCCCGTGCTCTTGAGGGTGTCAACGCCCTCAATTGCGCCATCGCTGTTGATGGTGATCAACGCCACGGGGGATTCCGACATCTGCTCATACAGACCGGGATGTCCGACAAGTCGGGCAACGATGTTGTCCAAGAAGCGAATTCTCAGGTGGCTGTGTCGACCGCCGACCCATGCATCCCATATTGTGCTAAGCCATTGACCGTACGCAGGCATCCTGCTCGTCGGTGGAACCGGGGGGCGGCGATCCCAGTTGTAGTGTGGTAACAGCAGATCGACATTGATGATTTCAAGTGATGCGAGAGCATCAAAGGTCTCGATTGGATCGTTCTCGATATCAATCACCGCAAGAATTCCGGCGGGTTCACCTGGAGTGATGGCACGCAGGGTCTTAATGCCTGCCATCACACGATCGAACGAGCTCGCGCCGCCATGATCCAGACGATATCGATCGTTTTCCTTCCGGCCCCCATCAAGACTTACACCTACCCGAATACACCGCGTCCGTATCACGTCCGCAATCTCGTCCGTGATCAGTGTAGCGTTGGTCTGCATCGTCAGGGTCAACTCGGCTCCTGTCGGGCCGATGATCTCCCCAAGAGTGCCCGCGAGGCGATCCAGCCTTCTCGGGCCAAGCAAGAGCGGTTCGCCTCCATGCAAAGCAACGGAGACTTCCTTCAATTGATGTTGGTCGATGTGTTCAGCGATTTTCCGGGCCACGGCTTCGTAAACGAAGGGGCGCATGAACTTGCTCGCTAACCGCCACGACTCATCGCCATGCCGGTACTCGTAGCAGTAGGCGCAATCGAGATTGCAACGAGAAGCAACCTTCAGAATGAATTCCTGTACAGGCGTCGCGTTCTGCGGTGCCAGCGATAGCAGTGGCGCGCCCTGTCTAGCCATGAATGACAATTTCCCGTGCCCTTCCATGGTCGATATCGCCTGCGACGACCTCACCATTGACCAAGTACAGAGGTCTTCGCGCTTGGCGAAGGATCTCCTGCGCAAGGTGCGCAAAACCATGCTGCCGCAACAGGGCATCCGCTCGCTTGCCGAGTTGAATAGCGGCAGAACAGCGCAGGCTACATGGATAAAGCTCACCGGTAGGGCATGCACCGCCCCAAAGACTGGAGAGTCGATTACACCACATCGAGACCGACAGAGACGGACGCGAGCGCGAGAGCATCACCGTAGGCCAGTCGGATGCACTGCGTGCCAAAGCAGGATATGCTGCGACGCAGCACTCGGGGTAGCCCAGTTGACGGCCGGATTCTGTACTCTCGCCCGACATCTCTTCTTCTAGTATCTGTGCCGCACACGATTTCTGCTGACTGATCAGCACGATCCGATGCGTTGGCAGGACTGGCCCTGACGATGACGACGGATCAACCGGCTCAAGCTGCCCCCAGTTCGGCCCAATCTGCTTGACAGCTATGGGGGCGTCAGCACTCGCGTACCCCATGGCATTGAGTTTTGGCCGAAGTTTATGCAGCGTGCGGTCCTTGACTACGATGCGCACGGCGGGTTTTTCGCCCGCAAAGAACAAGATCAGGTGCGGCACTACAGATAACGGAAACCTATCTTCATGCAGCAATGAATTGACCGCGTGATGCAGTGCCTGGGCTGGGGCACTGGCGACAACCGGCGGACAACTACCCATCGCGGCTAACGAGCGATGACGATCATGTTGCCAGATCAAGATTCGTCTGTGTCCGCCCTGTCCGGGTCACTCGAAGTTGCGCTTGGCGCTCGTAGTGCGGGTGCAGAGGACACACCGGATGTATGGCTGGTATGCGTGCCCGTGGAATTATGGCCAGTAGTGCTCGAATTGTGTCCGGCGGTCGGATGTAGTCCGTCCATGTCTTCCAAGTCTTTGGCAATGCGCGCCAAGACGCTCGATTGACCTGCCAGCAAATCATCCAAGGTGACGTTGGAATTGCTCATGGGTCGCCTTTAGTTCGCGTCGGGGGATCATCCAGAATTCATGTTTGCGCATTGATCTCACGCTGTCAATTTGGCAATGCGCGGCATCGCCGTCGCCGAACCGGCGGCGGCGAGCTTCGGATCAGGCCAGGTGTCCG
>JAJZGY010000027.1 GCA_021804785.1 Pseudomonadota bacterium | reverse complement strand
CCCGCGGGCTTATAGCTACCGTCTTCCCGCGATTGTATATCGTAACCTCATGCCCCGCTCTTTTGGATTCCTCTACGCACGCCGAGGAAATTTCTCCTGTCCCGCCAATGTACAGTATTCGCACTTTCAATCCTCGTCTGGTGAAATATCACCCCTAACAACACGGGCACCACCGACGCTATGAGCGTCCAGGAAGTGATTGACACGCTCCGGTTCCTCTATGAAGCGGACATTTCTGTATATGCCGTAAGGGTTAGGTGCCCTGTCGAACACCCCACGTGTATCTGACTGAAAGAGCAGACGGCCGTCAGCCAGCCTTCCGTCATCCATTACGCGTAATGCCGGATCGCTCTCGCATCGTTTGACAACTTCTGGATCGAGGTCCCTCAGGTATAGTCCACGCCAATGTTTGCACCTTCCAGCATGATAGGTCACTGCGATCATGGCACGCGCCTTATTCGCTGTATTTGGAACACCCCGGTGCCACATCCTTGGGTCACGAAAGCAAACTCCACCTGCTGGAATTTCCATCCGTAACGATGGAGCCCATTTTTTGATCAGATCCGGACGATCCCCGATCCGGTTACTGGACCATTGAGCCACTTCCGTTTCGCGATGTGTCCCCGGATAAATTTCTGTTGCTCCGTTAGCCTCAGTGATATCTTGAAGTGCTACTGAGCAGCTCAAAGTGGTTGTGGGCGGTGGCCAACTCTCGCCATCCCGAGAAGCGTCGACAGGGGACTTCCATGAAAATGGCCTGTCAAAGTGGAGTGGCTGACATGTGCTACCAGGACAATTTATGTTGCCACTGTAGAACCCGAGCCAGGCGCCGTGCCCCAATACGCCGGCGACAACACATTCAACCAGGGGGTTAGCGAGAAGTTCCTGCTTAACGTATGGAGCGTTGCGCCGAATTCCCAGTTGCAGATGTCCGCGGCCCGTATTTATCTCATGCTGGGTCACCCGTCCGGGTACACGTATTCGCGCGACATCCTCTAGGATGCTTTCATTTAGAAAGGCACAGGTTTCCAGAGAAACCACATTTTTTACAACCGCGTAGCCTCTTCTTTGAACGTCCCTGACGATGGATTCCAGAGTATCTGGGGAAATTCTTCCGGACTGTCTTTCCTGATCTGAGATTTCATACATCACGGCGCTTCCAGTTTGTTTCGATCGCGGATCGTAAGGATTGATGAGGCTCTCATGGGTTGAGAACGTACATACACTGACCGTAATCCCAGGAACGTACTAGCTTTGCTTTTTGCCGCAATCGGTCAAGTTGATCAGAGGATGATCGCTTAAAGGTGCGGTAATTTCCAGAGAGAGACGCGAAACCTGACTGGATACCCAGCCAGCCCGGGCTCCGGCGGCACCTGAAATACTGTCTCAGCGAGACTGATAGGCAGAAGATGCGGACCCGTTGCGATCGCCAATTCATGCACAAAGCAGGCGATCGAGTGAATCTGTCTCAGTGAGATAAACAGCCGTCAATGGCCATATTTTACGGACCTTAAGGCAAGTAGCATTTCGCTTGGCTAACTTGGGGTTACCGCGCCACGGAGCGCTCGGCGGTGAGCCTCGTTGGCCTCTGCAGTGAACCGGCAGATGTGGCGGTACCACCGTCGTGAGATTTTGTTCACCACAAAATTCGTAGGTTCAGCCTGAAGGTGCCCACGGGGATTGGGACCGCGCGTTGCCGGCTAGCATCTCTCAACGCAGCGATTGATCCAGCCGATCATCCCGGTTCGTCCGGTCCCAACGGGGCAGATTCAGTGGGCCTATCCTGCACCTGCAGACGGAGCCCGAGACTGACGCTGCTGCGCGACCCCACCTTTGGGATCTTTATTCCGCCACCCACACGAACTGCGCGCGCGCGATCTGTTAGGAAATGAGCCAGCGATGGCCATCGCCCGCAAGAACGGCGGATCAGCCCCCTAAAATAGGCGCACGCCGCAATCAGGCGAGCCGACATGCCCAGCGGCCACGCCCTCTGGGCGCAGGCTCCCACGGACCCACTCCAGCCTTCATGGCCATGGTGCCAGCCGGCGCGAGATTTTAGCAATTAAATCAAGTGTATAAGTGCTTCCTTACCGCCGGGTGACGTGCGATCCCGTCCCGCTTAGCCAATAGGTCATCTATCTCATGTCAATTGCCAAAGCTAGAAGACGTTAGCACCGTCAGCATGCAGTCTTTTTTCCGGCCGCTATTGGGCGGGTGACATGCCGCTTCGCTCTTACGAGATAGAGACCCCAACGGCTGTTCAGCCCAACCCGCACACTAGACCTCACCCCTGGCGGCAGTGCCATGGGGTCATGATTCCATGCAAGAGCAAGTCTCCTCTGTGACATAGTCACCGACTGTCGAGAATATAGGTAGCTGATCAATCTGCTAACACGCCTGGGACCCTAACGGACTGTCGCGACCGGGGGATGGACCCTCGCTGCGTGTCCAAGGCCGCAGGATAGGTGCCAGCTGCTTCATCCCCAAGTTGCGGCACCCAGGACGGCTGCATCACGTTTTGCGGTCTTCGAGCCGCAAGGCTCTGCCACGATATGATGACGTCATGTTTTGTCTTATACTGTTTATGTGATTTGCATGCCCGACGCCTGCCTTCAGTATCAGCTTGGTCAGGTTTCGTCATACAAGGAACTGTCATCTCATGGAATTTCCAGGATACCGCCCCCTCTATCGCCAAGTTTACGACATTATGGTCGAGAAAGTCGCTAAGGGTGTCTGGCGTGCCGGTGAATCCCTGCCAAGTGAACAGGCATTGGCCCGCGAGCTTGGAGTAAGCCAAGGCACGATGCGCAAAGTTCTCGACGCCATGACAGCGGAAAACCTGCTGGAACGTCATCAGGGCAAAGGCACATTTGTCGCTTCCAATACGCAGGAACGTTCATTATTCCGTTTCTTCCGCATGGTGACGCCTGACGGCGAACGCGTCACGCCTGCCCGGGGCGTAGAAACCGTGGTCGTGCGGGCGGCGCGCACCATAGAGCAAAAGCGGCTCGACCTTCCAAAAAAACAGCGTGTGATAGAGATCACCCGAACCAGGCTGCTTGAAGGACGCCCTGCGATCCTCGAGACAATCATTTTATCGGCATCGCTATTTCAAGGAATCGAAACACGCCGTCCTCTGCCCAATACGCTCTATTCGCTCTATCAGACTGATTTCGGAATCAATATCATTTCAACTGAAGAGCAGCTACGTCCCGATATCGCGAACAAAGACGACCAAAAAATGCTCGGAGCCCCGCTTGGTGCACCGATCCAGTGCATCGATCGCATAGCCAAAACACTTCAGGACCGCAAAGTGGAGTGGAGGCTGAGCAGGATATACGCGCCAAACCTGGCTTATGCAGTAACTCTGAGCTAAATTAGCCGCCCTAGTTCTGGGTCAAGCCGGCGTCAACCATGAAATTCGCGCCGGTGCAACCGGCGCTTTCGTCCGACCCAAGAAACAGCGCCACGCGTGCGACGTGCTCGGGTATAAGCCGAAATTTCAGTGCCTGCAATTCAATGAACTGGCGATCGAGTTCAGGCGTAAGCCACAAGGCACGCTGCCGTTCAGTCAAGATAGCTCCCGGGACGATGCAGTTAACTCGCACACCGCTGGGACCAAATTCGCGTGCAAGTGTGCGAGTTAATCCATTAATGGCGGCCTTCGAAGTCGTGTACCCGGCCATGCCCGGTCGCCCCCGCATCCATGACACGGATCCCAGCATGACGATCGAACCTTCGCCGCGCTCCATCATGCCGCGAGCGACCACCTGCGACGCGAAGAATTGATGATCGAGATTGAGGCTAAGCATCTGCCGCCAGGCCTCGGGCTCGATCGACATCACCTCCTGCCGATCATCCTTTCCAGCATTGTTGATCAGCACTCCAATACCTCGGGCGTCCGTCTCGATCTGCGACAAACACTTGCGCAACGACGGGATGTCGCGAAGGTCACAATGGTGAAACTGTGCTCCCGTCGCCACTGCCATCCGCGCTCCACCCTTATCGTCGATGTCAAGGAAATGGACACGCGCGCCTTGAGATACAAAAGCTTCTACCAGTGCAGCACCAATACCCGAGGCTCCACCCGTGATCACCACACAGCGATCGTGCAACGATTTGTACCGCACATGCTCATAGGCTTCATTCATTTCGGATGGTCCTCGCTCACAAACTCTGGCGGAACAAGACCGCCGATGCCTACATCGGCTGCATAAAGTACGCCGCCTCCCTCACCGTTCGCTGTTGTCAGAAATAGGGTCTGTCGATCGGTGCCGCCAAATGCTATCATCGTTGGATACCGTGCCGGGACGGGATAGTCGGCCATGACACGGCCTCCGGGATCGTATCGCCGCACACGCGCGCCCTCATAAAGTGCAGTCCAGTAACAACCCTCGGCATCAACAGCCGCGCCATCAGGACGCCCTCTGTCCGTTCCTGTGGGCTCAAGCTCCGCGAATATGCGTCGGTTTTCCACTGTGCCTGTCGCCACGTCATAGTCATACTTATAAATCACAAAGCGGGGCGTATCCGAGTGGTAGAGTGTGCGGCCATCAGGTGAGAACGCAAGGCCGTTCGAGGTAGTTAATCCTTTGGCGAGAACAGATAGTTTTGTGCCGTCAAGGCGATAGAGGCATGCGGCTGCACCGGCCTTCGGCTCATCGATCGTACCGGCGAGAAGGCGTCCCCGCGGATCAACGCGCCCATCATTAAATCGACTAGTACGTATGTCTTCGGGATTGGAGGCAAGTTTGCAAGACTTGCGCCCCGCGGCGTCCAGACGCCAGATGCCCGAACGTAGGCCAGCGATAAATCCTCCATCGGAAGCCGGCGCCACACAGCCGATATCTTCGTCTATCGAAACGACGTTGTGCCCGCCACTCACCGGCTCATAGCGGTGCAACTTCCTACCGGTGATATCGACAAAGAATAATGCCAGCCATCGATCTGACCAAACCGGACTTTCGCCCAATATGGTTCCAGCATCGAGTACGGGCCGAAATTCCGTCATCGCCATTACGACACGTTGATGGAAATTGTCCCACCCAGGCGTTCGCCTGTGCTTAGGACAGCCATAGGCGGTACATCACTTCGGTTAATCGCGTTCGTTGCATGCGTCATTGGTTCAACGCCAATGCTATTGCTCTTAGGTGGGTTGAAGATACGCAGCCAGCTAAACACAGGTTCAACCGTCATGGTCACAGCCAAGTCCCCAGGCATGGCGGTAAGGAAAAGGCGTCCGTCCCACCCTTCGATATCGTTATCCAAATGGCCTCCGGCCGGTTGCCAGCCCGACGCAAAGCGTCGCGCCTCCTCCACTATCGGCTTAAGCGGAAGAAATGCAGGATCATTCGTCCATAGTGCCTTTGCAGCAAACCGAACACGCGTCCGCTCGCCTATCAGGAAGAAGGGATGAAAGCCCAGACCGGCGGGCGCCGGGAATTCTTCTTTATTTGTCATGTAGAGGGAAACATCAATGCCATTGGGCCGGAGCCGATAGTGCAGTTCGGTACCAAACCGGAAGGGCCAATCACTCTTATCTCCGGCGCCACTCTCATAGGCCAGCGTGCAGCCATCCTTTGTCTCGCTCACAACACGCCAGGCACGCTGCCAGCCAATGCCATGCAGCGGTTGTGAACTGCCGGGAAAATTGGTGACCAAGCGGCAACTTCGACCGGAAAACTCAAAGCGGCCGTCAGCAATCCGGTTACCATAAGGTACAAGCGGAAATCCCGCCGTAAGTCGTACATTTCCCGCCGCAATAGCTTCGTTCGGCGTCTCGCGCATCAACGACCGGCCGGCATATCGCAGCGACAGCAAGGCTCCGCCGATCTCGGGCGCAATACGAGCCTCCATAAGACCTGCCGAGAGCGTGACGACGCGGTTCAATATGCCGCCTCAGGGGCCGACGGAACGGATCCAGCCTCTTTTGCACCGCGCAACGCAAGCAGCCACTCCGCTGCACGCCCGGTCATCATGGCCATATCAGACGAGACTGCTGCAAACCTGTAACCAAAGGCGAGAAAATTACCTACCATTTCGGGATTAGGTCCCACAATACCAATGGGCTTTCCGGAACTCGCGGCACTACGAGCCGCCAGCGCTATCATTTTCTGCACTTCCGGATGAGCGATATTGCCTATATGACCGAGACTGGCGGCCAGATCGCCCGGCCCCAGAAAAAGCCCGTCGATCCCCGGTACCGCCGCGATTTCCGCAATGCGTTCCACCGCGGCCGCAGTTTCGATCTGAACAATCACCGCCACGTCCTGGTTAGCGCGGGCGAAGTAGCCATCCATTCTGCCGTAACGGGAACCACGATGGATAGCAGCGACACCACGAACCCCTTCCGGAGGATAGCGGGTAAACGATACTGCAGCACGAGCTTCATCCGCGTTCTGTACGAATGGAATCATTATGCTTCTTGCGCCCCCATCGAGGACGCGCTTGATGAGCACCTGATCGTTCCAAGCAATGCGCACCACGGCATCGGCTGGCGTACCAGAAATCGCGCGAAGAATGGACGCCATGTCGGCCACTTCTATCGCTACGTGTTCCATGTCAACGACAAGAAAATCGAAGCCGCAGAAACCCATCGCCTCAGCGGTAGAAGGTGCAGCAGACATTAGCCATGTACCAAGCTGTGGCTCACTGCCATCTGTCAGACGGAACTTGAAGCGATTATAGATCATCGGCTGGTCCTCAATAGATGGACGGTTCCGGAACTGGGCTGGTGCCACTGAGAAAGTCGAAATCGCAGCCTTCCGGCGCCTGCCCCACATGGGCCTGGTAGAGAGCAGCATAAGAGCGCTTATAAGCAGGGGCTGGACGCTGCCAAATAGCACGCCGACGAGCAAGCTCTTCGTCACTCACTAACATGTCGAGCGTTCCAGCCTGCACGTCGATCCGGATGGGATCACCCGTGCGCACCAGGGAAAGCGGTCCACCTATGGCAGACTCCGGCGCGACGTGAACAACACACGCACCATAATGAGTACCAGACATACGTGCATCAGAAATGCGGAGCATGTCGCGCACCCCTGCAGAAAGAAGTTTCCTTGGAATTGGTAAGTTTCCCCATTCCGGCATGCCTGGAGCCCCAACCGGACCGGCATTTCTGAGGATGAGTACGTGGTTGGCACTCACATCAGTGGCTGGGTCGTCAATCGCCGAAAGCATATGGGCGTTACTGTCAAAAACCAGCGCAGGTCCCGTATGATTGAAGAAGCGTGGATCAGCCGCGCTCGTCTTCATCACCGCCCCATCCGGACAAAGGTTTCCACGGAGTAGCGCCAACGTACGTCCGCGCGACAAAGGAACGACAGGATTATCCAGATCACGGATCACGTCGTCATCATAACACGCAGCATGCCCGATGTTTTCACCCAAGACCAGACCGTTGACCGTAGGACAGCTGAGATCGAGATGATCTCGCAGCTTTGCAAGCAGAGCGAGGAGCCCCCCGGCAAAGAAAAAATCCTCCATCAACGCATTTCCCGAGGGAAAGAGATTGGCGCACACCGGAATACGGTTCGCCGCCTCTGCGAGGTCTTCGAGCGTCAGCTTTATTCCAGCCCTGCCAGCAAGCGCTACGAGGTGGATAGCCGCATTCGTGGAACCGCCAAGCGCCATATAGGCAGCGGCTCCATTGAGAAATGATCCACGTGTGAGCAGTGCCGAAGGACGCAGATCTTCAGCCACCATGCTGACAATCCGCTCTCCACACAGCGACGCCATACGCAGGTGACCAGAGTCAGCAGCGGGAATGCTGGATGCACCAGGCAGGGTCAGGCCCATCGCATCGACGATACCCGTCATCGTTGATGCTGTTCCCATCGTGTTGCAGGTCCCGATGGATCTCGTCATCCGCGCTTCAAGGTCTACCCAGTCTTGCGTGGTTATTTCGCCTGCACGCAGCTCATCCCAATATTTTCGGGTATGCGTACCAGCCCCAGTCTTAACACCACGCCAGCGTCCATTTGACATCGGTCCGGCCGGACAGAAAATCGCTGGAAGATCCATACTGATCGCGCCCATGAGCAGCCCCGGCGTCGACTTATCGCAGCCACCCAGCAACACCGCTCCATCGATGGGATGAGAGCGCAACAACTCCTCCGTCTCCATCGCCAGAAAATTTCGATAGAGCATGGTGGAGGGCTTCACCATCACTTCGCCCACGGATAGAGCGGGCAACTCAACGGGATATCCCCCGGCAAGAAGCACCCCACGCTTCACCGCATCTGCGACCCCGCGCAGATGGATGTGGCAGGGGCTCATCTCGCTCCAGGTGTTGACGATGGCAATGACCGGCCGGCCCATGAATTCTTCGCGGCGCAAGCCCATCTGCTGCGTGCGTTGGCGATGGGCGAACCCTCGCATGTCCTCTGACGCATACCAGCGGGCACTACGGAGCGGTCGCGATTTCGTCATATCTTTCTCATCTGCGTACTGCCTATACCATGCATGCGCACAGTATAGCTGACCTACTCAAAAATGACGAATTCGCGCGTACCTCAACTGCGTAAGGCGCGCGCGACGGCCTGAGCGGTCACAAGGCTAACGCGCTCATTTGACTGCGTGGTCACACCGGCAATGTGCGGAGTTAGAATCAGATTTGGAACTGCGTTAAAAATTGCACCGCTTCGCGCACTAACAGGTTCCTCGCTAAAGACGTCCAGTGCGGCCCCACCAAGATGTCCAGATTTGAGTGCTTCCACGAGTGCAGCTTCATCTACCACTCCGCCGCGCGCCGCGTTGATCAGGATCGCACCCCTTTTCATCTGCGCTATCGCATCGGCACTGATCATGCCGCGGGTATTGGCACTGAGCGGTACGTGAAGACTGACAATGTCGCACGTAGCAAGAAGGTCGCCAAATTTTATTTGTTCAATACCAGCCCACCTGGGATCATCAGAAGCCACGTACGGATCGAAACCACAAACGGAGAGCCCCAGCGCACGAGCCTTCTTTGCGGTCAGCTGAGCAATTGCGCCGAAGCCAACAAGGCCAAGTCGCCTTCCTTCAGCTTCACTGCCAATCAGCTGCATTCGCGGCCAAGAGCCCGCTGCGACGTCAGCGGTGGCAAACCACGCCCGGCGTAACAGAACCAGCGCTGCGGTGATGACATACTCAGCTACCGACAAATCGTTGGCGCCAGTGGCCGGGAATACCGAGACCTTGCGTGCGGCGCAAGCCTCGGTGTTTATGTTGTCAAGACCCACGCCAAGACGCCCTACAACTTTCAAGTGTGGAGCGATATTTAAAAGCGTCTCGTTCACCTGGGTGCGATTGCGTACAATGAGCCCACGACAGTCATCCAGTGCCGCAGCGAGCATATCGGGCCGGTCAACAAGCGAGGGATCGTAAAGAACGTCAAATCCGTCTAGCGCGCTCGCGATGGCAGCTTCGGACATGAACTCGGATATGACAATTTCACTCATGCCGGCTCCGCATCGCGTATTAGGGCAATGATCTCTTCGTGAAGGGTAGCGGATATCGCTATGCCTTCAACCCCAGCGCGGGAGCGCATCTCCAGTCTGCGGCTACCCGGCAGACGCGCCGGATACTCTGCTTCCACAGCGTCCACGAGTATGCGCATGCGATCACCAAAGCCATCCCCGACAAACGAGAACGGATTAAATCCGACAAGCAGGTGCCCGAGCAATGGAGGGCCACCTTCTGCATTAAGCAATGAGCTTGCCTCCCAGCCAAAGTGACCACCCACAAGTGCCCCACAAAGCACCTCGATCATCAGTGCCAATGCTGCACCCTTCACCCCACCAACCGGCAGCAACGTACCCCCAAGAGCCGCCGACGCATCGGTGGTCGGCCGGCCCTCCGCGTCAATGGCCCAGTCACCTGGAATGGGCTTGCCAGCCTTGCTAGCGGCGACAATCTTGCCACGGGCGGCGACGGACAGCGACATATCGATTACAAGAGGTGCCCGCCCCTTAACTGGTGCAGCGAAGGCAACCGGATTGGTGCCTGTCATAGGCTTCCGCCCGGCATGAAAGGCCATTGCGCTGGGCGAGTTGGCAAACGCCAGCGCAACGAAGCCCCTTTCGGCAAGCCGTTCCACGTGGCGCCCAGCCTGGCCAAAATGATGGGAGGCAAAGATACCCGCAGCCGCCACGCCCATCTGGGGAATCAACTCTGCCAGCCGCTCGACAGCAATATCGATCGCGGGATAGGCAAATCCAGCTCCTGCGTCAATCCGAATGCTCGCCGGGCCGCGCATCTCCGCGAACGGCTCAGCTTTGCCATTTACCTTTCCGACGCGGAGCTGGAGCGCATAGCTCGGCAGACGAGAAAGCCCGTGCCCAGACTGTCCATCCACGTCGGCCGCGACGAGAGCCGCCGCGGTCGAGGCTGCACTTACCTGTGACGCCCCAGACGCCATTAACGCACGGGTCGCCAGCGCTGCCGCCTCTGAAATCGTCAGAACAACAGTTTTCATGCGCTCCTGTACAGCTTGGTCATTACGAATTCCCTGTGACCCAAAGCTTCTGCGGAGGTCAGGCGCCCGTTGGCCGTGCGCTCGATCATGGCGATCAGCTTGTCACCGGCTTCATCAAGTACCATCTCACGGCGGACAATACCCGACACATCCAGATCGATGTGCTCACTCATCGTACGGACCGTGCGCGGATTACCGGAGACCTTAATCACGGGCATGATCGGATTGCCAATCACATTGCCCTGCCCGGTCGGGAAAATATGCACGACATACCCGGCCGCAGCCTGCAGTGTGCAGCATTCCGCAGCTGCCGAGGAGGTGTCCATAAAATACAGCCCAGGACCATTGTCCGGCGCCTCGGCCGGCTTCAATACATCTATAAAGCGTGTCGTCTTACCGATTTTCTCGAGGTTACCGAGCGCCTTCTCTTCGATGGTTGTAAGACCACCGGCAATGTTGCCTTTGGTTGGCTGACTATCCGACAGGTCAGAGGTTTTATGCGCCTCGATCACTTCGGCCTGGTAAGCGGAAAACACCTTCATGAATTTCTCGCCAATCTCAGGCGTAGCCGCCCGCGCCGCGGCCAAATGCTCGGCGCCGGTCAGTTCCGAAGTTTCTCCGAAACAGCCATAAAGCCCCAATGGTATCAGCTTGTCATACATGTTGCCGACCGTTGGACACGAGGCAAGACCGGTTGTTGTATCGGACTCGCCGCACTTCGCGGCAACCCAAACATCCGCCAGCGGACACTCGGTGCGCAGAATTCCAGAGGTGAGATGCACGAATTCCTTAGCCTTGCGGGATGCTGCAGCTACAGTTGCGATATCGCCACTACCTTCGATCCAAAAGCCAGCCACCGGCTTTCCCGTTTTGGCGATGCCTTCCACCACCTTCATGGTCCAGTGCTCTTCGATGCCAATGACGATGCAGGCAGCGACATTGGGATTGGAGCCCGTTCCGATCATCACGCGAAAGTGCAGATCCAGGTCTTCTCCGAACTGCAGCCTCCCATAGGCATGAGGTAACGCGATCGTACCTTGAATGTGACTCGCCACGGCTTCACAGGCCGCATTGGAAATATCGTCAAGAGGCAGGATGGCGACATAATTACGGACGCCAACGCGTCCATTTTCGCGGCGGTAGCCCCAGATTTTACGTTGTGACAGGTTCATGGTCTCACCTACCAGCGCTTTGTCTTGAGATTGTGGACATGAACGTGCTCGCCCTTGCCGACGCGTTCAACGATGCGGCCGATATCTTCACCGTACTTGATCACGGTATCGCCCGGGCTGAGGTCACGCAGCGCGATTTTATGGCCGATCGGCACGTCCTGCTTGGCCTCGAGCATAAAATCGCTGTTGTCGTCGGTGATAACGCAGAGCATCTGGGTGCCAGCCTTCAGGCCCTCAACCACCACGACCCCGACGTTATCCTTTCGATTGTGAACGAGCAGATGAGGCGCGCCCATCGGTCCCCCCGTTTAGATTTCATGTCTTATATAAGACATATATATAATTAGAGAACCCCCTTCAAGTGCCAAAACCGCCGGCCCAGACCTTGGCCAACCGGCTGCCCCCCGCGGCACGGGAGACGTCCGTGATCCTGAACGCTGACAAATTGAGCGTCGACGCTGTAGCCCGGCGCCAACGCGCCTGGGCAAGCTGGCAATGTCCATCATGTCGACGGTGACTACGTCGCCATGTACACTTAACACTTAGAGTACTTGGCGCGTTCTGCGGATGACCTCATAGGCACCGTTAATGGCGGCGAGCTTCTCGTTGGCCAAAGCGATGAATTCTTCGGGGACGCCGCGGGCGATCAGACGATCGGGATGGTTTTCGCGGACCAGAAGCCGATAAGTGCGCTTGATCTCCTCATCCGAGGCCTCGCGCGCCACTCCCAGAACTGCATAGGGGTCCGCTGCCTCCGGGCCGAGATGGGCAGCACGGATGCGCGCGAAGGCATCCGGCGTGAACCCAAAGATGTCAGCCACGCGCTCAAGAAAACTCAGCTCGCCAGGGTGGAGTACGCCATCGGCCGTGGCGATCTCAAAGAGCCCGTCGAGCACATCCTCAAGAATGGCGGGGCGCCCGCGGAACAGGTTAGCGATCAGGCGGGCATAAGTTTCGTAGCCGGCCGTGTCCTGGCGGGCGAAGTTGAAGATCCGCCGGACATTGGCCTCTTCGTGCGGTGGCACCCGAAATATCCGGCGGAAGGCTTCCACCTCATCATTTGTGACGGTGCCATCTGCCTTCGCCATCTTGGCTGCAAGCGCGATGACCGCGATCGTGAAGGCAATGCCAGGGTGATCGGGATCGCTGGCTTGAGACCGGTCAATCAGCACATGCCCCGTGATGGCGCCCAAAAGGGCACCGAGCGGTCCGCCGGCCAGCAGCCCGGCGGCCGCGCCACTCAATTTTCCCCAGATTGACATGGGGAAGCATTAGGCCATCAGCCCAAAAAATGCGATGCGTAAGTTCATCAATCGCCCCAGCGCCGGGGCTTGGCTAACGTGGAGTTGATCGCCGCAATGTCCGGTGTGTGGAATTTTTATATCGATCGCGGCGGCACCTTTACCGACGTCGTCGCCGAGGCGCCGGATGGGCGACTCACCTCCATGAAGCTCCTGTCCTTTGACCCGTCCTATGATGACGCAGCCCTCGAAGCCATCCGCCGCTGTCTCGGCCTGCCCACAAATGCCCCTATCCCGCCGGGGCGGGTGGGCGACGTGCGTATGGGAACCACGGTCGCCACCAACGCTCTGCTGGAACGCAAGGGGGAGCGGGTGGCGCTGGTGACCACGCAGGGCTTCCGCGACCAGCTGCGCATTGGCTATCAAAACCGGCCCAAGCTCTTCGCCCTCAATATCGAACTTCCCGAGATGCTCTATGAGCGTGTCATCGAGGCCAAGGAGCGGATCGCAGCAAACGGCGAGGTGCTGACCGCGCTCGACGAAGACGATCTGACCGCGCAAATGCATGAGCTGCGCGCGCTTGGCATCTGCACCATCGCCATCGTCTTCCTGCATGGCTACCGCTTTCCTGCCCATGAAGCGCGGGCACAGCAGATTGCCCGCGGCCTGGGCTTCACCCAGATCTCCGTCAGTCACGAGACCGTGGCGCTGATGAAGTATGTCTCCCGTGGTGACACCACGGTGGCGGATGCCTATCTCTCTCCGGTTCTGGCACGCTATGCCGAACGGATCGGCCGGGCCCTGCCGGGCGTGCGTCTCAGCTTCATGACCTCCAATGGCGGGCTTGCGGCACCGGATTATTTCCGCGGCAAGGACGCCATCCTGTCCGGACCGGCCGGAGGGGTTGTGGCCATGGCCGAGACCGCCCTCGAGGCCAGCTTTGAGCGGGCGATCGGCTTTGACATGGGTGGCACCTCCACCGACGTGTCGCGCTTTGATGGCAGCTATGAGCGCGAATACGAAACCCAGGTGGCCGGCGTACGTCTGCGCGTGCCCATGCTGGCGATCCACACCGTCGCCGCCGGCGGCGGCTCGATCCTGAGCTATGACGGCGCCCGCTTTCGCGCCGGCCCCGAAAGCGCCGGGGCCGATCCTGGTCCCGCCTGCTACCGCCGTGGCGGACCTCTTTGCGTCACTGACGCCAATGTCATGGTCGGCAAGCTGAAAGGCGCCTATTTTCCCGCGATATTTGGTCCAGCCGCCAATCAGCCACTCGATGAGGAGGTGGTGCGCGACAAGTTTGCCGAGCTTGCCGCGCAGCTTGGCGATGGTCGCTCACCAGAGGCCGTCGCCGACGGCTTCATCCGTATCGCCGTGGAAAACATGGCCGCGGCAATCAAGCGGATCTCCGTCGCCAAAGGCTATGATACGCGCGACTACGCGCTGAACTGCTTTGGTGGCGCCGGCGGCCAGCATGCCTGTCTGGTAGCCGACGCTCTCGGCATCACCACGATCCTCATCCATCCCTTCTCAGGGGTACTTTCGGCCTATGGCATGAAACGGGCGCGGTTGCGCAGCCTGCGCCAGCGTGCCCTCGGCGGAGTACTGACAGAGGCGCGGCTGCACGAGATTACTGCCATGGCAGGGGCCATGCGCCAGGCTTTGAGCACGGAGATCCGTGAACAGGGCGCGCGCCAGCTGCGCGTCACAGACAAGGTGCATATCCGCTTCAGCGGTAGCGATACCACGCTACCCGTGAACCTTGGTTCTCTAAGGCAGATGGCAGAGGACTTTTGCGGTGCCCACAAGCGCCTCTATGGCTTCGGCTTTGATGGCAAGGAACTGATCTGCGAAACCCTGGAAGTCGAAGTACAGAGCGATGATCCCGCCCGAGGCGATGTCTCGGTGAGCCTGCCACAGGCGGACAACATCGGCCCGACTGCACGAACCCGCATTTTTACCCAGAACGCCTGGCATGACGCAGACGTTCATCATACCAACGCCCTGAGCCCAGAGGCCCGCATCAGCGGGCCAGCCCTCCTCATCGAGCCCCATCAGACCATTGTGGTGGAGCCCGGCTGGCGAGCCCGGCTCACGCCAGCGCGGAATCTCATTCTCGAACGCATCGTGTCCCCGCACCGTCCCCAACTTGCCAGCACTGAGGTCGATCCGGTCCTTCTGGAAGTTTTCGCCAATCAGTTCATGGCTATTGCCGAACAGATGGGAGCGACGCTCCAGAACACCGCATCATCGGTCAACATCAAGGAGCGGCTGGATTTTTCCTGCGCGATCTTCGATGGCACGGGCGCGCTTGTCGCCAATGCGCCGCATATGCCGGTGCATCTGGGCTCGATGGGCGACTGCGTTACGGCAGTATTGCGCAAACACCCATTGATGAGCGATGGCGATATGTTCGTGACCAACGCGCCTTATGATGGTGGTACTCATCTGCCTGACATCACCGTGGTGGCACCTGTCTTCATTGACGGGGAGCGCGCATTCTTTGTTGCGGCACGTGGCCATCACGCGGACATTGGTGGAATTTCGCCCGGTTCGATGCCGCCTTTTTCGCAATCCATCGACGAGGAAGGCGTTCTTTTTGATGGCGAACTCATGATCCATCAGGGCCGCTTCGAAGAGAGCTGCGTGCGCACAATCCTGGCGATGGCACCCATAGCCGCGCGCAATCCCGACCAGAACATTGCCGACCTGAAGGCCCAGGCGGCCTCCTGCACCAAGGGAGCGCAGGAGCTCTCCCGGCTGTGCAGTCAGTATGGCCTCAAAGCCGTGCGCGCCTATATGGGGCACGTCCAGGACAATGCCGAAGAAAGCGTACGGCGTGTCATCGGGGCCCTTAAGGATGGCGAATTCGTGATGCCGATGGACGATGATCTAAAGATCAAAGTGCAGATCCGCGTTGACCGGAGCAAGCGAGCGGCCAGGATAGACTTTAGCGGTACCAGTGCGCAGGCCCCTAACAATCTGAACGCACCGCGTTCTGTCACCAAAGCGGCCGTCCTTTATGTCTTCCGTTGTCTCGTGGCCGGAGACATTCCGATGAATGCAGGCTGTCTCAAGCCCCTTGAGATCCACATACCCGACGGCACGCTTCTCAGTCCGCGACCACCAGGCGCCGTTGCCGGTGGCAATGTCGAAACCAGCCAGGCAGTGGTCGACACCCTCTTTGGGGCCCTCGGTGTCCTTGCCGCTTCGCAAGGCACGATGAACAATCTCACTTTCGGAAATGCACGCTACCAATATTACGAAACCATCTGCGGTGGTGCCGGGGCAGGACGTGATTTTGACGGCCAGTCGGCGGTACACACGCATATGACGAACTCGCGCCTGACCGATCCGGAGGTTCTTGAGGCCCGCTTTCCGGTCGTGCTTGAAGCATTTTCTATTCGCGCAGGTTCCGGAGGTCGCGGCCGTCACCACGGCGGTGACGGGGTAATACGTCGCATCCGCGTTGGCGAAGCCATGTCGGCAGCAATCCTCTCCACGCGGCGCCAAACCCGGCCATTCGGGCTGGAGGGTGGCGAAGCCGCACAAAGTGGCCGTACCACCATCTTGCGTCATGACGGGCGCAAGGAAATCCTGAAAGGCCGGGACAGCGTCGAGCTGAGTCCGGGCGATGTCATCGTCATCGAAACCCCAGGTGGTGGCGGCTTTGGCCGGCCTGAGGGTTAGAGCGGATTATCGTTTCGTGGGCCCGACAAACCGCTCTATTGCTTTAAGTCCCCGCAATTTCTGACGGCGAACCTGCAACCACGCCGTCAGGAATTGGTGAAGCCCGCGGCATGCAACAGGCGCTGTCGCAGCAGGCGCGGGCTGCCATCAGGCGGCATTGCGGGCCTTCGGATCATAGTTGAGGATGGGCGAGAGCCAGCGTTCGCATTCCTCAACGCTCATCGCCTTGCGGCGGGCATAATCTTCAACCTGGTCACGTTCGATCTTCCCGACCCCGAAATAGCGCGCCTGCGGATGGGAAAAATAAAGCCCGCTGACCGAGGAGGCCGGGAGCATCGCGCAGCTTTCCGTCAACGTGATGGATGCCTCTTGGGGGGCATCCAGAAGCGTAAAAAGTGTGCGCTTTTCGGTGTGATCCGGTTGCGCCGGATAGCCCGGAGCCGGACGGATACCACGGTAATTTTCGGCAATGAGCTCGGCGCTCGAGAGCGTTTCGTCCGCTGCGTAGCCCCAGAATTCCCGGCGCACCCGGGCGTGCATGCGTTCAGCAAAGGCTTCGGCCAGCCGGTCGGCAAGCGCCCGCAGCAGGATCGCCGAATAATCGTCGCGGTCCGCTTCGAAGCGCTTGATGTGTTCGTCCTCACCAAGACCAGCGGTCACGGCGAAGCCACCAATATAGTCGGCAATCCCGCCTACCGGAGCGATGAAATCAGCCAGAGCGAGATTGGGACGCCCGCTCTCGCGTGGCATCTGCTGGCGCAGCGTGTGCAGGCGCGCATGTTCCGCGTCACGCCTGTCATCGCTGAAAAGAATGATGTCATCGCCATCGCGTGCCGCAGGCCAGAAGCCAATGACGGCGTGCGCGGTGAGCCACTTTTCATGCACGATCCTGTCCAACATCGCGCGCGCATCGCGGTAGAGGCCACCCGCCGCCTCGCCCACCCTTTCGTCGTCGAGGATCTGGGGAAAGGGCCCCGCCAACTCCCAGGTGCGGAAAAACGGCGTCCAGTCAATATACTCGGCAAGTTCCGCGAGATCGTAGTCGGCAAAGGCGCGCACTCCCAGAAAGCTCGGCTTTGGGGGGGTATAGGAGGAAAAATCCAGGACCTCGGCATTGGCCCGCGCCGCGCTCAGCGGAAGGCGGCGCTGCTGCGTCCGTCCGGCCGCATGGCGTCGTGCAATATCTTCATATTCATCGCGGATGGAGGTGGTGTACTCTGCGCACTGTGTCTTACTGAGCAGCCTTGAGACCACACCCACGGCCCGACTGGCGTCGGTAACATAAACGGCCTGGTTGCGCCGATAGGACGGAGCAATCTTGACGGCGGTGTGTACCCGGCTTGTCGTCGCCCCACCGATCAGAAGCGGAATCGTGAAGCCCTGACGTTCCATCTCGCTGGCGACATGTACCATTTCGTCGAGCGAGGGGGTGATGAGCCCGGAGAGGCCAATGATATTGGCCCCCTCCTTGCGGGCGGCATCGAGGATGGCTTGCGCCGGCTGCATCACGCCAAGGTCAATGACCTCATAGCCATTACACTGAAGCACCACACCTACGATGTTCTTGCCGATATCGTGTACATCGCCCTTGACGGTGGCCATCACGATCTTTCCGGCCGCCTCTTTGGTCTTCATTTCCACCTGTTCGGCTTCCATGAAAGGAAGGAGGTGCGCCACCGCCTTCTTCATGACCCGTGCGGATTTGACCACCTGCGGCAAGAACATTTTGCCGGCACCAAAGAGATCACCCACCACATTCATGCCTGCCATGAGCGGGCCTTCGATGACATGCAGGGGGCGCGCCGCGGCAAGCCGGGCCTCCTCGGCATCTTCGCTGATGAAATCGGTGATCCCGTGCACCAGAGCATATTTGATGCGCTCCTCGACGCTGGCGCTGCGCCAGGCGAGTGAGGTCTCGCTTTTGGCACCGGAGGCGTCATTGCGGAAGCGCTGGGCTAAATCCAGCAGCCTTTCGGTCGCATCCTCGCGCCGGTTGAACAGCACGTCCTCGATGCCCTCGCGCAATTCGGTGGGAATATCCTCGTAGACCGTAAGCTGACCGGCATTGACGATACCCATGTCCATGCCGAGCTTGATGGCGTGATAGAGAAAGACCGAGTGCATCGCCTCGCGAACCGTCTCATTGCCACGAAATGAAAAAGAGAAATTGGACACTCCGCCCGAAATATGGGCATGGGGCAGGCTCTCGCGAATGCGCCGCGCGGCCTCCAGAAAGGCAAGGCCGTAACCATTGTGTTCTTCGATGCCAGTGGCAACGGCAAAAATATTGGGATCAAAGATGATATCTTCCGGGGCAAAATCAAGACGCTCGCGGAGCAGATGATAGGCGCGGGTGCAGATCTCGACCTTTCGGGTCTCGCTGTCCGCCTGCCCCGCTTCATCGAAGGCCATGACGATAACCGCCGCGCCATAGCGTTGTACCAGCTTGGCCTGTTCGAGAAATTTCTGTTCGCCTTCTTTCAGTGAGATCGAATTGACGATGGGCTTGCCCTGGACCACCTTGAGGCCGGTCTCGATGACACTCCATTTGGAACTGTCGATCATCACCGGCACACGGGCGATATCAGGCTCGGCGGCGATGAGCGACAGAAAGCGGCCCATGGCCGCTTCCGAATCGATCAGGCCCTCATCCAGGTTGACGTCGATGATCTGGGCGCCATTTTCAACCTGGGCGCGGGCGACATCAAGAGCGGCTTCGTAATTGCCGGTTTCGATGAGCTTTCTGAACTTGGCCGAGCCGGTGATGTTGGTGCGCTCCCCGACATTGACGAAATTCAGGTCGGGCGTGAGCGTGAAAGGCTCAAGGCCAGCAAGGCGCAGGTGACGTGGCAATTCGGGAAGCCGGCGTGGCGGGACATCCTTGACCGCGGCAACGAACGCCTTGAGGTGCTCCGGCGTGGTCCCACAGCAGCCACCAATGATATTGACAATGCCGGAGCGGGCGAACTCACCGATCAGTTCGGCCATATGCTCGGGCGTGTCATCATAACCGCCGAAAGCATTGGGCAGACCGGCATTGGGATGGGCTGACACAAGGGTGTCGGCCACACGCGCCAGTTCGGCAACATAGGGCCGTAGTTCGGCCGCCCCGAGGGCGCAGTTCAGGCCGATGGCAAAGGGCTTGGCGTGACGCACCGAATGCCAGAAGGCTTCGGGCGTCTGGCCGGTGAGCATACGCCCGGACAGGTCGGTAATGGTTCCGGAAATCCAGATCGGCAAGTCGACGCCGCTCTTTTCGAAGGCCTCCATGACAGCAAAAATTGCGGCCTTGGCGTTCAGGGTATCGAATACGGTCTCGATCATGATGAGATCGGCACCTCCTTCAATCAGCCCCAGCGTGGCGTCGAGATAGGTGGCACCGAGCTCGTCAAAGGTGACGTTGCGAAACCCCGGATCGTTGACATCCGGCGACAATGAGGCGGTACGGTTGGTGGGACCGAGTACTCCGGCTACCAATCGCGGCCGTTCTGCCGTCGTATGGGCATCACAGATCTTGCGGGCTAGGCGGGCACCTTCGCGATTGAGTTCGCGCACGACATCCTGCAGTCCGTAATCGGCCTGGCTGATGCCTGTGGCGTTGAAAGTATTGGTCTCCAGAATGTCGACACCGGCCTGCAGATAGGCATTGCCGATATCTTCGATGATATCGGGACGGGTCAGGGTCAGAAGATCATTGTTACCCTTGAGGTCATGGCTGTGGTTGGCGAAACGGCTGCCACGAAAATCCTTTTCGGCAAGGTTGTACCCCTGGATCATCACACCCCAGGAACCGTCCAGCACGAGGATACGTTCCCTGGCCTGCGACTTTAGCCACGAGATGCGATCGACACGATTCATATGAGGTCCTTTTGGGCTTGTATTCCGCTCACACCGAGGCCGAGGATGCGACAGGCGGCGTAAGTGAGATCAGCTTGGTTGAGGGTATAGAAGTGAAACTGTTCAAAGCCTTCGGCCGAGAGCTCCTCGACCTGTTCGACCAGAACATTGGCGGCAATCAGTCGGCGGGTTTCGGGGTCGTGTTCGAGACCGTCGTAGAGGCGCAGCAGCCAGTCCGGGACCTGCGCCCCCGAGCGCGCCGCCATACGCGCGATCCCCTTGATATTGGTGGTGGGAATGAGCCCGGGTACGATTGTCACGGGAATATTGTGGCGCGCCGCGTCGTCGCGGAAGCGGGCCATGGCTTCGGTGGAGAAGCAGAACTGTGTCAGCGCACGGCTCGCACCGGCATCAGCCTTGTCCTTCAAAAGCGCGAGATCATGGGCGAAGCTTGACGATTCGGGATGGCGTTCGGGATAGGCCGAAACCGAGACCTCAAACGGCGCAATCGCGCGAATGCCGCGCACGAGCTCGGCGGTCGAGGCGTAGCCCTCCGGATGGGATTGATAGGGTGCGCCTGCGTCGGGCATGTCGCCCCGCAGCGCCACGATGTGACGTACGCCGACCTGCCAGTAGGCGCGCACGATATCATCGACCTGCGCCCTTGAGGCGCCAACGCAGGTCAGATGAGCTGCCGGGAGCAGAGGGGTCTCCTCGATGATACGCTTGACGGTGGCATGGGTACGGTCACGGGTGGAGCCACCGGCGCCATAGGTCACGGAGACAAAGCTGGGCGCCAGGGGTGCCAGTCTGCGGATCGCCTGCCACAGCTGAACTTCCATGTCCTCGTTTTTTGGTGGAAAGAACTCGAAGGACACGCGGATCGCAGGCTCAAGTCGGACCAGGCGCTTCAGGCTCATGCCACATCTTTCTGTGTAAGATTGAGGTCTTGGGCGTTGCGGCCACCAACCCAGATCTTGACGGTCAGGGTATCGTGGCTTGCGGCGGTGGTCGGCGCGATCGCCTCGGTCGAAACCGGGCTGAGGCCTGCCGCGCGAAACCAGCCCGATACCTCGGCGTCGGAAAAGCCAAGCCGGCGATGGGCAAGCTCGGTGCGCAGGAATTCAACCGAATGCGGTGCGAAATCCGCCACCAGAATGCGGCCGTCAGGGCGCAGCACGCGCGCGGCATCGATGATCGCGGCCTGCGGATCATCGAGATAGTGCAGGACCTGATGAAACAGGACTACATCAAAGCTGGGCGCATCCGCCGCAAAGGGCAGATGGAAGATATCTGCGAGGCGCACATGACAGTGATGAATGCCGGCGCGGGCGAGCCGGTCGCGGGCGATCGCCAGCATCTCGGCGCTGACATCGACGCCTACGCCGCGTTCGATGAAAGGTGCCAGAAGTTCCAGCATGCGCCCGGTGCCGGTTCCCGCATCGAGAAGCGCGCTGAGCGGCGCCGTCTTGATCACGCGCACAATGGCCTCTTCGACATGTTTTTCGGGCGCATGGAGCGAACGCAGCCGCTCCCACTGGGCTGCGTTGGCGGCAAAGAAGGCGGCCGCCACTTCAGCTCTTGCCTTGCGTACCTCGCTCAGCCGCCGACCATCAGCGAGCGCTACCCCTTCCTGCCGGTCGGTGAGGGCGAGGAGCGCGCGGGCAAAGTCGGCGCCGGGACCAGTATCCGCCGCACGGTAGAAGACCCAGCTGCCTTCCTTGAAGCGTTCGATCAGCCCGCCGTCACACAGTAGCTTCAGATGGCGCGACACCCGCGGCTGACTCTGGCCCAGAATCTGGGTGAGCTCGCTCACCGTGAGCTCAGCCTCGCTCAGCAGTATGAGCAGGCGCAGCCGCGTGCCGTCGCCGGCCGCCCGCAACATGGTCAGAAGCTGGTCCATCGTCTGGCTGGTTCCTGTTGCTACAAAGGGAGGTCGCGTATCGCATGTGGATATAAATATATCTTTATGTCTATATGCAAGTGATATTGCTAAAGAGGTGGACATTCTTTGTGGCAAATTTTGATCCGCCATGAACTTGCCATCAACCCTGCAATAGCTTGGGATAGGAGCGGTCACGCCCCCCGCGTTCGACGGCCACCACCCGCTAAGGACTTGTCATGACCCTTTCTTACCCTCTTCGCTTTGCCGCCTTCGCCTTGATGCTCAGCCTTGCAGGAGCCCTCCTGCCAGCGTCCGCCCGTGCTGCCACGACGGCCGAGGCCCAACAGTTCGTCCAGGTCAATGTTGACCGCGGCCTCGGCATCCTCTCGGACAAAAACCTGAGCGAAGCCCAGCGCCGCCAGGAGTTCCGCGACTTCCTGATCAGGCTCTCCGACATCCGCCGCACCGCCCTCTTTACCCTGGGCACCGGCCGGCGCACGGCCACCCCAGCTGAAGTCAGCGACTTCGTCGCCGCCTTCAGGAATTATGCGCTCGCCATCTATGAGGCCCGCCTCACCGCTTTTTCGGGCCAGACCCTCAAGGTCACGGGGGGCGTTCAGCGGGCCCCAGGGGACTTCATCGTCGAGACCACCCTCGTACAGCCCGGCGGCGACACTAAGCCCATTCAGGTTGATTTTCGTCTTGTCCCCAGCGGCAACGGCTTCAAGGTCATCGATGTGGGTGTGGTTGGTGTCTGGCTTGCGATCGAAGAACGCGATCAGTTCACCTCCTTCCTTGATCAGCACAATGACAGCGTTCCCATCCTCACCCACCACCTCGAAGAGCTGACGCAGCGCCTGAAGATGAGCCCACAGTCATCGCACACCGCGCAGATGGCCCATTAGAAACACCGACTGCAGCCCTGGTGCCGGCCCGCGCAGAACACTGCGCGGGCCATCGCGCCTTGCCGTCTCCCCGAGAATGAGACCGACAGCGCCCGGGCCGCACGGCAAGGGGGCCGCCTCCGCTCGTAAAAGGCATGGCCGGGATCCAGCACACCCGGGAGTGGCGACGGCTTCCGCGGACGGGCGTGAACCCATCCAATGCTGCGTTAGTCCGCCCGCGATCGACAGCTCTTGGCGTCAGGCTCTTAAAGCCTCCGCGTTATTACTCGCGTTCCGGCGGGCTCGGCGCTCCCTTTGCCAAGACGGCACGATCTCTGTAGCGCAGGTAAAAGATACCTCCTGCGAAGAGGCCCAAAAGGCCGTAGGTGACCAGCGGGCTGACAATCAGAAATTCGCGCACGGGAAGGGTGAAGACCAGGCTGACTGCCACCGCGGTCTGCAGCAGCAGAAGGCCGCCGATCCCGAGTGTCAGCAGCCTCATCCGCGACCGATTCTCGAGGCGCCGTTCGAGCACTGCCGCGTCGGCCTGCGACTTGCCTTCCATCATCGCGCGCAGGAGCACATCGAGAAGTGGCCGGCCGAGTGCGACCGAGCCGATGAACACAAGGCCGATCATGCCCGTGACAAGGTGCTCGCGCAGCTCGAGCATTCTGAACGATCCCCCGCCGAAAAACGCGGCCAGGGAGAGAACGATACCGGCCACCACGAGGAGGGAGAGCGCATCAAGCCGCTTCTTCACCGCAAGCTGTATCGCGCTCCAGGCCAGCGGCGGAAGTGCCGAGATCATCAGAGCATGGACACGTCCCAGCAAAGGCTGCGCCTGCACATAGATCAGCCATGGCAGGACGATGTTGACCAGAATTTCAATACCGAAACCGTTGCGCAGGAAAAACATATTCCACGTCCCTCTCGCCCACCGCACGGGCCGCCCGGCGCCCTGCCCAAGTTCGCGGCGGCGGCGTAGCCTAATAACAGGGCCGCCAGCCCGGAAAAGATCTGCCGCACGATCGCGCACTTACGTCCACTCAGGCTCATCTATTGAAGACTAAGAGGCTGCATGTCCAGCGCGAGGTCCGCCACCGTCCGCTCGCCCTTAAGGCGTCCCATGCCGGCTCGTCCAGGCCTGTCACGTTCTGTCGCGATAAGAACACCCCTGAGCGGCAAAGCCCGACGAGAGAGGATCACGGCACGGCCTCGATACCCTGCTCAGGCGGAGGCAGATATGACGAGCATCATCGGCCGTTCCAGTTCTTCGGCCAATGCCGGCATGTCTTCGATCTGCGCTTTGGTCGGGGCGAATTCTTCCATCCGCCGAATGCAAAAGCCTGCAGCGATCAACATATTCAGCGTCGTTGCCACCGTACGATGGTATTTCACGACATCCGGGACAAACCAGTCCCTGCGCCGGACACCTTCAAGGGCACAGCTGTTGACTGGCCAGGACTTCTTCCCGTCTCCATCCTGAATCCAACGCGGTTTGGCCGCGGCCATGAAGATCGGATGCTCGATCGGAAATACGAATTGTCCGCCCTGTACCAAAGTCTGGCGGATCACTGCCACAAGGCGTGCAAAATCCGCCACATAATGAAAGGCCGGCATGCTGAAGGCCAGATCATAACTGTGGGCCGGGAATTCAAGCTGTTCCAGATCGGCAATCACATAGGTGATGACGGGATCTGACGACGCCGCTTGCGCTCACGCAATCATGGTTTGTGACAGATCAAGACCAGGTACCGACGCGGCACCTTCATCGCACATAAAGCGCGATGCCCAGCCCATGCCGCACCCCAGATCAACAATGCGCTTGCCACGAAGCACCGGCAACAGGGCGCGCATCATGGGCCATCCCTGAACCTGTCGTGGCAGCTGACTGTAGCGCGCAAAACACCCGATTATCGTAGAGGTTCTGGGCCATCGCCAGTTCCCTTCCACCCACAATCGCGTGGCGCCCGGAGTACCCGTAACCGTCCGCAAGCTGTCCGGCTACCCCATTACCGCGCAAAACGCTTATATTTGATGCGGTGCGGCTGGTCAGCACTGACCCCAAGGCGGCGTTTGCGGTCGGCTTCATAATCCTGGAAATTGCCTTCGAACCATTCGACGTGCGACTCGCCCTCGAAAGCGAGCATGTGGGTGGCGATGCGATCGAGGAACCAGCGATCATGGCTGATGATCATGGCGCATCCCGCAAAATCTTCGAGTGCAGCTTCAAGCGCCCGTAGCGTCTCGACGTCCAGATCATTGGTGGGCTCGTCAAGCAGGAGCAGATTGGCGCCAGAACGCAGCAATTTGGCCATGTGCACGCGATTGCGCTCGCCACCGGAGAGCTGGCCGACTTTTTTCTGCTGGTCGCCACCCTTGAAGTTGAAGGCGCCGCAATAGGCCCGACTGTTCATTTTGGTCTTGCCAAATTCAAGGATGTCGGTACCACCCGAAATCTCTTCCCACACCGTCTTGTCGGGATTGAGCGTATCGCGGGACTGGTCGACATAGCCGATCTGCACCGTGTCACCGATGCGCAGTATACCGCCATCAGGCTTTTCCTGGCCGGTGAGCAGGCGAAAGAGCGTGGTCTTGCCCGCACCATTGGGTCCGATCACACCAACGATGCCGCCGGGCGGCAGCTTGAAGTTCACATTCTCGAACAAGAGCCGCTCGCCATAGGCCTTGGTAAGCCCATCGGCTTCGACCACGATGCTGCCCAGCCTTTCGCTGACCGGAATGAGGATCTGCGCCGCTCCCTGACGCTGCTCCTGCGAGCGAGCGAGCAGCTCTTCATAGGCATTGATGCGGGCCTTGGATTTCGCCTGCCGCGCCTTGGGCGAGCGCGAGATCCATTCCCGTTCCCGCGCAAGACTCGATTCGCGGGCTTCGGCCTCCTTGCCTTCCTGCAGCAGGCGCTTTTCCTGTTCACCAAGAAAGGTCGAGTAATTGCCTTCGTGCGGAATGCCGCGGCCGCGATCAAGTTCCAAAATCCAGCCGGTGACATTGTCAAGGAAGTAGCGGTCATGGGTGACGAGAATGATGCAACCCTTGTACTCCTTGAGCGTCTTCTCCAGCCACGCCACCGTTTCGGCATCGAGGTGGTTGGTCGGTTCGTCGAGCAACAGGATGTCGGGCGCCTCAAGCAGAAGCCGGCAGAGGGCAACGCGGCGTTTCTCGCCGCCGGACAGCTTGCTCACCTCGGCATCGCCATCCGGACAGCGCAAGGCATCCATGGCCATCTCGACCTGCGACTCGAGATCCCAAAGCCCGGCGGCTTCGATCTTGTCCTGCAGCTCCGCCATTTCATCGGCGGTTTCGTCCGTGTAATTGGCCGCAATCTCGTTAAAGCGATCGACGAGGGCACGCTTTGCCGCCACCCCTTCCATGACATTGCCGAGTACGTCCTTGGCGTCATCGAGCTGCGGTTCCTGAGACAGATATCCGACATTGACGCCAGCGGCGGCCCAGGCTTCACCGGTGAACTCGGTGTCGATGCCCGCCATGATGCGCAACAAGGTCGATTTGCCCGCACCGTTGACACCGACGATGCCGATCTTGGCACCTGGATAAAAGCTCAGATAAATGTTCTTGAGGACCTGCTTGCCCCCCGCATAGGTCTTGGAGAGATCCTTCATGAAATAGACAAATTGCGGTCCGGCCATCGCGTGCACGTCCTTGGGGCAGATTGAATTGAAGTGGCGCGGGTTTTAGCGGAGGGGCACCAGAGGTGCAATGATTGCCTTTTGTCCGTCCGCGCCGCAATCGGATCAGAAATTGATCTTCGCCCGCGACAGCACCGTGACGGCATTGTTGCCGTTGCGGCCGGCGACGTTCATCTGGTAGCCGGCATTGGCCTGCAGTGCCAGCGCACCGTCAAAGAAGGTGGTGACATAGCCCAGCTCAAGATCGGTTTCGCTGGTGCCGCCGACGAGGAGACCGCGAGAATCGATGAGCGTACGCGTCAGATCAACGCCCATCGGGGCAGCCAGATCAATCCCGCCGGTATAGATGTCGCCCGGACGGACGATCGCAAGACCGACCGCATCGCGATTGGAGAACAGGCCCTGCTTCATCAGCGTCACGCCGTAGGAGCGATCGTTTTGCAGCGCCTGGGCAAAGGCCGGCTTCAGCGCCAGCTGGGTTGAACCCTGCCGGTAGGCAAAGGTCGTCACCCAGCCATCACCGAGCCCCAGATGCGCGGCCATTCCAACGCTGCTGGTGCCCGCACTGGCAAGTGCCGGACCACCGATGAGATCGGCATTTTCCTCAGCCTCGCCCGCGGACAGCGACAACCGCGCCCACGGCCGCAGCGTCCAGGTCAACCCGGCCTGGGCGGCATTGGTCTGCCCCGGCATAAAGCCCCCCACGACGGCAGCATGGGTGGTGGCCAGCGGCATCTCCTGCTGACGCTGTTCAGCCGACAGGCTCGAGGCGCTGACACGGAAATGCAAATTGCTGGCAAGGCGAATCGCCGCCGACAGGAAGCTGCCCCCCTGGGTCAGGCTGTCATAGGGTGACAGTGCCGCCTTGGCCATTGGGAAGAGCCCATGGAAGCTCCCGCCCGTTCCAGGCCGCGCCCCCAGATCCGGGCCACCCGTAACCGAAAGATGCAGGAGTTGCGCGCCCGAGCCGGTTGGGTCGCTCTGTGGCAGGCTGCTTGAGGCGGGCAGGCGCGCCGGCGCAGCCTGAGCACATCCGCCAGCTGCGATGACCAACATCGCAGCTGCAGCGGCAACGCCCACCACAAGCTTGCGCACGCGCATAAAAACCCCACATCTCCCCCATGCGACGTCCCAAAATCCAGGTCGTCGAGCATGGAACCCGACTTTATCAGATGACCTCTTCCAATCAACGCCGCACCCCGGCAATTCTGTGACCTGCCGGCCACAAGGCGCGGCTTTTGCCACACCGGGCGCGCGCCAGGCAGGGAACAGACGCGGCCAAGCGTGCCAAAATGGACCAAAAGGAGCCTACGCCTTGACCCAGAGCCCCCTTACCGCCGTGATCGTGCCGGTGACTCCGTTCCAGCAGAACTGCTCCTTGCTCTGGTGCAGCGAGAGTCACAAGGGTGCTCTCATCGATCCAGGTGGAGAGAGCGAGCGTCTCATTGCCGCGGTCAGCGCCAAGGAGGTCGAGATCGAAAAAATCCTCCTCACCCATGGCCATATCGATCACGCCGGCGCTGCCGCCCGGCTCGCCCGCCACTATGGTGTGCCCATTGAGGGTCCCCATGCGGGCGATCGCTTCCTGCTCGACAGCCTGGCCGAACAGGGCAGCCGGTTCGGCTTTTCTGGCGCCGAGAACTGCCTGCCCACCCGCTGGCTCAACGACGAGGACAGCGTCGAACTCGGGGCCGTGCGCCTGCGGGTCCGCCACTGCCCAGGCCACACCCCGGGCCATGTGGTTTTTTATGCCCCGGAGGCAGGGCTCGCCTTTGTCGGCGATGTGCTCTTTCGTGGCTCGATCGGACGCACGGATTTTCCGGGCGGCGATTTCAACTCCCTGATCGGCTCGATCACCGAACGGCTGTGGCCACTTGGTGATGACACCAATTTCGTCCCGGGCCACGGCCCGATGTCGAGCTTTGGCTGGGAACGCAAGACCAACCCCTTTGTCAGTGACCTCGCCCTGGGTCGTGCCTGAGCCATACCAACTGTTCCAAAGCGCTGGACTTGGGCGGCCCGGCCAGCGCATCCTTTCGCCCGGAAAACCACCCGGGGACAGGCATGACAGCCATCAATTCCGTGACCGATCTCAGCAAAGATGGCGATATCGCCGTGATCACCCTCAATTCACCGCCGGTGAATGCACTCTCGGCAGGGGTACGCGACGGCCTCAAAGGCGCCTTCGACGCCGCCATCAAAGATCCTTCGGTCAAAGCCATCGTCCTCATCTGTGAGGGCAAGACCTTCATCGCTGGTGCCGACATCAGCGAATTCGGCAAGCCGCCCAAAGGCGCAAGCCTTTTCGAGGTCGAGGACACCATCGAAAGTGCGCCCAAGCCTGTAGTCGCGGCCATTCACGGCACCGCTTTGGGCGGCGGCCTCGAGGTGGCCCTGTGCGCGCACTACCGGATCGCGGTCCCGAGCGCCAAATGCGGACTGCCGGAAGTCAATATCGGCATCCTGCCGGGTGCCGGCGGCACCCAGCGCCTGCCGCGCATCGTCGGAGTCGAGGAAGCCCTCGCGATGGTCACGAGCGGCAAGCATGTCAATGCCAAGCAGTGCCTCGCAAGCGGACTCATCGACGAGCTGGCACCTGAAGGCGAGCTGCGTACAGCCGCCCTCGCCTTCGCCCGCAAGATCGTCAGCGAGGCTCGTCCCTTGCGCAAAGTGCGCGACCAGAACGAAAAGGTGGAAGCTGCCCGCGGCCATCCGGAGATCTTTGCCGAATTCCGCAAGGCCCATGCCCGTCAGTTCCGTGGCTTCAACGCCCCCGAGAACAACATTCGCGCCATCGAAGCTGCAGTTAACCTGCCTTTCGATGAGGGCCTGAAGGAAGAACGCCGGCTCTTCATTGAGCTGTTCACCGGCCCCCAGGCCGCCGCCCAGCGTTATGTGTTTTTCGCCGAGCGCCAGGTGTGGAAGCTGCCGGACATTCCCGATGACACCGCGCAGCTTCCGGTCCGGAAAGTTGGCATCATCGGCGCGGGCACGATGGGTGGCGGAATCGCCATGAACTTCGCCAATGTCGGCATCGCGGTGACGATCGTCGAAGTCCAGGACGCGGCCCTGCAACGCGGACTGGGCGTCATCCGCAAGAACTATGACAACACCGCCGCCAAAGGTCGGCTTACCGCCGCCGACGTCGACAAGCGCATGGGTCTCATCAAAGGCTCACTCGAACTGGAAAGTCTCGGCGACTGCGATCTCATCATCGAGGCGGTGTTCGAGCGCATGGAGATCAAGAAAGAGGTCTTTGCCAAGCTCGACCGCATCGCCAAACAGGGTGCAATCCTCGCCTCCAATACTTCCTATCTCAATATTGACGAGATCGCGACCGCCACCAAGCGGCCAGACGCGGTGATCGGCATGCACTTCTTCTCGCCGGCCAATGTCATGCGCCTGCTCGAGGTCGTGCGGGGCGAGAAGACCTCAAAACCTGTGATTGCCACAGCCATGGCCATCGCCAAAAAGATCGGCAAAATCGGGGTTCTGGTCGGTGTCTGCCCCGGCTTTGTCGGCAACCGCATGCTGGCCCAGCGCCAGCGCGAAGCTCAGAAGCTGGTCATGGAAGGGGCGATGCCGTGGGACGTTGACCGCGTGCTCTATGACTTCGGCTTTCCGATGGGCCCCTTCGCGATGAGCGATCTGGCCGGTCTTGATATCGGCTGGGTGAAGGAGAACTCACGCGGCGAAACCATTCGCGATGTGCTGTGCGAGATGGATCGCCGTGGCCAGAAGACCGGTGCCGGCTATTATGATTACGACGAGAAGCGCAACCGCAAACCTTCGCCTGTAACCGAGAAGATCATCAGCGAATTCAGGGCCAGGGCTGGCATTACCGCGCGCAAGATCGAGGACGGCGAAATTCTCGAGCGCTGCATCTATCCGATGATCAATGAAGGCGCCAAGATCCTTGAGGAAGGCAAAGCCATCCGTGCCAGCGACATCGATATCGTCTGGATCAATGGTTATGGCTGGCCGGTCTATGAGGGTGGCCCGATGTATTACGGTGATGCGGTCGGCCTCGGCAAAGTTCTCGACCGGATGCAGAGCTGGCACAAGAGCATGGGCGATGTGTTCAAGCCCGCCGCCCTGCTCGAAAAGCTCGTGGCAGAGGGCAAGGGCTTCAAGGATCTCAAATAGGCAGGCTGCCGGATACTGGCCGGCAGCTCTCCAGTTCTATCAGCGATATCAGTGAAAGGGTGTCTTCATGCGTGAGGCAGTAATCGTATCTACGGCACGCACCGGCCTGGCAAAGGCTGCGCGTGGCGGATTCAACATGACGTCCAATGCCGACATGCTCGGCGCAGCGATCGAACAGGCAGTCAAGCGCGCGCGCTGTGCCCCCGAAGAGGTAGAGGACGTGGTCGCCGGCTGCGTTGCGGCAAGTGGTAATGTGGGGCGCGCCGCCGCACTCCTCGCCGGGCTTCCGGTCACCACCTCAGGTGTTACCGTCAATCGCGCCTGCTCCTCGGGCCTCAATGCCATCGCCATTGCGGCCCGCTACATCATCGACGATGGCTGCCAGATTGCGGTTGGCTGTGGCGTTGATTCCATCAGCTTCCAGGGCGGCGGCGGCGGCGGCCAGTCCACGCGCATCACCGAGCTCTATCCGGACTTCTGGATGCCGATGATCGATACCGCCGATATCGTCGCGGCGCGCTACAACATCAGCCGTGCCTACCAGGACGAATATTCGCTGCGCTCGCAAAAACTGATGGCAGCAGCCCAGGCCGCCGGCAAGTTCAAGGACGAGATCGTCCCGGTCAAGACCAAGATGAAGAAGGTCGACAAGGCAAGCGGCACCGAGAGCATCGTCGATTATGTGGTCGAGCGCGATGAATGCAATCGCCCTGACACCACGCTTGAGGCCCTGCAGGCGCTGGCGCCGGTCAAGGGTCCGGGCAAGTTCATCACCGCCGGCAATGCGAGCCAGCTCTCTGATGGCGCCGCTGCGGTGGTACTGATGGAAGCCAAGGAGGCCGAACGACGTGGCCTGCAGCCCCTGGGACGGTTCCGCGGCTGGGCAGTGGCCGGCTGCAAGCCCGACGAAATGGGCATCGGTCCAGTATTTGCCATTCCGCGGCTGCTGGAGCGTCACGGCCTCAAGATCGATGACATCGAGCTCTGGGAGCTCAATGAGGCCTTCGCCAGCCAGTGCCTCTATTGCCGAGACACGCTTGGCATTGATCCCTCCATCTACAACGTCAATGGCGGCTCGATCGCCATCGGCCACCCCTTCGGCATGACCGGAGCACGGACGACCGGGCACGTTCTGCTCGAAGGCCGTCGGCGCAAAATCAAGAATGCGGTGGTCTCAATGTGCATTGGCGGCGGCATGGGCGCGGCCGGATTGTTCGAAGTCTACGCCTGACGGGACAGCGCCTTGGAGCCGGGGCGGCGCGCCAGGTGCGCCGCCCTCTTCTCTTTGCCGGCCGCGATCCTCACCTCCTGCCTGGCTGTGGTGGACAGCACCGCTTTGGCGGATGCAATTGGCGCAGGGCCATGCTACCTCGGCCATGATGCTCGCACTCTTCCTCACCGCCGTTACCACCCTCACCGTGGCCATAGGACCCTTCGATCTGGCCCCTGTGTTTC
>JAJZGY010000026.1 GCA_021804785.1 Pseudomonadota bacterium | reverse complement strand
TTGCCGGTCGATCGCACGCTCCAGCTGGGACCGGAGCGATGTCTGGCTGTTGGCGGCGAACAGGGGTGAGGCAGATGCGAGGACGAGGATGCAGGCGGTGATGAGCCGGGCGTAAAACCCACGGGACATGGAGGCCGGCATTTGCTTGGTAGAGCTCCAGTCTTGTTGCCACTTTGTCCTATGCGGATTGCCCAGGGGATGAGCTGATCCAGGTCAAATCTCGATCGTTTGGTGAAGCTTCCTCGATGGGGCCTTAACCTGCGGACAAAGAAAGGACGTGCAAGCTGATGACTGCTTACACGTCCCTTCAGTTACTTCAGGCCTTGATCAGTTCGCGTAGGCCTCTTCCAGTTCCCGCGGCGGATAGAGCGACAGCAGATCCGGCACCGGCTGCAGCTTCGTGGGCAAAGGGGCAATACCCTGGCCTGCAAGCGTCTGGTTGAATCCAGGAACCTCCTTTGTGACGAGGTTCTTGAAGTCAGCGGCTCCTGAGGCAAGCTGGGCTTCGATGATGGATAGGAGCTTGGGTTCGGTGTCGGTAGGACCGAAATCTACACCACCAGCAACGTCACCCGCGCCAGTTCCGATTTCACCATTCAGCCACAGCAGGTTGTAATAAACTTTGAAGGCCGACTGATAATACTTGTCGTCACTGGGTGCGAGGTAGCGCGAAAACAACTTGTATTCCACGTCCTGGATCTTCTTGTCCATGCTCAGCAGTTCGCTCTTCATCTTGGCATTGCCAGCATATTTTTTCTCCAGTTTCTGCAGAGGCACGCGCATCTCTTCCGTCAGATTGACCATGTCGGCTACCTGATGGACGTCATGCGCGATGCGCAGCTGCAGAGCGAGAGTGGCATCCATTCCAGCCTGATTGGTCTCGCTGTTGGGATCGTGCAGGATCTGCAGCGGCGCCGACAGAGTCTTGCCGTTCACTGTCAGGCGCACCGTGTACGTGCCCGGTACCGCAAGAGGACCTGCGACGATGTCAGGCATTCCCCAATGGGTCACGGGGCGAGCACGGCGGCCCTTGAACCGCGTTTCATTCCAGATATTGGGGTCCTCAGGCGGGATCGTCTGCAATACCACTGGCGTCAGGTGATCGTAACGCATGTCCCAGGTGACGCGATTGATGCCGGGATGCGCGATCCGGTACATGGTGCGGATGACATTGCCCTTCGCGTCAACGATCTGAAGTTCGACCTCCTTTTGGGGCGCAGACTTGAGATTGAAGTCGATATAAGCCTTGGGATGACGCAGGAGGCGATAGGCCTGAAGCGGGGCGAACAGCCTGATGTCACTGTCCGTCTGTGCCTTTGCCATCTGCTCGAGTGCGGAAATATCCGGAAGAACATAGATGCCACGGCCCCAGGTGGATACCACAAGGTCATGGAAGCGCTTTTGCACCACTGTCCAGGTGACCGGTGAAGGCGGCAACCCCTGGTCCAGATGCGTCCAGTGTGCACCATGATCAAGCGAGTAATAGAGGCCTTCACCTGTTCCTGCGAACAGCAGTCCGGCACAATTCGGATCCTCCGAGATGTTATGCACATAGTCGAGGTTACCGGTCTGCGGCAGGCCATTGGAGATCTTCGCCCAATGCTTTCCGAAGTCCGTCGTCTTATAGATATAGGGTTTGCGATTACCGCTAAGGTGATAGTCAACCGATACATAAGCGGTGCCAGGATGGAAGAATGAGGGCTGTATGCTGGTAATAGTGCCCCACGGCTTCATGCCGATGTTTCTGGTAACGTCGGTCCAGTGACCGCCACGATCTGGCGTGTACCAGACCTTACCGTCATTGGTGCCCACCCAGATGAGCCCCTTCTGCAAGGTTGAAGGTGCTATGGCGAAGATCACTTCGCCATAGAACTGGCCCAGATTGTCGCCAATCAGCCCGCCCGATGACACCACATATTTGGGGTTATGGGTCGACAGGTCCGGACTGATCTTGCGCCAGCTTTGGCCACCATCCCTGGTTTCGAAGAGGACCTGGCAACCGTAATAGACGATGTTGTGATTGAAGGGATCAATCGCCAGGGGCGGCGTCCAGTGGCAACGATACTTCGTCTGGTTGGGAGCAGAATCAAGAGTGTGGAACCATGGGCTCACCGAACGCGCCTCGTGGGTTTTGGCGTTCCAGCGCGTTACTTCGTCGCCGTAGCAGGTAGCCCAAACGATGTTGGGATTAACCACGTCGGGAACGGTAAAGCCGCTTTCACAGCCTCCCATGCCGTAGTCCCAGCCTTGCTGCGCTCCGATGCCCCAGGCAGTACCCCCGATGGGGTCCACCGGGCCGCGCATCGTCGAGTCATCCTGCATGTTGGTGTAGATGTAATAGGGGATCTGATCGTCGACGGCGACATGATACATCTCGCCAATTGGCAGCGAAACGCTGTGCCAACCTTTGCCTTCCGTTGTGGTGATGGCAAAACCGCCATCATTGGTTTCGGCCATATGGGCGGCGTCTTTGGGATCAATCCAGATGTCGTGATTGTCGCCGCCGACATGCATTTCGTGCCAGGTCTTTCCACCATCCTTTGAGACGAGGAAGCTGCTGTTTGCAACGTACACCTTGTTGTCGTTGCGGGGAGAGATCGCAAGGCGGATGTAGTAACCCGCTCTACCGATCAGCGTTCGATCCCAACTGACCCGTTGCCAGTCTACGCCACCGTCGTCGGAGCGCCACATGGATCCTTGTCCGGGCGCCTCAATGAGGGCGTACATGCGTTTCGGATTGGAGGGGGCGATCCCTACATCGATTTTGCCAACTGGCGAAGACGGCAGGCCGTGACCCACTATACGCTTCCAGGTCTTGCCGCCATTGTGCGTGATGAACACACCACTACCGGGGCCGCCGCTGAGTTCTGCCCAGGTATGCATGACAACCTGCCACGTCCCTGCCACCAATGTGTTGGGGTCATGGGCGTCCATCGACAAGCCCGAGCAGCCTGTATGAGAATTGACGAAAAGGGAACGCGTCCATGTTTTGCCGCCATTATGGGTGACAAACACACCGCGCTGCTGATCTTTGCTGGTCAAATGGCCTTCGGCACAGACGAAGACAGTGTTCGAGTCAGAAGGATCGACGATGATGCGAGCGATACGGCCGGTCTGAGTGAGACCCATATGGTGCCAGGTCTTGCCACCGTCCTCGGTCTTGTAGACGCCGTTGCCGCCGATATCGATGTTGCGGATGGCCCAGGGCTCGCCGGTTCCCACCCACACAGTTGAGGGCTTGGAGGGATCAACGGCGATGGCGCCGATCGCCGCTGCGCCCGGCCGTTCAAAGATTGGCTTCCAGGCGTTGCCGCCGTCATCCGATTTCCACAAGCCGCCGGCAGCAGCACCGGCGTAATAGGTCGTATAATTGCCTGGCACGCCGGCGATCGAAGCGACGCGGTTACCATGAATGGGGCCGAAGAAGTGGAAGGCGAGCTTGCCGGTGTGGTGGCTGAGGTCCGCAGTGCCATAGGTCATGGCCTTTACACCTGCGTGTTTCGCGCCGTGCGTGGCAGCACCTGCTGTAACTTTATTGTTAGGTGCCATGCCGGCTGCCAGTGTCACAGCTGCAGCGAAAAGAGCTAATCGTCCAAACTTCATCGGTACCCCCAAAGTGAGCGGCCGCGAGGGTAAGCGCGCCTTGCGCAATCGTGCAATCCGCGAACCGGAGGCAAAGCGTACCTTGAACACCTTATATTCCACCGCCCTTGCCTTGCTGGCGCTGTCTACAGTGCGAGCGGGCAGGGAGGCCAAGGGCGATTTTGCTCCCGTGTGGCGAACGGCGCTATGGCTCCGCTGATGTGGGAACGCCTAGATTTGCAAGGCTTTTTTGCATTTGAGAGCTGCTCCTGACCGGCCTTGGCAACCTCGGGTGTATCCGGGGGACACGTCATTGAAATCCTGTGCCCTGGCCGCATTGGACCGCAGATGCGATCTCGACTTTGTGAACGCATGGAGGGCCTAACAAATATCGGACGTCAGGCCGTCCCCCAGCTTTGGCCGCCTTAGGGTCGGAGGCGGAGGCCGTCGAGGTCCATGCCGTAAACGGGTCAAAGGGGAATCTGCTGGCTCAGGGCAAGGTTTTGCGTATCGAACATGGCAACAGCGATATCCTGCGTCCGAAGCTGCCCTGAGGAGTTTCTATCCGGGGGCTGAAAATGGTTTCAGTATCGGGGACGTCCGGAACCGGCCACACTCTGTTCCTCCGCAAAGGGCTTGGCGCCCGGGGGCAGGTAGCGTCCGGCCATTTTGTGGTGTACGCCGCCGGCGCAATGGACCTGGACGGGTTCACGGGTCGGCTCGTGGTAAACATTAGCCGAGAGCGCCCGGCGCAGGAGACGACATCATGGATGCTCCCCTCAGTTCTGATCCGAAACCTACCTGGGCGCCGGCGCGCAAGGACATGGTTGGGACGAGCCTCGGATCATCGCGGATCTGGTTCACGCTTTGTGAAGGCATACTGACGGAGGTCTACCATCCACGCATCGATATCCCGCAAATCCGTGATCTCGGCTTTATCATTGCCGATGATCAAGGCTTTTGGGTCGAACTGCGCCGGCTGCATAATTATTCGGTACATCTGGCTGCGCCAGGTGTTCCTGCGCTCTCCGTGGAGCACCGCCACCCGCGCTTTGTGTTCCGAATGGAGATTTGCCCTTCCCAGAGGCGCGACGTGATCATGCTGCGCTATAGCCTGGACGGGGATCCTCAGCTACGCCCCTACGCCCTCCTGGCGCCCCGTCTAGGTGGTGATGCCGAGGGTAATCGGGCGTCAGTTGAACGCCACGGCGCGCGCACCGTGTTGTGGGCGGACCAGGGCCCATTTGCGCTCTCCCTCTGCGGTGCGGACATACATGGGAGTGACGCCATCCTGCGTGGCTCAGCAGGAGGCTTTGGCATCAGCGATGGCTGGCAGGATTTCCATCGCAACGGACGTATGAGTTGGGCGTACGAACATGCCGGTCCGGGTTGTGTCGCGCTGATCGGCGAGTTGCAGCGGGAAGGCCGGCTGGCGCTGGGTTTTGCGACCAGCCGTCAGGCGGCGGCGACACTGGCGGTTTCTGCCCTGATGGACGACTTCGACGCAGAGTGGTCGTCACAGGTCGCGGCTTGGCAGGAATGGCATGATGGAATAACCCCACCCCAACTTGTGCCCGGACTGCAAGACATGTTCGCCGTTTCTGCGTCTGTACTCAAAATCCACGAAGACCATACCTATCGTGGGGCTGCTGTGGCGAGCCTTTCGGTACCTTGGGGCGATGCCAGCCAGAGCAGGGGTGGTTATCATCTGATCTGGTCGCGTGATCTGGTTGAAACGGCAGGTGGCCTTGTCGCACTGGGCGCCTACCACAATGCCCGTGACACCCTGCGCTATCTCATCGCTACACAACAGGAAGACGGCCACTGGTTTCAGAACCAGTGGCTGGGTGGTACCGCATTCTGGACCGGCGTTCAGCTGGACGAGGTTGCGTTTCCTGTGCTGCTGGCCGCTCAGCTCCATGATCATGGAAAGCTGCACAACATTCCGGTTCAGGACATGATCATACGAGCGCTTGGCTTTATAGCCCGTCATGGACCAGCTACGCATCAGGATCGCTGGGAGGAAGATGCTGGTATCAATACCTTCACGTTGGCTGTCAGCATCGCCGCTTTGGTTGAGGGGAGTCAATTCCTTGAGCCGACAGACCGGGAATTCGCACTGAGGCTTGCTGATTACTGGAACGCACAGATCGAGGGTTGGGCTTTCGTGAGAGGCTCTGAACTAGCCCGCAGACTTGGTACCGACGGCTATTTCATGCGGACGGTGCCGCTGGATCCACAAACCCACAGGCGCGCGCCGACTGATTCCGTCGCCATCAAAAATCGTGCTCACGATCCGGATCTGCCGGCCAGCGCACAGGTCTCTACCGATTTTCTACAGCTTGTGCGCTACGGCCTGCGCCGTGCAGATGACCCCTTTATTATAGATTCGCTGAAGGTGGTTGATGCGCTTCTGAAGACGGAAACGCCGAGCGGGCCAGTTTGGCACCGATACAATGACGACGGCTATGGCGAGCACGAGGATGGTCGGGCCTTTGATGGTACCGGCCTTGGGCGCGGCTGGCCTTTGCTCGTGGGCGAGCGCGGACACTACGCCCTGCTGTGTGGGGAAGATGTCGAGCCTTATCTGCTTGCGATGAAAAAAATGGCAAGTCCACTCGGCCTTTTGCCGGAACAAGTGTGGGATAGTGCACCCATCAGCGCCTATGGGCTTGAGTCTGGTCGACCAAGCGGTTCGGCGATGCCACTGGTGTGGGCGCACAGTGAATTTTTAAAACTGTGCTACAGCCGCGCCAGTGGAGCGCCGGTTGACCGGCCGAGCGCGACCTGGGCCCGCTACGGCGGAAAGCGACCTTTGGTGGATTTCGTGATTTGGGGTCCCAATCATCAACCCGCCAGGCTCCTTTGCGGTCAGCGACTTTACATCGCGTTGCGCAGCAAGGCGCGGGTGCATTGGGGCGTCAACGGCTGGCAGAAGGTTAAAGATACGGAGACGGACAAAAACGGACTTGGCGTGTTTGTTGCGGAGTTAGATATCTCGGAGCTTGGCGCGGGCGGGCGCGTTGACTTCACCTTTTTTTGGCCAGAGCAGCAGCGCTGGGAGGGTCGGGACTACGGGATTGCAGTGGTCGCGAACGATAAAATCAGTGCTCCGCTTTGACCTGGTAATTCCATCCCCTATGTGGTCGCAGCTGTCAGTGCTTTGCGTCCGGGTGAAAGCTCATCGATAGGCAGATTGCGAAGTTCAACAGGCAGATCCTGGCGAATCAGCGCTGCAGCCAGAGCCCCGGCAGTCGGAGCAGTCTGAATTCCATATCCTCCCTGGCCGGCGAGCCAGAAAAATCCGGAAAGACGCGGGTCGAACCCGATAACGGGGGACCGGTCCGGCGCAAAGGAGCGCAGGCCGGCCCAACGTTTGCGAACGCGAGAAATCCGCAAGGTCGTAGCTTGCTCTACGCGGTCAATTGCAATGGCAACGTCAATCTCTTCAGGCTGAACGTCGCACGGTTCGACCGGGCTCTCGTCCGCGGGAGTGAGAAACAGCAGTCCAGCATCAGGCTTGAAGTAGAACGTCTCGTCGATATCGATGACCAATGGAAAGCTGGCCGTCGCAATACCCGGTGGCGGGTCCACCAAGACGGCGGTGCGCCTGCAGGGCTGGATTTTAAGCGGGCGGGCGCCCGCCCTGATTGCGATCTGGTCTGCCCAGGCACCCGCTGCATTGACAACAACTGGTGCCTGAAATGATCCGTTTGGTGTACCCACCTGCCAAGCCCCGTTGTTGTGAGAGAGCTCAAGGACTTCGGCGTTCAGCCATATGTGGCCTCCTTCCTGACGGAGCTGACGAAGATAGCCCTGATGCAGCGCATTCACATCCATGTCGGCGGCCGCCCCCTCGAGCACCGCTGCAGCAACATAGTCTGGGCGCAGGATTGGACACATTTGCAGCGCCTCGCTTGCGCTTACTGCGCGCACGCAGTCTCCGACGTCATTCTGGGCCGCGAACTCGGAAAGCTGAGGAAGTTGGTCCTGCCGGGCGATGAAGAGAGAGCCTCGCGGAAGCACCAATGGAGAATCAGAAAAGCCTTCAGGAGGCGTATAGAAAAAGTGCCGGCTGGCCCGCGTCAGCGCTCTCACTGTGCTGTTACCGTAGATTTCGGAGAACTGAGCTGCCGACCTTCCTGTAGAATGAAAGCCAGCAAATTCCTCGCGCTCTAGAACGATCACCCGATGGGTATTGGCAAGGTTGGCGGCCAGTGATGCGCCGGCTATGCCTGCCCCTATTATGATGACATCAAATTGTTCAGACATGTACCACCCATTTGCGCAAGCAATGTCAGACCCAACGGCTCCCTAAAGCCTGTTGGGAACCTAGGCGAGATCTACGGCCAAGCCTATACCGCTCCCGGTCTAATATGACATGGGCTTGTCGGGCACGTGATGAGACAAAGCTTCGCGTCCGACCAGGCCAGGACCTCTGTTAGCCATAAGCTCTAATCCAGCTTTCCGCTGCTGGGGAAAGACATCTCGTTGGGCCAAACTATTGATCATCGGGCGGGCGACTTGAAGAGCGTGGGCGTGTGGGTGAAGCCAGGTACCTGACTTCGCCAGACCCCGGTTGATACGGAATTGGTACAGCTTGCTTCCGCATCGGGCTGGCTGCACAGTGGAATCGAACCATCAAATGCATACCTACTCGGGAAGGTAGAAAATGGAACAGGTCGTTCTGGTTACGGGGTCTGGCTCCGGAATCGGCCGTGCCACTGCGCTCGCATTCGCGGAGTGCAAGGCGAAAGTGGTTTTGACTGGAAGGCGACCCGAGCCACTTGAGGAATGCGCCATTGCCTGTCGCGCGCGCGGTGCCGAGGCAATAGCCTATCCTGCGGATGTGGGTAATCCAGAACAGGTCAAAGCGCTCTTTGCGGCTGTGCATAAGCAATTTGGACGTCTCGATGTCCTCTTCAACAATGCTGGAACTGGTACCATGCCCGCCCCCATAGAGGACGTCCCGTTCGGACAATGGGAACGGGCGATTGCGACCAATGTTACGGGGGCGTTTTTATGTACCCAGGAAGCCATTCGCCTCATGAAGGCTCAGGACCCCAAGGGCGGGCGCATCATCAATAATGGATCAATCTCGGCGCATACCCCGCGACCGTTCTCTGCTCCATATACAATTAGCAAGCATGCGATGACCGGATTAACCCGCTCTACGGCGTTGGAAGGGCGAGCGCATAACATCGCCTGCGGGCAAATCGACATTGGAAATGCCCAGACCTCGATGACCGCCCGTATGGTGCATGGTGTGTTGCAGGCAGATGGCAGAACCGCACCTGAGCCGGTGATGGATGTAGAACATGCGGCGGCCGCAGTCGTGCACATGGCGACGCTGCCTCTTGATGCTAACGTTCTGTTCATGACGATCATGGCCACTGCCATGCCCTACGTCGGGCGAGGCTGATCCCGGTTACATTAGTTGGAAGTTGCGGGCGGAGATGGACAGCTTGTCGTTCGCTGCACTCGTCTCCGCCGGACTGCTCAGGTCGCCAGCTTTTCCGCATAGAGGAAACGTCCGGTTCCGAGGTGATCCAGAACCTGCTCCAAGGAAGTCTGCGCAACCGCAAAGCAACCGTCACTGCGACCAATCTTGCCCGTGGACAGAGCTCTTTCCTGGCTCACGTACCAGGCAGAATGGATCACGATGTCCCGGTCCTCTGCGTTCGAGTTTGTCCTATCCAGTCCCTGTAGACGCAGTGAGTGGCCGTGTTCGCCAGTATAGGCGGGACCGGTTACGTAGCCGCCCGCGGAGGTTGCAAGGGACCCTGGAGTGTTGGAGAAGCGTATCAGCCAGCCTGTATAATGGGGATCTGAACCCAGTCCATGTGCGACCAGAACACTGTGCACTGCTTGCCTCTGCAGGTCGACCAAGTACATGCGCGGGCTCTTTGATGGCAGAGTAAAATCAACAACGGCCATTCGATCTGTCGCGCGCAGATGAGGAGATTGTCTGCGCATCGCCGCCTGTGCCCGAGCAAGCAACTGCGGATTTATGCCGCTAGGCTGAGGGCCGTGGAGAGTGTTAGCCCTGACGCCAGCTGCCACCAGGGACAAGCTTACCCCGCTCAGAAATGCGCGGCGCGAAAACGGTTCAGTCATTCGGTCACTAACATGGCTTGGCAGATGGATTTCGTAGCTGGTTGTGTCTAGTGCGATCACAAGGCACGCATTTGTCCCCTATATGTCCGCGCACAGCGGACCAATAGCGGGTAACTGCGCACCGATTAGTGGTCAGCGTTTATTGTGGGGTGCGCCAGGCAGATTTACAACAGGTAGCACGCATTCTTCAAGGTGGCCCATCCGCGAGGAATGTGCCTGATAGCGGGCATCCGGCATGAGCCAACGCGTTCAAATGGACGCGTCGTCGGCGCGCATAGCCCATGAAACAGGCGGGGGCGTGGCATCACTTGGCCTGGAAACTATTAGAAAATCCGAGCAACGGGCAGATCAGAAAATGCCATGCCTTGAGACTTTGTCGGGAAACGGCGCGCTCGAAGAGCATGAGATGCCGATAACATTTGTTATGGCCACGCAGCGTGGAGTCTGGCCTGTTCGCAAGAATTAAGGCGGCATATGCTCACTATTCGGCGAAGGGCAGGTGTATATCAAAGCGCGAGCCCGCGCCTGGTGTGCTCGTTGCGGTAACTGTCCCCCCATGTGCTGTGACAATGCCGTGCACGACGGAAAGACCGAGGCCGGTTCCCGAGCCGGGAGGCTTCGTTGTAAAGAATGGCTCGAATATCCGCGCATGTACTTCTTCAGTCATTCCGCAGCCAGTGTCCGTAACCGAAATGATTGCACACGGTTCGGTGTTCTCAGTGCCGGCTGTGGTTCTGGTCATGGAACCCCGATCGAGGATGATCTTGATCTGACCTGGCTGTGTCCCTATGGCGTGGGCGGCATTTGTAACCAGATTCATCAGAACTTGATGTAATTGGGATGGGTCGGCGTACACTGCCGGAAGGGACGTTGTGTGCTCCGTGAGTTCGACGGAGGTGGGAATACTTGCACGAAAGAGCCCCATTGCAGAGCGCAAAAACTCCTCAAGGTGAATGTGTTGCCGGTTGGGCGGGGACCGGTGTGTAAAAGTCAATACCTGCCCAAGCAGATCACGCGCTCTTTCTGCCGCACCCCTTATCATGCCTATGAGCTGCAGGCGTTCGTCGTCGGGAGAAAGCGAATTGGCGATTACTTCGGAAAGCGCGAGTACTGGTACGAGCGTATTGTTGAGATCATGGGCAATACCGCCAGCAAATTTTCCAAGCGCGTCCAGGCGCTGGGCGTGATTCAGCTGTATCTGGAGAAGCTCTTTTTCCCGCTCTTTGGCGCGGATCTCGGTAACGTCCTGAACTGTTCCCACAATCCCGATGACCTGATGGTCATCGTCATGAATCAAGCCTGCCTCGCGCCGCACCAAGCGTTCCTGTCCGTCCGTGTGGCGAATGCGATATTCGATCGGCGGTGGGGTGATGCCGGTCCTTGCGAGATCGGGAGCGGAAAGCAGCATTTCCCGGTCGTCGGGATGTACGAGAGCAGAGAGCGAGGCGGCGCTGGGCACGAAAGTGTGCGGATCGACTCCATAAATGCGACAGGTCTCCTCCGACCAGGTCCATTTTCCGGTTCGAAAATCGATCGCCGCACTGCCGATGGATGTAACCTTCTGGGCCATCGCCATGAATAGTCGACTGAGCTTGAGCTCTCGCTCTTCCTCCAGCCGTTCCGTAATGTCGGACAGGATGACGTAGACATGGGAAGGCGAGGCATCCGGAAGCACGTGAATGGGACACGCATCTACGGAAAGCCAGCGCCTCTGCGCACGCTCAGGGTTAAAGACGCCCATCACAAACTGGCGAACCACGTATCCTGCGCGAAGTGCCCTCATGGCAGGGAAGTCAGTTCCCACGATGTCCCTGCCATTGGCATCGACGGCATGCCAGTCTGGGCTATCGACCGACATGCCACACAATTGATGGCGGCTGATGCCCAGTATGTGCTCAGCGGCGCGGTTTGCGTCGAGGATAACGCCATTGCCATTGAGAATCGCAACGCCGAGGTTGACGTTGCTGAAAATCGACTGCAGACGTGCTTCCGAGGTTCTGAGCGCAGTGTCCCGCTCTCGATCCACAGTTGTGACGCGGAAGAAGGTGATTAGACCCTCGGATGTCCGAATGGTACGGCAGGCGAACCATTGATCCATAGGGGCGTAGTAGGCTTCCACCTCGCGGGCGGTTCCGTCAGCCATGGTCTGGCGAAAGGTCTCGCCAAGTTTGTGCTCAACCGCCTGGGGAAAGACGTCCCAGAACACTTGGCCTACGAGATCCCTTTCACCAGCGAGAATCCGCCTCGCCCGCTTGTTGAGATAGGTGAACCGCCAGGTGGGGTCTACCATGGCGACGCAATCCAGCGTGTTTTCGAGAATGAATCGCGCCGACGCCAAGACACCGTCTGGCAGTCCGGCCGGGATGTCAGTCAAGTCTCCAGCCATGTTGCAGTCCATTCATAACGCGTGCAGGCTTGTCAAAGTTGCGCTGACAAGCCCATGCAACCAGCGCGGGAACGCGCAAAAAAGCGTCGGCAGAGCTGCGACCCTGAGGGCGTAACAACTTAAAGTATACTATCAATCGCAACCTTAACAACTGCTTGTCAGAGTTTGCGCCTTGAAGGGCTCCCATTGCTGAAGGGTTCGGAACCGGGCAGCTGATACCGGGCAAAAGCCGCTTGCGTGCCGGTTTTTCCGAGGAATGCATCCGCCAAAGCACCTCTCGCCGCGACCAGGCCCGGCCAGGTGGCGGCGGGCGTAGCCCAGGCCATCAATCCCCGGTGCGAACGCCCAAATGTCAAATCGGTTTCATATTTGATCTACCGCAAAGCGCTCCCGCTGACCCAGACCCAGCATATGACAAAATGTCAGTACAACTGATCCTGGCCAGGCGGCGTGCCTATGTCAGGGGTCAAGGGGCAGGAGCGCGCAATGACCGTACCCGCAATGGATCTGGATCCCGAACTTACAGAGCTTGAAAAAGCGGCGTGGGACACGGCTCATCGCTTCGCGCGGGATGTCCTGCGACCGGCGGGCCAAAAGCTCGATAAGCTGCCGGCTGGGGATGTCATCGCCCGGGATTCCATTCTCTGGGACGTTTTCAGGCAATATCGCGAGCTTGGTCTTGGAATCTTTGAGCAAGACTCTGAGTTTCCGCTGCGTGACCAGGCGCGGATGCGCTGTATCGTCGGCGAAGAGATGGGCTGGGGCGACGCCGGGCTCGCAATCAGCCTCGGTGTCTCCAATTTTCCGTCGATGATGGCGCAAATGTCCGGCAATCGGGCACTGATCGAGCGCTTTCCCATCGGCACTTTGGGCTGCTGGGCGATAACGGAGCCAGACCACGGCTCCGACATGATCAACTTTGAAGGCACCATCGGCCATCCCAATGGACGTGCGGGAAGGCCCAACTGCCTGGCGCGGCGTGACGGTAACGGCTGGGTCATCTCCGGTCAAAAGTCTGCCTGGGTTTCCAACGGCACGATCGCAGAGGCTGCCGCGCTGTTCTGCGCGGTTGATATGGGCGACGGACACATGGGCAATGGGGTCTTTGTCGTCCCGCTCAACGAGGACGGAGTAAAAAAGGGTAAACCGACCGACAAGATCGGTCAGCGCGCACTCAATCAGGGTGAGATCTTCTTTGACGGTCTCAAAGTGCCAATGGACTCAATGGTGATACCGCCCGAGCTCTATCGCGCGACCGCTGACCGGATCCTCTGCCTAGCCAACGGAGGCATGGGAACGACGTTCGTCGGGTGCGCGCGCGCGGCACTCGAACTTGCTATCGACTACGCCAAGACCCGCGTTCAGGGTGAGGTCACGATCTTCGCCCATCAAAGCGTCAAGTCACGTCTTTTCAAGATGTTCCAGAAGGTTGAGGCCGCACGGGCTCTAAATCACCGTGTTATCCGCATCAACATGACACGCGAGGTGCCTGTCCTGGAGATGGCCATCGCATCCAAAGTCACTTCCACCCAGGTGGCATTCGATGTCGCTAGTGATGCACTGCAGATCTTTGGTGGCGCCGGTATCTCCCGTGATTGTCCGATCGAGAAAATCTTCCGTGATGCGCGCATTTCCATGATCGAAGACGGCTGCAACGAAGTTCTGGGCATGGTGGCAGCGGCCCGCTTTTAGAAAACGCCAAACTGCCCCAAGGGAGGGTGAAAGATGAAAATGAACGCCTATGTCGCGGGAGTTGGCATGACTGCCTTCGGCCGCATGATGGATCGTGGCCTCAAGTCGATTGGTGGTGAGGCAGTCCTGAGCGCGATCACCGATGCCGGGATCGAAAAGTCAGACATCCAGGCTGCATGGATGTCCAACGCCGCTGCCGGCGTACTCTCCGGACAGGAATGCATACGCGGGGAAGTCGTTCTGCGCGGTATCGGTATCGGATCCATTCCCGTCGTGAACGTCGAAAATGCCTGTGCAAGTGCATCGACAGCGTTCAACCAGGCCTGCGCCATGGTGACGGCAGGGCTTTACGACGTCGTGCTCGCCGCTGGATTCGAGAAAATGTATTTCGAGGACAAGGCAAAAGTCTTTGGTGCCTTCATGGGTGCAGTCGACGTCGAAAACCTGCAAGCCATCCTTGATGGTCTCCAGAAATCGGCAGCCGCAAGCGGTGCGAGTGAGGCATCCAAGAGCGCTGGCAAGAACCGTTCGATGTTCATGGACATTTATGCCGCCGCTGCCCGAAGCCATATGGCGCGCTATGGGACTACAGCCAGGCATTTCGCCATGATCTCGGCCAAGAATTCATTCCACGGATCTCTTAACCCGCGTGCCCAATTTCGTGAGGCGATGACCGAAGACGAGGTTCTGGGATCGCCCACGATCGCCGAACCCCTGACGCGGCCGATGTGTTCCCCAATTGGAGATGGTGCAGCCGCTGCCATTATTGTCAGCGAACGCAAGATGCGGGAGCTTGGCCTGAAGCGGCCGGTACGGGTGGCGGCAAGTGTGCTGCGCTCGGGCTGGGATCATGAAGCCGGGGCGGAAGGCCTGTCAGAGGTCTGTGCCCGTGATGCTTACGAGCAAGCCGGCCTAGGACCTGAGGATCTCAGTCTCGTCGAGCTGCATGATGCATCGGCGCCCGCTGAGCTGATGGCCTATGAGTCGATCGGCCTATGTGGCAAGGGTGAGGGCGCGCGCCTCATAGCTAACGGCGATACCAAGCTCGGTGGTCGCATCCCCGTCTCCACCTCCGGTGGTCTTTTGCGCAAGGGCCATCCCATCGGTGCAACGGGCATCGCCCAGATCGTTGAAATCACCGAGCAGCTTCAGGGCCGTTCCGGGGCCCGCCAGGTTGTCGGTGCCAAGGTCGGTCTTTGTCACAATGGTGGTGGCAATATCGGTACCGACGCAGCCGCCCAGTGTGTCACGATCTTGACCCAGGCTTAGGGGGGGACATGCGCGCACTCAATGAAATGATCCTGGCAGACCTGATAGCGGCACGCGCTGAGACGATGCCCGACCTGGATGTCGTCACCTTCGAAGGTGGAGGTGAACGCGAGGACGAGATCCGTACTTACGCACAATTGTGGAGCAACGCAAACCGGCTGGCCGCGGGTCTGATTGGTCGCGGCATGAATTATGGCGACCGCTTCGGGATCCTGATCCGCAATCATCCCGAATTCATAGAGCTCATGATTGCCGCGTCGCTGAGTGGCTTGGTGTTTGTGCCGATCGACCCACGCACCCGGGGCAACAAGCTGGCCTATACTCTCAACAATTCCGGCTGCCGTGGGATAGTGTGCGCCGATTACTCGATTGCCCAGGTTGAGGAGATTCGATCCCAGGTGCCTGCCTTGGAGTGGATCTGGCTGCTACAGAGCGGTGAAACGGATTTGAGGGCAGGTGAGGCAAAGGCAACAGATCTGCGCGAGATGCTCGAACGACCAGAATCCTCTGTCGATCTGCGCCTGCGTAATGCTGAAGATCCGCTGCAAATCATTTACACCTCGGGGACCACGGGCGATCCCAAGGGCGTTGTCTTTCCCAATTCGCGGTATGGCGCCGCCACCTTGCTTTGTTCCATGCTCGGAATTGGTGCAGATGAACGGCCCTATACGGGTCTATCGCTTACCCATGGCAACGCCCAGCTCATGACGCTGGCCTCAGCGCTCCGTCTCGGTCAGCGTGCCGTATTCAGCCGTAAATTCACTAAGTCCCGGCTCTGGGATATCACCCGCGAATATGGCTGCACCTTCTTTAATCTGCTGGGTGGTATGGCTACGGCGATTTATAGCGAGCCGCTGAGGGACAATGATGCCGACAATCCGGTCCGCTTCGTGCTCAGTTCGGGAATGCCATTTGCTATATGGGAAAGCTTCGAGAATCGCTTCAATCTCAAAATTCTTGAAGCCTATGGTGCAATCGAAGGGGGCATGGCATTCAAGCCAATAGGCCTTGGTCCGGTGGGAAGCTTTGGAAAGCCTCCGCCAAATCTTGAAATAAAGATTGTGGATGAGGATGGTAATGAGTGTCCTCCCCACGTGCAGGGTGAGCTGATCAGCCGGGCCGTGACCGGTGAAGCGGCGTCGGTCAATTACTTCAACAACCCCTCGGCATCGCAAAAAAAGACCCTGGGGGGGTGGTTGCGCAGCGGTGATATCTGTCATCGTGACGCGGACGGCTGGCTCTTCTTCGATTATCGGAAGGGTGGTGGGATCCGTCACAACGGGGACTTCATTAGTCCAGGCTTTGTAGAGGGTGTCCTCGCCGAACATCCGAGGGTCGACGATGCGTACGTCTACGGCATCCCGTCGGCCAACGGAGCGCCAGGAGAGCGTGATGTCGTTGCCGCTGTTGTACCCAGCCGCGACGGCTTTGAGCCCGAAGCGATCTTCGCTCACTGTCGTTCAAAGCTGGAGCCCAACTTCGTGCCGACCTACCTGCAGGTCGTGACCGAAATCCCCAAGACCGCATCGGAGAAGCCGCAGGACCGCTTCCTAGTTGAGGCGCTGTGTACCGAAGGGGCTGAAGTCTATGCCTGGCGTGGTACTCGGTCGGAACGCATTGCTCCCGCAGAGTTCCGCTCAGGCAACATGGCACCACCGGACGTGCTCGCACAGGCACAGCGTCAAAAGGTGCGGACGTAGATGGCCTGGCAGCAACAAGCGGAGTGAAATTATGGACGACATTGTGAGTAATCACGACCTCGAAGAATTAGAATGCGAACTGGACGCGGCCGCTGCCAAAGAAAGTCGCAAAGCGCGCCGTCGCACAGCCATTCAGGATATAGAGCCCGGAGCGGAGTGGAACGACGTGGAACACGCCATCCTCACCCGCCGTAGCATCCGCAAGTTCAAGGGAAGACAAGTCCCTGCCCACATGATCCGCCGTATCCTTGAGATGGGTCGCTTCGCGCCGTCACAGGGAAACAATCAACCTTGGTCATTTGTCGTCATACGGGACAAAGCCATGATTGCGGAGATGGAGCAGTACTGTGTCGCGGTATGCAAAAATATGACCGCTACCATTGATTACACAAACTATCCGCCGGGTAGCGAGCAGCGTGCTGCAATTATGGAAAACACGCAAAAGCTTAATCGTGACAACCCCAATTCATTTCACCCTGTTCCCATGACAGCGATCAAATCGATCGCAAATGGACGTTTTGCCGTGTTCCACAGGGCGCCAACTGTAATCCTGATCCTGATGGATAAGCGCGGCGTTGGTGTTCCGGAAGTCGATATAGGCGTTGTTGGAACCAACATTGTGCTTGCCGCGCAGAGCCTGGGACTGGGTACGTGCTGGATCGGGTTTTCCAAATTGCTGAGCAGCAATCCCGCTCTGGTTGAAAAGCTTGGCGTGCAGGCGCCATTCGAAATCGCCGAAGCGATTTCCGTCGGCTATCCGATCGGAAATCCCACACAGCAGGCAATCTCCCGGCAGACCCACCAGATTGTCTGGTGGGAAGATGGGAACAAAGAGATTCTGTATTAGGAGACAATGCCATGAGCGACGCAACTGTGAGAAAAGCGTCCGTCCCGCCAGACCATCTTCCTATCTGGGATGATCCGTGCGAAGCGATTTATCATCGGGTAACCATTGATCTCGACAAATGCGATGGCTGCAAGTTATGTGTTGTCGTCTGTCCAGCCAATATCCTTGAGCTTTTTGGGCCGAAGGAGAATCTCAAAGCGCGCCTTAAAGGCGATGCAAACGGCTGTATGAGTTGCAACAACTGTTATGCTGTGTGCGCCAGTCAGGGCATCATGGCCACAGAGCCCTACGACTTCGCCGGGTTCTATGAGCAGAAGCAAATCAGCGAGTTCATGTTTCCGCGCAAATTCTGAGTTTCACACGCATTGAGGGGATCCTGACTTGGCCATCTATGTGCACGACCGCTTGCTCGAGTTGATGGAAGCTGAGGGAATCAAAACGCTCTTTGGCATTCCGGATCCAAGTTTTGTAGCGATGTTTATTGCCGCCGAAGCGCGCGGCTGGCGCGTGATTGCACCACATCACGAGCAGGCTGGAGCCTTCATGGCGGACGGACTGTGGCGCATGACCGGCCGGCCGGGCGTGATCGTTGGGAATCAGGGACCAGGTGTTGCCAATCTTGCCGCTGCTGCGATTTGCGCAGCGAAGGAGAACGTTCCGACCCTCTTCATCGCCGGCCAGCGACCGCGCCTTTATGATCAGCGGGTTCGGCGCGGTCGCTTTCAGTATACGCCCCAGCCTGCGTACTTCGAAGCGGCGATGAAATATGTTGGCGTGATCGAGTACGCCGAGCAGACCGACGAAATCGTCCATGAAGCCTTTCGCCGGGCGCTGAGCGGAACTCCAGGGCCCGTTTATATCGAATACCCCATGAACATGGGGCAGGCCCAGCTTGAGCTTCCGCCAGTTGCGCCGCCGGAAAGATATCGTTTGACGCATCAGGCCGCTGATCCAGGGCGGATCGCCGATGCGGTACGGCTGATCAAAGAAGCAGAATTGCCTGTTCTTCTCGTCGGACAGGGCGTTTTTGTGTCGCGTGCCCACGCCATGGTGGCCGAACTTGCACGCGCGCTCAATTGCCCAATCCTCCAGACCCCGGGCGGAGCTGCAGTACTGCCGGGTCTCGAGCAAAAGACATTTCCCTACGCCTCCCCTGTTGGCACGCAAATTGTGGCGGCAGCAGATCTTGTGATAGCGATTGGAACAGAGATCGGTGAACCGCTGCACTACGGGGTCGGGCGGCATTGGGCCAAAGGCAAGACCGATCGCAAATGGATCTACATCGAGCGAGATCCTCTGGCGATTGGGGTCAATCGTGCCATTGATGTGCCACTTGTAGGCGATTTGCGCGATGTAACCCCACAGCTTGTCGCGGCACTTGGGCCCCGAGGGCATGAGGCCGTTGGGCAGCTTGAGGCATGGGGGGAGGAGTCTGCTGCGCTCAAGGCCCAGATGCTGGCAGCAGTGCCGAAGACCTCGACACCTGTGCATCCCGCGCGCTTTGTTGTGGAGGCAACGCGGGAGCTTCCTGAGGATGCAGTCATTGTGCGCGATGGAGGGGCTGTTAGCATCTTCACTGGGGCTTATGGTCAGATCGCGCCGCGCGACGTGCTCTGGTGCCAAAACTTTGGTCATCTTGGTACTGGTCTGCCACACGCGATCGGGGCGCAGTTGGCTGTTGGCGACAACCGCCGCGTGGTGCTGATCACCGGCGATTCGTCCTTCCTGTTTCATATTTCCGAGCTTGAAACTGCAGTGCGCAAAGAGCTTCCGATTGTCTGCATTGTCGGCTGTGACTACGCCTTCGGCCTGGAAGTTACGGTGTACAAGACAGTTTTTGGTCCGCAGTCACCTGAGACCGAAGCCCATTGGGGAGAGCAGCTTCGTCTTGATCGTATTGCTGAGGGGTTTGGTGCCTACGGCGAGTACGTCGATCGTGCTGAAGATGTCGCACCGGCGATTAAAAGGGCATTGGCAAGTGGCCGCCCAGCCGTTGTTCAGGTCGCGATTGATGCCCGTGCCAATGCGACAGAGGTGCCCGGGTTTGATGAGTTTGCCTCGTGGTACGGCGATGCTGGTTACTGAAGGACCCTGAGCGCGGATTGTCTATCTGTGGGGGTGCAAAGTGGACGTTGGTATTCTGTGTTGCCGCCATGTCGGTTCCTGCGCTGAAGAAGACTGAGTCTGACGGGATCGGCCAGCGGACAATCTAGCGGACGGGGACAGTGGCTGGACGCGGCCGGCGTCCCATATGGGGGTGGCCCTGCGCTCCTCCGCAAACAGGTTTTCCACTGCAGTCGCCTTTGTCCCCTGGCTAGCGTGCCTTTTGGAGCCGGTAGGATTTTGCCCCCAGGATCAGGTGTGGCCCGGCCTGACAGCCGCGCACGGGGGACGGAGCGGACCGGTTGCGGTCCGCCACGTCGCCTGCCCTGAAGGGCTTCAGGCCCGTGCCCTTTGCTGGCAGTTCCCGCCGACGATAGACTGAGAGGCGATATACCATTTTCACCAAGCCTGGTACGCGGTCCTGATCTCGGGAGATTGTTGAGGCCGCTCATCTGTCCTTCAGCGGAGTGTTCAGTAGTGGATTCGCAAGCTCCTCCCGGCTCGACCGGGCTGACCCAGAATGAGCGCCGGAGGCAGTCGGAGCGGGCGCTCGTAGATGCAGCGATTGCCATCGTCGCGGAGAGCGGCGTCGGCGCACTTACCTTTGAGGCCATTGGCGAGAAGTCTGGCTACAGCCGAGGACTCGTCACCCAGCGGTTCGGGTCCAAGCGCGGGCTCATCGACGCGATGATCGAACGGCTGCATGGCGAAATGCAGGAGATGATTGCAGCCCGTGGCATCGAAACGCTGCCCGGGCTGGAGGCCATCTTGTCCTGGACGGATCTTTATTTGCGGGAGGCGTTCCACAATGAGCGCCTGCAGACCTATTTCAAGCTGCTGGCCGCGTCGGTTGCCGATGATACGGATTTGCGTTCCGCCTTCGCCGGAGAACACGAGCGTGTAAAGGCGGTGCTGGCACATCTGATCCAGAAGGGCCAAGCCGGAGGAAGTATTCGCGGGGAAGTAGATATAGATGCCGTCGCAACCCTGATCGGCAGCCTTCAGATCGGGATTTCAACCCAGCGGCTCGTGGATCCGGAGACTTCATTCGAGCCGCTGCTGGCTGCGGTGATGGACAGCCTGCGGCAAACCCTAGCCCGCAATGGCACACCGGTACCGGTGCCCGGGAAAGATGGGCGGCGCAGCTAGAAAATGCCGCTCTAAGATTCTCGTTCCGGCTTGCCGAACCGGGCCCATGGGGTCAGGCTCTGCGCCGGGTCGGGCACGAGATTGGAAGCCATGAGCGAGACAGCAACATTTTCACGCCGGGGCAAGCTTCGGTTCTATGGCTGGGGTTATGCTGACGAAGATCTAACTGCAGAGGAAATCGCCAGGGTGCAGGGTTCGGCGCGGCGACTTGGCGGAGCTGCCCCGGTGGAAGTTTCCGTACCCCAGATTCGCGATTTCGAACTGCCACCGCCTCGTATCGCCGTGCCAGCTGCCCTTGCACCGATGATGTCCGCGACGCCCTATGATCGCCTGGTGCACAGTCTAGGAAAATCTTTCGCCGATATCGTGCGCATGTTTATGCGCGCGGTTTCCAGTCCACCCGATTGGGTGGCGTTTCCCAAGTCCGAAGAGGATGTTGCTGCCATCCTTGAGTGGGCATCCGGTGCTAACGTTGCGGTGATCCCGTTTGGCGGAGGCTCGAGTGTGTGCGGGGGTGTCGAGCCTGCGGTAGGCGACGGCTATGCTGGGGTGGTGTCCGTTGATCTGCAATATCTCTGGAAAGTGCTGGAGATCGATCGGAGCAGTCGCGCGGCACGCATTCAGGCAGGGGCGCTCGGGCCAGAGCTTGAGTCCCAGTTGAAGCCCCACGCTTTGACCTTGCGGCACTTCCCTCAGAGCCTGCAGCTGTCGACATTGGGTGGCTGGATTGCCACCCGTAGCGGCGGGCATTACGCATCGCTCTATACACACATCGATGATTTTGTTGAGGCAACTCGCTCGGTTACTCCCGCGGGCATCCTCGAAACGCGGCGGCTCCCCGGTTCCGGCGCCGGACCGTCACCTGACCGCATGATGATTGGCTCTGAGGGCACGCTAGGGATTATCACTGAGGCCTGGATGCGGCTGCAGGACAGGCCAATGCATCAGGCCTCTGCGTCGATCAGCTTCCCGAGCATGTCCGCTGCCGTTGCCGCAGTGCGGGCACTGTCTCAATCGGGCCTCTTCCCAACGAATTGTCGTCTTCTTGACCCGGTTGAAGCGCGTAACAACCATGTTGGAGATGGCACAAAGGCGATACTGGTGCTCGGATTTGAATCCGCGGATCATCCACTCAACGCCTGGATGGAGCGTGGGCTTGAACTGGTGGCAGATCACCAAGGGACCTACGACAGTGAAGCTGTGGCGAGATCCCTTGCACCAGGCAACCGGGCAGGAGAGCATCGGCAGGGTGCGGCCGGACAGTGGCGAAACGCCTTCATCCGCATGCCGTATTATCGTGATCTTTTGGTCGCGCTCGGCGTCATCACTGACACCTTCGAGACCGCGATTACGTGGGATCGCTTCGAAACCCTCTATGATGGCGTGCGTGAGAGAACACAGACTGTTATTCGCGAAATATGCGGTCATGATGCGGTCGTTTCTTGCCGCTTCACACATATTTATCCGGATGGACCCGCGCCCTATTTTTCCTACTCTGCTCTTGGTACCACAACCGGTGATCTATACTCGTCCCTTGCGAAGTGGCGGCAGATCAAGCTGGCGACCAATGAGATTGTGGTAGGGCTTGGCGGTACTGTTACCCACCATCACGCTGTTGGTCGTGACCATCGCAGTGGCTACGAGAGGCAATCATCTCCCCTCTTCCGCCAAGCCCTCGCGGCAGCCAAGGCGGTCCTTGATCCGGGCGCAATTCTCAACCCAGGCGTGCTGATTGACCCTATCGGTCGGTCAGCACCCGGGCGCGGTGTTCTCGGGTGATCAATCACCGGAATGCAAAAATGACCATCGCCGCTTACGAGATGTCCTGCGCCCAGGAAGCACACGCTCGCTCATGACTTTCAGATCACGCGGTCGCGTCCTGCCCAGAAAGGCTCACGCAGTTTACGCTTGAAGATCTTGCCCGAGTCCTCACGCGGTAGGCTCTCTGCGAACTCGATCCGCCGCGGCACCTTATATGCGGTGAGCGTCCGGCGTAGGTCCGCGCGCAGGTCGTCTGCGCGTAGGGTCACACCGGGCATAGGCTGGACGACGGCCATTACACTTTCGCCAAATTCTTCGTCGGGAATGCCAAACACAGCGCAGTCGGCTACGCCCGGTAATTTATGAAGCTCGGCTTCAATCTCGGCCGGGTAGATATTGGCCCCACCTGAGATCACCATGTCATTTTTCCGATCGCACAGATAAAGAAAGCCATCAGCGTCAAAATAGCCAACGTCGCCGGGAGTGATAAGCCCGTACTTTTCCATTGAGGCGCGCTTTTCAGGCGAATTCTGATAGGTAAAGTCGGCACCGTGGCGGCCCTTGCCAATCACTTCGCCAACTTCGCCTGGCGCGACGTCGTTGCCTGCTTCGTCAACCACGCGCAAGGTGATGCCGGGCATGACCTTGCCGACCGAGCCAGGATGCGCCAGCCACTCCTCACTCGACAGGCAGGTGACGTTGCCCATCTCGGTGGAGCCATAATACTCCCAGATCACCGGCCCCCACCATTCGATCATCGCTCGCTTGACCGGTGGTGGACAAGGTGCAGCAGCGTGGGTGACGAATTCCAGGCTGGAAAGGTCGTATCTGTGTTTGATCTTGTCCGGAAGACGCAGCAGGCGGTTGAACATGATCGGCACCATGTTGAGGTGCGTGATCCGCTCGCGTTCGATGAGCGCAAGCAATCCTTCGGCATCGAAGCGTGGTTCGATCACCACATTGACACCCAGGCGGATCGAAAAGGCAGAGTGGGCATTGGGTGCCGAATGGTAGACCGGACCAATCACCGCGGTGGTAATGGTCGAGGGCTCGCGCTTTCCCTCCAGCACGTCAGAATAGCCGTAGGACCAGCCAAGCATAAAATTGACGGCCTCTGTCTGCGCAGCCGTGAATGCGGAACGTTTGACCCCCTTGGGTCGACCGGTGGTACCTGAGGTATAGATCACCGAACTGGGAGGCGCTTCGGGGGTACCAGAATAGGGCATGGCTCTGTCAAGCAACGCCTGCCATCGTGGCAGGTCTGACGCTAACGCTACGGCGTCAAGATCATAGGCCGTCCGCACCTCATCAGGTGTATCGACCACTACCACTGGCAGTCCCTTGGGCACTGCTGACGCGATCGGAGGCATCAGGTCGGCGTGGATGAGCAACAGCTTCACCCCGCTGTCGATGAGTAGATAATTCGCCTCATCAGGGGTGTAATGCCAATTCACTGGTACCGGGTAGATGCCGAGCATTCCCGCACCAAATACCGCTTCAAAATAGGCAAGGTCGTTGCGCAGATAAAGCGCCACACCATCGCCTTTCTCGAGGCCGAAGTCCTGCAGCACACTCGCGGCACGGCGGGCACGCTGCTCGAATTCTGCGACGGTCACTGTGCGGTTGCCGCTCTTGATCCAGCTCATGTCTGTTCTCCTGTTGACTTCGCCGTCAAGGTCGGTTTGACGCCACGTATTCCCTGATCTTCTGTTTGCCAAGCTGGCTCATGTGAACCTCGTCTGGACCGTCGGCTATGCGCACGAAGCGGTTTAGCGTGAAGAAACGTGCGATCGGGGTGTCGTCGGATACGCCCATGCCGCCATGAACCTGGATCGCTCGGTCGCATACGGTCTGTGCCATGCGCGGGGCAACGACTTTGATTGCGGCGATAAGATCCTTTGCGGCCTTGTTGCCGTAGCGGTCCATCGCATCCGCAGCCTTGAGTGTTAGCAGGCGCGCCATTTCCACCTCGCAGAAGCTCTTCGCCACATCCTGTCGTATCGAAGACTGGTCGGCCAGCTTCTTGCCGAAGGCGACTCGACTGTCTGCCCTGCGAGCCATGATTTCGAGTGCCCGCTGGGCTTGCCCGATCGAGCGCATGCAGTGGTGAATCCGGCCCGGTCCAAGACGGCCCTGCGCTATTTCGAATCCGCGGCCAGGTCCAAGAATCATATTTTCCTTGGGCACGCGGACGTTCTCGAAGCGCAACTCGCTCTCTCCACCGGGCGAGTTGTGCGAACCAAACACCGTGAGATGGCGCACGATCGTGATGCCCGGCGTATTGGGTTCGACCAGGATCTGTGAGTGCTGCGCGTGGCGGGCCGCGTTGAAATCGGTCTTGCCCATCACGATCCAGATCTTGCAACGTGGATGCATAGCGTTTGAAATCCACCATTTGCGACCGTTGAGAACATAGTGATCGCCATGCGGCGTGATGGACAGTTCGAGGTTGGTCGCATCCGAAGAGGCAACTTGTGGCTCGGTCATAACGTATGCCGAACGGATTTTCCCGTCGAGCAGGGGCTTCAGCCAACGTTCTTGCTGCTCCGGGCTGCCATACTTGGCGAGAACTTCCATGTTACCGGTATCAGGAGCTGAGCAGTTGAAGATTTGGCTCGCGAACGGCACCCGCCCCATAATCTCGGCCAGCGGCGCATATTCCAGGTTGGTCAGGCCTGGGGAAAACTTCCCATATTCATGAGGTAGGAACAAATTCCACAAGCCTTTGGCGCGAGCCTTGTCCTTGAGGTCCTCCATTTTGGGCCATTCTTGCCAAAGATTACCCGGATTGTTCACCCAATCGTTGTAGGATTGCTCATTGGGATAGACGTGTTCGTCCATGAAGGCTTCCACTGCAGCTAGCAGGCCTTTTACCTTGTCACTGTGTTCGAATTCCATCTGGTGTTACCTTTCAGAGTGAGAGCCCGCCGTCGACAATCAGTGTATGGCCGGTGATGTAGGATGCGAGCGGAGAAGCGAGGAAGATAGCCGCTCCGGCCATGTCTGCAGGCAATCCCAAGCGGCGCTGTGGGATATTCCTAAGAGCTCCGGCGACGCGGTCCGGATTTTGGGTGGTGACCTTGGTCAGCTTGGTATCGACCAATCCCGGTGCGAGGCCGTTGACGCGAAGACCTTCTGGAGCCCAAGCCTGTGCCAACGTCTTTGTCAGGCTGATCGCGCCAGCCTTTGAGGCAGCGTAGGCGGGATTACCGATATTAGCCTTGAGACCGGAAACCGAGCTGACGACAATCACGCTGCCGTGTGTTTTGAGTAATTGAAACTTGAACTTGCGGGCACAGTGCATCAGGCTGTCGAGATTGACAGCCATAACCCGGTCCCAGCCGGTCCGCTCGAATTCGCCGCGCCCATAGACCACTATGCCCTGGCAAAGCACGAGAACATCAAGTCGGCCGAAGGGTAGGGGCGCGCGGTCGATCGCGTCAGGATCACTTACGTCCACACAGGTGTAGCCGAGGCCCGACAGGTTCGATCCCTCGGCTGGCTCGTAATCTGCACGATCTGCGCGCGTACCCCAGACATGGACCTCCGCCCCGCGCTCGCGAAAGCCGTGGGCGATGCCATTGCCGATTCCACTCGAGCCACCAACCACTAGAACTCTCTTGCTACTGAAGTCCGTGTCGTCGCGCATGATGATTATCAGTCTATGCGCCGCAGCGCGCGTTCAAACAAGTGGATGGTATGGGCATGCAGACGATCGCCGACTTCCTTCGGAGCCTTGCCGGCGCAAGCGCGCGCGTGGGAGCCTTCGAGGATAATACCGAGCTTGTAGCAGGCCAGGACTGCGAACCAGTCGAGGTGGGCCAGGTCACGCCCGGTCTGGGCGGCATATCGGGCCACGAGCTCGTCAGGCGTGGCAAAACCGTCCCATGGTGTGATCGCAACATCGGTGGGGTGCGGTGTATCCTTCTCTGGCCAGGTTGCGACCAGCCAGCCGAGATCAAGCAGAGGATCCCCTAGCGTGCACAGTTCCCAGTCGACGACAGCTGCAAGATCGCCGCTGTCGTGGCGGAACAGGACGTTGGCGAAATGGAAATCGCCATGGATGATGCCAGGCTGCAGCTGTTTGGGGCGATGATCGTTAAGCCAACTCGCCACCCGCGCGACGCCGGGAATTGAATGCGGGCCGGTCCAACCTGGCATATCGTTATAGCTCTCCAGGTGCGCTGCCCAGCGGCCAACTTGTCTTTCCAGCCAATTGTCCAGTTTGCCGAAGTCTTCTAGCCCGACGGCACGATAATTTACCTGGCTGAGCGCGGCGATGGCGTCGATCATCGCCAATCCCATTCGATGCCGCATGGCGGCATCTCCAGCATGAAGTGCCGGCAAACCCTGGCTCGCGTTGAAACCTTCAATGGGTTCCATCAGGTAGAATGCAGCGCCTAACACGCTCGGATCAGGGCAGGCGGCAATCAGGGCCGGATGAGGTACGTCGCTGCCCGCCAGCGCCGCAAGGACTCGGGCTTCGCGGCGCATCGTTTCGTTGGAGTTGCTCCGTAGATGCGATGGCGGGTGACGCAGGACATAGTCTCTGCCTGAGCGAGTAAAGCGCAGCAGGATGTTTTGCGTCCCACCAGCCAGGCGCTGGACGCGCTCCAGTGGGCCGGAGCCAAGGCCCCGCTGGTCCATCCATGTTGCGAGCGCTGCCAGATCAACGCCTGTCTCCAAGGCTGCGCTCTCCCAGATTTATCCAAATGGATAATGCATTTGACCTGAAAGCCGGTCAAGCTATGAATATCGACATGCCATTTGATGATACGGATAGCGGTCCCGAGGCCGCCGAAAATCTTAAAGCCGTGGCCGTTGCATTATTCGCGGAACGCGGTGTCGACGGGGTGACCTTGCGTCAAATTGCAGAAGCGGCGGGACAAAAGAACCACGCGACGGTGGGGTATCACTTCGGGTCGAAGGAAGCGCTCGTCCGTGCGGTCGTGGTGCATGGCGCCAAGTTGATCGATGAGTTGCGCAACCGGATGCTGAACGAAATAGAAGCACATGGCGGTCCGACTGCGCTGGATGAGATCACGGCCGTGCTGGTACGCTCTTCGCTTCTACCGTCAAACCCGCCATGGAGTGATTGCTACAATCGCTTCATCGTGATGCTGCAGCTGACGAACTATCCACTTTTCATGGACGCGCTGGAGGGCCGTTGGAACTCGGGCTACCTGCGTTGTCAAAACCATATCAGAACGCTACTGGCCGATATCCCGTCCCGACAGGTCAACCGGAGGCTTGTGCTGATGGGCGGGGCAATGGCTGGCATTATCGCCGCGCGCGAAAGAGAACTTGCAGATGCGTCCCGCGATCACCCAATGTGGAAAAGCGAACGCACGATTGAAAGCATCGCCGGCGCGCTCGCGGCAATCCTGGTGACAGGCTGACAACTGGCCCTTATCTGCACCTTGAGAGGCGGCCATCTTTCCGCGGAAAGCCTGGAGATAATGCCGCACTTGCGGGCCCGCTTCGCAGACGATGCCGATCGTGGCACCGTCGAATGCGTGGAGAGCAGTCTTGGGGTGGACAACTGGCAGGCCATGTACGTGACACGGAAATCACCTATCAATATTCCAATTTTCACGTTCCCGGGCGTTGCGTGGAATTCGGGCCTCTGGAATGCGTTCCGGGTACGCCCGAGGCAAAGGCGTTGACTGCAATGCTGTCCCCGCCAGACTCCTCTGCATACACCAACGCTGCTTCTCAAGCAGTCGCGGCTATCGGCCGACTATAAACAGGATGATCTGTTGCTTGTCATAATCATCCAGTTCCTGGTTTTAAGAAGCGGATAGCGCGACATCATCGACTTTGTTCGTGCGAGCCGCGCAGCAGCGCGGCATGTGGCTCGGCAGACTTGCACGTGATCGGGCATTCGGGTGTGAGATGATTGCGCTTTCCAGTCTGATAGGTCTGAACACGGCAGACGGTACGGCTGGCCATGTGCACCTATTAAGCGTGACAGCCGCTCATTTGGCGGCCTGGTGGCAATTAGCGCGTAAGTTCCCGCAATGTGCGTCGCGGCCCTTGTAGTTGGGCCAACAAAGGCGCATATATGACAAGCAAGGCGTCCCGTCAGATGAAGCGCTCTGTTCGATCCGACCCGCTTTGCGCGCGCCCGGCTAAAACAGCCTAACTTCCGAACACTGATGTTTTCGTTTGCGCCGCCCAGGTAAGTATCTGGGCGTAACCCGATGCATAAGGAACCATCATGGCTATCGGAACAGTAAAATTCTTCAATTCATCTAAGGGCTTCGGTTTTATCGCGCCGGAAGACGGCGGCAAGGACGTGTTCGTCCATGCGTCTGCGGTTGAAGCTGCCGGAATGCGAAGCTTAGCGGAAGGCCAGCGTATTTCGTTTGATATCCAGGCGGATGCGAAGGGCTCGAAAGCCGCCAATCTTCACGCGGCATAAATCATTGCCATTAATCGGAACGGTTGGGGGCATTGGCGCCCCCTCCGTTTTCGAGTTGACCCAAGTGCCTCGACATATTTGATCGGTGTCGATCGTATTTCGGGACAAGGGATTCCGGTTCGCTCGACCTGTATCTCATAAGCCGGGTCTTATACGCCGCCCGTAAGAGCCGCTGGAATGCTTTATCCGGCCGGTGTTCCGCGTTTTGCTTGGGCGACCGCGTCCTTCAAGCTTGTGTAGCGGAAATTTCCAAAGTGAAAATAGTCGACCGGAATCAGAACGATGCCATATCTCTCCATCTCTTCGGCGTCTGTTGCTTTTGTGGTCGAGCGTGCGTCACTCTTGTCATCTGTCATATGCGTGTTTCCTTTGAGCTACTGCATCACACGAACTCCAAGATCAGAAGCGGTTCGTTTGGTGGCGCAATGCTCCTGCAGCATAGGCTCATTTGAATAACTGCATCCATCTAATTAGTGGCGGTCATCTAACCTTAGGATATGGGCAGAAAGCCTCAACGGTCATACGAGCTGGTGGATTACGGCAAGGGTAACGGAATTCGGCACCTGCTAGAAATCTCGAGCGTACAACAAGTCATACGCGTCGGGGATTGAAACAGCGAGTAGCAATCCCCATATGTAGTTCCACGGCCCATAACTGACCCTGTGATCCCCGGTGGCGCACGAGCGTCCTCGCGTAGCCGGCGTGCGAAAGCGCGCCGTGGCTTTGCGCGATTTGGGCGAGCCCTGCCGGGAGACCCCGGCGGTGGAGTGAAGCGGCAAGTGCCGTGTCAGCTTCGCCGCCGGCGGTCAGGGACTGTGCCGGTGAATAACAGCAAACATGAAAGGGCCGGACGCCATGTCGACGCGCACATCGAGAACGGAGGTCGTTTTCGCGCACCCCTTCATTCTTGATGGGATGGATGCTGAGCAGTGCCCTGGCACCTATACCGTGGAAACCGAAGAAGAAAGCCTTGATACGGTTTTGTCTCCCGCCTGGAGACGGGTCCAGACTGCTATCGTCATCATGAACTCGAGCCAGACCGAATATTTTCCGACCAGTCCGGAACAGCTCCAGGACGCGCTTATGCGGGATGCGGCTCAACTAAATCCCGCCGTGCCGTTTTCCATTGACTCACGCAAAGCGCGACGCTCAAGGGCGCGCGACATGCGCAATCCCTTACGAAATCGCTTTTAGGAGGCAGCTTCATGCAGATTACAATCTATCACAATTCTGATTGCGGCACGTCATGCAACGCACTCGCCAAAATCCGCAAACTTGGTTACGAGCCGTGCATTGTCGAATATCTGAAGACACCTTTGTCCCGGTCACAGATCGTGGCACTTATTGCGAAAATGGACATTACGGCGCGAGACGTGGTGCGTCGCAAGGAGCCGCTTTTCCGAGAACTTGGGCTGGACGAACAAGACGTAACGGAAGATGAATTGCTTGATGCCCTGGCTGATAATCCTGTTCTGATGAACCGTCCAATCGTTGTTCTTGAGGATGGTGCAAGCATCACCGCGCAACTTTGCCGTCCGAGTGCCCGCGTTGTATCCATGCTTCAACAGACATCGCCAAGTCCATGACCATGAGGCAATCCTATCGGCTCAGCCGTATTCAGGCCGAGGGTTGGAATGCCGCGCGTGCCAACGCGGCTTACGATCCTGACGACGTTGATGAGGTGAATGTCGGGGCTTTGAGCCCTTATCGTAAAGATCCCGAGAGAGCCCGCTGGGTTACCGGTTTTTGCAGTGCCTTCAAGGTGTCGCGTACCGTCCCGAAATAAGGATCTGCTTCGATGCAAGCAGCCTAAGATCTGCTGCTTCGATGTCGGGGAGATCCAGTACAAGGCTGATATATGTACGAAGCGAGAGCGCAATTGCGCGGGTACATTACGCCATTCGAAAAGCCGAACAACTGGCTGGGCGTCCTACAACTCGTTACCTCAATAGGCCTTTATATCGGCACGCTCGTGCTGATGTACTGGTCCCTGAGAATATCATATTGGCTAACATTGGGGCTTTCGCTTCCCGCCAGCGTGTTGCTCGTTCGTGTATTCATCGTTCAACACGATTGCGGCCACGGCGCCTTTTTCACGTCGCGCCGCGCTAATGACATTGTCGGGCGAATATGCGGTGTTCTGACTCTCGTGCCCTATCAGAATTGGCGCCGACAGCATGCCGGGCACCATGCCAATTGGAATAATCTCGACAGGCGTGAATCGGGTGCGGACATCTATTCGACGTGCCTGACAGTCGACGAATATCGTGCGCTTTCGCCTTGGCGCCGGTTCTTGTACCGCCTGCCGCGCCACCCCTTACTCGCGAATTTGGTTATTCCTCCATTGGTGTTCCTGTTGCTCTATCGCTTTCCATTCGATACGCCAAGGACGTGGAAGCGAGAGCGGAGGTCGGTGTGGTTGACGAATCTTTCAATCACCATCGCCATATTAGCTATTGGCCTTATGCTTAGCTTTAAGGCCGTGCTTCTTGTGCAATTTCCAATTGTGACGATAACGGCGATTATCGGCGTCTGGCTATTTTCGGTCCAGCATAGATTTGAAGGCGCCCTATGGCGGCGCCGCAGCGAGTGGAATTTCGCCGATGCCTCGCTGAACGGAACATCCTATCTTGCATTGGCGCCAGTCCTGCACTGGATGACCGGCAATATCGGATTTCATCACCTTCATCACCTCTCGCAGCGCATACCCAATTATCGGCTCATGGCTTGCGATCGTCAGAATGCGCATTTGCGACCGGAAAGGCCGCTGACGCTAAGGAGCGCCTTGGGGGCTGGAAATCTGACTTTGTGGGATGAGGGTGCGGGTCGCCTGGTGCGATTCCGCGATGTAGCAAGTGCGCCCGGGCTTGACGGAATGATACGAAACACGAAGCATCACAAGGAATTCACGGCATGAAACCGCTAGTTCGCTTTGGACGACGCATTGCGCTTCCGTCAACCGTTCAGATACGACATGAACTCCGGGTTCTTCGCGCTGAGGAAAATGTTCGAGAGCTCTGTGCTGAGGCCGAGGGTCTGCCATGCAGTGCGTCGTGGGACGAGATTTGTGTGCGTCGTGCTCGTGCCGGAAATGGTGTTTGACATACAATGGGGTGACGGCAGGTTCGTGTAAGCTGAACGGCCCCAAACTTCGGCTCAGGGCGCGCCCACGCTCGCCGCAGAGCGGGTGAGAACAGGTCCGGTTGTCGCCGTGGAGTTGTCTATCGTGATCTTCGGGAGCTGGCGAAGTGTGTGATGCTCCGGCGTCTTCGCGGAGATGGATCAAGCGCATACTTGCCAACGTTCTCTTCGACAAAACCGGTGTGTTTAGCACGAATGATATCGTGCATATCGCATTCACGTCATCTGTCAGAGATGGCTATTATGGCCGCGTTTACCGATCCACGTCTCTCCCCTGGACAAGGGCGGACCGCGAAAAGCGCGCCTACCCCGAAATTCTTGTGCGGCCTTGGTGAGAACGGGATCGAAGCGCCCCCAATAGTGGCTGCCGTTCCGAGCGCACCGACAGTAGTGCATAGAATGTGTCTGCGTGAATATTTCTTTAAAGTGCAGGTTCCAAGTGCGCCCCGTGAAGTTATCACCTTCATGTCCGTAGCTGGTGCTTGCCAAGGGGCCAGTCTGATTGATGAACATATGGTTGTGATTTTTTCTCCATGGACCACTGAAAAGATCGTCCAC
>JAJZGY010000086.1 GCA_021804785.1 Pseudomonadota bacterium | reverse complement strand
CATTGCGTAGTGCCACGGTCAGATAGTTTCTGAACATGTGTGGCTCCTATTCGTAATGTAGCGTGTTTGCGGGCTTTGTCCGCGCAGCGCGAAGGGCATGGGCACCAACGGTGATCCAGGCGATCACCAGCGCGGCAAGGCCAGACCCCACAAAGTAAATCGGACTCAACCCAATGCGGTGACTGTAATGCTGGAGCCAGTCCTGCAGGTAAAACCAGGAAACCGGCCAGGCCACGAGGTTGGCAAGCAGGACAGGGGTTGAAAACTGCCAGAGCAGCAGGACCATGATGTCACGTGTGCTGGCGCCAAACACTTTGCGTACGCCGATTTCGCTGATACGTCGCTGAGCGGTGAAGGCTGCCAGTCCATAAAGTCCAAGACACGCTATCAGAATGGCGATGATGACAAATGCCGCAAACATGCGATCACGCTGCGCAGTGGTCTTGAACAGCCGGTTAAACGGGTCGTCCAGAAAGTAGCGGTTGATGGCCGCGTTCGGTGCGAACCGCTTCCAGGCCTGATCGATCGCCGCCAGGGCTGCACGTGCCTGCCCCGGCTTAATGCGCACGGCGACCTCGCCCACAGAGGTTCCATAATCCATAAAAATGGTGGGATAGGTCTGCTCTTCGGGTCCATCAAGGTCTTGATCGGCAAGCACCCCTACTATTGTCAGGGACCTCTTGCCCATATGCAGGATCTGCCCAATTGCCCCCTGTGGCGTGAACCCGAATCTGCGCGCTGCATTTGCGCTGACAAGTATGTTCGTGGCCGGGAGATTGTGGTGCAATGTGTCATTGCTGCGGAGGGGCGAAAGCAGCCGGCCGGCAAGCAGTTTGGTCCGATAAACGGCCGGATAGTGAAATCCTACCTGCCAGAGACGAACTGAAAATACTTGTGGAGAGCTCTCAAGTGTAACGTCCTCCAGGTCGATTGAACCCGCAAACGGACTGTCACCTGACAAAGTAGCCGCCGCGATCGCCGGAGCAGCCGTGAGAGTCTGAACGAAGTCCCTTCGTGCGTCTTTGGGGATGTCGGCCGCGTTACGTATGACTACAATATTGGAGCGCGCAAAGCCCAGATTGAGCTTCTGGGCGTAATGAATCTGAAGGAACACGACAAGGGCTGCGATGCCAAGACCGATGGATACCGCAAACTGCAGTACCACAAGGGCGATCCGCAATCTTCCCGAACCCGACTGTTTGGCGGCGCTTGTCCGCATCGTGGTGGCTGGTCGGTACCCCGAAAGTACAAAAGCAGGATAAATGCCACCCAAAAAGCCGGTCATGAGCGTCAGTCCAAGGACAACAAGCGTCATAGGCCAGTCTTTCACCAGATCAAATGCAATCTGGCGGCCGAGGAATGTGTCATAGGCTGGGGTGAGCAGCTCAATGAGAGCCGTGGCAAGACCGAGCGCAATTAAGGCCGTCAGCACTGACTCTCCTAGAAACTGCCTGACCAATTGGCTTCGCTTTGCTCCATGTACCTTTCGCAGCGAAACCTCACGTGCCCGCATAATTCCGCGCGCGGTCGCGATGTTGGTGAAGTTAAAGCTGGCGATGAGAAGAATGAGACCGGCAATTGCGATAAAGCCGTAAATTTGGTTCCATCGGCCCCCAGGCGTCATTCCGCCACCATACTCACTCAGGTGGACACGATAGAAGCGGGTCAAGTGCGGCTGTATCAGCTGGCTGCCAGGTATATTGGCACCGAAATCCGCAGCATTGACGTTTCGGTTCAAGATCTGCCGCATGAGCCGTACGACGTGCTCGGATCGGCTTCCCCGGGCGAGTTTGACGTATAGAAGTGGCCCGACTGTTTCCCAGTGGTGTTTGACGAACGCTCTGGTGGGGTCGGCCTTGGACGTGTTTGGGAAAATCATGTCGGCCACAAGCTGGGAATTGTGCGGCAGGTTTTGGAGTATACCGGTGACGATCATCGGATACTTGCCATTGATGACTAAGGTCCTGCCTACAGCCTGCGTTTGACCATACAGTTTGGTTGCCACCCGCTGTGACAGAACAACGGAATTGGGTTGAGCGAACACGCGCGAAGGCGTCCCTGCAAGCAAATGCAGGTGGATGACCTGGAGAAAGTCAGGATCGACAACATCAGCGCTCATGGCGAACAGGCGGTGTGTGGCCTTGACAGTAAGATTAACCGGATCGACGTGGGTATAGGCAACAACTTGCGGGATTTCGGCCTTCATTGTGGGGCCGAGGATGAACATGGTGTTGGCGCTTCGCTGAATATCGCGTCCAGGAAGGGCAAAGCCGAAATCCACCCGATAGACATCGCGCATATCGGGAATGAACCGGTCATAGGAAAGTTCGTCAGAGACGAACATCATGATGAAGATGGCGCAACTGAGTGCCAAGGTAAGTCCGCCAATGGTGATGAAGGTATAGAGCTTGTTGCGGCCCGCATTGCGGATGGACAGGATCAGATAGTTTTTAATCATGCTCTACTCGTAGCGCAGGCTTTGGATGGGCTTGCGTGCCGCAGCCCGCAGGGCGTGGGACACCACGGTCGTCCAGGCAATGGCCAGTGCAACAAGACCCGCGCTCACAAAATAGCCCGGATTCAGCCATATGCGGTCGGCAAAGCCCTCCAGCCAGTCTGACAGGTAGTACCAGGCTATCGGCCAGGCGATGAGGTTGGCTAGCAGCACAGGAACGGAGAACTGCCAGAGGAGAAGTCTTACGACATCAACCTTGCGCGCTCCAAAGACCTTGCGGATACCGATTTCCTTGGTCCGGCGCTGGGCTGTAAAGGCCGCAAGACCGTAAAGACCGAGGCAGGCAATGACGATGGCGATGGCAACGAATACGCCAAACATCTGGCCCTCGTGTTCGGCGCCGTTGAACAGTCTGTCGAAACTGTCATTGAGGAAATGCCGCCGGATCGCCGAATTCGGTGCGAATTCCTGCCATGCCCGATCGATGGCTGCGACCGCTGCTGCAGTATGGCCGCCTTTGACCTTGACCGAGAGTACATATTTCTGGTTGGGCTTGTCGACGTAAAGCGTCGGTGCAACCGGATGCAATGCGCCGTAGAACCGTGCATCGGCGACAACTCCGACGATGCGTGCTGCAGCCTGAGAGGTGCCGATGCGTACGATTTTATCGATAGCCTGTTGAGGCGTCAGTCCCAGTTTCCGTGCCTGAGTCTGGTTGATCAGGACATTTCGGCCGGGCAGGACATCATCACTGCTGTTCACGTTGTTGATGACATCTGCAGCCCGGGTTTTGGAGAGATCGCGTCCGGCCAGAAGCTTGATGCCGTAGAGCTGGAGAAAGCCCGGTTCAATGCTCATGATACGGCTGGAAAAGTTTTGCGGCTGCCCAGGCAGGGATACGGACGTGCCTTGGAACAGCCCCCCAAAGGGCACCGCGCTTGAACTGCTTACCGCCAGAATGTTTGGATCTTGACGCAGCTGCGCTTCCAACAGTTTGAGCTTGCCCGATCCGAGGTGGTGCGCGCCGTCCACGGCAACGATGTTGTTACGGCTGAAACCAAGCTCAACATTGCGGGCATATTGCGTTTGAGCAAAGATGACGACTGCCGCAATGCCAAGGCCGATCGAGACCGCGAATTGCAGCAGGACCAAACCCATGCGCAGCAGGCCGGAGCCGCTGTCGATGCCGCCACTGCCACGAAGCACACCAGCGGGGCGAAAGCTCGAGAGCACCAGGGCCGGATAAAGGCCTGCGAGAATGCCCGTGGCCACGGTCACGACAAGAATGATGAGCAGAAGTGGCCAGTCCGTGAACAGCCGCAACGTGATGGGGTGGCCGATGAACTGCGCAAAGCTCGGCATGAGGACTTCCACGACAGCCAGTGCCAACAGCAGCGTTACGCAGGCTGTTAGTACTGACTCAGCAAGGAACTGGGTTATGAGCTGCGTACGCCTTGCGCCCAGGACCTTGCGCAGAGAAACCTCCCGGGCTCTTGCCACGGCCCGAGCGGTAGCAAGATTGGTGAAATTGAAGCAGGCGATGCCAATGATCAGGAACGCGATTGCGGCAAAGCCATAAACGACTGACCAGCTGCCGCCGACGCTTGCACCCTGGCCATAGACGGAGCCCCAATCGCCGGTTGCGCCCTCACCCTGATCGCCGCTCAGGTGTGTCTGCGTGAGCGGTACCAGATGTGCGTGGAGGATCTCGTCGCCAGTCAGTTTGGTCTTGATAAGGGTGCTTGGGTCTGCGTCCGCCCGGAAGATGGCGGGTGTTTGGGCCTGGACAGCAGCCGGGGAGGCGCCACGCGCAAGGCGGACGTAGACATAAGTTTCCGGGTCAAACCATTCGCCCTTGTCTGGAAAGCTGTCGACCCTGGATTTGTTGGAGACGTAGATCTGGTTGTGGAATTCCGTGTTGTGCGGCGCCACGGCTATCGTGCCGGTCACAGTAACAGGGTGGGTACCTTTCAGCTCCAGCGTCTTGCCGATGGGGCTCGACGTGCCGAAAAACTTGCGTGCCATGGCAACGCTGATGACCGCACTGTCGGGGTTGTTGAAGGCCGTCGCGGGTGAACCTTGCAGCAAGGGCAGATGGATCACGGTAAAGAAGTTTGGGTCGACAAAGGCCACGCGTTCGACAAATTTGCGGTTGTCAGCCTTTACCGTCATATGTTCATTGACCAGCCGGGTAGCTGCGGACACCTCGGGGACGTTGTCGCGCAGCGCCTTCGCCAGAGGAAACGGACTCAAGGCGTAGTGCTGGGCCGGGAATCCGGGGAAATGCCACGTCGTATCGACGCGGAAGACGTTCTGACTTCCGGGAATCCAGGCGTTGTAGGAGAGTTCATCGGCGACGAACAGCATGATGAAGATGGCACAGGTAAGCGCCACCATCAGTCCGGCAATCGTAATAAAGCTGTAAAGCCTGTGACGCCCGGCGTTACGCAGGGCGACGACGAGGTAATTGCGGAACATGCCGGTCCCTTTCAGGCAAATTGGCGAGTCTGTTCGGTGATGATCGAGCCGTCGAGCATGTTGACGATGCGGTGTGCGTATTCAGCATGGGCGTGGGAATGGGTGACCATGACAACAGTCGTGCCCGCCTCATTGAGTTCGGTCAGGAGTTGCATGACCTCCTCGCCATTGGTGGTATCGAGATTGCCGGTCGGTTCGTCGGCCAGGATCAGCTTGGGACGGGCCACGACAGCACGGGCAATGGCCACACGCTGTTGTTGACCGCCGGAAAGCTGCTGGGGCATGTGCTTGGCGCGGTGGGCGATCTTGACCCGGTCAAGGGCTTCCTTGACCCGTGTCTTGCGCTCCTGGCTGCTCACGTCACGGTGATAAAGCAGCGCCAGCTCCACATTTTCGAAGACGTTCAGTTCGTCGATGAGGTTGAAGCTCTGAAAGACGAAGCCGAGGGCGTTCTTGCGCAGTTCGGTGAGCTGGCTCTCGCTGTAGCCGGCGATGTTGACGCCGTCGAAGATGTATTCGCCCTGGCTTGGGGCATCGAGCATGCCCACGATGTTGAGAAAAGTCGACTTCCCGCAACCCGACGGCCCCATGACGGCGACGAACTCGCCAGAGGCAACGTGAAGATCAATGCTCCTGAGGGCCGTGGTTTCGACCTCGCTGGTGCGGTAGACCTTGCTGACATGCTTTAGCGTGATCATGCGTCCTCCTTAAGATCCTTGATGATGATTTGAGGCCGCTTCAAATTCGACCCGATCCATATGGGTGTAGGCCTCATAGCTAGAAGTGATGACCCGTTCCCCGGGCTTCAGCCCACTTAGGACTTCGACCTCATCGGGATTGCGAGCACCCAGCTTCACGTTGCGTCGTACTGCACTGTCGCCAGAGGGGGTGAGCACAAACACCCAGTTGCCACCTGTGTCCTGGTAGAAGGGACCATTGGGCAGCATGTCGGCAATCTTTGCGCCGCCGAGTTCCAGCTTGATGTCGATCGCCTGGCCGGCATGAATGCCCGAAGGGGCATTGCCAAGGAAGGTCATGTCGATCCGGAAGGTACCATTGGTGACCTGGGGATAGATCTTGGCCACCTTGGCGCGGTAATTGCGGCCACCGAGGCGGAAGAGGGCGAACTGGCCGAGGGTAACGCGGCCAAGATAGAATTCATCGACCAGTGCCGTCAGCTTGAAGCGGTTTTGTGAATCAACCTGCCCCAGAACTGCGCCTTGGGCCTTGGCCTCACCGACCTCAGCATTGAGGGCGCTGAGCTGGCCATCCATGGGTGCTCGCAGGGTGAGGTCGTCAAGGCTGGCACGGGCTGCGATCAGGCTGGCATGCAGTTCCTTGAGGGTTGCCTGCAGCTGGGCGAGCTGACGGGTGCGAATGGCCTGCTCGTTCCGGTGCGAGGCAATCGTCGCATCGCGCAGTTTGCGCTCGTACTGATATTTTTCCTTGTCCTTGTCGAACGTGACCTGGGGAATGGCATTGGCGACGGCCAGACGGCGATCACGCGCGAGTTGTCCCTGCAGCTTCTGCATCTGGTACTGGATGTTGAGAAGGTCTTTCTGATACTGAAATCGTGTCTGCTCGAGTTCGAGCTCGGTGTTCTCGAGTTCACTGATCTGACGGGCCGTGTCAGCCTCGCGATTGATGACGCTAAGTTCGAGCTGCGGGCTCGAGAGAACGATGAGGGCCTCACCGGCCTTGACCTCGGCGCCGTCTTCCACGAGCACCTGCTTGACCGTGCCATTTTGTTCAGTGGTGAGGTAGTCCGTGATGAGGGGGGCAACATTGGCCCGAACTGCAGCATAATCCTCAAAGGGGCCACGGGTGACCGTCGAAATCGTCAGCCGGTCTACTGGTACGCGGTAGATGCGTCCGCCGGGGCCGGAGAGGAGCCAGGCGCCAAGTACAAACAGCACCAGTGCGGCCGCGGCATAGGGGCCGTAGCGTCGCCACCAGGGCGGCGGCGCGATCGGCCGATCCATGCCCGAACCAGACTCGGGGGGCTGAGAGGAAGAGGACCGCGGAACAAGCGAAATTCGGCTCATGCACAAGTGTGGAATGGGTCACCGCTTTTGCTTAAGCAAACCCCATGCCAGGTCGAAAATGCCACGGGATCAGCCATTTGTGCGGGGCACCTTGTCGAGAACTGTCCGCCTGCGTACACTTGGTGTTCGAGTGTCCGGATATGGACAGTAGATGCCGTCTCTTGTCAGCCCTGCCCGTATTCTCGTGCTCGATGATGCGGAAGATGTACTCCTGGCCGCCCGGCTCGCCCTCAAGCGCCATTTTGCCGGGGTCGAGACATTGCGTGTTCCGTCCGATCTCCTCCCCAAGGTCAGCAGCGGCGGGTTTGACGTCATTTTGCTCGACATGAATTTTCGCGCCGGCGCCGACAATGGCCGGGAAGGCCTCGGCCTCATGGGTGAGGTCCTGGCGGTTGATCCGGATGCTGTGGTGGTGCTGATCACCGCCCATGGCGAACTCGAGCTTGCGGTTGAAGCGATGAAACAGGGTGCGGCCGACTTCATCACCAAACCCTGGAGCAATGAGCGTCTCGTCGCCACCTTGATGGCGGCGGTAAATCTGCGGCGGGCCAGGCTTGCTGCGCGCGAGGCTCGCACCCGCCACAGGGGACTCATCGCGGCGAGCGGCAGTGGCGGTGACATGATCGGCACGAGCCATGCCATGCGTGCGATTTTTGATCTGATCGATCGGGCAGCGCCCACCGACGCCAATGTCCTCATCATGGGTGAAAACGGCACCGGCAAGGAGCTTGTGGCGCGGGAGCTGCATCGCCGTTCACAGCGTGCGGAAGAGGCCTTCGTACGTGTCGACCTCGGTACGATTTCGCCACAACTCTTCGAATCCGAACTCTTCGGCCATCGTCGTGGCGCCTTCACCGATGCCAAGGAGGATCGTGTCGGCCGCTTTCGTGCGGCCAGCGGTGGCACTCTGTTTCTCGACGAAATCGGCAATGTTCCTCTGCACCTGCAGTCCAAGCTGCTCTCGGTTCTGGAACGCCGTGAAGTGGTGCCAGTGGGAAGCGAGCGGGCTGAGGCCATCGATGTGCGGGTCATCTGCGCTACCAACCAGCCCATGAGTCGTCTGCTTGATGGCAATCTGTTTCGCGCCGACCTGCTCTGGCGGATCAACACTGTCACCATCGATCTGCCGCCCTTGCGCGCCCGCAAAGAGGACATTGCGCCGTTGGTTGAGCACTACATCGCCTTCTATACCCAGAAATACAATATGGCGCGCAAACCAGTCACGGCTGCGGCCCTGGCAGCGCTTGGCGCTCATGATTGGCCGGGTAATGTCCGCGCCTTGCGCCACGCAGTCGAACGCGCGGTGATCCTGTCACGAGGTGCGGCGCTCGAAGAGGAGGATTTTGCCCTTCCGGCAAAGGGGCCAATGACTGTGGCAGAGCCTTCGGCTGCATTTGATCTCGATGCCATTGAGCGTGATGCCGTGAAACGGGCACTCGAACAGCATCAAGGCAATATCAGCCGCGCCGCTCAGGCGCTTGGTCTGACCCGAGCCTCGCTTTACCGGCGGATGGAAAAATATGGTCTCTGAGCGGCTTTCAGCAGGCCTGATGGTGCGAAGCCTGCTTCTTCTTCTCAGCCTTTCGCTGCTTGCCTACGCTCTGATCAATACCAATTGGTATGTGGTTGAGGCCCTGCTGCTCGCGCTGATCATGGCCCAGCTTAGCGAGATCACGCATAGTTTGACCCGCACCAATCGCGAAATTGCGCGCTTTCTGGATGCCATCGCCTACGACGATACCACGCAGAGCTTTACCGGGATTTCCCGCCTTCCGCCCTATCGCGAGCTTGGAACCGCGATGGGCCGGGTGATGGAACGTTTGCGTAAGGGACGCAGCGAACGCGAGGAGATGAGCCGCTATCTCGCGGCGATGCTGGCGCACATACCAGTGGCATTGATCGCTCGCGAGGCTGATGGTCGTCATGTCCCCCTCAACACCGCAGCCAGACAGATGTTCGAGCTGCCGGGCAACATGACGCTCGATCTTGCCCGTTACGGCACCGAATTTCGCACCGGGCTTGAGCAGCTGAAGGTTGGCGGGCGCCAGCTCCTGCAGCTGAAACGGGGGCCCAGCACGATTGTCGTCAAGGCGGTCGCGACAAGCTTCTGGTCGCGGGGGGAGCATCATACGCTCATCTCGCTGCAAAATATCGGCGATGAACTCAGTGCCCAGCAGCTTGACGCCTGGCACCGT
>JAJZGY010000025.1 GCA_021804785.1 Pseudomonadota bacterium | reverse complement strand
CCTTCATGGTTGAAATGGTCGAAACCGCCGCCATTCTCAATCAGGCAAGCGAACGCTCGCTGGTGATTCTCGATGAGATTGGCCGCGGCACCGCAACCTATGATGGACTTGCCATTGCTTGGGCTGCTGCCGAACATCTGTGTGAGATAAATCGCGCCCGGGCGCTTTTTGCAACCCATTATCACGAGATGACGGCGCTCAGCGACAGGCTTGAAGCGATGACCTGCGTGACGATGCGCGTGCGCGAATGGAATGATAGCATCGTCTTTTTGCATGAGGTGACAGCGGGCGCCGCCGACCGCTCTTACGGCATCCATGTTGCCAAGCTTGCGGGGCTCCCCCCGGCCGTCATCGCCCGCGCCGAACTTGTGCTCAAGGCGCTGGAGGACGGACGCGAGGGGCACAAGCCGCTGGCACGTATCGACGATTTGCCCTTGTTCTCGACGGCGGTGACCCAGAATTCCCAACCCAAAAGCCAGCCCTCGGAGCTCGAGGCCATGGTGGCTGCTGCTACGCCCGACAGCCTGACACCGCGGCAGGCGCTTGAGCTCATTTACGAGCTCAAGTCGAAACTCACCGGCCAATCGTGATCTGGCTCGGCACACCTGCGCTGCACGGCAGAATAGCGCAGGGCAGAAGCGGCACGCGCCGCTAAAGTTGCACAGGTAGATCGCGCCCGCCGTTGCCATCGCTCCTGAGAGCTTGAATGATGGTGGCGTCGACGTCCTGGCCTGTACACATTGATGGAGAGTACTATGCGCTACTTGCACACCATGGTCCGGGTATCGGACCTTTCCGCCAGTCTGGACTTTTATTGTGCCAAGCTTGGACTGAAGGAAGTTCGTCGCGTCGACAACGAAAAGGGACGCTTTACCCTTGTCTTCCTGTGCGCTCCAGAGGATCTGAAGCTGGCCGAAGCCAATCAGGCTCCGCTAGTCGAACTGACCTTTAACTGGGATCCGGAAGACTATGGTGGCGGGCGCAACTTCGGACATCTGGCCTATCGGGTGGAGGACATCTACGCCATCTGCCAGCGTCTGATGGATGGTGGTGTGACCATCAACCGGCCGCCACGTGATGGACACATGGCATTTGTGCGCTCTCCCGACGGGATCTCCATTGAGCTCCTGCAGGCGGGTCCGCCCAAGGCTCCAGCTGAGCCCTGGGCTTCTATGCCCAACACCGGGAGCTGGTAAGACTTAGCGCAGCCACTGCGATACGACCCATTTCTCGCCCGAGATTGTGGGCCGGCCGGCGTGATAGGTCAGAGGATCCGGTCGGCCATCGGCCCGCAAGTTCCAGAACACCAGCGCATCGCCCTTGCGCCCACGGTGGTTGAGGCCGATCTTGAGAAATTCGGTTTCGCCGCCCTGATAGTCGTCATTGAGATAGACAAGGCAGGTGACGCTGCGTTGGCCCTTTTGCGCGACTTCGCGGGCCGAGCCCGGATTGCTCAAGTCAAAGAAATCGTAATGCGGCAAGAACTCTTCGCCAGGACGGTAGTACAGGAGTGTGGTCAGTTCAGGCCGAGCTGCCGGTGAAATGCTGGCCAGTATCCGTGCCCGCAACAGCGTAACCACCATGCTCTTATTGGGCAGATCGCAGATCACGTGACTGTTGGAGCGTGCATATTCGATGCGGTGCTGGCCACTGGCGGGGTCATGAACCGGCGCACGTGTACCCTTATCGCGGTTCTTAAGGATCAACCAGTCGCACAGATCACTGCGCAGGCAGCCGCGAATGATGGCGATCCGAGGCACCTGGCAGATGAATTCCAGTGGCAGTGGGCTGACAAAGCCATCCACGGCAAATCTGGAAACCCCTTCTGGCGCCAAAAGTTGTAGCTCCTCACGGGCAATGGCGAGCCCACGTTCGGCGGCGTCGCCAAGGCAGGCGATTCCAACCTGCCAGCGTTCGGCAAACCTGGCCTCGGCAGTCAGAAGGCCCCAGTAATAGGCCGCCAGGGCGTCACCGTCGCGGGCGGCTGCCTGCATCATGCCCAGTCCGTCATGTTCAACGATCGGCAGGCGGATCAGAAGATTGGTGGCCAGCTCACGCAGCCCGTCGCGGTATCCGGTCTTGGCGGCACGCGCAAACCAGCCGCGCGCCAGCGCCACCTGGCCTTCTGCATCGAATTTGCGGCCAAGCGCGATCTGCGCTTCGCCATCTCCCTGTTCTGCGCGGGCCAGGAGTTCAGGGGGGATCTTGTCCATGCTGAGGGTTCCTACCTCCCATTTGTCAAAGCTCCTAAGCGAATCTACCATGGACCTCAATGGCATGCCGCACGGAGCCTGACGGTGGCTTCTCCATGTGCCGGCCTGCGAAGGAAGGTTACGTGACTGGTTTGATCTTTGTCGGCATCGGGATGGCAATTGTTGTCGTCATTCTGATTCTTGGCCTGTCGACCTTGTTTGTCGAGGGTGCTAAGGCTCGTAGCTGGTCCAATCGGCTGATGCGCATGCGCGTATTGGCACAGTTTGTAACCATACTAATTATGCTTGCAGTTTTCTACTTTGCACACAAATAAGACGTGAAACATGGCCAAAACGCTGTATGACAAAATCTGGGATGCCCACCTGGTAGCTGCGCCGCAAGGGGCGTCGCCGATCATTTATATTGACCGCCATCTGGTGCATGAGGTCACGAGCCCCCAAGCGTTTGAAGGCCTGCGCCATGCCGGGCGCAAGGTGCGCCGGCCTGATCTGACGCTCGCAGTTGCCGATCACAATGTTCCGACCAAGGATCGGGACAAACCCATCGCTGATCCCGAAGCGGCGCTGCAGGTCCGTACGCTGGAAGAGAATGCTGCTGCGTTCGGCATTGAATATCTAGCCATGAACGATATCCGCCAGGGTATCGTCCATATCGTTGGTCCCGAGCAGGGCTGGACCTTGCCCGGTACCACCATTGTCTGTGGCGATTCTCACACCTCAACCCATGGTGCTTTTGGGGCATTGGCATTCGGCATTGGTACGTCGGAGGTTGAGCATGTTCTTGCCACCCAGACACTGGCTATGCCCAAGTCCAAAAACATGCGGGTGACGGTCAATGGCCGGCTCGCGCAGGGCGTGTCTGCCAAGGATCTCGCGCTCGCCATCATTGCCCGCATTGGTACCGCTGGTGGTACGGGCTATGTCATCGAATATGCCGGCGAGGCGGTGCGCGCGCTTTCGATGGAAGGGCGCATGAGCTTATGCAACATGACCATCGAGGCCGGCGCGCGCGCGGGCCTGGTTGCGCCTGACCAGACCACCTTCGCCTATGTCGCGGGCCGCCCCCGTGCGCCCAAGGGCGCGGCTTATGAGGCAGCCCTCAAATATTGGCGCACGCTGAATTCTGATCCGGAAGCTCAGTTCGATCAGGAAATTATCATTGATGCGGCCGCCGTGGCCCCCATGGTGACCTGGGGCACATCGCCCGAACAGGGGCTCACCATTGACGCCGTGGTCCCTGATCCCCTGAAAGAAACGGACGCCAACCGGCGGAGCGGCATCGAGCGCGCCCTTGCCTATATGGACCTCGTACCGGGAACGGCACTGAACACGGTCCGCATTGATCGCGTTTTCATCGGCTCCTGCACCAATGGCCGCATCGAGGATCTGCGTGCGGCAGCTGCGATCGTGCGCGGCAAAAAGGTGGCGCCGCATGTCGGGGCCATGGTTGTTCCCGGCTCCGGGCTGGTGAAAGAGCAGGCTGAAGCGGAAGGCCTTGATCGCATCTTCATCGAATCCGGATTCGAGTGGCGCGAACCTGGCTGCTCGATGTGTCTGGCTATGAACGCTGATCGTCTGGCTCCTGGTGAGCGCTGCGCCTCGACGTCAAACCGTAATTTCGAAGGACGACAGGGCCGGGGCGGGCGTACGCATCTGATGAGCCCGGCCATGGCTGCGGCTGCTGCCATTGCCGGCCACCTTGTCGATGTGCGCGAGCTCGCAGGCAAATAGCCTGCCTAGAAGAAACTGATCGGATCGATATCGATCACCAGGCGGACGCTGGCAGGCAGTTTGATGGGCCCCAGCCATTGACGCAGATAGGCCTGTACATCGACCGATCGTTCCGCCTGCACCAGAAGGCGCTCTCGCGTGCGACCGCGTAAAAGCTGATAGAAGGCCGGTGTTGGTCCCCAGATCCTGACGCCGCGGGCCGCGGGTGCCTCCTGTGCCAAACGCTTGCCCATCGTTCGGACAGCATCGCCGTTAACTCCGGACAGGATGAGGGCGGCAAGTCGGCCAAAGGGTGGGGCGTGGGTGCGCTCCCGCAAACGCCGCTCCTGATCATAAAAAACATCGCGATCCGCTGCCGCCACCGCCTGCAGCACTACATCTTCGGGGCTGTGGGTTTGCACCAGGACTCTACCGGGCTTAGCCGCGCGCCCTGCGCGCCCCGCGACCTGGTGCAGAAGCTGAAAGGTTCGTTCGCGCACGCGGACGTCGCCGTCCGCGGAGCCGAGGTCGGCGTCGATCACACCCACGAGGGTAAGATTGGGAAAGTGATGGCCTTTGGCGATCATCTGCGTGCCGATCAAAACCTCGATTTCACCGCGGGACATGGCATGGATAGCAGCCTGTAGTTCCGCCGGCCCATGCATGGTGTCGGATGAGGCGATGGCCATGCGGGCTTCGGGAAAATGCTGGACGAACTCTTCAGCCAGACGTTCCACGCCTGGGCCACAGGCGATCAGACTGTCCTGCGCGCCACAATGAGGACAGACGGTGGGCATTGGGGTGTCCTGCCCACAATGATGACAGACGAGGCGGCGGTGATAGCGATGCTCGACGAGCCAGGCTGAACATTGATGGCAGGTGAACTTATGACCGCATTGCGCACACAGTGTCAGGGGAGCGTAGCCGCGCCGGTTCAGAAAAAGCAGGGACTGTTCGCCCTCTTCCAGCGTCGTTCGCAGCGCGTCGATCAGTACCGGAGACATCCATTGGCCAGGCTCCGGGCGATGCTGACGCAAATCGATGAGATCGATCCTGGGCAATTTCGCCACGCCGTGTCGCGCAGCCAGCTTCAGCCAGCGATAACGGCCAGCCTGGGCATTGACATAGCTCTCCAGTGAAGGCGTTGCACTGACAAGGACCACGGCCGAAGATGAGATGCGTCCACGCACCACCGCCATGTCACGCGCGTGGTAGATGACGCCCTCTTCCTGCTTATATGCCTGCTCGTGCTCCTCATCGACGATGATGAGACCCAGATCCTGAAACGGCAAAAAAAGTGCTGAGCGCGCACCTACTACAACGCGGGCCTCGCCTCCAAGCACGGCGCGATAAACACGCTTTCGCTCCGTGTGACCCAGATCGGAATGCCATTCCGCTGGGGGCACGCCAAAGCGCGCGGCAAAGCGTTCCAAAAACTGGACGCTGAGGGCGATTTCGGGGAGCAGTATCAACACCTGCCGGCCCAGCCTGAGAGCCTCTGCCACCGCCTCGAAATAGGTCTCGGTCTTGCCGGAGCCGGTTACACCATCGAGCAGCGAGACCGAAAAATTCCTTGCCATAACGGCCTCGCGCAAGGCCTCGGCGGCGCTGTGCTGCTCGTTGCGCAGAACTGGCACGGCAAAATCCGGCTGCGGAACGGGTAGTGGTACGAATTCAGGTAGTGCGTCAGCGATCAGTGCACCCGCTGCGACAAGGGCCCGTACAATGGCGGACGAGACATTGGCCTCCTCTGCAATTGCTGCGATGCTGCGGGCCAGACCATCCGCTGTCACATCAAGTACACGCTGGCGCTTGTCACTGAGACGCGCCGGCGTAACCGATGAGCGTCGATAGGCAAGGCGGGGTGTCTCTGTGTCAAAGGCGCCACGGGCTCGCAGCGCGAGGGCGAGGACCGAACCTTGCGGGCTCAGGGTGTAGCGCGCCACCCAGTCGACGAAGTCACACAGGGCTTCTGGCAGACAGGCATAGTTGCCGAGCGGAACTGCAGTCTTGAGCCTGTGCGCCTCTATCTTCGCATTGCCGCTGCCCCAGACAACCCCAAGCTGCGTGCGCGCACCCAAGGGCGCCTCGACCAGAAGTCCGCGCGGAGCGGTTACGCCGTCCGAAAGACGGTAATCGTACGGACCCGGCAGCGGCAACGGCAACAAAACCGACACCGGCCTGGTTCCAATCTCGGCAGCTGCAGGCTTCAAGCGGGCTGAATTCATAGGTACACTTTCGAAGAGTGATTCTTTGTGGTCAATCCCGGCGGGTCTTGTTATCGATGGAAAGCGCAGCCCTTATAGATCCGGCTGAAGCCGCTGCCGAGGCAGTAAAAGCCTTTGTGCGCCTGAATCGGGTGCGTCTTGCTGCCGACGGCGAATTGTTGGCCATGCTGCTGCCGGAACGCTTTCGCGATTGCGAGATCAGGGATCTGCAGCGTCACGTGATTGAGCAGCTGGTGTGCGAGAATGCTGCGCTGAGAGCCGAATGTGACGGGCTCCGATCACGCCAGGGTATTGGGGAGGCTGTTAGACGGCTTCTTCTCGAGCTTCTTGACGCGCGCAGTTTTGAGGAGGCGGTGGGACTTGCCGTCGGCTCACCCGATGCCTTTGGCGCGGATCTTGCCGGCATCTGTATCGAAGGCGAGGCTTGCCGCGCCGTTCCCGGAGCGCAGCGGGTGCGCCTTGTTGCGCCAGGTGTGGTGTTGCGTATTCTGGGACGAGACGGAAGCGGCGTGATCCTGTCGAATGGTGGAGAAGTCCTTTTGGGGCCGGCCGGGCGCGGCTGCAGGAGCATGGCTGTGTTTCGCTTGCGGCTAGGAGCAGATACGCCTCCCGCAGTTTTTGTGCTGGGAGCGCGCGCGCCTTTCTGCTTTGAAGGAGAAGAAAGCTCCGAAGAAATTGGATATTTTGCACGGGCGCTGGAACGAGCGATCAGGGCATGGCTCGATCTGCCGAAGCGCTAAAACGCGACTGGCTCGCATTCCTGGCTCACGAGCGCAGAGCCAGTCCTCACACGCTTGTCGCCTATGGTTATGATCTCGACTGTTTCCTTGATTTTCTTACCGCCCATCTGGGGACTGTGATCGAGGAAGAGACGCTGGCCGCTCTTTCGGTGAGTGATATCCGTGCCTTTATCGCCGCCCGCCGACGGGATGGCCTCGGGGCCCGTGGCATACAGCGTGCACTTGCCGCAGTCCGCAGCTTCTTCAAGCATATGGCACGCGAAAATGTGCTGGACAATCCGGCCGCACGTGCCGTGAGGACGCCGCGCATCGCACGCCCGCTGCCGCGTCCCCTCAGTGAACGTGATGCCGAACGCACGCTGGCGGCGGCAGCCGAGCATCCGGTCCAGTGGCTTGCTGCCCGTGACGTCGCGTTGCTCACCCTGCTCTATGGCACCGGGCTGCGCATTTCCGAGGCTTTGTCGCTGCGGCGTGGTGACGTACCCTTGGGCGAGACCCTCAGTATTCTCGGCAAGGGCCGAAAGGAAAGGGTTGTTCCGCTCCTCCCGGTCGTACGCGAAGCAATTGCCCATTATGCTGCGCTTGTGCCTTTCGTCCAGACGCGTGAGGCATCACTCTTTGTGTCGCGCACCGGAAAACCGATGTCGGCACGCGAAGCGCAACTCTTGATGCAGCACCTGCGCGGTGCCTTGGGACTATCTGCCCGGGCTACGCCACACGCCTTGCGTCACTCCTTCGCAACCCACATTTTGGCTGGGGGTGGGGATCTGCGTGCCGTGCAGGAGCTTCTGGGGCATGCCTCCCTGTCGACGACCCAGACCTACACCAAACTCGAAACGGATCAGCTGTTGCAGATCTATGCGCAGGCCCATCCGCGCGGAGCCTAGCTGAACGGAAGCGTGAGGGCGTGTCGCTGAGCCGAGGCATTGAGATGGCTCCAGATCACTTTGCAGGCTTCCCGCGCTGTCTTGTCCGCGCGCATTTCAAGGTCCTCCTGCAATGTAATGAGTAGCGTGCTGAGTTCGGCATGGGTGGCATCAAGGCTCGCAATGTCGAGGTGATGATCCGCACCAGCGTGCGCGGCGCGCAGACGGGCCTTGAGTTCGGGGCCAACCAGCTCGGACAAGCTACCAAACATCGCGCGCATGCTGCGGATGTCCTTGAGCCGAACATCGGCTGCCCGCGCCTGTTCCTGGTTTGTTAAAAGACAAAGCACGGCCCAAAGCTGGGCGCTGCTTTGCAGATAGGTGTCCGCGAGCGCCGGCGCGATGTGCAGGCTGAGGTCTTGTAGGAGCACCATGAGAAGTTCAGAGCTGGATGGTTTCATGATTCACATATTTCCAGGAGCCGCTCGGAAAGCGTGCGATTGTGAAAGGCCGTGCAATAGATTCCGGAGAAGGCATTAACGGCTTCAGTGTTGCGTCCCTCGGAAAATTCGCGGGCGGCAGAGATCCAGATCGCGAGACCTTTCACCTGGGCGAATATTTCCCACCATGCAAGAGCCTGCGGATCGACGATGAGTCCGCTTGCCTCCTGCCAGATGCGCAGTGCTGCGTCGCGACCGATCATGCCGCCCGGTCTGTCGGGATTGCCATGACTCCAAAGAGGATCAAGCGCCCAGGCGAGGTCCTCAAGCGGATCGCCCAGGTGCGCCATTTCCCAGTCGAGGATTGCGCGGATATTTCCGGCTCCATCGTGCAGGAAATTTCCGCTGCGATAGTCACCATGTACGACGCAGAGCTTGGCCGCCGGTGGCGGCAGATGCCGTCGGAGCCAGCGAATGGCTCCCAGTGCAATCGGCTGTGGCTCAAGACTGTCTTCGCGGATCACCTGCTCCCAGCGGGCAAGCTCGTGGGGAGGGCTCTGTGTGCTGTCTTTGGGGCTCTCAAGGCTCAAGAGCCCAAGCGTAGCCGGATCGCTGCCAGCGATGCGACCAAGCGCGCTCCAGAACTGCTCGCCGATGGTCTCCCGATGGCTGCCATAGGGGTCCGCAGCAAGCAGCGAGCCAGCAGAGCAGCCCTCGATCGCCTCCATGATGAAAAAGGGCCGTTCCAGTGCCTCACTGCCAAGCTCCAGGACGATCGGCTCAGGGACCGGAAGTCCAACCTTGTGAAAGGCGCGATAGGCCGCGAATTCCGTCATACGCTCGGTCTCAATCAAACTGAAAGCCGGGTCCCGGCGCAGGATCAGGGCGCGCTCGATCGGCTCCGGGCCTGAAGCGTAAGAGGCCATAAAGCGATAGGTTTGCCGGCTCGCACCGCCGGGAATGCGTGATAGGTCCTTCACCTGGACCGCGTGGCCAAAGTGTTGGCTGAGATAGAGCGCCAATTGGTCGGCAAGTATTTTTTCTTCAGTCATGGTGCAGGATCCAGAAGTCCGGTTAATCCAGATGGCGCGTGCGGTCCCAGTACCAGCTGTTCCAGCACGCCTGCCCCCACGCGCTCGCCATCTGGCCCTTTAAGGCGCGCCGTAACAAAGGCCTGCACGTGCAGGAACAGTGGCAGGGCCTCGTTGACCGTGGCCGTGTCATAGATGTCATAATGGACGGCAAGCTCACCTTTGTAGTGGCCATGCCCCCACTCGGGATGGGTGTAGCCGATGCCCGACATGTAGAAATTGAAGCGCGGCGTCAACTCGACATCCCATTGTTCTCCCGCATCATCGTAAAGATGGATCATGGCCTTCGAGGCATGCCGCGTGCCTGACTTGTAGGTGACCTCGCAACAGCTCTTCGACATGACCTTGGGCGCTACATCGCCAAGCTCGCCCAGAACCGCAGCATTGTTCCAGGGACGCCCGCTTGCGTCCGCATTGATATGAAAAAGCATGAAGCGGTCAGGGAAGTTCAGGGGCGACCATAACCAGTAGAATTGCGGTGGTGCTGGTGGAGCGGCGGGCTGTGGATCTGCAAGTCCGATCGGGCGGATGCCCCAGGAGCGATCGCGCGTTCCCAGCATCATTCCTGGGTCGAGGTCAACGCGCATTCCCTTGATCAGGATGAAGCCCTCATAGCTGCCGTTCTGCGTCATGCGCGTGTAATCCATCACCGTGCGCGGGCCTTGACGAAACGTGAAGCGGGGTTCTTCGACGGCACGTGCTCGGGCTTCAAACTCCAGTTCGGCATAGATGTCATGCGCTGCATCGTTGATCAGGATTTTGAGCCGCTTGAGTGGCTCGACGATCTTGATCTCGATCGGCCCGACGCGGGTGTCGAGCCGCTCACAGTTCAGGAGGCGCGACGCATGCAAATTATGCTGCACGCCGTCAATGACGACGCTGAACGCTGCGTCCATCACATTGAGATGGGGATAAACACCTAGCGCACAGGCGAAAAAAAGGTGACCGTCAAGGGTGTAGCCATTGAAGAAATAACGATCGTAAAAATTGCGGTCTGTACCAGATCCCGCAATCGGTTCCGGGCGCTGGTGCACCGGATAATCATCGGCTTTCGTGAGCATGGCATTTCCGTCAGTGATTTTTTATCACTGTGACGGAGCCAGGGCCGGGGTGCAATGGCTGCTTACTCGCCAAACTCACGGAAAAGTTGGCGCTGTTCGCTGCGGGGGCGCGCGCCAAGGGGCAGCGTCAAAATGTATAGGGCAAGTCCACCGGACAATGTTGCCCAAGGCCACAGCACAGCCAAGGTCACGATTGCTGCGCCAACAAGGCTTGCCAGCCACAAATAACGGCGTTCCAGATGCAGGTTCTTCAGCGACAGGGTGGGGATTCGGCTCACCATCAATAATGAGACGATCGAGACGACCGCACCGTTAAGGATAGGATCGGCGAGCCAAGCGCCGGCAGTGGTGTCGTGCCACTGGAAGCTGACGAGCATGGTCAGCAGCACCATGCAGGCTGCCGCCGGGGTCGGCACGCCGGAAAAATGAGCATTGGCAGCATGCTGATCGGCCGCTTCCACGGTTTCGATATTGAAGCGCGCCAGGCGGATCGCGCAGCATACACAATAAATGAGTGCAATGGTCCAGCCAGCTCCACCAGCTTGGTGGAGGGTCCAGCGATAGGTCAGCACAGCCGGAGCGATGCCAAAGCTCACAAGATCAGCCAGGGAATCGAGCTGCGCCCCAAATTTGGAATCGGCACCGAGCAGACGGGCAATCTTGCCGTCCATAGTGTCGAGCACCGCTGCGACAATGATGGCGATGACAGCGGCCCGAAAATTGCCGTCCAAAGCGAAGCGGATTGCAGTGGCCCCGGAGCATAGGGCCAAAATCGTCAGGCCACTGGGCACAAAACGGCTGAGTGCTGAGGGCTCAAAGCCATCGTCACGGGTCTTGGCGGTAATACGACCGTATCTCATTCTTCGCATAACCGTCATCCTTAGCCCGAAACCGGGAATTCCGCCAGAACCGTCTTACCTGCCCGGACAAAACTCCCGGGCTGCGCCACGATATGGGCCCCTTCGGGCAAGTATATATCAAGACGGCTGCCAAAACGGATCATTCCGAACCGTTCCGCCCGGCTCAAATCTTGCCCCTGCGTCAGGGGGCAGTAGATCCGCCGCGCCACGAGCCCGGCGATCTGTACCACCACGAGTTCCTTTCCGGCCACTCCAGTAGCGCTCCCAAGCTCGAGCAGGATGGACATGCGCTCATTGTGAACAGAGGCTTTATCAAAAGACGCATTGAAGAACTTCCCTGGGCGATAGGCCAGTTTCGCCACCCGTCCGATAGCTGGACTGCGGTTTACGTGTACATTGAAGACGTTCATGAAAATGGAAAGTCTGGGCCTCGGACCGGGCACCAGTCCCAGTTCAGGAGGGGGCTCGGCCTCGGTGATAGGCAACAACCGTCCATCTGCGGGACTGACCAAGCGGTGTTCCCCGGGGGGCGCAGTGCGCTCAGGGTCCCGGAAAAAGGCAATGACCCACAGGGTTACTGGAAGAAGTATCAGTCCCCACCAGCCTAAGCCCCAGGTCAGCAAGAGGTTGGCCAGCGCAATTGCGCCGATAAAGGGCCAGCCTTCCGAGTGAATGGGAATGCGCAACCGAACGAGCCTCCTAAAGCTGGCAACTGGAGCGTGAGCACAGATAGGCGCTCTTGCCTTACCCTGCAATGCAGGGTGGCAGTCCTCCCGTGCTTCAGCGAAATCCGCCCTGCCCGGTTGCGGTACGACCAATGCTCGATTACTTTCCGCCGCCTGTCGCAAGCTCTGCGTGCTTGTGTGAGGGGCCGCCTTAGCTCAGCCGGTAGAGCAACGCATTCGTAATGCGTGGGTCGGGTGTTCGAGTCACCCAGGCGGCACCAAGTTCTCAGATGCGCAGGACCAGCCCCTTTTTCGGCCTTTCGAACGTCCCGAAATGATTGGACGATGCCAGATCGCCCTCAGACTTGCTGTGACCTCTCCCGGTCCTGAGCATGCCAGATGCCCCTCTTTCCGGACATGCCGAAGCATTCGTCGTCCGCGCGCAGTTGACGCAGCGAAAGTGCGTAATAACCCTTATTGTACAGAGGCTAACTGCCCATAGGCTGAGGAGATGTCATCCGCAGCCGAACTTCCCGCCGCGCATGAAGATGGCGATGCGCACTTCCTTGCCGAGATTCGTGCATTTCTCGCCCAGGAATTGAGCGAAGACTTGCGCGAAGCGGGCAAGCGGACCACTGGCTTCCACACTGAGATCGCTGCGGCGCGGGAATGGCATACACGACTTTACCGCCGCGGTTGGATAGCGCCGGGATGGCCACGCGAGTATGGCGGTTGCGGTTGGAGCGTCCGCCGGCGCTTCCTGTTCGAGCAGGAATGCGCGCGCAACGATGCACCAATCATCTTCGGCACAGGTATCCGCAGCATCGGGCCCTTGATGATCGCGGCCGGCACGGCGGCGCAAAAGGCGCGGTATCTCGAGCCAATCCTCAGTGGCGAGGATCTGTGGTGCCAAGGGTTTTCCGAGCCGGGTGCTGGATCCGATCTTGCCGCACTCACCACACGCGCCGAAATCGAAGGCGATTTCTATGTGGTGACAGGACGAAAAATCTGGACCACCGGAGCGCACCTGGCCAATCGCATGTTTGCGTTGGTGCGCACCGCACGTGCAGAGCGGCCACAGGAAGGCATCACCTTCCTGCTTATCGATATGGACAGCCCCGGCCTGACTGTGTTGCCGGTAGTCACAATTGACGGCGAGCATGACTTCAACGAGGTCGCTTTCGACGAGGTACGCGTACCGATTGCCAATCGCATAGGTGAAGAAAACCACGGTTGGGCAATGGCGAAGCAGCTGATGCGATTTGCTAGGAGCAACAATACGACCACCGGTTCGCTACGGCGGGCATGGCGTCTGATGGAGCGCGAAGTGGCACGATATCAGCCCGGCCCGGACTTTGCTCTACGCATGACTGAAGTCAGCATCGCGCTGACGGCGATGGAGGCGCTCGAGCTACACCTGCTTGCGGCGGGCAGGCTGGACGGCGAGGACGAGATGGCCTCTTCGCTCATGAAGACGACGGCCACCGAGCTCCACCAGAAAATTGCTGAACTCGCGCTCGAAGCAAGCGGGCCGCTCGCACGGGGATCTGAGCATGGTGCGAGCGGAGCCCCGCAGATGCCTCTGGCGACAAGAAAATATTTCGCCACACGCGCCGCAACCATCTATTCCGGCACCAACGAAATTCACCGCAACATCATGGCGCGCCATCTCCGGCAGTGAAGTCAGTGTAAGGTGATGCAGCAGGAAGTACGACGTAACACAGAACCTCGTTATGCAATCATTCGCTCCTGACGCACCAAACGAGGTTGAGGCAACGCTTCAATCCGTATTCGCGGCTTCAGAGTTTCGGCTGGATGATCCCGCTGATCACCTCGATGTCCGACCTGACTGCTGGTCATCCCCGCGGATGAGCCTGTCATATTACAGCTAGCGCGCGGGGGTATGTATCACACTTGCGGAATTCAGGATGTTCCAACAGCAGATCCCGCTGGCTGGTACTGCACGTATCGGACCCGGCAAGTCTTCTTGGGATCTCTCAACAAGTCAAACCTATGTGGTCTCTCCGTCCACTAAAATGAAGGTCGCGTTTGGACGTGATTACCGCCAGATCGCGCTGCATATGGAGGAAAGCTATTTGAACGCGCGCATACGCGCCGGTGGGGAACGGAGCAACGAAGTAACTGCAATTTCAAGGCGACACCCAAACTGAAAGCGAGGCCTATAGGACCATTCGAAGAAGGCTCGCCTTCTTCATTCAGGAGATCAATTTTAACGCCTATTCGGACGCCACATGGGCTATGCGAGAGCTGGAGAGCATGCTCGCTGCGTCGTTCATCTATGCAAATCCCAACAATTATGCAAAGTTTTTGAAACTCCCGAAAAATGGCGTGGTAGCGGACTCGTTCGCCTGGTCGAGGACTATACTGAGGCGCATTTTGTCCGCGCCATAACCATCGAAGAGTTGGCTTCTGTTGCTTCGGTGAGGGTGCGAACAATTTACGCTCATTTCAGGCGCACGAGGGGATGTACACCCCTCCAATTTCTGGGGTGGGTAAGACTGCAAACTGCTCAAGCCATGTTTCAGGAACCAGAGGTCCACACCAGCGTCACGGATGTTGCACTACATTGCGGGTTCACAGATTTAGGGCATTTTGCACGGGACTACCGTCAGATGTTTGGCGAGGAACCCTCGCAAACTATTGCCAGTGCAAAACGCCGTGGCCAGGGATTCATGAGTTCAAAAGCCTGAAAAAACCCTCATGTCGGCTCTGCTTTGCCTGATCGCTACTGGTGACATATTTACGGAAAAGTCGCTTTGCCGACTACGAAAAGCGCTCATCTGCTTCCCGCAAACCATGTGCGAGCGCAAAGCCAATTTGCCCAATGGACCAAGGCCAATCCCTGGCCGGCTTTCACTTGGGTACGTACTCATTGTGTCCAATACCCTGTCCAGGAGGCAACGACGCCAATCACCTCTTTCTAAGATGAAATACCCAAAAGAACATTTAGTCTTGCGATTACCTGTGGAGTGAGCTGACGGTTGGTTGTCGTCTGCAGTGTGTTCTGTGCTGATACCAACTCAGCCTGTGCCGCACTCAGTTGTGCTTGGTCTGACGAAAGCTGTTGCTGCGCCGCATTTAGCTGAGCTTGCGCCTGAGAAATTTGGGTTTGTGATGCTGTGCCTGAATGTTCCAGGCTTGTAAGTTGTGCTTGGGCCGAGGAGACTGCCAACTGATCCCTATTGACTAGAGAGGTGTAGGTATCAATTTGGCTTTGAGCCGATAGCGTTTGCGACTTGTAATTGGCAAGAGCCCCAACGACTGATCGCGGTGACGCATGAGATAACGCAGTGTTGGAAGCGTGGGCTGCGTTGAGCTTACCCAGAAATTTTGCAGCGTTCGCTAGGGAGTTGCTGCTTTCGCCAACCGAAGCCCCGGCGCTGTCCCCAGACCTCACTGAAGTGCTCAGTGAGTGATTTGAATTGAAGCGTGCGGTGTTACCCAACGCCCTGCCGCGGAATGCTTCACCTGCGGCGCCGGCTCCCGCAGCGGTGCCTTCAGTGACGCTGGATGGCGGTCCCATGGTCACACCTTCCGGAGGCCCCATCCTTACCCCCGAAGGCGGTCCCATGCTCGCGCCAGCAGGAAGGCCCATCATAACCTGGGAGGGCGGGCCCATATGAAACCCACCGGGAGGCCCAGCTGCAAATGCAGTGTTTGCGGCCATTAGTACGACGGTTGTAGCTGATAGCAGATTAAGAAATGTCCGTGTCATGTTTACCTCCTTGTTTGCCCACCAAATCCCCCCGACCTTTACGACCTAGCCAGCCATCAACCGTTCGGTATGAGCGCCTCGCGTGAAGGCGCAAATCATTCCCGGAAAATCAGCCGAAAGCCGGCGCCAAGGCTGGGACTAGCTCTGGTAACGCCAAAGATGCCGTACGCGCTCAGGCGCCAGTTGCTCGCCAGATTCCACAAAATGTATGGCGACAGGCTGAGTTGTTTTCCGAGATTGCGGTAATATTCCGCGCGATAGCTGGCAGAGATGCCGATGCTCGTATTGGACGTCGCCTTGAAATTCACACCAGCCGAAGCCAGCGTACCGCTTTCGAGACGAATACCGCGAAAGCTTGTTAGCCACTGGTAGCCAATTGAACCAAATATCGCTACACGTGAAGACAGAGCGTGATAGAGATTAACCTGCATGGCGTAATCGTATTTACCGGTTCCAAGATTGCTATTAGCGGTGGGAACCTTGATGTCACCGGCAAGCTGTATTGCTGGCATGTCTGCGCTGTCTCGCTTCAGTAGCCATGCGGCCCCAAGGTTCAAGTCGCCAAGGCCCGTGCGAGTCGTGACTGCGTTGTTGCTCCCGACGACCACTCCGCCTGCAAGAACTCCAGGTCCACGAACCTGCAAATATGGCACTGTTGCCTGAAATCTCAGTCGTCCTGTTTGTAACGCCAGCGTAAGGGGGACGCTGATCACAGTGGTATCTGATGCACCACCGTATTTCCCAACCGAGTAATCAAGGCCGGTTGCCGCTTGCCAAAGCACGCTGCTGGCAGCATCAGCCGGTGTCGTAAGAAAGAGGGCTCCCGCCAGGATCAATACCAGCGAATTTTGTAAAACTTTCATATAGTTATCTCCCACAATCACGAACGGATAGCCCGGCGCTCGCAAATTGCCGGATCATCCAATCGCACAAAGTAACGCCTGTTATCGGTTCTTCACGGCGCCCGTACGCATAACGACGCCGAGCCGAATTTCTTCCGGGTTGCACAAAAGTTTTAGAGAATGCGCCGGAACCGTGTCTTAAGATCGGGCGGAACGGGCTTAGCTGCCGTCGGCGCGCCTGCGGCCGGACCAATGTTGATGCCGCGCACTGCGCTCGGCTTTGGCATCGAACGGAGCGCCTGAAATATTTTTCTCAACGAAGCGGCGTACCGCATCGGGCATCGCCGATCCGGCCATCTGATAGGCTGCTCCTGGATTTTCGGGCGCGCTTTTGACAAGAACAGAAATTATCCAGGCACCGTTCTGGCGACAGGCCGCGGCCGAGCTATTGCCAAAGGAAAAGGTGCGGCAATCATGGCCCGCCTTATTGCGAAAGCTGATACCTACATGTGCCCCGGTCCCAATATAGCCTGTCGAGGCCAACTGCGTGTTGAGTGCGTGCGCCAGTCTACCCGTGGCGATCAGTTGTCCGTGTCCATCGGTTGAGAAGGGTGCCGCAGGCCTGATCAAGACGCCGACGGCAAGTCCTGCTGCCAGCGCGGCACCTAGCGGCATCACAGAACGGACGGAGAGCCTGCGACCAAAGACAGAACCAAAGCGCCAACGCCAGGAAACAGGTGCTGCTTGAATCGTCGCAGCCAGACGGTCCGAAGTTGGATAAGCCTCGGGATTTGCGAAAGTATCACGCAGGAGCATACGAAGCTGCTCCTGTTCGCGCACATACTGGTTAAGATCGGGGCGGTTTTCGAGAAGTAGCGCAATTTTGCGCATTTCATCAGGTGGGAGCTCGCCATCCACAAACGCCTCAAGGGACTTCCGATCCGGATCCATGTCATACCCCTATGGCGGCTGCCAAAGCAGCACGTGCCCGCGATATCCGACTTGTCAATGTTCCGATGGGTATGTCGAGCATGTTGGCTGCATCCCGGTAGGACATGCCGTCAATCAAGACGAGAGCCACCGCTTCACGCTGCTCCAATGGCAGCTGCTGTAGTGCCTTATTCAACTTCGCGAGCGTCATCCGAGCCTCCGCGACACGTACACCGTCTACAGCGTTGAAGGAGTTGTTTTCCAGATCGTCTGACATCTCAACCAGATGCTCGCGCTTCGTGGCGCGGTGACGGTCGATGAAACGGTTCTTCGCGATACGAAACATCCAACTATCGAGGCTTGTGCCGGGTTCCCATCTATGTAAATTTCTGAGCGCTCGTTCTATGGCGTCCTGGGCCAGATCCTCTCCTTCTGGGACAGAGCCAGTTAGAGCAACGCAAAAGCGGTGCAGCCGCGGCAACAGCCCGAGCAATTCGCCACGGATGTCATTGATCGTCGCGTTCATTCCTGAAGACCTAACGGTGCCGGTGCCGCATTCTTCCAAAGCCCAGCGAAATAATTTTTAGGAACGACGCAGAAGGGCACTGGCTCCGAACGCTGAGAATAGATATCATTAAAGTTTAATCCGTCGCAAAGAAAGATGCCACCGCACAGAGTTCTTCCCATCCTGGCGATCATGTTTCTGGCTGGGTTCCCTGCCGGGGCGCGTGCGCGTGGCGGTTTTGGAGGAGCTCCTGCACTGGGAGGGCCAGGAATTCCTGGAGGCATTGCAGTGCCATCGGGAGGCTTTGGTCCTGGCGGCCCTTTCGGGCTTGGCGGGCCTGCCTTGGGGACCGGGCTTGGGCCGCGCCATGGCGGAGTGTCATCGTCCATACAAGGGGCGGCATCCGCGATTAATCATCTAGCGACACTGCCCAGTCAGGCGGCGAACGCTATTTCGCGGAATGTCCTGCGCGACCAGGTGGGACGACCAACCGACCCAGTGATTATTTCGGAAGTACTGGCCCGTGACACGCGGGGCAATGAAATCGTGCGCAACGAGGTCATCGCGATCTCGCCAACGTCTGCTGATCTTGCTATCGCAAGGCGGCTTGATTTCAGGATTCTGCGTCGCGATCGGCTGCCGGCGCTGGCCTTGGTCAGCATTACGCTGCAAGTGCCTAAAAACATGAGCACAATCGCCGCACTGGCGTTGCTGCGTCATGCGGATCCGGCGGGAAATTTTGATTACTCCTCCATCTATAATCCCGCGGGATCCGGCCTAAGCTTTCCAAGTGCCGAAACGCAAACGAGCCCGGCGCAGGTACGAGGTATCACCCTGGGGATGATCGACGGCGGCATTGATCGGCATCAGCCCTCTCTCGTAGGCTCGGATATCGTGGTGCGGAGCTTTGCTGGTGATGGCAAGTCGCCACCAACGCAACACGGAACGGCAATTGCCTCATTGCTTGTTAGTCACGGCAAGGAGTTCCACGGTTATCTTCCAGGAGCCAGCCTCTATGCGGCGGACGTCTACGGCGGGACGGTTGATGGGGGAAGTGCTGTTGATATTGCCAGGGCACTTAACTGGTTAGCAAAAAACCGTATTGCCGTAACCAATGTCAGTCTGGCCGGGCCGCCAAACAGGCTGCTCTCGGCTGCGGTACAAGCATTCCTTGAAAGTGGACATGTCCTTGTGGCGGCAGCCGGGAACGATGGTCCGGCAGCTCCGCCCAATTATCCGGCCGCATATCCAGGGGTAATCTGCGTAACATCCGTTGATGCGGACCGACGCATTGAGCTCGATGCAAACCGAAATCAGTGCAGGTTCGCTGCCCTCGGTGTTGATGTGCGCGCGGCGAGAATGCCCAGAGGCTATGGGAAGTTTACAGGAACGTCCTATGCGACCCCTGTGGTCACGGCAAACGTGGCAGAGTTCATGCCAAGGCCGGAAAGGATGGAGCTGCATGCGGTACACAGCATGCTGCGGCGGGAAGCCATCCTTGTCAGCGACCCTAATTCGAGACCATTCTATGTTTTAGGTCCTCCTGGCCAAGTCAGGCACCGCAATTCAGATTGACGGCCTGGCTCGGAGGACGGAATGACCGGAAACAAGGACTTTTCCGGTCATTCCGGTATATCCCGTGCTCACAAGGCAGAGGCGATACGTCTGGGCGTCATTGCACGTCGAAGCGGTCGGCATTCATGACTTTCGTCCAGGCTGCCACGAAATCCTGGACGAATTTCTCCTGTGCATCGTCGGCAGCGTAAACTTCAGCCAGAGCTCTAAGTTCCGAGTTTGAACCAAAAATGAGATCGACGCGGGTGGCGGTCCAGCTGCGCTTGCCAGTTCTCCGGTCAAACCCCTCAAACAGGTTCTCGTCTTTTGTGGCACGCCACTCGGTGTTCATGTCCAGTAGGCTTATGAAGAAATCCGTCGAAAGAGCTTCAGGGTGTTCTGTAAACACGCCATGCTGCGATGCGTCGTGATTTACGCCCAAAACACGCAGCCCCCCAACGAGCACAGTCATCTCCGGTGCAGTCAGGGTCAGCAATTGTGCCTTATCGATCAGAAGTTCCTCGGCCGGCACGGTGTAGTTGGCTTTGAGATAGTTACGAAAGCCATCTGCAAGGGGTTCCAGGTGGGAAAATGAATCCACATCGGTCTGCTGTTGTGTTGCGTCGGTGCGTCCAGGTAGGAATGGCACGCTCACAGTGTGCCCACGCTTACGTGCCGCAACTTCAATCGCGGCGCTGCCGCCCAAAACAATGATGTCAGCGAGGGATATTTTCTTGCCGTCGGCGGCTGTGTTGTTGAAGGCTTGCTGTATGCTGACGAGCTCTTTGAGAACTTTGGCAAGCTGCGCCGGTTGATTCACCTGCCAGTCCTTTTGTGGGCTTAGGCGGATGCGTGCACCATTGGCGCCGCCGCGCTTGTCTGAGCCGCGGAAAGTGGATGCTGAGGCCCATGCCGTCGTTACAAGCTCAGCAATCGAGAGGCCGGAGGCAAGAATTGTTGTTTTGAGGTTCGCGATGTCCGCGGCCTCGACCAGCTTGTGATCGCGCGTCGGAAGAGGATCCTGCCAGATCAGTTCTTCCCTTGGTACCTCTGGGCCCAAATAGCGCGCTCGGGGGCCCATGTCTCGATGCGTAAGCTTAAACCACGTCCGCGCGAATGCGGCCTGAAACTCATGCGGGTTCGCATAGAATCGGCGGGAGATTTTCTCGTACGCGGGGTCAAAGCGCAAGGCGAGGTCCGTGACAAGCATGGTGGGCACATGCCGCTGCGAAGGGTCGAAGGCATCGGGAATGCTTGCCTCCGCGCCCTTAGCCTTGAACTGGTAGGCGCCTGCAGGGCTCTTGGTGAGTTCCCAGTCATAGCCAAAAAGGTTCTCAAAGAAGTTGTTGCTCCAGTTTGTGGGTGTCTTCGTCCATGTTACCTCCGGCCCGCCTGTTATCGCATCTTGACCCTTGCCGGTGCCAAAGCTGCTCTTCCAGCCAAGCCCCATCTGTTCGATGGGGGCGGCCTCAGGTTCAGGTCCAACATGTTTGGGGTCGCCGGCGCCGTGGGTCTTGCCGAAGCTATGTCCGCCGGCGATGAGGGCGACGGTTTCTTCATCATTCATCGCCATGCGCTTGAAGGTTTCACGGATGTCCCTTGCCGCGGCCATGGGATCGGGGTTGCCGTTCGGTCCTTCCGGATTGACATAGATAAGGCCCATCTGCACGGCCGCGAGAGGGTTCTCGAGGCTGCGGTCGCCTTGGTAGCGCTGATCGCCCAGCCAGCTGTCTTCCTTGCCCCAATAGGTTGCCTCGTCAGGCTCATAGACATCGACACGTCCGCCACCGAAGCCGAATGTCTTAAAGCCCATGGTTTCCAGGGCTACATTCCCGGCGAGAATGATGAGATCCGCCCAAGAGATCTTGCGGCCATATTTTCGCTTGATCGGCCACAGGAGCCTGCGTGCCTTGTCGAGGTTGGCATTGTCGGGCCAGGAGTTGAGCGGTGCAAAGCGTTGCTGGCCCGCTCCGGCACCACCCCGCCCATCCCCCACGCGATAGGTGCCGGCACTGTGCCAAGCCATCCGCACGAAGAGGCCGCCATAGTGACCAAAATCAGCTGGCCACCACTCTTGACTGTTGGTCATTAGGAGAGCCAGGTCTTTCTTCAGCGCCGCGAAGTCAAGAGTTTTGAATACGACAGCGTAGCTAAATGCATATCCCATAGGATTAGAGAGCGAAGAATTCTGTCGTAATATTTTTAGATTAAGCTTATTTGGCCACCAATCTCTGTTCGAACGCAATCCTACATTTGTCATTCCATGCATGATGGGACATTTTGCTTCACTCATATTCGGATCCTTTCCTGGGGAAATTCATTTCCCGTGGAGCGCAGAAAACAGTGACAGGGACCGTGTGTCAACATTCTTTAGAATTATTCTAATACTAAAATGCAAAAGATGTTGCCCCCGGGCATCATTCCTGAGCGCGGGATTGATGATCGCCCGGATTAAACGCGCTAGGGGCCTGAGAGTTGATCTCCCCTTGCAGGTCAGCCTGAAGCGCCGTCTGCCCGTCGCGCGCCGCAGCTGCCCCTTTCTTGCCAAAAATCATTTGGCTAAGCTCGTTCTGGAGGCCAAAAGACCTCAAAGTGCTGGTCCTGAGCTGCATGTCGAGCTGGTGAACAGAGCTTGGGTCTGGTGCGGAGAGCTAAGTTTTTGTAGCTGACACTGATCGCGGAGCTCAACCAGATCCAACCGCGCGGGGCGATGAAGGTTTTTGCTTGGAACTGTCCGAAATTGAGCCTGCGCGCCAGGCGAACACCCACGCCACGCGCGGAGATCTGACCCAGCGCTACTTCTATCTGATCGTGGGTCTCATTGCGCTGCGTGCGGTGGTCGCCGCGCTGCTCCCTCTCTCGTTCGATGAAAGCTACTACTGGCTTTGGTCCAAGCACCTAGCATCCGGGTATTACGACGCGCCTCCGCTCATTGCCTATGCCATCCGTGCAGGCACTATTGTGTTTGGCGACACGCCATTTGGTGTGCGTGCGTGCTCAATATTATTCTCCCTGCTGTCGAGCTGGGCCATCTGGCGTGCAGGTGCTGAACTTTTTGGTCAGGAAGAAGACGGCGCACGGGCCAGTCTACTCTTCAATCTCACATTGATGTGCAACGTCGAGTTGATGACCGGGACTCCCGATGCGCCGCTAATGGCATTTTCGTCGCTCTTTGTGCTTGCGTTGGTCCGACTGGAGAAGCGCGCCGATGGCCGGTGGTGGCTCGCCGCAGGGCTCGCAGGTGGGCTTGCGCTTTTGTCCAAGTATACCGCTCTGTTTCTGGCTGCCGGCGCATATGTCTACATGGTGCTAAACGCCAATGCTCGACGCTGGCTGAGTTCGCCTCTGCCCTATATCGGGTTTCTTCTCGCCGTACTGGTATTTGGGCCTGATCTGTGGTGGAACGCACAGCACAGCTGGATTTCGTTTGCTTTCCAGTTCGGCAAAGCTGCCAACGACCATTTTGCGCCCAAGCACATCCTGGGTTTTGTTGCCGCTCAGCTGGCGCTTGCGACGCCGCTCATCCTGGTGCTGGCCCTTCTAGGCCTTGCTCGTGCGCGGGGCTTGCTTTGGGCCCTGAGCCTTCCCACGGTTGCATTTTTCAGCTTTCATGCTCTGCAAGCGCGTGTTGAAGGGAATTGGCCTTGCTTTCTTTACCCAACGCTCGCGCTTGCCGCGGCGAGGGAATGGAAAAGCGTAGGCAGCGGATTCGAACGTTTTTGCAAGCGTTGGGCGATGTGGGTCGCGGCCCTGATCCTTGCGCTAAGCTACGTTCAGGCGTTGTTCGCTGCTTTACCGGTTCCTGATCCCACGGCGCATCTGCTGGCGAGCGGATTTCCGGCCGTGGCCGAAGACTTGGCCGCGTTGCGCTCCCGTGAGGGTGCAAATGCCTTTGCGACAACAAGCTATGCCCTTACAGGATGGCTTTCCTTTTATAATCCGAGCCACGCACCCGTTACCCAGTTGAACCAGCCAGAGCGTTGGCTCACCACACCTCCTGCGTCACCCTCACTGCTGCAGCATCCCATGATCTACGTAGCTGAACCACGCCGTGATCGAAGCAAGATGTTGGCGCAGGAGTTTCGTTCCGTCCGTCTCATAAAGCACCTGGTGCGTCTGCGCGCCGGGCATGTGGTAGATCACTACAATGTCTACCTGCTGCAGGGATTTCACGGCAAAGAGACGGTACGCATTGCCAATCAACCCTGATACGTCGGGTATTCCACCGTGATGCTGCACGAAAGCAGACGCTCCGCTCGCCCGATCCCATGCGGCTTGTCCGGCAGAAACAGATGAGGCTTAAAACCAGCCATAGATAGAGCCGGCGATCAAAAGAACGCCAAGCGCCATGCGGTAGTAGACAAAGGGCCAGGTCGAAAAGCGCTCGAGGAAGCGCATCAGGCCCCATATCGCCACGAACGAAGCGAGACTCGAAATGACAAGTCCGATCGCAAGCAAGTACCAGCCCTGCACTGGAAGGTGATATTTCGCGAGCTCGTAGATTTCATGGAGGCCCGCTGCAGCAATCGCGGGTACTCCCAAAAGAAACGATACTCGTGCGGCTTGGGCTCGCTCAAATTCCAGTCCGAGCGCCGCCGTTAACGTCGCACCTGAGCGCGAAACGCCAGGGATGAGCGCACCGACCTGGGCCAGGCCGATCAGGATGCCATCACGGAAGGTTATGTGATCTCCGGTTCTGCGGTGCGAGGCCATGCGCTCCGTCAGCGCCAGAAGCAGAGCCATGACGAGGCTGGAAATGCCGATCACCATCGGCGTGCGTAGGGGTGAGTGACACGAATTGAGGATCTTGGATAGGGACGCTCCAGCGATCACAATAGGGACGGTCGCAACGATCACCACCAAGGTGAGCCGGAATTCCGGTTGGTGCCAGCGGCGGGTCCTCAGGGCGCGCCAGGCCCCCACTGTGGTTCCTGAGACATCAGTCCAAAAATAGGAAATCACGGCCGCCAGGGCGGCAAGCTGCATCGCTGCAGAAAATGCTGAACCGGGATCAGGCCAGCCCAGAAACGCTGGTATGGCGCGCAAATGGGCGGTCGAGGAGATCGGCAGTAACTCCGTTATGCCTTGTACCACGCCAAGAAACGCGATTTTCCAGGGCGACAACGACATGAAGCCAGTGTCGATTCCTTTGCAGTGGGACGCCCCAACAGCGGCGCTGTGATGAAGTAAGACATGCATCGTACTCAGATCACCCCTTATCTTTCGCGCAAGCAGTACTGCATTGTGAGCAGCACTGCCCAACATGACAGGCACGCAGTGTGTTCCTGCGCCCTGTGCATGCGCAGCTCCTCACCCGGACAGCTACATCCTGTTCGTCTCATATTGCCGATCTCTGCCAGATATTTGTCCTCAACGCCACGGTGGAGGCGCGAGTCCGAATGAAAATGTTCCAGAGCTACGCCTAAGGGGTGGTGACTTCGGTGGTCGCTGGACCCGGACCAGCCTCTATCGTCCGCCCGTGGAGGGGCCGGGCCCAGGGGTCGACAGCAAGGTGGGGACAAGGCAAAGGCGTCGTGTTCATTTTCCCAGCTGGCAGCTTGTCCCTATGTCCGTTAGGTCTGTGGTGAGGCCAAAATGCGCCCGGTCGCGCGGACGTGTCTTGCCTCGTGCAGACAAATCTGGCTGCCTCGTATCAGCTGAGGGAGACCTGCCGTGACACTTCGGAGCTTTGTGCTTGCCGCCCTGTGTCTGTTTACCGCTCAGGCCAGTGCGGCCGTACCGGCCTCGGACTACCAGGCACTGCACTGGCGTCTGGTGGGGCCATTTCGCGGTGGACGGGTGCTTGCTGTGACGGGAATAGCGGGCGACGCCCGTCACTTTTACTTCGGCGCGGTCGACGGCGGGGTCTGGAAAACCGATGATGCTGGCCGGACCTGGAAGCCGATCTTTGATGCGGAACCGGTGGGCTCGATTGGTGCCATTGCAGTGGCGCCATCGGCGCCAAACGTCCTCTATGTCGGCACTGGCGAGGCCGACATGCGTTCGGACATCGCTCTTGGCGATGGAATGTACAAGTCGACCGATGCCGGCGCGCACTGGCACTTTGTCGGTTTGCGCAAGTCCATCTCGATTGGTCGCATCCTGGTGGACCCAGCGAATCCCAACATCGTCTTTGTCGCCGCGCTAGGTGATCCCTACGGGGCAAACCCGGAACGTGGTGTTTTCCGCAGCGTCGATGGCGGGCATCACTGGACCAAGGTGCTTTATAAGAACGCCAATACGGGCGCCATTGATCTTGCCTTCAAGCCGGGGGATCCCAACACGATTTACGCCGCGCTGTGGCAGACACGGCGACCGCCGTGGAATGTCTATCCACCGTCTGACGGTCCGGGGAGTGGTCTTTATGTAAGCCACGATGGCGGCACCCACTGGAACCAAATCCTAGGTCATGGATTTGCGGTTGATCCAGGCCGGATAGGTATTGCGACGAGCGCTGCGGCGCCGAACCGGGTTTACGCCCTCGTTGATGCCCCTTCAGGGCAGGGTGGGCTCTATCGCTCGGACGACAATGGCGTTCACTGGCAACACGTTTCCCGTGATCTGCGCATTTATAATCGTGGCTGGTACTTTGGTGGGGTTACCGTAGATCCGAAGAACGCCAACCGGGTTTATGTGATGAACACCATCGTCCTGCGCTCCGAAGATGGCGGCGCGCATTTCATTGCTCTTAAGGGCGATCCAACGGGAGATGATTTCCATCAGATGTGGATCGATCCAACTGATCCCAACCGACAGATGCTGGGTGTCGATCAGGGTGCAATCATCACCCAGAATGGTGGTAAGACCTGGAGCAGCTGGTTCAATCAGCCAACTGCCCAGATCTATCATGTCGCGACCGACAACCGCTTTCCCTATTGGATCTACGGCGCTCAGCAGGATTCGGGAGCCGTGGCGTTGCCGAGTCGTACCAACAGCGTTGATGGCATCACCATGGAAGAGTTTCACGAGATCACGGCTGGTGGTGAAAGCGGAATGATTGCGCCCGACCCAAACAACCCGCATATCATTTATGGAGGCAAGGTAAAGAAACTCAACACCCATACCGGTCAGACCCAGATCGTTGATCCCACTCTTGCCTATCCTGACACGCATTATCGTGGTGCCTGGACCTTGCCTCTCGAGTTTTCCAGGACCGGTAGAAAGACTCTATACTTCGCCAATCAGCGGCTCTTCGAGACTACCGACGGGGGAAGTCATTGGCGTCGGATCAGTCCCGACCTCACCCGTCCTCATCCGGGAATTCCTGCCAATCTCGATGCGGTGACCGCGCAGGATGATGACCATGTCAGTGCCCGCAAAGGTGTCATCTACACCATTGCGCCTTCATCGCGTGATCCCAAACTTCTTTGGGTTGGCACTGACGACGGCCTGGTATGGAAGACTCTGGATGGTGGTCGCCACTGGGTCAATGTAACGCCTCCGGCCCTGACAGCGTGGTCAAAAGTGGCCGGCATCGAGCCCTCGCACTTCAACCCTCAAGTGGCGTATCTGGCGATCGATCGTCACCGCCTCGATGACGATACGCCTTACATTTATCGTACTCAGGATGGCGGTAAGAGCTGGGAGCGCGTGGATCATGGCATCCCGCAGGGCAGTTTCGTCAATGTCGTGCGCGAGGATCCGGTGAACCCCGACCTGCTTTATGCCGGTACGGAAAAGGGGGTTTACGTTTCCTTCGATGCCGGAAAAAAGTGGCAGTCTCTGCAGCAAAATCTGCCCATGACCAGCGTGCGCGATATCGATATCCATGACAATGATCTTGTCATTGCCACGCACGGCCGTGGCTTTTGGATCATGGATGACATCACGGCATTGCGGCAGATGAACAAGGTGGGTAAAGGCACGGCAACACTGTTTGATCCTGAAGTAGCCTATCGCGTCCGTCCAGGCGGCTTCGCAGGAACACCCATGCCGAAGGACGAGCCGATGGCCGCCAATCCGCCCGATGGTGCAATGATAGACTATGTTCTGCCGGCCAAGGTGCGCGGTACCGTGACACTGACGATCCTGGATGCACAAAACCGCATGGTACGTCGCTTTTCCAGCAGCGATCCTGTTACCCATCCGAATGCCGCGACGCTTGCCTACGCACCTGAGTGGATGGTCATCCCCCCACACCTCTCGAATGGGCCAGGCATGCAACGGTTCATCTGGGATTTGCGCGCCGCGGCTCTTGGTCTGCATCCAGGCCCCGCTGAAGACGGTGTCTGGATGCCGCCTGGTGAGTATACCGTCGTGTTGCAGGTCAACGGGCAGGATTATCGCGCACCACTTGTGGTCAAGCCGGATCCGCGTGTAGGTTTGAGCCAGGCAGCTTATGAGCGCCAGTATGCACTCGCGGTCAAGGTTGCTGAAGCCTCCGCGCAGGCGTCAGATGCCCTGTCTGCAGCAAGGACTGTGGTTGGCAGCCTTAAGGCGCGTATGGCGGAAAGTGCAGGCCCTCTACAGGACCAGCTCCGAGCAGCGCTCAGCCGGGCCGAGGCCATTTCCGATGTTCCTCTTCGCCTCCATACACGTAATTCGATGGGCACGCCGCCGCGCTCATTGTCGAGCCTGCGAGCGCTTTCGGTAAATCTGCGCAACCTTGAACAGGTGGTTGACGGCGCAGATGCCGACCCAAGTCCTGATGCGCTCACGGCCTACGCCAAACTCTCCGTGAGGCTGAAGCCAACGCTCGCAGCGTGGACCCGCTTCGTGGGCACCGACCTTTCGACACTGAATGCCCGCTTGCGGGCAGCCGGTGATCCCGTCATCAAACCATGACTTGGCGTCAAGTCTCGATGTGCAGGCGCAGGGCAAAAATATGGACAGGTCCGCGGGCCAGGTTATAGGCGGGGTGGAGAACGAACTGATAATCGAAACTGGCGGTAAGCCAGGAGGTCAGCTTGGCGCTGTAATAGCTTTCAAATATGTCTTCGGTCGAATAGTTGAGCCGTCCATCCCCGATAAGCAGGCCGAGCCCGCCCGCAGCGAAGTACGCGCGGGCAGACCGCGATAACCCATTGACCACGAAGGCTGCTCCCACGGTGTCATGGGGCCGCTTCCAGGCAAGCCCCTTGAGGGAAAGTCCGAGCGCGATCGTGCGGTTAATCTCTGTAAACTCGTAAGCTTCCTTGCTGCCATCATTGATCCCGGCGCGCAGGAATAGCCCGAGGCTGCTTGTGACCTGCTGATCAATGTCGACTGAAACTCCGGTACGTGAGCCCCGTTTGCGTACGAGGGAGGTAGACGGGATCGTATGTGTGGCCCGGGCAAGAGCCAAGGCATCAAGATAGGAGCCCATCCGTCCATCATTGATGAAGCCCGTGATCTTCGCCTGCCCGGGAAGGCCGTTTAGATGATACCGGCCCTCGAATTCTCCCACGACTTCATATTGACCGAAGTCGCGAACGAGCTGTGTAGAATTGGGAACTCGCGATAGATCAAAGAGTCCAGTACGCAAAGTCCACCAACTATGCGTCCATTCAACAGCACCGCCATAGGTATAGCCCCAAGCATCGGCCGCATAATCGAAAGTGCCGGTGTCGATGAGCGACCAATTGAGGAAATTGGTCTTGGGATCATGGGCATACCAGTCATTATCGAAGATGTCCGTAACAGCGAACTTGCCGAGGGTTATGACAAGCTTGTTGGGAGCGGGTGGTGGCCCGCCGCTACTCAGGCTGGAGGACGCCTTGGGCGTTCCAAACGTGAAGCTCTGGCGGAAGAACAGACGCTGGAGACGCAGATAAGGAATTGATTGGCCAACCTTGTAGGCTTCCCCGCTGGGAAAGCCGGCGACACCCAATGTGTTGCTGAGGCCAAAGCCTTGGTCGATCTCGGGATCCGCATGAATGGAACCTCCGTGCCACAGGCGTGCGCCCATAAAAAGCGTCGCATCGAAGGTTTCGTTTCCACGACTTGCCGGACTGAGGCTGTTTGCACCGCTATAGGCGGCATGAAAGGCCGGATGGTATTGATAGACAAGCGTCGCCTGCCCGCGCAGCGACCATGTCGGTCTGGCTTGGGCGGGGATGGTCGCAAGCCATGAGCCCATCAGAGCCATGGCGACTGCAGCACTTGCTCGGCCGGTCATTGGAAATACGTGGGATGCCTGCCTTCGTTTCCTAGCCAAAGCGAGGCGTGGCGGCAACCGCGCTCTTGCCTGAATCTCGCCAGCAGCTCAATTGTGACCGGGATTTAAAGGCCCTGAAACAAGCTGTGGCAGCCTGTTCCCTCAAGTGCCTGATCCACGGTGCGACGCGCAGCCGAACTGAGCTGTCGATATTCATCGCACAGCCAGGTGAGACAGCGGCCCTGATAGCCAAACGGTGCCTGTGTCCAGGGCCGGCCATCAACTTCGCACTCAACCCTTTCAAGCCCTTCACGCAGAGCTTTGGCGTTGGCACGCATCACCGGAACATAAACCCGGCCGATTTCCTCAAGAAGCGGACGCAGGGATTGAGCCAGATCTGCCAGCGCGAGCCAGTCGCCGCTGCCCGGCTCAAGACCTGATAGGTCATCAAGAATATCGACCCAGGCTACAACGCGCGGCGCGATCCTCAAGGCGATCGTTTGGGGCGTGGGATCAAAATGTGTCAACTGTGTCAGCTGACCATAAAGCGCGAAATCACAGGACGACGGCCTGGCGCCTAGAACAAATGGGTGACGCTCCAGGTGCTCCTTGAGGGCAAGAAGAGTGCGTTGATAGCTTGCTTCGATGACCGGAGCCGTCGTTGCGTTGGAGCCCACAACGTAAAGCCGGGAAATCTGGCGTTCGCCGATCATACGCTGTATGGACTCAAGTTCGGCATCGGTTTGCGGTTGAACAGTCCAGCGCGGCAACTGGTCTTCTGCCTTGCGGGCATCGTCCGCAAAGTGCCAGCGGTAATGGTACATGGCCTTGGTCAGCCATTCATCAGCAAAATCCTCGATGAGATAATCGATAAAGGCGAGTGCCGGATCGCCCGGCACTACCTCGCGTCCTTTAAACTCCCGTTCCAGCCGGCGCAGGATCGGCGTCGAATCCACAACTGCTTCCTGCACACCTGCGTCATTGGGTAGGTAAAATGTCGGCAGCAATGCGACCTTGGGCCTGGGAAGATCACGATCGCTGCGGTGTGAGCCAATCAAAAAACGGTATGGAATACGCCGGTAGCGCAGAATAGCGAGCATCTTGCGTGTGTAAGGAGACCCAGGAGAGCCTAGAAGCGTCAGATAGTTCTGAGACGTCATTCTGGTCTCTCCTACATATCGCTACCACAACTCGACCGTGACTAGGAGCGTGGATTGACCAGAGCATTCACTGCACGCTCTATCGCTGCGCGTGCCTTCTGTACCGAAAGATGCTGATCCTTGCGCAGGCGTCGCCAGGCCTCAAAGCTGAGTAGCAATTCCAACGCGCCGAATAGCGGCTCGTCTGTCTTGATTTCCCGAGGAAGAATCTGACTGAGTGCTCCGCGCTGCAGCCGCGTCACCACCTCGCCTTGCTCCGCAAGATATACCGACTGATGGCGGTGCACGTCAGCTGCCGCCTTGAAGGGCATGATACGCTCGAAAATGCGTATCCTGCGGTCGGTAATTTCCTTGACGCGCTGGCGCCAATCGCCGCTGGCGAACGGCTCCTGGGCGATCGGCAGTACTTCTGAGGTGATTGCCTGATAGATCTGGCGGTAAAGGGTTTCCATATTCTCGAAATGCCGGAATACGGTACGCAAGCCCACTCCGGCCTTGGCCGCGACGGCTTCGGCACTTGGGTAGACTTCACCGGCGGCGATCAGTTCGAGCAATGCGCGAATAATCTGCTGGCGACTGACTTCGCTGCGCCGTCGTCGGCCATCGGCGCGCTCGACTGAGGACCTGGATCTGGCCATCATTGCTCCGTCCCATGTTTGGCGTCGTCGCCTATGCCCGCGCCGTCGCCCTGCCAAAGTTCAAAGCAACCTCTGCGCCACCTGGCGCCCGCAATTCGCTACACGCATTTGCGGGGACAAGGCCGGCGTCTTTATACCTACGGAGCCTCATTCGGGAAACTGGCATATTGCGTGCCAGAATGACCAAAGTGGCTCGGCTGGCGCCAACGCTGAGGCTAGAGCATTGTAAATATGGCAAAATGCCGGCCTTGCCGGTCCCGCCTCGAGCATCCGAAGTGGTTAACCCTTGCTGAACGCTCACCTAGGTCGCTCCAGCCAGCGCCTCGGCAGCGGCGGCGTCAAAGATCTTAGAGTCAACCTTGAGATAGGCAAGCCCGTCCTCGACCACAATCACCACCTCAGCGACTCCAGGCATGCTCCGCAGCTTGTGCGCCACGGCCTGGGCGTCGTCGGTGGTCTGCGGAAGACGGATGAGCCGCGTCGTTAAGTAACTTGGCACTCTCATCGTCACCGCGATAACAAGCCAGATGAGGGCAAGGGTTGAGGACAGGGCAAACACGCCGGAATTACCGCCGGTCTGCAGGCTCCAGCCTCCGATCGCACCGCCAACGAAAATGCCGAGAAATTGCGAACTTGAATAGACCCCAGTTGCAGTGCCCCTGGCGTCCGGTGGGGCAGTCTTGGTGATCAGTGACGGCAGGCTCGCCTCCATCACATTGAAACCGGCAAAGAAGAGGGTGAGTGCCACGATCAGGATGATGCCATTACCAGCGTTAGACAAAAGCAGGAGCTGACTCGCCGCAAGTGCGATGACGGCAGTAACAAAAATCATCTTCATGCGCCGGTACTTCTCGGCAATGATGATTGAGGGCACCATGACAATGACGCTGAACAGCAGCACCGGCAGATAGACGTACCACTGTTTGTCACTGCTGACCGAAAGGACCTGGTGCAGCAGTTGCGGCATCACGAGAAAAGTTGCAGTCAGCATCGCGTGCAGGGCGAAAATGCCATAATCAAGGCGCAACAAATCGCCGTTCGCGAGAACCCGCCCCAGCATGGAAGGGACCGCCTCCGCGTCGCGGTGCTGTCTGATCTCTCCTGGATGGGGCACCACGAAAAGCGTGATGAGGATGCCCACGAAGGCAAGCCCCACCATCAGCCAGAATATCCCTGCAACGCCGATGACGCCGGCAACCAATGGCCCAGCCACCAGGGCCACTACGAATGACATGCCGATGGTAATGCCCACCATCGCCATGGCGCTGGTCCGGTGCTCCTCGCTTGTTAAATCCGCCACGAGTGCCAGGACCACAGAGCCGACGGCGCCTCCCCCCTGCAACGCCCGCCCGATCACGACGCCAAGGATCGAGGTGGACATCGCCGCAATGACGCTGCCTGCGGCAAAAATCAGAAGACCGGCGACGATCATGGTCTTGCGACCGATGCGATCGGACATAAGGCCGAACGGGATTTGCAGCAGACTCTGGGTCAAGCCATAGATTCCAAGGGCCAAACCAGTCAGCGCGGCAGAAGCGCCGCTCAAATGCCCGGCATAGGTCGCGAAGACCGGATAGATCATGAAAAGTCCCAAAAGACGTATGGAAAATACGGTCGCCAGGGACAGTGCAGATAGACGTTCCTCGTGTGTCATGGCCGCGACCATAACAGCCAATTCTGTTGACGGAATAGCTTCGATGTCGCGGTGACAGGATAAAATGTTAGCAATTGTGCAGATGGTGCCCGAAGCGGCGGGCACCATCTGCAGGGATCCTAGAACGCCTTGGAGATGCCGAAGAAGAAGCCCCGGCTGGCCCCCCATTGAGGGG
>JAJZGY010000085.1 GCA_021804785.1 Pseudomonadota bacterium | reverse complement strand
TGGGTGACGGGGCCATAGGTGACGATCCTGCAGAACCGCTGGATGCCTGATCCGGCGGTGACCACCTACTACACCGAAAAGGACTTTACGCCCCGCATGCGGCTGTTGCGCTGGCTGGGCCGGCAGACCTGGATTGCCAAAGGTCATAACCGTCTTCTGACCGCGGTGATGAAGCCCGAATTGGCCCCCGACTTTCCCTTCGAGGTTGACTTCTTTGGTCAACGCTACCGCGGCAACCTGGCCGATTATATTGACTGGATGGTCTTTACCTATGGCGCCTATGCCATGCCGGAACTGACACTGCTGCGCGATCTGGTCAAGCTGTTACGGCGACAACGAGAAGGTTCCCTCAGCTTCTTCGATGTCGGCGCCAATTCCGGGCACCACACGCTCTTCATGTCGGCCCTCGTCGAAGAGGTCATCGCCTTTGAACCCTTCCCCGGGTTTCTTGAGGGCATCGTCCAGAAGGTCATCCTCAACAAGCTCGGCAATGTTTCGATCATGCCGGTGGCCCTCGGCAACAAGGACGAACTGCGCAACTACTATCTCGACTTCCGCAATACCAATGCGGGCATGGGTACCTTCCTGCCGGACCCGGAAAAGGATGGTCCGCCCTCGGCGCAGCTGCTGATCCGCAAGGGTGATGATTTTTGCGCAGAGAATGGGCTTCCGCGCATCGACATCCTCAAGGTTGATGTCGAGGGCTTCGAACCTCTGGTGTTCGAAGGCTTGAGACAGCGCCTGGCAAAGGACCGCCCCATCATCCTGACCGAGCTTGGACCTGAAGCCCATGAGCTTTTCGGCAGCGAACAGGCATTTCGTTCTGCCTTTTATCCTGACGCCCGCTTTACCGCGGTCCAAGGACGCAATGGCTGCCGCTACAAGCTGACGCCGCTACATTACGAAACAAGCTGCGAGATCCTCATCATACCGCCCGAACTCGTCGCATAGGCTCACCCTTCAGCCCTCATAGGCGGGCCCCACCGCTCAGCTCTGCCCTTGCGTCCGCCCTTGGCCAGCGGACAGCTCATCATCCCGCAGATGCAACACCGGGAGCGCGCGGCAATTCCTGCGATATCCTCAGCGCAGGCTCGCCTCGATATTGCCGCCGTCGACGGTGAGCACCGCCGCCGTCGTCTTGGGCGCACGCGCCAGATAGACAAAGGCTTCGGCCACGTCCTCCGCCGTCACCTCCCGCCCCAGAAGGTTGCCGCTCATATAATCCTTCTCGCTGACACCACGGGCACGGGCACGCTGGGCCACCATCTCGTCGGTGAGCAGGCCCGAACGGATGCGATCGGCATTGACGGCATTCGATCTGATGCCGTCGCGGCCATAATCGAGCGCATATTGCTTCATCAGAAACAGGGTCGACGCCTTGGGCAGACCATAGGGACCAAAATCCTTGCCTGGATTGACCGCCTGCTTTGAGGTGTTGAAGAGCAAGGCGCCGCCGGTCGCCTGCGCCCGCATGATCCGGACAGCATGCTGTGCCACACGCTGGTGGGCAAAGAAATTGAGCTCGAAGCTCTTGCGCAGAAGGCCATCCTCAACCTCCCCAATGCGTCCTTGATAGGCCGCACCCGCATTGGAGACCACAACATCGACGCCGCCAAAGCGCGCGGCGATGGCGTCAAAGGCCGCCGCCACGCTCTCGTCGCGGGTGACGTCACAACCAAATGCCAAAGCCGTCTTGCCACAGCCAGCCGCGACCTTCCTGGCGGCCTCAGGATCAAGATCCAGCACCACAACCTCGGCGCCCTCGCGGGCGAAAGCCCTGGCCGTGGCCGCGCCGATGCCAGAGCCGCCGCCAGTGATCGCCACCACCTGGCGGGCAAAGCTTTTTTCGGCCGACTTGCCGAGCTTGGCCTGCTCGAGCGACCAGTATTCGACCTCGAACATGTCGTATTCACTGATCGGCTGATAGGTGCCGATGGCTTCGGCGTCAGTAATGACCTCGATGGTGTTTTCGGCAATGTCAGCGGCGATCGCCGCGTCTTTCGCGGACGCGCCGAGGCCAAAAAGCCCGATGCCGGGAACGAGGACCACACGGGGCAAGGGATCAAGCTCGGTCTTCTTCTCTGGGCTCAAGGCATTGTTGCGGGCAAAATAGGCATGATAGTCGGCGACAAATTTAGCGACGGCCGCCGTCACCTTTTTCTGCCAGTCGCCGAGATTGCCCGCCTCAGGCGCGGGCAGAACGAGCGGCCAGTTCTTGGTACGGATGGTATGATCAGGCGTCACCACGCCTTTCTGGCTGTACCGCAGAAGCTCGGCACCGTTGACATAATCGAGAATGGCCTTCGAACTGCGAAACTCGAGTATCTGCCGCTTGACACTACCAGCAAGCTCATCACGGCCAAGTACCACAGCCCCGCGAATGATCGGAGCGATCTCGCCGGTAGAGGCCAGTGGTGCCGTCAGTTGTGCCCGAGGACGCGGCTTGCGCGTCCTTTTGAGTCGGTCTTCAGCCATACTCACAAAGCCGATCATGCGCTCATAGGCTTCGCGGGCGCTCGCACCCACCGTGAAGATCCCATGCTGGAGAAGCACGAGACCTTCAACCTCTCTGTTCTGGTCAAACACCTCGGCAACCCTTTTGGCGAGGGCAAAACCCGGTATGGTATAAGGCACATAGGCCACACGCTGACCATAGAGCTCACGCACGATGGCCTCGCCATCGGGCTGATCGGTCAGCGCCAGCACCGCAGTCGAATGGGTGTGATCAATGAACTTGTGCGGCAGAAATGCGTGCAGCAGGGTCTCGACACTGGGATTGGGTGCAGCCGGATCGAGCAGATTGAGCCGCTGAAACGTCACCATGTCGGCATCGGAGAGGCTGGCAAAAGCACGCAGCCGCCGCAGCGGGGCAAGACGCACCGCCGGCAAGCCTGCCGGCTCGATATGGCCCATGTCCCAGCCCGAGCCTTTGACACACAGCACCTCGACCGCATCACCAAGCATGTCCTTGAGCGTCGTCTTGACCGAAGTATTGCCGCCACCATGCAGCACAAGTCTGGGATCACTGCCCAGGAGCCGCGTGGTGTAGACGCGCAGGGCCATATCTTCCCCCACGCCCACTTTGGCGTAATGGGCAATCATCGCCGTGGCATCGGCGTCGGACCAGCGGGATTTCATGTTCACTCCGATTTTGGGGGAAAGAGACTCTTCAGGCCTTCCTCACTTGCCGCGCACACACCGCATTCGGTGATGAAGGCGCTGATGAAGCGGGCCGGGGTCACGTCAAAGGCGGGATTGGCGCCAGCCGACCCGGGCGCGGCAATCGCGACACGGACAATCTCGCCATTGGCGCGGCGCCCGGTCATCTCCAGAAGTTCATCGGCACTGCGTTCCTCAATCGGAATGTCGCGACCAGAACCAAGCTTCCAGTCAATGGTCGAGCTCGGCAGCGCCACATAGAAGGGCACATCATTGTCTTTGGCGGCGAGTGCCTTGAGGTAGGTACCGATCTTGTTGGCGACATCGCCATTGCGCGTCACCCGGTCGGTGCCGACGATGCAAAGATCGACACGACCATGCTGCATCAGATGTCCGCCGGCATTGTCAGCGATGATGGTGTGGGGAACACCATGGGCGCCAAGCTCGTAGGCGGTGAGGGACGCACCCTGATTGCGCGGGCGGGTCTCATCGACCCAGACATGAACGGCGAGCCCGGCATCATGCGCCATATAGATCGGGGCAAGCGCGGTGCCCCAGTCCACAGTGGCCAGCCAGCCAGCGTTGCAGTGGGTCAGGATATTAAGAGGCCCTGTCGGCTTCTTGGCGGCGGCAGCTTTGAGACAGACCAGCCCATGCTCCCCGATGCGCCGGCAGACCTCGACATCCTCATCGCAGATGGCCGCCGCTGCGGCCCAGGCCGCATCGGCCCGCGCCGAAGGCAGAAGCGGGGCCAAACACACGTCCATCCGGCGCAGCGCCCAATGAAGGTTGACGGCGGTGGGCCTGGTCGCGCCCAGCATGGCAATGGCCGCGTGAAGCCCCGCGTCGCTCGCATCGGCGCGCATGGCAAGAGCCACGCCATAGGCCGCGGTCGCACCGATCAAAGGCGCACCGCGCACCACCATGGTCGTGATGACCCGTGCACAGTCTGCGGCCGTGGTGAGGACCTGCGTGACGAATTCATGGGGAAGCCGGGCCTGGTCGATGACCTCAATGGCGCCGTCGGAACGCGGCCAAATCGTGCGGTAATGGCGACCGGCGATCTTCATACCCGCTCCAATCTCTTCTCTCAGTGACCCTGTTTGGGATGGCCGCAGGCTCAGGACAGCCAGCGAGGGCCGCACTATCCCCTTCGCGTCCGCGGTTCAAGCCCCTAAGGGTCATTGCCCCAGAAGGACGCGAGCTTGCCCGCACTCCCCAGACCGTTCCATCAGACTTACTCATTCCTGCCTAAACAGGAACAAAGCTGACGTCCTGCTTCACCGAGGCCGGTTTCGTCTTGAGCTTGCGCCCAAGGCCAGAGCCTTCCTCTCCACAGGCTGACACCGTGGAACTCACGGCCAGATTCTTCAAATTGATCGCGGCGTTCACGTCGCGATCATGAATGACGCCGCAGGCCGGGCACGCCCGATGCCTTCAATCAGGGAGGGCGGGCCCTCATAGTGTTGAATCCGGCGATCCTGCCAGTGCCGGTGAAACACCGAACGCTCTGGATCTGCGATGCACAATTGCGTGCCATACCCATGACAGCGCACGTAGCGGCCCAGCGTCGCCGAGGTCCCGCCGGTGCCCGCGCCGCACACGATCCAATGGGGAACCGGCGCCGCCTCACAGGCGAGCTGCTCGAAAATCGAATGGGCGATATTGTTGTTGCTGCGCCAGTCCGTGACCCGTTCGGCGTAGGTGAACTGATCCATATAGTGGCCACCCAGTTCGCGCGCGAGGCGTATCGCTTCACCATAGGCAAGGCCCGCCTCGTCGACAAAATGGCATTTGCCGCCATAGAACGCGATCTTTTCGATCTTCTCGCTGGCGGTGCAGCGCGGCATCACCGCCACAAAGGGCAGGTCCAGCATGCGCGCAAAATAGGCCTCTGAGACAGCCGTCGACCCGCTGGAGGCCTCCACCACGGTCATGCCTTCGCGCAGCCAGTTGTTGCTGAGGGCATAGAGAAACAGCGAGCGTGCCAGGCGATGCTTGAGACTTCCGGTGGGATGGCTGGATTCATCCTTGAGATAGAGCGAGATGCCCTGAAGCCCGGGGGCCTCGACAGTCAGAAGATGCGTATCGGCCGAACGGTTCTGCTCGGATTTGACCAGCTGGACCGCGCGAGCACTCCATGCCCGTCCACCAGAGGCTTCAGCTGCGCGCATCGTCCCGCTCGTCCTGTCCACGGGGTGAGACATAACACAGAGCCTCTGCCCTGCGCCAAGCCGCAACTGGGCTTCGTCCACGCAGAGCACGCCACTTCATTGCACCTGATCATAGCCGGCGGTCAGTCAGCAAGGCCCATGACGAAGGCCAGGGCAATGTTTAGGCGTCCGATATCGGCGTCGGCCAAACGCCCGACCAATTGTCCAATTCGTTCCCGTCTGACCGTAACGGGTTTGTCAGCCATGACCTGCGAAAGGGTGCGCAGGCCATTTTCTTCGTTCGGCTGGATCGTCACGCGAAAATCGGGGGCATCGACGACATCGGACGTCATCTGGCAAATTACAACCGATGGATGAGCTTCGGGAAAGGCGTTGGTCTGCACTACAACAGCCGGTCGCGGTTTTCCGTAGTCGCCCGTCGCGGCGACGATAACGACATCACCGCGCTTCATTGTCCGCTTGAAGCGGGTGCTTCAAATTCCGAAACGGCCTCAATCCAACTCAGGGCGTCATCTTCGTGGCGCCGGTCGAGGCGGCCCACCTGGGCGGCAACGCGCTTTCGAACAGACGCCAATCGCGCGTCAGGCACGACAAGACGCAATTCCCGCAGCCCACGCCCGCGCCGCCGCTCGCGCATAACTCTCATCCGTTCAGCGGTTGCCGTCACTTTCGATCTCCTGGGCGACGCTCAACACATTAACTGTAACGCGTTACGCCGTCCGTGGCAATGGCTTTGTGAAAGCATGGCTTTTTGAAAGCTGACGGCGTAGCGGAATCCCGGCGGTTGGCAGGATTTGGCAGGATAGAGGGGAAGGCTCTGGCGTAGATTTGGCGGGGCAATACAGGTCAGGCACTGCGGACCGCAGACGCCGTTTCTGCTCTGGCGCTGTGGGCACTTTCGAGAAAACTCACGAACACGGCGAGCGGCACCGGCAGCTGCTGGCGTTTGGGGTAATAGAGGTAATAGGTCTGCGGCTCGGGCGCCCAGTCGGTCAGGAGGGCGATCAACCTGCCCTGTGCCAGATCCTCGCCCACATAGGATTCAAGCGTATAGCCAAGACCGATGCCTTCGCGCACCGCCTGCATCAGCAGGCTCATATTGTTGACCACGAGCGAGCCCTGCACCAGCATCTCGATGCGCTGGTGGCCCCTGGCAAAGTCCCAGGGCACATGTCCAGCCTCGTTGCGCAGGCGGATGCAGTTGTAGCGCTCCAAATCCTGCGGCGTTCTGGGCGCGCCGTGACGGGACAGATAATCGGGCGCGGCCACCACGATGAGCCTGGCCGGCTCGCTGACCTGTACCACCTGCATGTTCCTGGCGACCAGCCGGCCCACCCGGATACCGGCATCGGCATCCCCGCCCAGCGGTTCGGTCATGTCGTCTTCCATGGTGATGTCGAGGGTGATGGCCGGGAAGGCCTCGAGAAAGCTCTTCATCAGGGGCGCCAGAACCACCCGCGCTGCCACGCTCGACACGGTGAGGCGGAGGGTGCCGGTCGGGGTGTCGCGATAGACGTTGAGATCCTCCACCGCCGCGCGCAGTTCCATGATCGCCGGCCGCAAACGCTGCAAAAGGCGCTCGCCGGCATCGCTCACCGAGACGCTGCGGGTGGTGCGGTTCAAGAGGCGCACACCGAGACGCTCTTCGAGCATACGGATGGTCTGGCTGACAGTAGAGGGTGCCAGCCCAAGCTTGCGCGCGCCCCGCGCAAAGCTGCGCGCTTCGGCAACCGCCACAAAGGCGTTCAGCTCGGCAAACTCGCTCCCCTGCATTCTTTGGTAATACCGAATAATCTATTCGAAGTATACGGTATTTAAAAGCAACGCCGGGCGCGCTATACCCCGCCCGGATTCGACACCCCCTGAGACTTTCCATGGCCGACACAAGAGGGAGCGCCGCCAGCAACTGGCTTGGGCGCAACCGGCAGACACTTCTCATTCTGGGTCCGACCGTCCTGGTGGTGGCGGGCGGCCTCTACTGGCTTTTGAGCGGCCGCTATGTTTCGACCGATGATGCCTATATCCGGGCCACACGGGCGCAGATCAGCACCAACATCTCGGCGCGCGTCCTTGCGATCAACGTCCACGACAATCAGCATGTCCACAAAGGTGACATCCTTTTTCGCCTTGATCCGCGCAGGTTCCGCATCGCCTATCTGGCGGCCAGGGCCAGGTTCGCCGCCGCCCGCCAGGAGATCAGGGCCCGCCGGGCCACCTATCTGAAGGATCTTGCCGCCCAGAGCGCAGCGATGGACACGCTCGTCTTTCGTCAGCGCGACTATGCAAGAGCCCGGAAGCTGCTCAAAGCCGGCATCGCCTCACGCGCCCAGTTCGATGCCGCCCAGCACGCCCGTGACGCTGCCAAAGCGGGCCTTGCCGGCGCCCGCCAGAAAGCGGCCAGTGCCCTCGCCGCGCTCGACGGCAGGCCCAATGCGCCGCTTGCGAGCTATCCGCAGGTGCGCGAGGCCGCAGCAAATCTTGCCGATGCCAAGCTCAATCTGTCCTACACCATCGTGCGCGCGCCGATGTCGGGCATCGTCACCAAAGTCGACAACCTTGCCGTCGGCGATTATGTCGACGCCGGCAAACCACAATTTGCGCTCATCTCCGATACCCATATCTGGGTGCAGGCCGACTACAAGGAAACCGATCTCACCTATATGCGCCCCGGCGACAAGGCGAGCTTCACCGTCGATGCCTTTCCCAATGTCAGTTTTACCGGCCGGGTGGAAAGCCTCAGCCCCGGCACCGGTTCAAGCTTTGCGCTGCTGCCACCCGAGAACGCCTCGGGCAATTGGGTCAAGGTGGTGCAAAGAGTGCCAGTGCGTCTGTCCATCCACGCACACAAGGCCAACGTCCCCCTTGCGGCGGGCATGAGCGTTGAGGTCACGGTCGACACCGGTCACGGAATTGCCTGGTAGGTGAAACTATGCGCGACGAAGACGAGCGCATCCTTGCAGACGAGTTTGATCCCGGAGGTGTCGGTGCCGCGAGCCCGGCACCTGCAGAGGATCGCATCGATTACGCGAATATTCCCTATCGCGGCGTCATCACCCTTGCGGTGATGCTGGCGACCATCATGCAATCGCTCGACACCACCATCGCCAATGTCGCCCTGCCACACATGCAGGGCACACTCTCGGCCACCCGCGAGGAGATGGGCTGGGTCCTCACCTCCTACATCGTGTCCGCGGCCATCACCATTCCCTTGAGCGGGTGGATGGCCAATCAGTTCGGACGGCGGCGCATCTTCCTCATCTCCATCGTCCTCTTCACGGCAGCCTCGGCCCTCTGCGGCATCGCCGCCACGCTGCCACAGATCGTGTTCTTCCGCTTCCTGCAGGGCATCGGCGGCGCCGCCCTTGTTCCCCTCTCTCAGGCCGTGCTCTTCGATATCAATCCGCCGGAGCATTATGGCCGCGCCATGTCGATCTGGGGAATGGGCGTCACCGTGGGGCCCATTCTGGGGCCGGCGCTGGGCGGCTGGCTGACCCAGCATTACACCTGGCGCTACGTCTTCTACATCAACCTGCCGATCGGCGTGCTGGCGTTCTTTCTCTTGCTGCTGACCATGCCCGAAAGCCGGCGGGCAAAACCGCGCAGGTTCGACTTCTTCGGCTTTACCGCCCTCAGCCTTGCCATTGCCGCCTTCCAGTTCATGCTCGATCGCGGCCAGCTCAAGGACTGGTTCGCCTCACCGGAAATCATCACCGAAGCGGTGATCGCCGGCCTCGGCATCTATCTCTTCCTCATCCATATGTTCTCCAGTGCCGAACCCTTCATCCGCCCCGAACTCTTCAAGGATCGCAATTTCGTCGCCTCCAGCGTCTTCATCTTCCTGATCGGCGTCGTGCTCTTCGCCACCCTGGCCCTCCTGCCGCCGATGCTGCAGGACCAGCTGCAATATCCCGTCGTCCTTACCGGGCTTGTGACCGCACCGCGGGGCTTCGGCACCCTCCTTGCAATGTATCTCGTCGGCCGGCTCATCGGACGCATCGATGTGCGCCTCATCATGGTCTTCGGCCTTAGCGTCACCGCCTATTCGCTGTGGCAGATGACGCAG
>JAJZGY010000024.1 GCA_021804785.1 Pseudomonadota bacterium | reverse complement strand
CATAAAAGTCTAGCCCATCGTACCTTTTACAATGACGTATAGCCCAACGATCGCTACAATGGCACTGAACACTAATGACAGCCCGCGCTTACTGGCAGAAAGACGCCGTGCCAACCGCACTCCTGCAACACCTCCAAGCACACCGCCCAAAATAAACAGGATTGCCACAGTCCAACTTACTAAACCTGACACTGCGTAGCTAACTGCCGCTGTTGCTCCAAACGCGGCAACCGAAACAAGCGAAGACCCAATTGCATTAAGAAGTGGCATCGCGGTCGCACTCACCAGGCCCGGAACGATTAAAAAGCCTCCGCCAATGCCGAAAAATCCCGATAATGCTCCTACTCCAAAGCCGGTACCCGCTAAAGCCGGCACAAGCTTCTTTGCAGATCTCAAGTCCAGCCGAACATGAGGATCATCTCCGCCCCTTCGCGGCAAGAGCATAAGTACAGCCACTACAACCATCAAAACGCCGAACGCGGAAAGCAGACTTTTTCCGTCAACAGCTTTCCCGACCTGTGCACCAACAGCTGCACCAGCAATTCCAAATCCCGCAAATACCAGGGAGCATCGCCACTTTACATTACCGTCCCGAGCATGACCGAAGAGATTTATAAAGGCATTTGTTGCAACAGCCACCGCGCTGCTACCTATAGCCAAATGCGGTGAAGATACTCCCACTACGTAGATCATTAGCGGTACCGCCAGTATTGATCCACCTCCCCCGATGAGACCAAGAGACAGTCCAACAATACTTCCTGAAAGCACCGCCAGAAGCATCTGCAGGGTCGTCATGCCAACGTCCTATCCATATCTGTCCAATGCCGGAGCTTCCCCTACGCAGCCTCCAATCGATCTGCATATTCCCACGCATGCATCTCTCCAGAGCTCTCTAGGACGGCAAAACTAGCCTCCTCAAATTCAGCCAACTTTGATGCATCTCGGACGTATCAGCCGTTCTCCGGCCTGGTCACCACAGGTTGATCCGCATCTCTGAGCCACACGTAAATTGCAGGAATTACCAGTACAGTTAGCAGAGTTGATGAGGCTAATCCGAACAGCAACGATATCGCCAACCCCTGAAATATGGGATCACTAAGTATTGTTGCAGCCCCGATCATCGCCGCCAAAGCCGTCAGCAGAATCGGACGAAACCGCGTCGCACCAGCATCGAGCAAGACCTCACGAAGAGGCTTTCCACTTTCTCCTGCACCATGACGAATAAAGTCCACCAAGAGAATTGAATTTCTCACAATTATTCCAGCTAGCGCGATAAATCCAATCATGGAGGTGGCAGTAAACGGCGCTCCGAAGAGCCAATGCCCGAGCACTATTCCGATGAGAGTGAGTGGGATAGGGGTTAGTATAACGAGCGGCAGTTTAAAGCTGCCGAATTGCCCCACTACTAGAACATATATACCCAAAATTGCGATTATGAATGCCGCCCCCATGTCACGGAACGTCACATAAGTGACCTCCCACTCACCATCCCAGAGCAAAGACGGCCTGGACTCATTTGTTGGTTGTCCATGAAAGCGAATGCTTGGTCGAGGTAGATTCCCCCAATTGTGCTTCGCAATCAGCTTGTCAACGGCGAGCATTCCATAGATTGGTGACTCAAATTCCCCCGCAACATCCCCAGTGACCATGTCCGCGTAATGCCCGTCTCTTCGAAACAGTACCGGGGACCCTTTTGTTTCATGGACATTCACGAGCTCTCCGAGTTCAACTACATTCCGGCTTCCCGGCAAGGAATTCGCCGGTACCGGTGTCGACGCCAATACCCGATTCCAGGTAAGTTCTGATTTGGGTTCTCGAACTACAATTGGAATCGGATCACGATCGGTGCCTCTGTGAGAATATCCAACCAACTGTCCGCCAAAGAGGGCACTTATGGTGTCATAGACATCCGATTCTTGGACCCCGAAATATTCTAACTTGTCCTCGTCAGGAACAATTCTTAACTGCGGCCGAGACCTCCCGAAGGAATTATCTACGTCAACTATGTAAGGCACTGACTTAAAAAGCTTCTCAACTTCTTCCGCAACTGCGCGTCGAGTTTTGATATCAGGTCCGTAAATCTCAGCCAGAAGCGGAGCCAACACTGGCGGACCAGCTGGCACCTCTACAACCTTAATTGACGTGCCCTTCGGCCACTGTGCAGCGTCTAATCGTCGGCGTAAATCTAGGGCAATAGTATGGCTTTCCCGATCGCGATCAGACTTTGGTAAAAGTTGCAGAGATGCCTGCCCGAGCTCAGGTTGAGTGCGCATATAGTAGTGCCGTACGAGACCGTTGAAATCAAACGGTGCCGGTGTTCCCGCGTACAGCTGCATCTGCCGTACTTCGGGAAATTGCTCAGCTATATGCGCAACCTGAAACAAGGCCTGCGCTGTATCTTCGACGGTGGCACCTTCTCGCAAATCTACCATGACAGACAAGTCGGACTTATTATCAAAGGGAAGAAGCTTAACCGTTACGTTCTCCGTATAAAAAAGGCCGCAAACCGCGACCGTTGCCACTGTAACTGCCAGAAGAAATCTTTTCGCGTTCTTCTTCGACGACACAATCGGTGACGCCATCCGCCGATAGATACGCGATAGTGCATTTTCCTTATGGTGCGCGGCAGAAGATCTCTGAGAGTCATCCCCAGCGAATTTAACCAGGGCCCAAGGCGCTATTACCATGGCGACAAAGAACGAGAAGAGCATCGCGGCTGATGCATTCACGGGGATGGGGGCCATGTACGGTCCCATCATTCCTGAGACAAATAGCATCGGCAAAAGGGCTGCGATAACAGTCAGCGTTGCTACTACAGTTGGGTTACCCACTTCCGCAACGGCCTCGATCGCCGCCCTCATGCGGCCACGGCCGTCACCCATCTCCCAGTGACGAGAAATATTCTCAATTACCACTATTGCATCATCAACTAAAATTCCTATTGAAAAGATCAGAGCGAATAAACTGACCCGATTAATGCTATATCCCATTACCTTTGCGGCGAACAACGTTAACAAAATGGTTGTAGGGATGACGACAGCCGTTACCGCAGCCTCCCTCCACCCGATAGAAATGCCAATTAGAAGTACAATTGAAACAGTGGCTAATGCCAAGTGAAAGAGCAGCTCGTTCGCTTTATCATTGGCACTTTTCCCGTAATCACGAGTGACCTTTATAGAAATATCTCTCGGTACAATTGTTCCTTCAATGGAATGAAGCCGCCTAATCAGACTGTCAGCTACCACCACCGCGTTTGAACCTGGTCGCTTCGCAAACGCAACAGTTATGGCTGGCGCCGCCTCCCAATGCCCCCCTGATTTATCTACATTCCAAACGTAACTATTCGAGGGATTTGAGTTGACAACGACCTTCGCGAGGTCGCGCACATACACTGGTCTTCCATCTCGCGATTCCACCAGCAGCAGGCCAATATCCGGCACTCCGGAGAGTGTCTTACCCGCCACGACCTGCATTTCCTTGTCGCGATAGCGTATCTCTCCGGCCAGTTCAGACCGGTTGGCGCCCTGTATTTTTGCTTCAAGTTGTTGAAGCGTTACTCCAAACAGAGCAAGTTTAGCAGGATCCGGTTCGACGCTGATCTCCTCTGGTGCTCCGCCAGATATATAGGTCAACCCGACGTTTTCAGTTTTATCTAGCTGCGACTGCACCTTTTTGGCCAGCGTGTAGAGCGCCTGCGGGCTCCAACGAGATGCGGCACCGGGCTTAGGCACCAGCGTGAGCGTAACTATGGCAACATCGCTGATGCCGTGGGCTACAATCAGTGGTTCCGGTATGCCCAAGGGAATTCGGTTGTAATTCGCGCGTAACTGAGCCTGAACTCGAAGCACCGCCTGATCTACAGTTGTTCCTGTATAGAAGCGGGCAGTGACCATCACCTGATTGTCTTGCGTCTGACTGTAGACGTGTTCTACCCCCCTTATGCCCTTAACAATCTGTTCCACAGGCTTGGTAACCTGCTGCACAGCGTCGGCCGCAGAAAGGCCATTCGCCTGAATAATAATATCCACCATCGGCACATGAATTTGGGGCTCTTCTTCACGCGGTATCGTGAAGACAGCGAATATTCCAGCAACTAGAGCGGCGATGAGAAACAGTGGGGTAAGTTTCGAAGAAATGGTAGCTTGAGTTAGCCGCCCGGAAAGACCAAGTTTCATGGTTAATCACCGTACAGCGGCTTAAGCAAGCGATCACCGCTATGCAGACCTGACAAGATTTCCAAGCCATCTGGTTCAGTAGGAGTAGGGTGTGGCAACCCCCTTTGGATGGGCACATCTTCTGCGCCCCACTTCCGTAGCAAGCGGACATAGTCTATGCCATCACGCGTAAAAACGTAGGATGAAGGAACAACAATCGCTCTGCGTCTTCCCGCGGAAATCCAAACCTGAACACGCTCACCTACGTAATAGTCTGTTAGTCCGGGAATGGTGGCGTCGGCCTGCACTAAGCCATTGGTAATTTGCGGATAAACTAACGTAATCGTTCCATATTTCACGCCTGAACCTAGGCCAACATCCGCGCCATTTACCCGAATTCTGTCACCGGCGGCAAGGAAGCGTGCATGCCGTTCTGGTACTTCCAGCCGCAGAACAAAGTTCTGTACGGCAACGGTAGCCACACTGTCTCCCGCCATCACGACGGTACCAGCAGTCGCCGAAATTGTGAGAACCCTTCCACTTGCCGGAGCCAAAATACGGCCTTCGCGCATCTGCTGTTCTGCCTCTGCGCGCAACGCAGTTTGTGCGGCGAGCGTCTTGCTTGCAACATCAAACGTAGTTTTAGCAGCATCGTAAGCAGCCTGTGATATGGCGTCAGCTTTCATCAATCCCACTGCGCGCCGAAAATCTGCACGAGCCTGACCGAGTTGCGCCCGTGCCGCCTCCATCCGGGCGGTAGCGGCTTGGACAGCCAAAACTAGCTTCGGGTCACCGACCTGGGCAACCTGCTGGCCCAAGCTTACGTGATCTCCCTGACGAACATTGACTTCTGCTACCGTACCGCTTACCCGCGCTCGCGCTGGCACAATATTTGTACTCTCCACTGTGGCGAACACCGGCTTCTCGTCTGTTATCCAGCCATCATGTACATCATATGTAAAAATTTCAGCGCTTCTGGGCGAAACGTGCGGGGCAGGCTTGGCAATAAGTCCAAGCGATATAAGAAGGATCGACAGCCAGTGCCACATAGCCCAATTAGCGCGCGCCGCGCACCCTTCCCGTTGAAGGATCCAAACTGACGGTCGGGAGTCCCGCCGCCTTCCAGGCTTGTATCCCACCACGGAGATGATGCTCAAAGGCAAGACCGGCCGATTCGCATGCCTGTAAAGCCTTTGCAGAACGCACCCCAGATCCGCACTGAAACACTACCATCAAATTATTGGGAACCGGAATCATCTCCGGGTCAAACGAAGACAGCGGATATAGGAACGCCCCCTGGATGTGTTCCGCCTCGTACTCAGCGGGCTCCCTGACGTCTATCAATAAGATATTCCGCTCCTCCAGCATACGTGAGACTTCATTCGGCTCGAGATTAACTATTGTCATCGCATCACCCTCTTATTAGAACGCATCTTTACCTTCACAGCACATTTACTGCCTTCATTGCAGTAAATGTCATACAAGGTTTCCACGAGTCGTCTCCCGGGCTCACTTGTGAGCGAATACCAAATCGTTTGACCATCACGACGAGTAGAGACAAGGCCGTCTTTTCGTAACAACGTAAGATGCTGGGAAACAGTAGAGTCTCTGAGGTCAAGAAACTCTGCCAACCTATGGACCGGCTGCGGACCCTCGACGAGTTGGCAGAGAATCATCAGGCGGTGACGGTTGGCAGCAGCCTTTAGAAGCTGCTCGGCAGCCGCTGCCTGCTGTTGCATTTGGCCGATATTTATATTCATATATTCGTATATACGACGTATAGAACTTATTGTCAAGCGCTGATAATGGCTTGGGAATTCGGCGACGCTTTTTGCGTTCAATCAATGAAGGCGCCGTGCCACAGACCAAAATAGGCATGCAGGAGATTTTGCATGGCAAAGATCGTAATTCTCGGCGCGGGCCTAGCTGGGACATTAATGGCCTACGAACTGAAGCCGGCTCTCAGGTCTGAGGACGAGTTGGTTGTAGTGGGCCAAGGGCCAACATACCATTTCGTGCCTTCAAACCCCTGGGTGGCTGCAGGATGGAGGTCCAAAGTTGACATAGAAGTTTCACTCCCGGAAGTCATGAGCCGAAAGAATATCAGGTATATAGATAAAGGTGGAAAGCGCTTACATCCGGAGAAGAACTTCCTAGAGCTTACGGATGGGACATCACTGCCATATGACTATCTCATTATCGCCACTGGCCCAGACCTCGCGTTCGATGAAGTCGATGGACTTGGACCAGACCGCTTCACACACTCGATATGCCATGTCGACCACGCGGAAAAGGCGAGTAACGCTCTTAAGGCCTTCATCAAAGATCCTGGCCCCATTGTAGTGGGCGCTAGCCAAGGAGCGTCGTGCTTTGGACCCGCCTACGAATTCGCTTTTATCCTGGATACTGAACTACGAAGGCAACGTCTGCGCCACAAGGTGCCCATGACCTTCGTTACTCCAGAACCGTATATTGGCCACCTCGGATTAGATGGCGTAGGGGACACCAAAGGACTACTCGAAAGTGAGCTCCGAAAGCGTCACATCAAGTGGATCACTAACGCCACAATTAAAAGCGTGAACCCCCAAAATATGTTGGTGGACCAGTTAGCCGAGGACGGTAAAATAAGGGCGTCTTTTGATTTGCCGTTTTCCTATTCTATGATTCTACCGGCATTTCGCGGAGTAAGAGCAGTATATGGAATTGATGGGCTCACTAATGCACGCGGATTTGTGCTTGTGGATCGAGGACAACGCAACCCGTCGTTCCAGAACATTTTTGCGATTGGAGTTTGCGTTGCGATTGCCCCAACCGGCCCTACTCCCGTGCCAGTTGGCGTACCTAAAACCGGATTTATGATTGAATCTATGGTGACGGCAGCCACACATAATGTCGGAGCGTTGCTGCGGGGAGTTACTCCGGACGCTGAAGCAACTTGGAACGCCGTCTGCCTGGCAGACTTTGGCGACAGAGGAATCGCCTTTGTTGCAGAACCCCAAATACCACCACGCAATGTCAACTGGTCGTCACAAGGCGTATGGGTTCATTACGCAAAGCAAGCGTTCGAAAAATATTACCTGCGGAAGATGCGGAAAGGTGAAAGTGAGCCTTTCTACGAACGCTGGATCATGCAGGCATTGGGCATCCATCGCCTAACACGCACTCGATAACAGGAGATATTATGAACATCGATCGTGCAGTCCTCGCGTTTGCGGGATTTGTTGTTCTCCTTGGGCTTATACTGTCCCAGGTGATTTCTCCTTGGTGGCTTCTACTTAGCGCATTTGCCGGTCTCAACATGCTACAGGCTGCGTTTACGAAGTTCTGCCCTGCCGCGATAATTTTCCGAAAACTCGGACTCAGATCAGGTAGCGCCTTCGAATAGCACTTTCCATCGTGGCGACCGAATGAATACTATTCATATGTTGTGATCTACGACGGACGATGTCTGCGGCGTTATCACTAATTTAGTTAGCAGCATGCGCACCCAGCCGACTCCATTTGTGGACTTGGTTCAAGCGCATGATCGACGTGGTTCCGACAACTGGCATTTTTGAAGTGGTATCCTACGTCAATCCAAGCAATGCAGACACGAACATATGGCTCGCGCTACAAGTCAAGAATCTTTACCCCATAAAGGCGCCAACCTCCGTTTTTATGATTCCTGCCATTCCTAAGTGCAAACCGCTTAGGTCAGATGAAATGCTCAATTTTGACGAACTAGGTTCCCGTAGCTACTGTCATAAATGCCTTTGCCGCCCGCGAATAATAGCGCCCCCTCAAGCGAACTGCATAAAACTCTCGTTCCGGCAACCTATAGGGCACCCGAACAAGCGCGCCAGACCTGAGCTCCGCCGATACAGCCAGCTCCGATATAGCCGTGGCACCAATCCCTGACTGCACAGCCACACATACCGCTTCGTTAGATGGAAGTTCGAGAGCCACAGTAAGTTTACCAACCTCTATTCCCCGTGCCCGAAGCGCTGACTCAAATTCAGACCTTGTTCCTGAACCAGGCTCACGCAGCACCCACTCGCCGGAAATCAACTCTTTAGCATGCAAGCGCTTCAGCCGGGCCCATCCATGTGCCGCAGCCACCACTACAACAAGCCTGTCCGCCCCAACCCTTGCTATTTCAAAAGCTGGATCTTCAATCTGGCCCTCGGCAAATCCGACATCAACCCTCCCCTCAACTACGGCTCGTGCGACTTGCTGTGTGTTACCAGCCTGAAGCTTTACCTCAATTTGGGGATAGGCCTTACGATAAGCTGCCAATCTCATCGGCAACCAATAGCTCGCGATGGTTTGACTGGCCTGAATAGTAAGCCTACCGCGCTTTAGCCCGCTAAACTCTTCTAAAATATGTTCAGCATCCGATGCTCGAGCCAATACAGCCTTGGCCTCGTCCAAAAAAAGTTTACCCTCTTCCGTAAGAACTATCCGGCGACCAACTCTTCTAAACAGTACCACGTCATACCGCGCCTCAAGGTTCCGTATCGCCGCACTAAGTGCGGACTGTGTTAGGTGGAGAGCTTCCGCCGCGCGCGTAACATGTTCGCGCTCAGCCACGGCAACGAATATTCGAAGTTGTTCTAAAGTCATCGATAAATATTTCTAATGGCTCTACGCGGATCCGACTAAAGTATATCTCGCAACCCCTTTTGTCTGCAAATAGAAGATAAATTTAAGTCAGGAAGATGGGCCCCCTCATGCATCCTAGCACGCGATACTTTCCCCTTGGCTGCAGTACCGCTCTCGCAACCACTTTATTGCCCATCCAAGCCGCTCTATCGCATCTCTCCGAATCCGGGTTACCAACCAACCGCCAGCATAAGGAAGCGCTAACCTGTCTGGAGGCGAACTTTGACTATCGCATTTTCGCTGGTGTTTTTTGCGCAAAGCAATTTTCGGTGTAGATCATCAGGCTTATTATTGGACTTCTCCGCTCCTTATAAAGTTGAAGTTGCAGATCGTACTAACAGTGCCCTTCGCAATTCTCAAATGACGTTACGAATGCAGAAGTGCTACGTAAATTAATTCACTTATCAGAGAACTTGGTTACGTTCGCATCGCCACATACTTGCCATCAGTGTCAAGAACCCTAAGATTTAGTCTTCACAGTCCAAATGGAATCCTAGCTAAAACGTAAGTGCTGCTACAGGACGTAAATTCAGCCTGATCCTCATATAAGCAGATACCTAACTCCGAAGACCAAATCAGGTCCAATGAGCACACCATCGAACAGCGCGCTCATGCTACAGGTCGCATGTCTCAGCAGATGCGTGATCACTTTGTACAGCGGAACTTTGCACCAAAAGAACAATCCAAAACGGATTCTCAGTGAAATGCGGGGCGCTCCTTGAAGTCTCCGGCACACAGCAGTTATTTGGGGTCTGAAAGCAACTGAGCCAAATTGTCATCTGAATTCTTCAGGAACTTGGCGAGCGGAAAGCAATTCCCGCATGCCATAAGGTAATGCGTGCATCAGCCTATTAACCTCGTCCTCTCCAATGCGCGAGCCAAGCACCGAGTATAGCGAGGCTGCTGCTCGGGCCGGAATTTCTAAATGGCCAGGATACACTTCAGGGTGAAGTCGTTGAAGAAATGTTGCGCTGTCCATGCGCACATGCGCCTTCGTCGGATTCCATTGCTAGAAAGTGGCTCCCGCACTATAAGTGGAAGCTGGGCCGATGGATTACCAACGTCTGATAAAGGAAGACTATCACGCAACACGTGCAACCAACCTCGCAGCAGCCGAAAGCTCTTGTGGGGATCTCTCCAGCCCATCTCCAAATCCACATCGTCCACCCAGGAGTGCATTAGCTGAACGCTTTGAGCTATGACTTCAAGACCTCTGTCGCGCACATTTTCTTCCAATGCGATCTTGGTTGCATAGCGCATTACCGCCCGAGGTTTTTTGAGCGCGGTCAATACAGCCATGAAAGATGGTCGCATAGTGATCGCACGGAGGACGAAAATGACTATTCCATTTCACCTCGAAGTAAATGGCTTTGAGCTGCCCGACAGCATCAAAAACATAATTGAAAAGCAGCTCAGCGTTTTACTTGACCGGTACCCCAGAATTATCAATTGTAACTTGTTAGTGCGAGCGCCGAATGGCCACCATCATAAAGGCGAGCCATTCCAGGTAACATTGACATTTTCGCTACCCGGGGGCCTTCAAGTCGAAGCATCCCCCGCAATTGGGCAACTTGATCCACGCCAAGCGGACGTACGCTTTGCAATTGACGATGCGTTCAGACGGGCTCGTCGGCGGTTAGATGAGGAAGAAAGCAAGCGCGAAGCACGCCAGAAGCAGCGCCGAACGAACCGTCCTAAGGCCACCCCGACCAAGTCATGAACATCCCCTCTGAACAGGTATAAATCTCCTGGGAAGATCCGTCATCATGTCCAGCCGGTCCGCCTTTCGGACCAGCCGGAATTATGGGACCCGAAGATGCACTCACGTCTCTGCCTGCCATACCTCGGCGTTAGACGACAAGAATTCGTCAACGCAGATTTCGCGAAGGGTCAATCTATAACGCACGACATGAACCGCATTACCGAACACGGGTTACTTCATCAGATTTGATTTGCATTGGTGAATGTGAATTCAACTCCGCTTCTTGTATACATGCTGGGAAGCTGCACTATTTTTATCCATAAAGGTCTTCTATATTTGAGCCCTCCGTCATAATTGAATACTGTACTAACGCCTTCTAGGCGGAAGTCACGTCACATTTCGTAGATTAAAAGCTGTCCACTCTCATGCATCCTCCCGATAGAATTATCTGCCTGACCGAAGAGACTGTGGAGGTGCTTTACCTTTTGGGTGAGCAAGATCGCATAGTTGGAATCTCTGGGTACGTGGTACGACCACCGCAAGCGCGTCGCGAAAAGCCCAGAATAAGTGCGTTCACTTCGGCAGATACAGGAAAAATTCTTGGTCTAAATCCGGACTTGGTCCTAGCATTTTCTGACATACAGGCTGACATAGTCGCGGATCTTGTTCGTCAAGGTCTACACGTTCACGCATTTAACCAGCGAACAGTATCAGGCATTCTGGATATGATATCCCTATTGGGAGCCATGGTGGGAGCGAGTGCAAGAGCAGATACGCTTGTTAAAGAACTTCAGCACCATATTGACTGTGTGAAGATGCAAGCGAATTCTTTAGCAGCACGTCCAAAGGTGTTTTTCGAGGAATGGCCGGATCCCTTAATATCGGGAATTGGATGGGTTTCGGAACTGGTTGAAATTGCCGGTGGCGTCGACATTTTCCCAGAGTGCGCCAGGCAACCTGCCGCTAAAAGTCGTATAGTTACCCCTTCAGATGTTGTAATCGCCGCCCCTGACATAATTGTTGGCTCATGGTGCGGTCGTCGATTTCAGCCGTCTGTAGTGCGTCAACGACCAGGATTCTCGGAGATACCGGCAGTGCGCAACGGTCAAATGCACGAGATTAAATCCGCAGTTATACTGCAACCGGGACCTGCAGCGCTGACAGACGGACTAAGCGAAATGCAAAAAATAATTAGTAGCTGGGCAGCTTCAGACTATGATCGCCGCTGACTTTCGAGAAAAGCTTTCATGTGAAATCTGGCTTGTTCGCCGAGATGGCGATATTCGATGCCAACTGGGCAGGCCCGACGCGCCATACAGCCAGCGGTCATACAGCGTTTGCCATCTATCCCTTCCAGGAAGCTCAAACAACGCGTCACGTCATACTCTGCGTCAGCAAATGCATGTACGGGGCACGCGGTTAAGCACGGTGCTCCCTCACAGGTTTCACATGGACTGACACTAATTGCCGGTTCCGGCGCATGCAGGTTCAGCTGAAAGGCAAGCGCGCCGCGCCAGGAATGCCATAGTCCCCACTTGGGGTGCATCAGTATGCCGATGGGAGATGCAGAGGCCGCCTCCGCCCTGAGCCCCCACTTTTGAAACGGCCACCAGGGTGGCCCTTCAAATGGAAACAGAGCCTTCGCCCCAACCTCCCGCGCAATACCTCCAATCACTCGGCACGACCAGCGGTCAAGTGCGTCCACCTCACCCTGATGCCACTCCGCAGATGCTGTAAAGGCATCCCACCCTTGATCGCCGCTAAAGCCGACAAGGACAAGGCTTCTTGCGTTGAGTCCCTCGCGTTGCTCGTCATCCTCAAGCTGCACTGTCCCTCTATGCGCCAGTCCAGCGGCGTCAATCGCCCGCATCACTTCTAAAATCATCACATATTGCGCCTATACTGACCGCCCACCTCAAACAACGTTTCGCTGATCTGTCCAAGGGAGCACACGCGAACAGCATCCATCAACACCTCGAAGACATTGCCATTTTCGATGACCGCTTGACGTAGTTTCTCTCGCATAATCGGGGCCACATCTGCGTTACTCTTCTTAAATTGGCCCAGCCTTCTGATTTGACCGTACTTTTCTTCAATCGTTGATCGCTGGAGCTTGGGCGGAGCAACAGTCTCGGGCTCAGGATTTATAAAGGTATTCACGCCAACGATTGGCAAAGATCCATCATGCTTCCTGTGCTCGTAATATAAGCTTTCCTCCTGAATTTTCCCGCGCTGGTAGCCCGTTTCCATCGCTCCAAGAACCCCGCCGCGATCCGCGATACGATCAAATTCTTTCAATACGGCCTCCTCTACCAAATCCGTCAATTCCTCAATGATAAACGAGCCCTGATTAGCATTCTCGTTCCTCGCAAGACCCCACTCGCGATTAATTATCATCTGAATTGCCATCGCCCGCCTTACTGAATTTTCTGTTGGCGTTGTATACGCCTCATCAAAGGCATTTGTATGCAAGCTATTGCAATTATCATAAATAGCAATCAGCGCCTGAAGGGTTGTGCGTATATCGTTGAAGTCCATCTCTTGTGCGTGCAGGGATCTCCCAGATGTCTGAATATGATATTTCAGTTTTTGAGAACGTTCATTTGCCTCATACCTGTCACGCATCGCAACTGCCCAAATGCGTCGTGCCACTCGACCGATGACAGAGTATTCGGGATCCATCCCATTGGAAAAAAAGAAGCTCAAATTCGGCGCAAAGTCATCTACATGCATACCCCGCGCCAGGTACGACTCGACGAATGTAAAGCCATTTGCCAACGTAAATGCGAGCTGTGAGATGGGGTTCGCGCCAGCTTCTGCAATATGATAACCGGAAATCGAGACTGAGTAAAAATTACGTACTCTGTTCTTAACAAAATACTCCTGTATGTCACCCATCATTTTGAGCGCAAATTCCGTTGAAAATATGCAGGTGTTCTGGCCCTGATCTTCCTTCAGTATATCTGCCTGTACCGTTCCTCGAACTGCTTCCAATGTATAGGCCCGGATCTTTCCCTCCTCCTCTTTGTTGGGGCCCCTTCCATTTGATCTCTTAAATTGTTCTATTTGCTGATCAATAGCGGTATTGAAAAACATTGCCAGCAACATCGGCGCGGGCCCATTGATCGTCATTGATACCGATGTTGTAGGCGAACATAGATCGAAGCCGTCATACAGGACCTTCATGTCGTCCAGCGTGGCAATGGACACTCCGGAATTTCCGACTTTGCCAAATATATCGGGGCGCTCGTCGGGATCCCAGCCATATAAAGTCACTGAGTCAAAGGCCGTGGATAACCGTTTTGCTTCGGACTCTTTGGAAAGAAACTTAAATCTGGCATTTGTGCGAAATGGATCCCCCTCTCCCGCAAACATACGTGTTGGATCCTCATCCTCGCGCTTAAAGGGAAACACGCCCGCAGTGTACGGAAACATGCCCGGAACATTTTCGGCCATCAACCAACGCAATAGTTCTCCGTGGTCCTCATAGCGGGGTAGCGCAACCTTTCGTACTTTGGTCCCAGATAAAGTAGTACTGATTTGGCGAACGCGAACTTCCCGATCACGCACTTGCATCACGTACTCGTCGCCCGAGTACGCTGCCTGCACCTTAGGCCAAGCCTCAAGCATCGTTCGGACTGCCGGGTTCTGACGGGCTTTGCGCTCGCTTAACAACGGGCGGAGTGCCGAGGCGTCACCACCCTTAGCCTCAAGCATCCGCGTGACGGCACTCAGTTGCTGAATTTCCCTCGCCAGATGTGCCTGCGAAGCAATTCCGCCATGGTAGGCACGTACAGCTGACGCTATTTCTGCTAAATACCTCTGGCGTCCAGGTGGCAGGATTGGCGGCCGTGTTGACGGTACATGCTTGGACCGCCCTTTGAATCTGCTTGGCGGGAGAGCGGGGCTCCTTTCCGCAAGTCTATGACGCAGCTCAAGGTAAAGTTCCGTTACGCCATCATCCTGAAACCTCGCGGCGATGGCCCCGTACACAGGCATGGTTTCGGAAGGCACATTAAAAGCCTTCCTGTTTCTTTGAACCTGTTTGCACACATCGCGCAGAGCATCCTCAGCACCTTTGCGGTCAAATTTGTTGATCGCAACGACGTCTGCAAAGTCCAACATGTCAATCTTTTCAAGCTGACTAGCCGCACCAAACTCTGGTGTCATTACGTAGAGTGATACGTCAGAAATATCGGATATAGCCGCATTACCCTGGCCGATACCGGGCGTCTCCACAATAACCAAATCAAAGCCGGCCGCCCTGCACGCCTCTATTGCACCCGGTATGAAGTTCGGAACCTCGCTTTCAGATTCACGCGTAGCAATTGAACGCATGTAGATCTGGGCCGCATTAATAGCATTCATACGAATGCGATCACCCAATAAGGCACCACCCGTCTTCCGCTTTGATGGATCAATGGCCAGAATCGCAATTTTAAACTCTTCACTGTCCAAGCGGAATCTTCTAACCAACTCGTCGGTCAATGAGGATTTTCCCGAGCCCCCAGTTCCAGTGACGCCGAGTACGGGCATGATACGGCGCTTGGAACCGGGTTGTGCAACGAGTGCCCTGGAGTCAATTTTCCCAGACTCCAGAAGGGAAATATATCTTGACAGCCCACTCCACCCAGAAGACGCGAGTGCGCTGATGTCTACAGTACTCTTGTCTGTTGGATCGAAATCAGCTCGACTGATCATGTCGTCGATCATACCTTGGAGACCCATACGCTGACCGTCTTCCGGGGAGTAGATCCGCTCAACTCCATAGAAATGGAGTTCCTCTATCTCACTTTTGGTGATCACACCTCCGCCACCACCAAACAACTTAATGCGAGACGCGCCTCTCTCTCGTAAGAGGTCCACGGCATACTTGAAATATTCGATGTGACCTCCTTGATAGGAGCTGATTGCGATACCTTGTACGTCTTCCTGTATCGCCGCTGTTACGATTTCGTCCACCGAACGATTATGACCCAGGTGAATTACTTCCACGCCCGAGGCCTGAAGAATTCGTCGCATGATATTAATTGCGGCGTCGTGTCCATCAAAAAGACTTGTCGCCGTAATAAATCTAAGTTTGTTACGGATCTTAAAAGACGTCTGCCCTTCTAGCCCGAGGCCTTTGCCTTGTCGGGAAGTTGCGATGTCGGACACAGCTTTCTCCTAAATCGTTCTTAGATCAGAACGCGTCGTTATCCATTGCCATTAGGGTACCGGCTCCGGCCGTAGCTGCGGCCTTAAGGCCCTCAGCCCTTGGCAATATGTGTTCTCCATAGAAGCGTGCGGTTAACACTTTAGCCTTTAGAAACTTTGGATTTCCGACTTCGCGTCTTAGGTCAGACGTGGCCTCCAGCGCTGATTTGGCCATAAGCCAACCACCGGTTACAGTACCCCATAGCCGTAGATAGTTCATTGCGCCAGACGCTGCATCAGATCGACTTTCTACCGTACGCGCCAGGATCCAATCGGTTGCTTCATTCAAGGCAGCTATTCCGCTTGTGAGGGCGGTGCGCAGCCTGGTCAAGTTTTCATTTGAACTTGCAGGTTTCCAATCAAGAGACTGCATTTCGGAGATGAATGACCGCGCGGTTTCACCACCATCGCGCGTGAGTTTGCGCCCAATAAGGTCATTGGCCTGTATGCCATTTGTCCCTTCATAGATCTCTGCAATCTTAGCGTCTCTCATGAATTGTGCGACACCAGTTTCTTCGATGTACCCCATCCCTCCATGTACCTGAACGCCAAGCGAGGCGACTTCGGATCCCACTTCAGATCCCCAGCCTTTCACCACAGGTATCAGCAGATCAACAATTGATCGCGCTCTCATTTGTTCAGTGAGGTCAGGGTGCCGCTTGGCTATGTCGAGCTTTGCCGCTGCAAAGTAGGCTAGTGCACGACTTGCTTCCGTCAAGCAGCGCATCGTCAGCAACATCCGACGAACATCGGGGTGATGAATTATGGTGACCGGGAGTGGGCTATCTGTCGTTGCATCACGGCCCTGAACGCGTTCGCGAGCAAAGCTCGCTGCCTTCTGCAGTGCCCTTTCGGCGACGCCAACGCCCTCAAGCCCAACGGCTAGTCTAGCATTGTTCATGGTGGTGAACATGTATTGGAGCCCCTTGTTTTCCTCACCAACCAAAAGTCCGTAAGCTCCGCCATTCTCGCCATACGACATCACAGCGGTTGGGCTCGCGTGTATCCCCATTTTATGTTCAAGAGATACGCAGCGTAGATCATTTCGCTCTCCGATCTTACCATCCTTGCCAACCAAGTATTTGGGCACAACAAAGAGAGAAATTCCTTTCACGCCCGCTGGCGCGTCCGGTAGACGAGCAAGCACGAGATGAATGATGTTTTCAGTCATCTCGTGATCACCATAGGTGATGAAGATTTTCTGACCTGAAATTCGATAATGATCACCTTCGCGCACTGCACGCGTACGGATAGCGGCGAGATCGGACCCAGCCTGCGATTCCGTTAAATTCATAGTCCCGGTCCACTCACCTGAGACGAGCTTTGGAAGGAAGCGTGCTTTTACTTCGGGGGACCCATGATGGCTAAGGGCCTCAACCACCGCTTGTGTAAGCATGGGACAGAGTGCGTATGCCATGTTGGACGCATGCCACATCTCCTGCAAAGCCGTCGCCACTAGCCAGGGTAGGCCTTGGCCACCATGCTCGGTGCCGAAAGGCACTGCGTTCCAGCCGCCATCAACAAATGCGCGATATGCATCTGACCATCCGTCCGGCGTGTGCACCACACCCTGCACCAGCCGGGAGCGTTGCAAATCTCCGGCACGATTAAGCGGAGCAAGTACTCCCGCCGCGAATTTTCCGCCCTCTTCCAAAATCGTTTTGAGCAGTTCCTCAGTAAGCTCTTCTCCCCCTGGCAAGGCTGTGATGTCTGAGAATCCGGCGAGCCGAACGGCAGCGAAGTACATGTCATCAAGGGGCGCAAAAAAGACGGTCACAGGACCTCCTGTAAGTAGCTTGGCCAGCCCAAGTTACACCTCAGGCGAGGATCCCCCGGGATTCTGGTGTCTCTTGAACAAACGTTAGGGAGGTTATAAACAAGCTGGATAAAGTCGGCAAGTGCGCGGCGGGGCAAAGGCCCTGCCTGCCGCCGTGGGAGGAATATTTGAAGCGCAATGGTAGGACACCGCTGGCGGAAGATGCCAAAAGCCGAAATAAGCGGCAGCAAATTCTCGAGGCCGCCGCGCGCCAGTTCAGCTCCTACGGCTTTCAAGGCGCCAACATGCGCGATGTAGCCGCCGAGGCAGGTGTTTTGGCCGGTTCAATTTACTATCATTTCCCCTCGAAAGAAGCGCTATTCATTGCAGTCCATGCCGCGGCCGTCGACATGATGACAGAAGCCGTTCGAACGGCGATACATGGCATTGATGATCCCTGGCAGCGTCTTGAAGAAGCTGCGGCGGCACACTGCGAAGCGCTCAATGGTGCAAATGCTTTCATGGGCGTCATCGCACCCATTTTCCCGCTGATTGCCGATGGCGTACGGCACCAACTCACGGCTCAACGCGACGGCTATGAGCGCATGTTCGCCATTTTGGTGGAAAATATCACCATTCCAGACACGGTCGATCCCAAGATATTCCGCCTGCATCTGCTAACGGCGTTGAATGGTACCAAGTTCTGGTACCACCAAGGTGGCCATCCTCCCGCGGAAATAGGACGACAGCTGGTAAGAATGCTCCGAGGCGCTACCGGCAGCCCACCGGGTTCCGATACCCGTACATAGAGTAGAACCAACGCCTTCTTAGAGCCTCTATTTTCTGCACACCCTAAGACGCAGCCTCCCGAGTGGACAGCCTAACGCCCAAGACCCTGCCCCATGCAAGCAATCACGACAGAATCAACCACGCGCCATAAAGTGAGCCTGTGCCTATCCGCACCACCACATAGCTCGACATGATCACCCTGACCTAGCTCCCACCGAAAAGCACCTCAAAAGGCAGCGAAATCGGCGAAGGCATTAGACAGCACCGATCTAACGATATAATTGCAGAAAATACTCATCCTCTGCCGACCAGTGTGAGCACCTGTCCCCCGCCAAACCTTTTGCCTTCATGTCGATCAGTACGACGACGGCTCAGTCTTTGGACGCGGATTAAAATCCATGGGGATCTCGTTATGAATCCCAAGTTGTCTGTCCGTAGGAATAATGCCAACCTGCCTACAACCATAGAGACCGGACAGTTCTGACGGCTGCGTATCGACGAGCTTCAAGGGTATTATCGCGTAACTTGCGGGTAGTGGCTTTATCCGTCCACTCAATCGGGCCGGATCAAATGCGCTAGTTAGATCATTGACCTCCGGTGTCAACGCATCTTGTGGCCCTAGGTATTTTTCGTGCTCCACTTTTTCCCCGAGCTTGCGCGCAGCAAGTTCATTCGGAAGCTTGGCAAGTGGAATTAATCCCAAAACGTGATCAATAAATTTTACCACTGATGCGTGACTGCCAACGCTATGATCAACATAGTGTACTCGGGCAAAAGGCGAGATGACGATTAGCGGTACACGTGGACCATCGGATAACGGCACAGTCGCTTTCAATACACCGGTATCAGGGTGCGTTGCGAGCAATGGTGGTGGAACATGGTCATAATCGCCCTCAGAATCATCCCAGGTGATAATAATTGCGCTCTGCTTCCAGTAACGACTCATAGCTATCGCATCGACCGCACGGGCGACCATAGCTTCAGAAATCATGGCGTCAGAATATCCTGGGTGATCGTCGTCACCCACAAAAACGTCCTGTGCATGAGGGTCAACCGGTCTAAGCCCGGCGATATTCCCGTATCCTCCCTTTACATAAAAGACACCTCCCTTCATCGGCAACCGTCCATCTTTTACGTCACGAAAGAAGTCTCCTAGACCGCGCAAGTTTCCACGCATCTTGGGGTTATTTGAAACATATCCAAAGTATTGTGGGCCGTTATGATGCGTGATGTAGGATGCATGCAGGCCTGACGCATCTACTGGGTCCACACTGTCCTTTGGCTCATGATCAAACCCTTCTTCATACCAGCGCCATGCTATTGGCATATGCCCCGTGGCGGTAATTTCCGCAATGTCACCCCTAACATCACCCAGATCTTCCTGTGGTAGTGCGTCATCCTTTGCCACATCAGCCAAACTTCTGCCGGCAAGCGTCAATGGTAAAGAGGCGTAGGTTTGATTGTATTGCACTGTCGTTTGGTAATCGCCGCCAAAATCGTAAGGATTTACCGGTACCTTCCTTTGCCAGTCATAAGGAGATCCCCAAAACGGATCTGAATCATTGACAACTGGTTCTCCCGGGCCCGATGCGCCATTCCCTGCGTAACCCTGCTCAGGATGTTCAATCCACTGTGTAACCCCTGTCTGAGCCGCAATGATATCAAGATTTCCAGGCGTGGAAGGTCCTGTTACCAGCTGGAAAATGTGGTCCATGAGGGTAAAGCGATCGGCGAAGCGCCACAAAAATGGTACCGTATTACAATCCTCATAAGCCATTGTGAGTTCTCCGAACTGCTTGGCCATGAGCGTGGGCGCCCCGTTCTGAAAATATTTTTCCTCCTCGCTTTCGGCATATCGGTTCATCCGCGGCCGGCCGTTCACGAAGTTCATCTTCTCCACGATCATCGGATGAGAATGATCCACATCGTCTGTATCGGCCGCATCCTGTCCAGGTCCTATACGAAACGGATGAATTTGCGAAACTGTTCCATTGAGATTGACTATTCGCTGATAAAATCCAGGCGTCTGCGCTGGAGGTTGGCTGAATAAGCCGTCTGCACCTGGAAATGTCCCAAAATACGAATCAAAGCTTCTGTTCTCCTGGTAAAGCACAAAGATGTATTTGATGTGCTGACGTAGCAATGCAACGATCTGGCGATGGGAAAGATGAGGCTCTGCATCATGCCCGGTCATGTACGGCCTAATGCCAGGTCCGGGTGCGGTATTTATCGCTGCATAGGGTGTCGCCGATACCTGCATCGCCGCTAACGCAGTCGAAATCACTACAGAAACCGAACGATATAAAGGTTTCAGGCGCACAGAAATCCCCCTTGAGAGCAAGCCCCGGTTCTCAGCCTAGCAAATCCAATCTCTATTTGGATGATGATTTCATGACGCCCCACCTAAACCCGTGTCGAAATTGGTCGGACGCACCCTGATAAGCTGCCAGCAGGTCAATGTGTTCCAACCTCTACCCCCGCCACTATGACCAGCATCCGGACTTCGGATCACCTAAGTTTTTAAAGCCAGTATAAGGAATAACAAGCTGGGATGTCATGACGATTTAACACGCCTAGATTATCTACGACTGTCGGGGCGACGTAGACCTGCTGAATGTCCGCTGAGAGATGTTTTCACGCATGGCGGCAAAGGCGCCTGGAAGGTCGAACTCACATGAAACCTTCCGCATTTAGGCACATTCATCCAATGCGGCTACAGAGCTGACGACGCCTTACCACTCAACCGCCGGAGGACGATTGTGACCAGTTGGAGGGTGGCTCGGATTCGCGCGCTAAACGATGAGGTGCGGCATCATCCCCGCCGGGGACGCTGGCTGATAACCCCCAAGGTCCAAAGTCATCCAGCCTTGGAAGCTTTACTGGAGAGAGTTCGCACATTCTGCGAGTTCACCAATCATAATGATCCCTATCATGAGCACGATTTCGGCTCATTTGAGTTTGATGGTGAAACATATTTTTGGAAAATTGACTATTATGACTTGACACTCAGCATGGCATCACCGGACCCGCTCGATAAAATGCTTACGCAACGGGTCTTAACAATCATGCATGCAAGTGAGTACTGATGAGTGACCGACATTATTCTCATCAATGGCGTTCAGCGCTGCGGCCAACGCTGGCCGGAATACTCTCAACTTGTCCGCCGGAATTGGGAGGCATCCCTTTGATCTTGGTCAAGATCATCGATGTCACATAGCAGGACATTAGTCTTGCAACATGATGATGCGAGACGTCTCATGAAAAAGGAACATTGGCAAGATTGGGGTACAGCTCTTGTCGGTACCTGGCTTTTTGTTTCTCCGTGGTTTTTGACAGTAATGCAAGCATCAACCGCCGCTATTCCCAGCGGTGTCGAATTGCTTTGGAGTTCGTGGATCTGCGGTGCTTTGCTGATTTTTTTGGGGTTGTCGGAGCTCTCGGGTTTTGCTCGCTGGAAGGAATGGTGCATTGCCGGGTTGGGCGCATGGCTTTTCATCGCGCCGCAGGTTTTGGGATACCCGCAGATAGATGCCGTGGCTTTAAACTCGATTATCTTCGGGCTTGTGACGATTGCTCTAGCCGGATGGGCCATCGGGGACTCGCACGAACTTCTGCCGCGCCTCCAGCGCCCTAAAGGTGACTTGCGCGATAAACTGCCAAGGATGGGGTTGCCGGATGAGCATGAGCATATGGCGGGAGAACCAGAACCGCATGCGTCAGGACCCGACATCCTAAGACCTGGGATTGGAATGGGTGTGCCAGGTCAAACGACGAAGAGCAGTTAGGTGAACGACCAAAGTCTCATCCCGTGACTAGGCGAGTGCCGTCCTTGAAATAAAGGCCGAAGGCACTGTCCGTGCCAAAGGGCATAGGAGGCGCCTAATATCCTTGCCTGGTGGCAAGTAACGACGAATTGGCGCCCTGGCCCACATCGAGCCGAGCATCGAGGCTAATGGTCCGTTTGGTGTCTGCGCCAAAATGAATGTGTTGCGAGCAACTTCTTTGCCGTTGAGCGTGCGGACACCCAACAAATGAAATCGCTGAGCTGTTGCCTCTCCGTCTCTTCTGCAGGACGCCCCTACGGCTTCGAAATAGCGCTTTTGAACCTGGGCATTTTAACTTCACGGCCGTTCTTGCCAACCCGGCCCGGGCGATCGATCCTCATGTGATTTTGCGTCCATCCGGAATGCGTCGGCCACGCCAGTTCGCCTGAATTACTGCGCCGCATTCGGGGCGAGGCGTCTGCGGCTGTTGCCCACAGGCTGAGGCTCTCTCCACTAGAAAATGATAGTACTCCCAGGTCGAACAAGTCCTCGTTGATTTGAGATCCTGCTGCTTCGGTAAATTCACTTTGGGGACCGTTCAAATCCGCCCTGCGCAAGGTTAGACGCTCCGTTGGGGAATTAACCAGCTGGACGCGTCCTGCCGGCGCCAATATGGCCTCCCAAGTTGAGCGAAAAACCTCCATCCTGGGACCGCGCGCTCAATCTAGCAGCCTTCTAACGCTGTACCTTGACACGCAAATACCCGGTTTTTCCTTTACACCCGAGACACTGCTCCAGACAGGCCAAGGTTCTGGGAAGATTGCATCCGGCTCGTCCGGCCGCCATAACCTTTTATACGGAGAAATGCTCACCACTGGGAACTGAACAATGGATTTCGAACTGAGTCCGGACCAGGAGAATGTGCGAAGTGCAGTGGCGTCCCTGTGCACGAACTTCGATGATGCCTACTGGCGCGCCCGCGACAACTCGGGCGGCTTTCCAGAGGACTTCTACCAGGCCTTTGCCCAGGGCGGATGGCTGGGCATTTGTATTCCACCTGCCTATGGCGGATCTGGCCTTGGTGTCTGCGAGGCCGCAGTAATGATGCGAACAGTCGCTCAATCCGGCGCCGGCATGTCGGGAGCATCTGCATTGCATATGAATATCTTCGGACTTAACCCAGTGGTTGCCCATGGCAGCGATACACAAAAGCTGCGTATGCTACCCCCTATTGTCTCTGGACAGGAAAAAGCATGCTTTGCCGTTACTGAGCCGGATACGGGCTTGAACACAACCCGTCTCAAGACGCGTGCCGTGCGTCATAAAGATCGCTTTATCGTCAACGGACAAAAGGTATGGATCTCAACCGCACAGGTCGCCAGCAAGATTTTGCTTCTTGCCCGTACTACTCCACTTAGCGATGTCCAAAAGCCAACTGACGGTCTCAGCCTGTTCTATACCGATCTTGATCGCCGCCACATCGCGATAAGAGAAATCGACAAAATGGGCCGCAAGGCGATCGATTCCAATGAGCTTTTTATCGAAAATTTAGAGATACCCGAAGATGACCTGATCGGAGTTGAAGGTCGGGGGTTTAAGTACATTCTTGACGGCATGAATCCTGAGCGCGTGCTGATCGCAGCCGAAGCCATCGGCCTTGGTCAACTTGCGCTGAGCAGAGCCGCACGCTACGCGAAAGAGCGCATTGTGTTTGATCGCGCCATTGGCCAAAACCAGTCAATCCAGCATCCATTGGCCAAAAACTGGCTGGCTCTAGAAGCCGCCTGGCTTATGACCTTAAAGGCAGCTGACCAGTACGACCGTGGCCTCGAATCTGGTGCGAGCGCAAACGCAGCCAAATATCTCGCCGGCGAAGCTGGATTTGACGCATGCCAGCAGGCGGTGATGACACATGGCGGATTTGGCTATGCCAAGGATTTTCACGTTGAACGCTACCTGCGGGAAGTCATGATCGCACGGATCGCCCCGATAAGTCCGCAACTGGCGCTCTGTTACATCGCAGAGCGAGTCTTGGGCCTACCGAAATCCTATTGAGGTGATCTGGCAATAAAGCTGGCATAACCCTTTGCACGCAGATTGCAGGCCGGGCAATCACCGCAGCCTTGGCCCCACGCGTGCAAATGTTGGGTGTCGCCCTTGTAGCAGGACAGTGTTTGGGAACGGATCAACTCAACGAGATCATTGCCACCCAATCGTTCCGCCATCCGCCACGTCTCTGCCTTATCAATCCACATCAAGGGCGTGTCGAGCACAAAGCGCTGCTCCATGCCGAGATTGAGCACCACCTGAAGCGCCTTGACGGTGTCGTCTCGGCAATCCGGGTACCCCGAATAGTCCGTTTCGCAGAGCCCGGAGACGATGTGCGTGAGTTTCCTCCGGTAAGCCACGGCAGCGGCAAAGGTCAGAAAAATTATATTACGCCCAGGCACGAAGGTATTTGGCAGTCCGTTACCAGAGGCCGCGATATCGCAGTCGCGGGTGAGTGCGGTTTCGCTGATCTGACCGAGCACGCCCAAATCAAGAACATAGTCCGTTCCAAGCCTTGGCGCCCATTTGGGAAATTTGCTGCGAAGACCCTGAAGTACCCGGCTGCGTGCCTCCAGTTCGCTGCGGTGACGCTGACCGTAGTCGAAGCCGATGGTCTCAACCTGGGCATATTGGGTGAGCGCCCAAGCCAGACAGGTTGCCGAATCCTGTCCTCCGGATAACAGAACCAAAGCGCCAGACATAGATCTTGCCTCCTTGCGCATATCACGCTGACCCGGCGGATCATTCTTTTATGGAAACCGGGTTTTTGAGCCATTCTATCCTAAATGCATAAAGATATGCAGATTTCTTTATATCTTCTTGTGACTTTTGACCCTCCCTGCTATACCCCCGCCGCCGTCAATCTAGAGGATCGCTTCATGAGCACCGACTATGTCATCGCCGATATCAAGCTTGCTGACTGGGGACGCAAGGAAATTGACCTGGCCGAAACCGAAATGCCCGGCCTGATGGCGACGCGCAAAGAATTCGGTCCCAAACTGCCCCTTAAAGGTGCCCGTATCGCCGGGAGCCTGCATATGACAATCCAGACCGCGGTCCTGATAGAAACCCTAAAGCATCTGGGCGCCGATGTTCGTTGGGCATCCTGCAACATCTTTTCCACCCAGGATCATGCCGCCGCCGCCATCGCAGCCAGCGGCACTCCCGTGTTTGCCAAAAAGGGAGAAACTCTAGAGGAGTACTGGGAATACACCCACCGTATTTTTGAATGGGCTGACGGCGGCACCCCTAACATGATCCTCGATGACGGTGGCGATGCCACCCTTCTGATCCATCTGGGCAAACGGGCTGAAGATGGTGATACCTCCTTCCTGGACAGCTACGGAAATGAAGAGGAGCAGGTACTCTTCGCAGCCATCAAACGTCGGCTGAAAGACAGGCCGGGATTCTACACACGCTGTGCGGCGGCAATCAAAGGCGTCACCGAGGAAACCACCACAGGTGTTCACCGCCTCTACGAAATGCACAAAAAGGGCAGCCTGTTATGGCCGGCGATCAACGTCAACGACAGCGTCACTAAGTCCAAGTTCGACAATCTCTATGGCTGCCGCGAATCGCTTGTTGATGGCATCCGCCGCGCGACTGACGTCATGATGGCAGGGAAAATTGGGGTCGTGGCCGGCTTTGGCGACGTTGGAAAAGGTTCGGCGGCATCGCTGCGGCAGGCTGGATGCCGCGTCATCGTCACGGAAATTGATCCCATCTGCGCCCTACAAGCCGCCATGGAAGGTTATGAAGTAACGACCATGGAAGATGCCGCACCGCGTGGCGACATTTTCGTAACAACGACCGGCAATATTGACGTCATCACCGTAGAACATATGCGGGCAATGAAGCACCGGGCTATCGTGTGCAACATCGGTCACTTTGACAGCGAGATCCAAGTTGGCCAGCTCAAGAATTTCAAATGGCACAACGTCAAGCCCCAGGTCGATGAAATCGAGTTTCCAGACGGCAAACGCATCATTCTCCTGGCCCAAGGACGGCTCGTTAATCTGGGCTGCGCGACCGGCCATCCCAGCTTTGTGATGAGCGCATCGTTCACCAACCAAACGCTGGCACAGATAGAACTTTTCACCAAAACCGAACAATATCCCGTGGGCGTCTACACCTTGCCCAAATCCTTGGACGAAAAGGTCGCGATGCTTCATCTCGAAAAGATCGGCGTCAAGCTGTCCAAACTGAGTGATAAGCAGGCGACGTATATCGGCGTGGGCACCAGCGGCCCATTCAAGCCGGATCACTATCGCTATTGAACACCAGTCGGCCACGGCCGCCGCGAGTTGGCGGCCGTGGCCTGCTGCGTAAAAATCGATTTCTCCACCAGCGCAAGATGCGGATCATCTGCTCATGCACCTTCGTACCCCCGAAGCAGGGCCTGGCAATATTTAGGAGGTACCTACAACATTCCGGGCTTTACACTTTATTAACTACCTTGCCTAGCGATCTCTCCCGAGCGCGCCTATCATATTGATTTACAATTGATTCGCCGAAATTGGCGAGGGGGAAGGCGTCCCCGTGGCCGGGAACGAAGCAGGCAAGCGTATGGGTGACGGCCAAGGTGGCGCAGGACGGCGCGCGGCAGTAGTCCTGCTTCTGGTCCCCGCGCTACTTGTCCCATCACCGGCACTTGCCGCCAGTCACAGCGCGGTGGCGGTGAGCTCAGCCATCGCCCTCGGCGCCGCAGCATTGGCTGTAGCCGCGGGTATCTGGGCACTGTGGGAACAGCACCAGACCCACCGCCTCCAGCGAAACCTCAAGCTCTTAGCAGCCCGCCAGCGGGCCATGGTTCACAGCCGAGACGCTTTGATCACCGCGGGCCGCGAGGCGCTGGTGGTTTGGGGCCGGGACGGATTGGCACCGCGCTCCTACGGCGGCGGCGAAGTTCTCCTGGATGCGTGTCTACATGGCCAAGAGGCGACGGAGCTATCCGCCGCGCTGGATGGGCTAAGTGACCAGGGCCGGAGTTTCTCGCTGATCGCCCACGAGCCGGACGGGCGCGCGATTTCGGTGCGCGGCAGAGCTGTGGGTGCCGCAGTGGGCGTGTGGCTCGAACCAGTCGGAGCCGCGCTGGCACAACCATTTAATTTCCGTGCCATCCTTGATGCCTTGCCCATACCCGTATGGCTGCGGGACAAAACTTTGAGTGTGGTGTGGGGCAACCAGGCATTTCTGCAAGCGCTAGGGCTCGAGGACGATAGCGAAGCACTCGCTCAGCAATCCTCTCTCGATAAGTCCGAACGTGACTTAGCCAGCGCAGCCCGTGCCGAAAATCAGGTCATGGAGTCCAAACGCTTCGCGGTTATCGCCGGTCAGCGAAGAGCCCTGACCTTCACCCATACTCCGCTTTCAACCGGACAGATTGTGGGCAGTGCTATCGACGTCACCGAATTGTCCGCTGCTGAGGCGCGGCTGCAGCAGCATATCGATGCCCACGCAGAAACCCTCGACCGGCTAACCACCGCAGTCGCAATTTTCGATGCAGAGCAGAAGCTGACCTTCTACAATCAGGCATTTGCCCGACTTTGGGAATTGAGCGAACAGTTCCTCGATCGCCGGCCCTCAGACGGGGAGATCCTCGATCAGTTGCGCGAAGTGCGTAAACTTCCCGAGCAGCGTGATTACCAAAGCTGGAAGAGATCGCGGCTTTCCCTTTATGGCCATGGAACGGAATTTCTCCCTGAGGAGCAATGGCACCTTCCTGGCGGACGGACCTTGCGCGTTATTGCCCAGCCACACCCCTTCGGTGGGCTGATTTTCCTTTATGAGGATATGAGTGAACGCTTCGCCCTTGAGACGAACTATAACACGCTGATCAAGGCTCAGAGTGCCACTCTCGACACCTTGCGGGAGGCGGTTGCCGTATTTGGCACCGACGGCCGACTCAAACTGCGCAATGCAGCCTTCGCCCAGCTTTGGGAACTGGAGCCGGCTGAGCTTGAGGGTGAGCCACACATTCGGCGTGTGGCTGAGACGTGCTCGCACCGGTTCGGAAATGACGCTATGTGGAAGAGGCTGGTCTCCAGTATCGCCTCGAACGCCGACCGCCAGCATGATTGGGGCCAGATGGAGCGCAACGACAAGATCGTGCTCTCGGTTTCACTGGCACCACTTCCGGACGGTGGCACTCTCGTGTCATTCGCTGACATTACCGATCGTTTTCGCATGGAAAATGCCCTGCGGGAACGCAATGAAGCACTCGTCGCCGCGGATCAGCTCAAATCTGACTTCATTCACCATGCCTCTTTTCTGTTCCGCGATCCCCTTAACGCCGTGCATGGCTTTGCAGATCTGCTTTCCTCCGGTGTAGCCGGTCCACTAACAACGAAGCAGCGCGAATACGTGGAAGATATACTCTCGGCTTCTGCCAAACTCGCAGAAGTCACAAGCGACATCCTCGACTTGGCGATGATCGATTCAGGAGCAATGCGACTGGAGCTGTCCCGAGTCAATCTTTACGAACTTCTGTCGCGGGTAGGCGAGCCCTTGCGCCGGCATGCCGAAGCACTTGATATCGAATTTGTTCTGGATTGTCGGCATGACATCGGAGCTGTTAAACTTGACCAGAAACGCATAAGGCAGGTGGTCTTCAATCTGCTGTCAAATGCGTTCAAGTTTACGCCACGCGGGGGGCGCATCGTCCTTGGAGCTGCAAGTGAGGACGGTGACGTCCAGATTTACGTGTCGGATACCGGTCCCGGCATCGCTCCTGAGGTCAAGGCGAATGTCTTTGAGCATTTTTCAGCCAAAGGCCATGCCGGCCAGCGCGCCGGCGCAGGGCTCGGCCTGGCCCTGGTCAACCGCTTCGTCGAGCTGCACAATGGCTGGGTCGAAATCGACAGTGCCGCCAATCGCGGTACGACCGTACGCTGTCACCTGCCCCGGCGCGTTCAGGATGTAGGTCAGGTCGCCTGACCAGACTGCTCGGCTCAAGGAGCTCAGTGCTGGCTTTTGGGGAGGCGCACGGTAAAGCCGTCAAGCTCCCTGGTCACCTTGATCTGACAGGACAGGCGGCTCGTGGCCTCTAGATCCTGGGCGAAGTCGAGCATGGTTTCCTCCATGTCTTCCTTCGCTGGCAATTTTTCTGTCCACGCCGGATCGACATATACGTGGCACGTGGCACAGGCGCAGGCACCACCGCAATCGGCGTCAATGCCCGGTATCATATTCTTAACGGCACCCTCCATCACCGACCAGCCAAGTGGCACGTCGACGATATGCTCTTTGCCGTTATGCTCGATATATTTGATCTTGGGCATGGCGTCCTCTGGCTCGCAGTGATGCTATTCAGACAATCTGTTTCATAGAGATGCCGGTGTCCGCAAGACGTTCCGCGGACACCGGCGTGGCGTCAGTGATCAATTTGCGGCCGACAATGTATTCAGAGGCCGCGTTGACAGCTTCGACGGCCGCGACCCGTCCCTTCCGCAGGTGGAAGACTGCAAATTTTCGTCCCGTCGGGTCCCCACGCAATACTAGATCGTCCCCTGGGCGGGACAACCCGGCAATCTGCATCTTGAGGTCGTACTGGTCTGACCAGAACCACGGCACTTCAGCGTAAGGAGTAGGGCGGCCGAGCATGGCCAGCGCCGCATGCTTGGCCTGGTCGATCGCGTTCTGCACGCATTCCAGGCGCAGCACCGCGCCATCGCGGCCATGATGGCGGGTGCAGTCCCCGGCTGCGAAGATCGCTGGGTCATCAATGCTGGTGCAGTACGGGTCCACCATAATACCGTCATCACAGGAAAGACCTGCCGCTGCGGCAATCTCGGTATTGGGCAGGACCCCGATTCCGACGAGAGCCAAGTCAGCCGCATGTTCGGCTCCCCCTGCCCGCACGGCGCTAAGGCGGCCCCCGCCGACAAACCCCTCTACGCCAGTCTTCAGTTGAAATTTGACCCCGGCATTCCTGTGCTCGGCCAGGTAGAACTCCGACAGCACCGGCGATACGGCCCGCGCCATGAGACGGTCCAAAGCCTCAAACACCGTGACCTCAAGGCCAAGCTTGATCGCCACTGCGGCAACTTCAAGCCCGATATACCCGCCACCGATCACTGCCAGCGTTTTGCCAGGAACCAGCGCCGGTCGCAGCAGGTCGACGTCGGCAATGCTGCGCAGATAATGAACCCCGGCCAGTTCGGCTCCGGGCACCTTTATCCGCCTAACGCGGGTGCCCGTGGCGAGCAAAAGCTTATCGTAGGCGAGCGCGCTGTTGTCCGAGAGCTGTAGCCGGCGCGCGGAACGGTCGATGGCTGTCGCCTGCACGCCGAGGCGCAGGTCAATTCCCGCATCCGTATAAAACTGGTCAGGTTTTAGGAACAGCCGGTCGCGTTCGAGCTTGCCGAGCAAATAGGCTTTGGACAATGGCGGGCGCTGGTAGGGGAGGAAGGGTTCGTCACCCACAAGGGTAATGGCGCCGGAATAGCCCTCACCCCGGAGGCTGGCTATGGCCTGGGCGGCTGCCTGCCCGGCGCCCACTATTACAATCTTGTCCGTCATCCCAGGTCCGCTTGCCGGTTGGTACCTAAACTGCCACTTCCCCTAGCATGTCCATAGGGCCCCGCAAACTCCACTTAACGACGCGTTGAGAGCTCGGCCTCAACAGGATAAACAGGCACCATGAGCCATACGCCTCCAGAATTTCATCGTAGCCTCGTTTTGAATGATCTGGCCGCGACCGGCGCACTTGGCGCGCAGATTGCCGCTGGCCTTCACAGGGGAACGGCGGTCGCGCTGGCCGGAGAACTCGGCGCCGGCAAGACCGCGCTCGCCCGCGCCGTGCTCCGCGCGCGAGGACTGAAGACCGAGGCTCCGAGCCCAAGCTTTAGCTTGGTGCAATCCTATGACCTGCCAGGGCTTACGATCTCGCATTTTGACCTTTATCGCATCGAACACGATGCAGAATTGCTCGAACTTGGCATTGAGGACGCGCTCGACCAAGGCGCGATACTAATGGAGTGGCCGCAGAGGGCGTCTGGCCAGCTGCCAGATGACACCCTGTTCGTTCACATTGTCAGCGGTACGCAGGGCAAGCGACACGTTGAGCTGCGTGGACCACAACGCTGGGCAAACTATTTCTGAACCGGAGCTGTTTTGATGTCTGACCGCGCTGAGCGCCTACGCGATTTTCTCGTCCGCGCTGGCTGGGGCGACGCCAGTTTGACGGCACTGGCCGGCGATGCCTCTACACGACGCTATCTTCGCGCCGAGCGCAATGGCACCACGGCAATGGTGATGGACCAACCACAGGCAGCTGAATCTCCCGCGGCACCCGCAGACGCCGATCCGGTGCAACGCCTGCAGCTTGGCTATAACGCCGTTGCTCGTCTTGCCGGAGCAGATTGCAGCCGTTTTGTTGCTGTAGCCGAACACCTCAGACGCGTTGGGGTCAGCACACCAGAGATTTACGCATACGACGCACTGGACGGCTTTGTTCTCAGCGAAGATTTCGGAAACACGCTTTACGCCGACATGATCGCGACCGGTCATGATCCAATGGAACTCTATCAGACGGCCGTGGACGTCCTGGCCCGTCTGCATGAAGAGCCGGCCCCCACCGTTCTATCTGGTGACATTGTACTGTTTCGTTACGATGAGCTTGCGATGTTAGCGGAAATCGATCTGTTCGCAGAGTGGTACCTGCCTGTAGTTCTGGGACGCAAGGCCAGTGAGCAGGAAATCGCTGAACATCGTGGCCTTTGGGCTAACGTGCTCACTCCATTGAGAGGTAACAGCCCAGTCTTCGTACATCGCGACTATCATGCGCAAAACCTGATGTGGCTTGCGCGGCGGAAGGGCTTTGCCCGCACCGGAGTGATCGACTTTCAGGATGCGGTTGCTGGATCCGCAGCCTATGATCTCGTATCGCTGCTCGAAGATGCCCGGCGGGACGTGCCTGCAGAGCTGGCCGCGGCCATGCGCAAATACTATCTGGAACTGAGACGTGGTCACAGCGGATTTGACGCACATTCTTTTGGTTCGGAAATGCCCATCATGGCTGGGCAGCGTAACGCTAAGATCATTGGAATTTTCTCTCGCCTCTATCTACGCGACAACAAGCCGCGCTACCTGGCGATGATTCCGCGCGTGTGGCGATACCTCGAACAAGATCTATGTCACCCCGTGCTCGCCCATCTGAAGTTCTGGTATGATAACCATATTCCCGCCGAGCTGCGCCATGCAGCCCCGCAGACAGGAGCCCGAACGTGAAGACTGGCCCAAAGCGCGCAATGGTCATGGCCGCCGGACTTGGCACGCGCATGCGTCCACTGACCCACGCCATGCCCAAACCCCTGGTCATGGTGGCGGGCAAAGCGCTTATCGACCACGTTCTTGATCGTCTCGTCGCTGCCGGGGTGGAAGTTGCAGTCGTCAATGTCCACTACCTTGCGGATCAGATCGAAGCTCATCTGGCCAAGCGGCGTGACCTAGAAATCCGGATCTCCAACGAACGCGGCGAGTTGCTTGATTCCGGGGGGGGCATTTTTAAGGCCCTTTCCCATTTCGAGGGTGAGCCGTTTTTCCATGTCAACGCCGACACCGTCTGGATCGAAGGCACGAGCCACGCCCTCGAGCGCCTTAAACAGCAGTGGCAGCCCTCTGTCATGGACGCCCTGATGCTTCTGGCAGCGACGGTCAATTCGGTCTGCTATGAGGGCAAGGGAGACTTTGTCATGGACGCGCAAGGCCGCCTGGCGCGGGTACCGGAGCATCATGTGAGTCCGTTCGTGTGGACCAGCGTGGAAATCGTGCATCCGCGGCTGTTCGATGCCGCCCCCGGTGGTCGTTTTTCCATAAACCCCCTGTGGGACAGGGCCATAGCGCGAGGCAGACTGTACGGCATGAGACTCGATGGCATCTGGATGCACATCGACCGACCCGAGGCGATAGCGCCGGCAGAGGCCTGCCTGGCCGATCTGGCGCCTGTATGAGGGCAGATGGCCAGGAACCTCTTTACCATTGACGCAGGCCAGGGCTTTGCAAAGACCCTTGTACACGGCCTCATCCGTCGGCTTCGTCCGCAGCAAGATCCACTTGCCCTGGCTAGAGCTGTCATTTTTCTTCCCACACGCCGTGCGGTACGAGCGCTCAGTGATGAATTCGCACGGCAGCTCGACGGAGCAGCGCTACTGCCGGACATTCGAGCGCTTGGCGATGTGGACGAAGACGAAATCACTCTGGATCCTGGAAGCGATGAACTTGCTCTGCCTCCAGTCATCTCGCCCCTGCGCCAGCGTTTGCTGTTAGCTCAGCTGGTCCAGCGCTGGTCCTTGCGCCGTGGTGACAGGCCAAGTTTCGCCCAAGCGGCCGCACTAGCCAACAGCCTTGCCAGCTTCTTGTTCGAAATTCAAACTGCCAATGCAAGCCTTGACCGCCTTGATACACTCATCGATGGCTCACTCGCCGCGCACTGGGCTGATGTGCGCGACTTTCTGCTGTTGCTGCGCGAAGCATGGCCACCAGTCCTTGCGGCGGAAGGAACGCTGGATCCAGCCGCACGACGTAATCTTGCGCTAGCCATGCTCAGCCGCAGCCTTCCACGGCGCGGCCCAGGTCCAGTTATCGCCGCGGGTTCCACGGGCAGTATTCCTGCGACGGCGCGCCTGCTCTCTGCCATCGCCGCGTTGCCCCATGGAGCAGTAATTCTCCCAGACCTCGATCTGGATCTGGACGAGGAGAGCTGGAGCAGCCTGCAAGAGGGCCATCCCCAATTTGGTCTGAAACAGCTTCTGGGAGCGCTCGAAACCCCTCGTGCCGAGGTACAGGCCTGGGAGGAGCCCGAACCAGGCTCAGCACGCCGGCTTCTGATCCGCCAGGCCCTGCTGCCAGCCCCCGCCACCGATGCCTGGCAAAGGCTCACCCAGGCCGGTATCGAACCCCTCTTGCCAGGGCTCGAGGGCCTCACGCTCATCGAGGCCGCCAATCCGGCAGAAGAAGCACTCGTCATTGCCCTGGCCTTGCGCCAAAGCCTCCAAGAAAACAACACCACTTCTGCTCTTGTGACCCCAGATCGCAATCTGGCCCGTCGGGTGGCGGCCGAACTGCGTCGGT
>JAJZGY010000084.1 GCA_021804785.1 Pseudomonadota bacterium | reverse complement strand
TCGCTGCCCGCGCCAGCCGTCATTTCCGCATCAGCCGCAGCGCAGATCGTACCCGCGTCGAGCTTCTTGATGACAGTGCGCGCGAAGAGGAGATCGCCCGCATGCTCGCCGGCGCAGAGATCAGCGTGGAGGCCCGTGCGGCGGCCCGTCGCCTGCTCAAGGAGGCAGCGCCCAAACGGCGCCGCAAGTCATGAAAGAGATCGCGCATCTGTCGGCCAAGGAGGCGGCGGCTGAACTGGCGCGGCTGGCCCGCGAAATTGCCGAACATGACCGGCATTATTATCGCGACGACGCGCCGGTGATTTCCGATGCCGAGTATGATCGGCTGCGCCAGCGCAACAGTGCCATCGAAGCCCGCTTTCCCGAACTCATGCGCAGCGATAGCCCGTCGCTGCGGGTTGGCACCGCGCCCGCCGAGAAATTCGGCAAGGTGGTGCACAGCGTGCCGATGCTGTCGCTCGACAACATTTTCAGTCCCCTCGAAGTTCACGAGTTCTGCCTGCGGATACGACGTTTTCTAGGCCTTGCCGAGGCCGACACGCTGAGCTTCACCGCCGAGCCCAAGATCGACGGTCTGTCAGCGAGCCTGCGCTATGAGAACGGACTCCTCGTGCAGGGCGCGACGCGTGGCGATGGTAGCGAAGGCGAGGACATCACCGCTAATCTGCGCACCATCCGCGACATACCCTTACATCTGCACGGCCGGGCTCCGGACCTTTTTGAGGTGCGTGGTGAGGTCTACATGACCCATCAGAGTTTTGAGGCACTCAATCGACGGCAGCAGGAGAATGGACGTGATGTCTTTGCCAATCCGCGCAATGCCGCGGCCGGTTCGGTGCGCCAGCTTGATCCAAAAATCACCGCCGAGCGCAGCTTGCATTTCTTCGCCTATGCCTGGGGTGCAGCAAGCGAACTGCAAGCTCAGAGCCAGTGGCAGATGCTCGAACAGTTCCGGGATTGGAGTTTTGTGGTCAATCCGCTCATTCGCCGCTGTGACAGTCCTGAGGCGCTGATCGCGTTTTACGAGGATATCGCCCAGCGGCGTACGCACCTTGGCTATGATATCGACGGAGTGGTCTACAAGGTTGATCGGCTTGATCTGCAGGAGCGCCTGGGGTTTGTTTCGCGCAGTCCGCGTTGGGCGGTGGCACATAAATTTCCTGCCGAGCAGGCCGAAACCCTGCTTGAGGACATCGCCATCTTTGTTGGCCGCACCGGGGTTCTGACCCCTGTCGCCCAGCTGAAGCCGGTCACCGTGGGCGGGGTCGTGGTACGCAACGCCACCTTGCACAATGAGGACTACATCGCCGAGAAGGATATCCGCGTGGGCGACACCGTGGTGGTGCAGCGTGCCGGTGATGTCATCCCGCAGATCGTGCGCGTGGTGCCCGAGCGCCGTCCCCGCCACAGCAAACCCTACCATATGCCAGAACTCTGTCCGGCCTGCGGTAGCCATGCGGTGCGCGAGACCGATGAGCGGACCGGCAAGAAGGAGGCTGCACGGCGCTGCACCGGCGGGCTCATATGCCCGGCCCAGGCAGTGGAACGGCTCAAGCATTTTGTTGGCCGTGATGCGTTTGATATCGAAGGGCTGGGCGAGAAGGCAATCGAGGCCTTCTTTGCTGACGGCATGCTCAAGGAGCCTGCTGATATCTTCACCCTCAAGGCGCGCTTTTCCGAGGGGCCAAAGGCGATCGCGGCACGTGAGGGCTGGGGCATCAAAAGCGCGGCCAAACTCTTCGAGGCCATCGAGCGGCGACGTCAGATCCCACTTGAGCGGCTGATCAATGCGCTGGGTATCCGTCATGTCGGCGAGACCACGGCGCGGCTACTGGCGCGCAGCTTTGAGACCGAAGCAGTGTTCTTTGCAGCCATGCAAGGTGATGATGGCGAACACATCCTTGAGGGCATCAGTGGCATCGGCCCCATCGTGGGAGAAGCCATCCGGGATTTCTTCGCCGAGCCGCATAACCTCGCCGCGCTGAAACGCCTGCTGGACCAGATACGCGTCCTGCCGGCGGCTGCGCCGCGCGCCTCGCCGCAATCACCGGTCTTTGGCAAGACTGTCGTCTTTACGGGCACGCTTGAGCGGATGACCCGGGCAGAAGCCAAGGCGAGGGCGCAAAGTCTGGGAGCGAAAGTCGCCGGTTCGGTGTCGAAACACACCGATCTTGTCGTCGCAGGACCTGGGGCCGGATCCAAACGCGCCGAGGCAGAAAAACTCGGTGTCGCCATCATCGATGAAGTGAGCTGGCTCAAGCTCATCGGCGATGCCTGACGGACGGTCTGGCGGTTTCACCGCCAAAACCGCGTCACTCGGGTCTGAAGCCGGTCAGCAGGTGTTCGGCGCAGCGCCAGTTGGTGGTATCGCCGATGGACTGGCACCACGTCCAGCGCAGCTGCGGAAAGCTTGGAATGTAGTGATAGGCGAGCGAGCCATTGCGCGCGTCATAGGAGAGGCGCGGCACCTTCGGCAGCGTGCGCAGATAGCTGGGAACGAGCGCCGAGAGTTCTTCTGGATAGGTGCCGGTGCGCGTATGATAATCCTGTACCGCAAACAGGATCTGGTTGGCGTGCTGGCGCCAGCGAATGCCATCGGGATCCTGGTTGACCGGCCAGATGGCGCAGCCCGTCAACAATGGTAGAAGCGCGACACACACTGCCACGCCACGTTTGGCCCCCATCATCGGTCCCCTCTTAGCTTGTCAGCGCCCTGGCCAGGAGTGGCAGGCTTTCATCCATGCGATAATCCACACTGGAGTGGTCGTCGGCAAACTCCTGATAGGTATGGGCGACCTCAGCCAGAGTGAGAGCCCGGTGCAGGCGCCGCGCCCCGTACACCAGATTGTATTGATCGAGACTGCCGCAATCGATGTAGAGCGCCTTCAGCGTCTTGAGACCTGCAGCACGGGTTTTGACGAGTTCGAGCGGATCCCATTTGATAAAATTTGCCCAGCGTTCGGCGATGAGTTCACAGGTGTCGAGGCTCACCGGCAGACGAATGCCCGCAGGCTCTTCGGGTACCGGATCGTAGCTCGCACACATGGCGAGGGTCATCAGGTCGTGCAGGCCATCGTTGTTGAGCTTGGCTGCGGCATGGAAGCCGTCGATCCAGGCCTTGATGTCGAAGTTCTTCTTGGCGAGCGTGCGCAGGAGGCGGGGGAATTCGGGCAGGTAGCACAGGTCAAATGCCATGTCTCCGGAATGACAGGCTGCGGCCGACCAGAACTCCGGGTAGAGCAGGGCGTGCGTGATGGCGCCATAACCGCCGGAGCTTTTGCCAAAGACCCCGCGCCGGCCGATACCACCACAGCCAAAGCGGGTTTCAACGAAGGGAACGATCTCCTCACGCAACACATCGGCCCAGGGGCCCATGACCGTGGAGTTGATGTACTGGTTACCGCCAAGCGTTGTGTAGCAATCGGGAAAAGCCACGACGCACGGCGCCATCGCACCGCTGGCGATCAGCCGGTCAAGGCGTTCCGGTAGGTTTTCACCAAAATTCTTCCAGTTGGTATGCGCGGGACCTCCAGCGGTGAAGCCGACGAGATCGACCAGCAGGCTGAGCCCCTGCCCATCGCTGCCATACGGAATGTAGACGTCTATGACCCGCAAGCTCTCATCGCCCAGAAAATTGTCATAAAGGCCACGGCAGTCCAGGCTGAGGCGATGCAGCGTACCTTGGGGCGCCGTCCTGTCCTTGCGCATGTTCCACTCTCCTTGTTTGGTCTGACGCAGCCGACCTGTCAGGCGGACGCAACGCAATCGTTTTGCTGGCCCCACGCGAGCGCAGGCGGCCCCTCTACTCTTGCCGTCCTGGTCTCAGATCGGCCGGGTTGCAGTCTTGAGCCAGCTTTGCGTGTCGGCATCGACAAGCTCCAGGAGACTGTCCCGTACCCGGGCATGATAGGCATTGAGCCAGGTCTTCTCGTCGGCATTGAGAAGGCTCGTCTCAACCAATTCCAGATCGATGGGAGCAAGGGTGATGGTCTCGAATTCCATCACCTTGCGATCGCCACCGATATCCTTGGCCTCACTGATGACCACGAGATTTTCAATGCGAATGCCATAGGCACCAGGCTTGTAGAAGCCTGGTTCGTTGGAGCAGATCATGCCCGGCTTGAGCACCTGGGTGATGGGCTTCTTCGAGATGCTGTGTGGCCCTTCATGCACCGAAAGATAGGAGCCGACGCCGTGGCCGGTACCATGATCATAGTCGCAGCCAGCATCCCAGAGCGGCCGGCGCGCGAGGACGTCGAGCTGCGCTCCGGTGGTAGCTTCGGGAAAGCGGGCCGTGGCAAGGCTGATATGACCTTTAAGTACCCGCGTAAAACGGTCCTTCATCTCGGCTGTCGGGGTGCCGATGATCATGGTGCGGGTGACGTCGGTGGTGCCGTCGGGATATTGCCCGCCCGAGTCGATGAGATAGATCTCGCCGGCACGAATGGGACGGTTGCTGCTGCGGTTCACGCGATAGTGTGGCAGCGCGGCGTGCTCGCCGGCGGCAGAAATTGAATCGAAGCTGAGATCGGTGAGCGCACCATTGTCGCGCCGATAGCCTTCGAGAATTTGCGCGGCTTCGATTTCGCTGAGTTCGCCCTTGGCCGCTTCGCGTGCCATGAAGGCCAGAAACCGTGACAGCGCAGCGCCGTCGCGGATATGCGCCTTGCGGGCACCTTGGATTTCGACCGGATTCTTGCACGCCTTGGGCAGCTGGCAGGGATCGGCGGCACGGCGAAGCTGCGCACCGGCCTTTTCCAGGCGGTCGAAAATCGCGGCTGCCGTATTGGACGGATCCGCCAGCACTGTCTTGCCGGCAAGGCGGTCGAGCGCAGCCGTGAACTCGTGCGGCGAATAAAGCCGCACAGCATTGCCCAGGTGCTGATCAAGCTCGGCCGAGCGCTTGGCCGGATCGATGAAAAGATCGGCCGAACCATCGGAATGTTGCAGGGCAAAGGCGAGTGAGAACGGGGTATGGGGGACATCCGCGCCGCGGATGTTGAAAAGCCAGGCGATGGAATCGCCGAGGGTGATAACGGCGCTGTCGATCCCCTTGGCCTTGAGCTCCTCGGCAATGCGCGTACGCTTGGACTGGGCGCTCTCCCCCGCGAGATTGAGCGCATGGGGTTTGGCCTTGGCGGTGGGGGGTGCCGGGCGATCCAGCCACACCGCATCAATGGGATTGCTGTCGGCGGCAATGAGAATGACACCGGCTTTGTCAGCCGCCGTCTGCAACCGTTCGCGCTCCGCCTGAGGATGCAGCCAGGGGTCATAGCCTAGCCTGGTTTTGGCGCGGACCTGGGTTTCGATGAAGCCGGCGAGACCCTCGCTGACAAGATCGCGTGGCTCGAACAGGCTGGTGTCGGTCTGCTGCCGGACCTGCAGGGTGTAGCGGCCATCGACAAACACTGCCGCCCGCTCCCGCAGTACGATCGCAGCGCCTGCGGAACCGGTGAAGGCAGTCAGCCAGGCCAGGCGCTCGGCGGAGGGGGGCAGGTATTCACCCTGGAACTCGTCGGCATGGGGCACCAGCAAGCCGTCCAGTCCCCGGCGGGCAAGCTCGTGGCGTAATGCGGCAAGGCGCGGTGCCACCGTTGCGGCATCGGACTGGTCTTCGAAACGCTGCAGGGATTGTCTGTCCATCACAAGGTCCTGAACGGGGTTGTCATCAAGGTGGCAGGAGGCTGGCTTGGGCCGATCGCGATGCTGCCGCTGAGGCAAGGGATTGCTTGGCGAGCCTAGCTCCGGGCGTTGCGCAGCACCAGCGCCGACCAGCTGCCGTCGCGATAAATCTGCGTGAGCACGAGCCCCTGTGCACGGTAGAAGCTGAGCACCAGATTTTCCTGCCAGCGCAGCAGGCCGGACAACACGAGGACGGCATTGGGTGCCATCACCGCCGCGATCTGCGGTGCCAGACGGGTCAGGGGTCCGGCGAGAATGTTGGCAAGAATGAGATCGAAGGGCGCAGCCTGGCGCAGCATTGGATGCATAAGCCCGTCGGCACAGAGCGCACACAGCAGGGGCTCGACGTTATTGGCACGCGCATTGTCCTTGGCGATGGCCACCGATACGGGATCGATATCGCTCGCCATCACTGGGCGACGCCAGAGTTTGGCCGCACCGATACCAAGCAGGCCGGTGCCGCAGCCCAAGTCCAGGACATTTGTGAAGGCACGCTTGCGCGCCAGGTCACTGAGGGTGGCAAGACACAGGGCCGTGGTTTCATGATGTCCGGTGCCGAAGGCCATGCCCGCTTCTATGCGGATGGGAATAACCCCAAAGGGAACGATTCCCGCATCATGGGCCCCGAAGACGAAGAAGCGGCCGGCACGGACGGGTGGCAGGCCTTCCTGCGACAGCCTGATCCAGTCGACATCCGGCAGCAGCTCCACGTGCAGCGGATGGCCAATGAGGTTGGACAGCCAGCGCCCATCGGGCATGTCGTTGTAGAGCGCCTCCACCTCGGCCCAGTCGCGAAAGGGATCTTCGTTGACCAGAACCGCCTGGGGACGCGGCAGCGCCAGTTCCAGGAGGGCGCAGATATTGGCGGCTTCAGCTTTGCCAAGCTGAACCGAAGCCTTCCATAAAGGTGGGGTGCTCACGTCGTTGGGCTCCGAAGAAACAAAGAACGGCGGAGGATGTGAGGGGATCGCTGTCACCATTACGCCTTAGTGACAAAGCTGTCGATCACCCGCTTTTCGCCGGCCTTGTCGAACGCGACCGTCAGCTTGTTGCCTTCGACAAAGCGGACCTCGCCATAGCCGAATTTCTGGTGAAACACCCGTTCACCTCGCCCGTATTGCGATTTTTCGGGATCGCTCGTCTGCACCGTGTGCGCCTGGGCTTCAAGGGTGGGGGGACGGCTGCGCACGCTGCCATAGCTGGCGCGACTGGCCTGGGCACGTTTCCAGCCCGGGCTTTCATAGCCGCTGGTGAAACTCTCAGCTGGATCATTGTCGCGAAAGCCGGAAAAGCCGCCATAAAAGCCTTCATTGATCACAGCGTCGAGCTGTTCCTGTGGCAGTTCCGACAGGAAGCGCGATGGCAGCGAGCTCTGCCAGGAGCCATGCACCCGCCGATTGGCGGCAAAGGAAATGCGCACACGCAAGCGTGCACGGGTCAGCCCGACATAGGCAAGCCGGCGTTCCTCCTCCAGTCCGGCAAGGCCACTTTCGTCCATGGTCCGCTGACTGGGAAACAGACCTTCCTCCCATCCGGGCAGAAACACGGTATCGAATTCGAGGCCTTTTGCAGCGTGCAGCGTCATGATGCTAAGGCGATCCTCACTGTCGCTCTGGGCAGTCTCCATCACCAGGCTGACATGCTCCAGAAATCCGCCCAGGGTTTCGAAATCTTCCATCGAGCGGACCAGCTCTTTGAGGTTTTCGAGCCGTCCTGGTGCATCGGGTGATTTGTCGGCCTTCAGCATGTCGGTATAGCCGCTTTCATCGAGGACGATCTCGGCCAATTCGGTGTGCGGCAGCTGACGGGCTTGTTCACTCCAGCGCGCGAACATAGCGGCAAGATCACTGAGGGCCCGCCGCGCCTTGGGCGTGACGGCCTCGCTCGTCGCCAGCTCGTGGGCGGCTGCAAGCAGCGGCAGTCCCTGCTCGCGGGCGAACTGCATCAGTGTGGCAAGGCTGGCATCGCCGACGCCACGCTTGGGACGGTTGACGATGCGTTCGAAGGCAAGGTCATCATCACCCTGGGCGATAAGACGCAGATAGGCGAGCGCGTCGCGGATTTCTGCTCGCTCATAAAATCGCGGGCCGCCGATGACCCGATAAGGCAGTGCGAGGCTGAGGAACCGGTCCTCGAATTCACGCATCTGGAAGGAGGCGCGCACCAGCACCGCCATCTGAGCGTAAGGGTGGCCGGCACGATGCAGGTCCTCGGCTTCGGCTGCAACCGCCCGGGCTTCCTCCTCGGCATCCCACACTCCGGAGACGCGGATCTTTTCGCCGGTGTCGCCTTCGGTCCACAGAGTCTTGCCCAGGCGGTCCTGGTTGCTTGCGATAAGGCCGGAGGCTGCTGCCAGAATGGTGCCGGTGGACCGGTAATTGCGCTCCAGGCGGATCACCTTGGCGCCGGGAAAATCATGTTCGAAGCGCAGGATGTTTTCGACCTCGGCACCGCGCCAGCCATAGATCGACTGGTCATCGTCGCCGACCACGCAGAGATTGCCGCGCGTACCGGCCAGCAGCTTCAGCCACAGATACTGGACGACATTGGTGTCCTGATATTCATCGACCAGCATGTAGTGAAAGCGCTCGCGATATTGCGCGAGCACATCGGGATGGTGACGCAGGATGTTGAGGGTTTCGAGCAGAAGATCGCCAAAGTCGGCGGCGTTGAGTTCTTTCAGACGCTGCTGATAGGCGGCATAGAGTTTTTTGCCGCGGCCTGTGGCAAAGCCCTGGCCCGCATCGTCGGTGAGGTCCGCGGGCCCAAGTCCGCGATTTTTCCAGCCGTCGATCAGGCCCGCGAGGGTTCTGGCCGGCCAGCGTTTCTCGTCGATATTCTCGGCGGTAAGAACCTGCTTGATGAGGCGCAGCTGGTCATCGGTGTCGAGAATTGTGAAATTGGGCTTCAGTCCGGCGAGTTCGGCATGCTGGCGGAGCATGCGCGCTGCAATGGAATGGAAGGTCCCCAGCCATTGCATGCCCTCCACCACCCCGCCGATCAGCGCGCCGATCCGCTCCTTCATCTCGCGGGCGGCCTTGTTGGTAAACGTCACGGCAAGGATCTGGCCCGGCCAGGCGCGGCGCGTGGCCAGGATGTGGGCGAGGCGGGTGGTCAAGACCCGGGTTTTTCCCGTCCCTGCTCCTGAGAGCACCAGAACCGGACCATCGATGGTCAGCACAGCCTGACGCTGCTCGGGATTGAGGCCATGAAGATAGGCCGGTTCCAAAGGGGTCGCGTCTTTGAAGACGACATCAAGCGGGTCGTGGTAGCGGGGCAGGCCGTCGGAATCTGGGATCATAAGGCCAAAATAGACATCGCTCCGGACCCTGTCACCCCGCCCGCCGCGCGCTGGCGCGGCGGGAGGTAGATAGGCCTTTCTGTGTGCCTGTAGACGGTACGGCCGGGGCCGGGTCTGCTGAGGCATCGCATTTGCGGGTGCTGTCAGAGCGCTCACACGGGGCGATCGACGGCTTGATTTATTTCTTTAATTCGGCAATTATCGAATTATGGAATTAAGTGATGCGATCAAGAGACTGTCCGCCCTCGCGCAGGACAACCGGCTTCAGGTCTTCACATTGCTGGTGAAGGCTGGGCCTGAGGGTATGGCAGCCGGCGATATCGCCCGCGCTGTCGGAATTTTGCCGACGACCTTGTCAACCCATCTGCTGGTGCTCTCGAACGCAGGGCTCGTGCGCGCCCGCAGACACGGGCGCTCTCTTTTTTATTCTGTGTACTACCCTGCGATGCGTGAGCTTCTCGAATTCCTCACCGAGGATTGCTGCGGCGGACATCCTGAAATGTGCGCGGCCTCATCCGAGAGTGAGGGGAGCTGCAAACCAACGTGCGGAGAACCAAATGAAGCGCCTGCACCTGCATATCGCGGTCGATGATTTACCGCGTTCGATCGAATTCTATTCGACGCTATTTGCGGCACGGCCCACTATTGAAAAAGCGGACTATGCCAAGTGGCAGCTGGAGGATCCGCGGGTAAATCTGGCGATCTCGGCGCGTCATGCGCGAGCAGGCCTCGATCACCTGGGCATCCA
>JAJZGY010000083.1 GCA_021804785.1 Pseudomonadota bacterium | reverse complement strand
GTTCCACCAGTCCGCTCGCTGGCGGAGGATTAAAATGGCGAGCATCACTTGATGCCTTTACGGAGCGGAGAAACCAGCTTCAGGAAAGTCCTGTCCTCGCGCAGCAGAAACTTCTCCTTCTGCGCGAACGCGTAATTTTCCTGTCCAAGTGGATCGGCTGCCAGCCGGGCGCGGTATGCCTCGTATTCGGCCAAACTTGCGATATTGTATATGCCATAGGCTAATGTGCTTGACCCTTCATGCGGGGCGAAATAGCCAATCAGCTCAGCGCCGCACCGCGGTATCGCCTGTCCCCAATTTTGCGCATATTGGATGAACGCGTCTTTCCTCGTCGGATCGATCTCGTAGCGGATCACACAGGTCAGCATGGCCACTCCTCTTCTCGGCGAGTGAGAATTACCCCATTGCCCGACGCAAATGGTTCGACTAGCATCGAAGTATGAAAGAGGGACCTCACATTGCTCTCATTGCCAGTCTGATTGGTGATCCGGCACGGGCAAACATGCTGACAGCTCTGATAGGAAACAGAGCACTGACAGCCAGTGAACTGGCGCACGAAGCAGGCGTGACGCTTCAAACAGCAAGTTTCCACCTTGGAAAACTCGAGCAGGGATCTCTGATATGTCCGCGTAAACAAGGGCGGCACAAATATTTCGCTTTGGCAGGGGACGAAGTCGCGCATGCTCTGGAGGCGCTCATGGGGATCGCAGCGAACGCCGGGCACCTGCGCATCCGGCCCGGTCCGAAGGACGTGGCGCTGCGACAGGCCCGCGTCTGTTATAATCACCTCGCGGGTGAAATGGCGACGCGCCTTTTTGACAGCATGATCTCGAGGCGCTTCCTGAGCGTAGAAGGCGAGGATGTTTTCCTCACGACTGCCGGTGCCCGCTTTGTACGCAATTTTGGGATCGAGCTCGACGCCCTGCCCGCTAAACGCCCTCCATTGTGCCGTCAATGTCTCGATTGGAGCGAACGGCGCTTTCATCTGGGCGGAAGTCTCGGGCGGGCGATACTTGCGCACATTGTAGAGCTGGGTTGGGCAAAACGTGAGCAAAATACCCGTGCTCTTGTCTTCAGTCGACGCGGACAAGCACTTTGGGTGGAGCTCACTGCCGAACGCTGAGAACGTATCGGCGCGGCTTAACCGGGGACAACGTCAATCGCCCGGTTCCGCAGGTCATTTCCGCCCACGTGCGGCTCGCCAATCATGGTGGCATCAAAACAAGCTCGATATTGCATTTGACAGCGGTAACCCTAACAAGCTGCATCGCCGACGCTGACGACGCCACCACCACACCTGCAACGCTAGGCATTCTGCCCGCAAGGGACTTTCTCAAAGCTGAGAATCTTGGTCAGATAGGCGATGTCGACATGCATCGGCAAAAGACCTTCCTGCGCAAGCAGACTCTTGAGGTCGCTGCGCGCATAGCTCGCATAATAGGGCTCGTGAAACAGGCCCGGAAACAGCTCCAGCAGGCCATCGAAGCCTGGAGCGTCGCCATACTGAATGGAATCGGCGAGAACAAAGAGACCGCCTGGCTTGAGCACGCGTGCAATCTCCCGGGCGGCCTGGGCGCGGATGGCCGGGGGCAATTCGTGAAACAGATAAACACTGCAGACGATGTCGACGCTCGCATCCTCAAGGGCGATGGCCTCCGCAGGTCCAACCAGAAACTGCGTCTGCTGGCCGCGTCGGACAGCGCGTCGCTGGGCTCGGGCAAGATAGGGTTCGGAAAGATCAAGCGCGATGGTCGCGAGCGACGGACACTGCTGCTGCACAAAGGACAGAAACGCACCGGTGCCGGCTCCCACATCGAGGAGAGTTAGAGGCTCTGAACCGCGCCGCTTCAGGTAGCGGGCGATCGGTACGAAGGCGCGTCTGCGCATGGCGCCTGCGGTTCCGGCGAACAGCGTCTCCACCTGAAACTCATAGAGGCCGGCTGAACGCTCACTCAGATATCCGTCGGTCTGGAAGTGGAAATTGCGCTGATAATAGTTGGGGAGCTTCGCCTGCTTGGGATCGACCTCGCGGTGCCGGTTGTGCCTCTGGCGCCTTACCACCTTGGGTACATCCCTGAGATAGCTAACGCTTTTGCGCGCAAGACCGAGCTCCGCCCGCCAGTCCAGCTGTGGCAGATAAAGTCCCTCTTCAACATTGCGCCAGTCCTGCGCAAACAGCCCGCCGATCGCGGCAAGAAGTTCGGCGCGAGATGGCAGCGGATGGGTCCGTCGCGTGCGCGGCTGCACAGTTTCGCCTGCCAACAGCCGCGCCAGAAGATAGTGGGTGCCGTAAAACGCAACACGTGCCGACTGCAGACCGGCAAAGGCAAGGCGTGCACGCCGACCGGGTTTGACCATGCTGTTCATGACCGGACAATGCCCCCGCTCGCCTTGGCGGTCCAGCCGATCCTGTGCACGCTAAGGCCGCGTAAACACCGTCACGGTCTCGATGTGATCCGACCACAGGAATTGGTCCACTGGCTGGACCAGGCCGATGGCGAAGCCTGAGGCCACAAGCCGGCGGGCATCACGGGCAAAGCTCGCCGGATTGCACGAGACATAGACCACCCGCTTCAGCTTCGAGGCAGCCAGGCTTTCAATCTGGGCCAGTGCCCCGGAACGCGGTGGGTCAAGGACGACGCCATCAAAGCGGTTCAGCTCCATGGCTGCGAGTGGCAGCTTGGCGAGGTTGCGTACCTCGCAGGTAACGGGCTTGAGGCCCTGGCCATGGCGGACACCATCGGCCAGGGCCTCAAGGGCCGCCCGATCGGAGTCGACGGCATGCACCGAGGCTCGTTCTGCGGCTACATAGGTGAATGTGCCGCAGCCGGAGAAGAGATCGGCGATACGCCTTGCCTTGCCAAGTCCGTCACTGACGAGGTGCTGCAGCCTTTCTTCTCCGGCCCGCGTGGGCTGCAGAAAGACCTCTGGTGGCGGCTCAATCCAGACCCTCGCAATCGCCAGGCGCGGCGTGCTCATCAGCAGGGCAAGGCGTCCGTTGAGCGTAATGCGCACCACACCGAGCAGGGTGGCCCAGCGGGCGAACTCAGCGGTCACGGTCGGGCTGTGGGCCAGGGGCCCCCTGAGAGCAAGATCGATGCCGTTTGCACAGGCGGCAAGATAAAGCTCGATCTTGTCGCCATTGCGCAAGACCCGTCCAAGCCGCTCCCGCAAGCCGGCAACGCAGTCAAAAAGACCTGGCTCCAGAATCTGGCACGCCCTCATGTCGACGAGCGTGTGGCTCGCGCGTCCGTGAAAGCCGATTGCAACCTTGTCAGCACGCTTTTCGGCTTTCAGGCTGGCCCGGCGGCGCGAAAAGGGCGCAATGGGCTCCACCTCGGCCACCTCGGCGTGGACGTCATGGTGCTTCAGGGCCGCGGTGACGAGATCGCGCTTGCGCGCGAGGTAGGTTTTGCCATCCAGGTCCTGCCACAGGCAGCCACCGCACACGCCAAAGTGCGGACAGAGCGAAGAGGGGGTCGGGTCCATGGCCTTTCCTAGCCTGCCTGACCCCTCAGGGCCAAGATGGACTTGCGTTGACAAGGCCGCGGGCCATCTCCATTGATCGGACGCCAAAACCTACCGGATCCCGCAGTGGCTTCTTCTCCGAACCCTCCCAATTCCGCCATCGTGAGAGCGGCCCAGTTGCTGCAGGACAATCCTGCGCGCGCCGAGGCCGAAATCGTTGCGTTGCTCAAGGCCACACCGGACGATCCAGAGGCCCAGCTTGTGCTTGCGGTTGCACTGCGCCTCCAAGGGCGCAGCGCCGAAGCGCTCCACCTGCTTGGCCCGCTTGCCGAAAAGCAGCCGCAATGGGCGGTTGCGCAGCAGGAACTAGGTCTCGCCCTTTCCGCGCAAGGGGCATGGCCCCTGGCACTCGGAGCGCTGCGCAAGGCGGTGGAACTGGCGCCGTCGCTGCCCAGCGCCTGGCGGGCCCTGGCCGACGCACTTCACGCTGCAGGCGAACCCGCTGAGGCGGATCTTGCGTATGAACGCTTTGTCCTTCTGGCCTCGTCGGACCCGCTCCTGAGTGAAGCGGTGGCTGCGTTACAGAACGGCCGTGCCGATATCGCCGAATCCCATGCCCGCCTGCGCCTGCGCTTCGAGCCCAGTGATATCGTGGCCGCCCGTCTCCTCGCCGACATTTGCCGGCATACGGGGCGGATCGAGGAGGCCGAACGGCTGCTTGGCGATGTGGTCAAACGTGCGCGCTCCTTCTGGCCGGCGCAGCTCGACTATATCGACACGCTGTTTCGGCTGGGACGCTTTCGTGACGCCCGCGCGCGCATTGAGCAGCTCCTGATGGTGCGTCCTGACGATGCAGGCCTGCTCAGCTTAAAGTCTCTGGCAGTGGCAAATCTTGGCGACTATGACGCCGCCATTGCGATCCTGCGCCAGCTTCTGGCACAGAACAACACCGCGCGTGATACCCTGCTGCGACTCGCCCATCTGTTGCGCGTGGTTGGCGCGCGCGATGAAGCCGTCGATATCTATAGCCGTGTCATAGCGCTGGATCCTGCCTGTGGCGAAGCCTATCTCGCGCTGGCCAATCTGACGACCTATCGCTTCGCCGATTTCGAAGTTGAAGCCATCAGGCAGGCGCTGGAGACGAAAGATCTCAGCGAACAGGCACGCATTGATCTGCGCTTTGCTCTTGGTCATGGCCTCGATCAACTCGGCCAGTATGAACAAGCCTTTCAAAATTTTGCCACCGCCAACGCGCTCAAGCGGATGCAGATCGATTTCGATATCGAGGCCGTCGAAGACACCATGGCGCGCGCCCGTCAAAGCCAGAGCGCGAGCTTCTTTGCCGCGCGCAGCAAGATGGGTCTGGATGACCTGAGCCCGGTCTTTATTGTCGGCATGCCGCGTTCGGGCTCGACGCTGGTCGAACAGATCCTCGCCAGCCACAGTCAGCTCGAAGCTCTGGGTGAATTGCGTCTGCTTTACCGGCTGGCGGGCGCTATCACCGAGGGCAAGGGCGATACCGCCTATGACATGGCGCTTGCCGCGCTCGATGCAGACTCGACGGCCGCTTATGGGCGGGCCTATCTTGATGACATAGCTCAGCTGAAAACAACGTCACGCAACGGCTTCATCGACAAGACGCCCAACAATTTTCTGCACGTCGGCCTCATCCATCTGCTGTTTCCCAGGGCCGCGATCATCGACGTGCGCCGCCATCCCATGGCATGCGGCTTTTCCAATTTCACCCACCTCTTTGGTCCAGGTCACGAGTTCAGTTACCGGCTGAATGAGATGGGCCGCTTTTATCGCAGCTATGTCCAGCTCATGGATCACTATGACCAGGTGCTTCCGGGTCGGGTCTTTCGCCTCCATTACGAAGATCTCGTCATGGATCCCAAAACGCAGATCACACAGCTGCTCGCCCATCTTGGGCTTGAGTTTGAAGAGGCGTGTCTCTCGCCCCACCTGACCCGGCGCCCGATCCTCACGCCCAGCGCAGAACAGGTACGCCAGCCTCTAAGCCGCAGCACCGACACGCACTGGCATCACTATCAGCCGTGGCTCAGTCCCCTCGCTGAGGCGCTGGGACCGGTACTGGAGTGCTACCCCGCTGTGCCGTCATCTTTCTGAATGTTCAGAAGAGTTTCCGCGTGCCTTGGCTCGCCGGATGATGCGGGGCCCTCACGTGGAGGAAGCTCCGGCCGCACGCAAAACCGCAAGGAAACCAAACATGAGATCCTCCGGCGTGCGGTGAAGCCTTTGTGTCGGCAAAGGCTCTCGCGTTGACAACGCGGCGCAGCAGCTACATTGATCGCAGGACCGTTCTACCGGATGCGACTATTGCCTCGTTCGCGAACCGCCCGTTCAAAATCTGCCGCCATTGTCGCTGCAGCCCAATGGATGCAGACGGATCCCGTGCGGGTGGAAACAGAAATCCGTTCCGTCTTGGAGACGAAGCCTGACAATCCTGAAGCGCTGCTCGTGCTCGCCGAGGCCCTGCGCAGGCAAGACAGGAGCGCTGAGGCGCTGGCCATACTGACGTCACTCGACAAGCGCAAGCCGGGCTGGTCCGTCTTGCAACATGAGCTTGGCCTTGTTTTCTGCGCTCAAGGGGCATGGCCGCTCGCAGCCGCAGCCTTGCGCCGCGCCGTCGAACTTGATGCCGATTTTTTCGTGGCCTGGCGTGCTTTGGGTGATGCCCTCTATGCCTTGGGCCAGTTTGGCGAGGCCGATCACGCCTATGGGCGCTTCGCACAGGGCGCCGCGAGCGATCCATTACTCCGCGAGGCCATCGACGCAGTCAAGAACGGACGCGCTGACAGCGCGGAAGCTCAGATGAGGATGCGGCTCAAGTCTGAGCCCACCAATATTCTGGCGGCGCGCGTGCTTGCCAATATCTGCCGTCAAACGAACCGAAGCGATGAAGCTTCGCGGTTGCTGGCCGAGGTGATCGCGCGTGCTCCGTCATTCTGGCCGGCACAGCTGGATTACATCGACACCCTTTTTTCTTTAGCACGGTTTCCTCAGGCTCTGGAACATCTCGAAGCGCTGTTGCGCGCGCGGCCCGCAGAGATCGAGCTCCTCAGGCTGAAATTGCGCGGGCTCGCCGATCTTGGTGACTTCAGTGGTGCAGTTGCCGTGGCCCGTCAGCTCCTGGCGCTCAGTCCGACGGCGCCGGATGCGATACTGCAGCTGGCTCATCTTTTACGGGTGACAGGCGCACGCGGGGAAGCCATCGATCTCTATAACCGTTTGATCGCAGTCGACTGTCATTGTGGTGCCGCGTATTTGGGTCTTGCCGACATGAAGTCCTATCGCTTCAGCGAGGCTGAAGCCGAAGCGATGAAGCAGCTCCTCAAAAGAACGGATTTGGACGCGGAGACATGCCTCTCCCTGCGCTTTGCTCTCGGCCAGGCGCTGGATCAACTCGGACGCTATGAGGAAGCCTTTCGGAATTTTGCCATTGGCAACGCCCTCGAACGCGTGCGGGTAAACTTTGACAGCGAAGCCGTTGACGGCATGGTATCGCGCACCACCCGAATACTCACCGGCAACTTCTTCGCTCATCGCGCTGGCTCAGGGTTAACGGATGACCGGCCGATCTTCATCGTCGGCATGCCACGTTCAGGCTCAACTTTGGTCGAACAGATCCTGGCCAGCCACAGCGAGGTTGAGGCGTTGGGTGAACTGCCTCTGATCTATGAGCTCGCAACCAGGCTGACCGGCGGCAAAGGCGATGCCGCTTATCCGCAGGCGTTAGGCCAGGCAGCAGACGGGCAGTTCACGGAACTCGCCGGTCTCTATCTGCGTCAGGCCCTGATCCTCAAAAGAACCCCGCGGCATCGATTCATGGACAAGCTGCCCAATAACTTTCTCCATGTGGGTCTCATTCATCTGCTCTATCCCAACGCCGCGATCATCGACGTGCGTCGACATCCGATGGCCTGCGGTCTGTCAAACTTCATGCACCTGTTCGGCCGCGGTCACGAATTCAGTTATCGCCTGCGCGAAATTGGCCGCTTCTATCGTGCGTATGTTGAGCTGATGGCCCATTATGACACTGTGCTGCCTGGCCGGATCCACCGTGTCATCTATGAGGATCTTGTTGCCGAACCAGAAGCGCAGATTCGCGCTCTGCTTGCGTATTGCAGGCTCGGCTTTGAGGAATCCTGTTTGAGCCCCCATGAGACGCAAAGACCGATCGTGACCCCGAGTGCCGAACAGGTGCGCCAGCCCATGCGCAAGGATACGGGCCAGCATTGGCATCATTATGAGCCGTGGCTCATGCCCTTGGCCGAGGCACTAGGACCAGTGCTTGCGGCCTACCCCGCCCTGCCTGCCTCCTTCTGAGCGCCCAGAAGATATTCCCGGTTGCCATCGCCGCCCGCGATTGGGCTTTGGATGAGACCGCGTAACGTCCACTGCGGCTGTTGCGTAACGAAGAGGGCGATGCGTTCGGCCGCGGCAAGAGCCTCCGCCATGTCACGCACAAGCCCGCCGCGGCCGACGTGCCCACGGCCAACTTCGAATTGTGGTTTGACCAAGGCGACGAGCCATGCGCCCTCTGCGGCCAGAGTCAGCGCCGGCGGTAATACCAGTGTCAGAGAAATGAAGCTGACGTCTACCACGATGGCTTCGGGCCGACCGATACGCGAGGCCGGAAGCCGTCGAGCATTGACGCCCTCACAGAGCTCCACCCGTGGGTCCGCGGCAAGCAGGGGATCCATTTGCCCATGGCCCACATCGACTGCCGTGACCCGTTTGGCTCCGCGCTCGAGCAGCACCTGGGTGAAGCCACCGGTTGATGCTCCGATGTCCAGACAGCTTCGCGCGAGCGGCGAAAATCCGAACTGATCGAGCGCCGCGATAAGCTTGAGGGCACCGCGCGAGACATAGCGATGAACCGGAACGTAGCCGACCAGAGCGCCGTCCCTGAGGCGCTGCGAGGCGCGCTTTAGCACCGCGCCATCGACCGTGACCTGACCGGTGCGGATCGCCGCCTGGGCTTCGGCACGGCTCTTGGCATAGCCATGATCAACCAGGAAGCGATCTGCCCGCGTCCCGTCGCTCACGCGATTGCGGCAGCTTCCTGCTCGCGGCCCAGAGCCCCCAAGGCCATCGCAACAATCGCTTTGGCATCGAGGCCGGCCGCCGCGTACATCTTTTCAGGGGTGTCCTGGTCGATGTAGCGATCCGGCAGGGTCATCGGCCGGATCTTCAGGCCGCGATCAAGCAGACCATCCAGCGCCAGGAACTGCATGACCTGGGCGGCGAAGCCGCCAATGGAGCCTTCCTCGATGGTGATCAGCACTTCATGTTCGCGGGCCAGACGACGAATGAGATCGGTGTCGAGCGGCTTGGCAAAGCGGGCATCGGCGATGGTTGCCGAAAGACCATAATGGGCAAGTTTCTCGCCAGCCAACAGACACTGCTCGAGACGGGCACCAAAACTGAGGATGGCAATGGAGTTGCCTTCCTTGATGATCCGCCCTTTGCCGAGTTCGAGTGCAGTGCCGATCGGTGGACGTTCCAGGCCTATGCCTTCACCGCGCGGATAGCGCAGGGCGCTCGGCCGATCATTGATCTCGACTGCCGTCGCCACCATGTGCATGAGTTCGACTTCATCGCTAGGCGCCATCAGGACGAAGCCAGGTAGCGTACCAAGATAGGCGATGTCGAATGCGCCCGCATGGGTTGGACCATCGGCGCCCACAAGTCCTGCGCGGTCCATGGCAAAACGCACCGGCAGGCCCTGAATGGCGACATCGTGCACCACCTGATCATAGCCGCGCTGCAGAAACGTCGAATAGATCGCACAGAACGGCTTCATGCCATCGGCCGCCATACCAGCTGCGAAGGTCACCGCATGCTGTTCGGCGATGCCGACATCAAATGTACGTTTGGGAAAGGCCTTGCCGAAAATGTCGACACCGGTGCCGGAGGGCATTGCTGCGGTGATCGCCACAATGCGCGCATCCTGTTCGGCATGCTTGACGAGCTCCTGCCCGAAGACGTTCTGATAGCTCGGCGCCTTGGCGTTGGTTTTTTTCTGTTCGCCGGTAAGGACATTGAATTTGCTGACGCCATGATACTTGTCGGCGGCGGACTCGGCGGGCACGTAACCTTTGCCCTTCTTGGTGACGACATGAATCAGCACCGGACCGTTCTTGCTGTCCCGGATATTCTCGAGCACCGGAATGAGGTGTTCGAGATTGTGTCCATCGATCGGGCCCACATAGTAAAAGCCCAGCTCCTCGAACAACGTGCCGCCCATGGCGATGCCGCGTGCATATTCCTCGGCGCGCTTGGCGGTCAGCTCGACGGGCTTGGGCAACCAGTGGGCGATGCGTTTACCGAATTCACGCAGCTCACGATAGGGCCGGCTTGACACCAGTCGTGCCAGGTAGGCGCTCATCGCACCGACCGGAGGGGCGATCGACATGTCGTTGTCGTTGAGGATGACTATGAGCCGTGCATCC
>JAJZGY010000082.1 GCA_021804785.1 Pseudomonadota bacterium | reverse complement strand
CCAGAACGCTTTGCGACTGTGACACAATCATTTCGACGGGCACTGTCGGCTATTTCGGCATGCCAAGCCTTGAGTGCACCATCGCCGCGACCTCTTACAAGGCGCAACCCTGGATCGCCTCCTTCGTGCTGTGCATGTTCGATTATGCTCCGATTGCCGCGCGCCGGTCGGACCAAAGTTACGTCACACAGAAACTCGAGGACATGTCTTTCGAACAGAGGTGCTTCGTCGACAGTCGCGAGCAGGCCCATGTCGAGGGGATCTTGCGGCAGCGTGGCCTTGATCCGGCCGGTCTGGAAAGCGAGGGAAGCTATGTTGCCGAATGCTGTGTGTCACGACCCCAGGGCGATGCGGCAATAGCGGACCTCGGACAGATCCTTCCCGTTTAAGGGCACAGACCCAGACCTGGGCCGGAAACCTCCCTCCAGCCCATGACGGGATGTCCCAGCGGGGGCCGCAGCAAGGTGCGAGGGGCTAGCCTGCGCTTGCCCGATGACAGGGCATTGGCTAGCGTTCAGCGGTTTTTCGAAAGCAGCGAAGCGACATGGCCCCGCGCAAAAAATCCAGGACAAGCCTTGCCCGCAGCAAGACCAAATCTGCCAAAGCGCGACGCAAGACGCCTGGCGGCAAAAAGGCCGGCACAGGCAAAAGCCGGAGCCAGGACAGCGCGCGCAAAAAAGCCAAGCGGACGCCGAGCAAAGCCGCACGCAAGCCTGCCGCAAAAAGCGCAACGCCCAAGCCTGGCAAAGCGGCCTCTGGCACAGCACGCACCAAGCAGGTGAGCATTGCGCGCCCCAAGGCACGCGCTCCCATGGCGCCAACCCGCCCGCGCAAAGCCAATTTGCGCCGCGCCGTACTGGCCCAGCCACGACCAGCGCAAAAGCCAAGAACGGCGCCGATCGGTGCCATCTATGACACCGGGCTTGCGCGCAATTCCGCCAATTTCCAGCCGCTCAGCCCACTCAGTTTTCTGGAACGCAGTGCGACGGTATTCCCCGAGCATCCCGCCATCATCCATGGCCGTATCACCATCAGCTATCGTGAGTTTTATGACCGTGCTCGTCGCCTTGCGAGCGCCTTGAAGACGCGCGGTATCAAGGCCGGAGATACCGTCGCGGTGATGCTACCGAACATTCCTGCGATGCTCGATTGTCATTACGGCATTGCGATGCTGGGGGCGGTGATCAACACCCTCAATACCCGCCTTGATGCCCAGGCGCTGGCCTTCATTCTTGATCATGGCGAGGCCAAAGTGCTCATCACCGATACCGAGTTCGCGCAGGTGATGGGCGAGACCTTGAAACTGGTGAAAACCCGTCCCTTTGTCATCGACGTCGAGGACAGCGAATATCCAGGTCTCGGCAAGCGGCTCGGCAGTATCGAGTACGACAGCTTCCTGGCCAGCGGTGATCCGGAATTTGCCTGGAGCTATCCCAGCGACGAATGGAACGCGATTGCACTCAATTATACTTCCGGAACCACAGGCAACCCCAAGGGCGTGGTATTCCACCATCGCGGCGCCGCCCTCATGGGCTATGGCAATGTTGTGGCCGCCAATCTGCCGCTCCATCCGGTCTTTCTGTGGACCTTGCCCATGTTCCACTGCAATGGCTGGTGCTTTCCCTGGACGCTGTCGGTGGTCGCCGGCACCCACATCTGCTTGCGCTGGGTGCGCGCCAAGGCGATCTTCGAGGCGATCGCCAGCCATCGCGTCACGCACATGTGCGGGGCACCGATCGTGATGTCGACCTTGATCCACGCCCGTCCCGAAGAACGCATGGAACTGCCTGGGCGTGTCGAATTCATCACCGCGGCTGCGCCGCCTCCCGAAAGCGTACTTGCCGGCATGGGCGATGCTGGCTTTAACGTCACCCATGTCTATGGGCTGACCGAGACCTATGGTCCGGCGGTGGTCAATGAGTGGCAGCCCCAATGGGACGGACTTGAACGCGGCGCCCGGGCAGCGAAGAAGGCCCGCCAGGGCGTGCGCTATCACACCCTTGATGGCCTTGCCGTAATGGATCCGCTGTCGATGGAGCCAGTACCCGCTGACGGTGAAACACTCGGCGAGGTCATGTTCCGCGGCAACATTGTCATGAAAGGCTATCTGAAAAATCCAAAGGCGACGGAAGAAGCCTTTGCCGGAGGCTGGTTTCATTCCGGCGATCTCGCCGTCATTTACCCTGACGGTTATATCCAGCTCAAGGATCGCTCCAAGGACATCATCATCTCCGGCGGGGAAAACATTTCCTCAATCGAAATCGAAGACACCCTCGTCAAGCATCCTGCTGTGCTCTATGCCGCCGTGGTCGCCAAACCCGATGCAAAATGGGGTGAAACCCCATGCGCGTTCGTCGAGCTGAAGCCTGGGACCACAGCCAGCGCCGAGGAGCTGATCAGCTGGTGCCGTAGCCATCTGGCCCACTACAAATGTCCCAGACACGTGGTGTTCCGTGAGATCCCGAAGACATCGACCGGCAAGATGCAGAAATTCAAGCTGCGGGACGCGGCTCTTGCGCTTGGTGAGTGAGGACGAGCGCCGTCAAGCGACCGCAGCGCCCTCTTCGTCGCGGTGATCGATGACGCTCCGCGGTACCGTCATGAGCACTGGAATGATCGCCAGGTAGACGACAGTAATGGCAATGATGCAGGCACCAAAGCCATCTAAGCGTTGGTAGAGCCAGGTCCCGAGCAGGTCGCCAAAGCGCACCGCGACGAAATAGAGCCCGCCTGACATCATCACCGTGGTGCCCTCAAGTCCCTCGGGAGCCGAGCGGATGATGAGAGCGGTATAGGCCCCCGTTGCCACTCCGCCCAGAAGGCCCATGGCAACCGCGGCCTCAAAAGAACCCGTGACGCTGTGAGCAAAATAAAGCGGGATGGCCTGAGGGATCGCAACCAGCGTGCTCCAGAACAGGATCTGGCGCAGACTGAACTTCCGCGCGAGGAGACCGAAGAGAAGAAAGGGTGGGATGAAGCTGCCAGCAAAAATGGCGTTCCAGTCAGCGAAGGCGGCATCAGAGGCATGCAGCGTGTTCTGCAGATAGAATTGCAGGGGCGTCTGATAGCCAGGCGCGAAGCTCCACAGAAACCAAACCGCCATCGCCGGATAGAACGGCCGATGCCGCAACAATCGCTTGATATCGGAGAGCCGGCGACTTGGTAACGCCCTGTCCTGTCCCCTGATCGCATTGAAGATTCCTGCCGGCTTCCAGAAACCAAAGAGGGTGATGGCAGCCATCACCGCCGCCCCGAGTGCAAAAAGGTGATGGGCCGCAACGCCGGCGCGGTCGGCCTCAAGGTGATTACTGACGTAGCCGCCGATGAAAAAACCTACGAGACTGGGAACGTAAAGAAATGTGTTCCATACCGCGCTCACCTGCCCCGACATCTGGAGCTGGCGGCCGATGACGGCGCTGAGCCCACTTTGGGCGCTGACGACAAACAGAAAGGACATCGTCAGCAGCAGCACGGCGCCAAGCAGGCTATTATAGTCGACCGGTATAAAGACGAAGACGACATAGAGCACCGTACTGGTGGCGCCGAACAGGATCAGAAAGCCCCGGTCCTTGATGCCAAAGGGGTTGAAGCTGTCGCGCAGGAAGCCGAACACGAACGACAGATAAAGCGGAATACCGGCAAGAAGACGGAAGGTGGCAACCCCCTCGGCCGAAAGATGGAGCTTGTTCTTGAGAAAGAATGCGACCGGAATGTCCATGAGGCCGATATAGGGTGCCGCAAAGCCGATCAGGGTCAGAAGCAGTCCCAGATAGCCGAAAATCAGCCAGCGTGCCGGGGCGTTGACAATGGGAACGGAGGTGTCCTCGCATTCGGCTGTTGTCATGCGCTTGTTCCCGGACTTCACGTTCAAGCTAGGCGAACCTCTGTGCACGGACAACCTACGCCGTCCTCGCAGCTATCACAGCGCCGTGAAGGGGGTTACGGCAGATCCATATTGCCGATATGCAGTCGCCCTTTTCCTCGCCCCATTGCTTGAGCGCGCGGCCAGATCTCCTCCACACCCATGCAGATGCGTCCGAATCGTGGGAGCCACAGAGGCGGACGCCGCCTCTGCACGGCTGCCGCCGGGAGCAGGAGCGCGAATCTGGTTGGGAAAGGAACATCTCGCCATTGCCGCGCACGCACACCGTGCGCTCAAACGCAGACCAGGAGCGAGCCCGCCATCGTTCATGGAGCAGAAGGCGGCGGGCGCACCCTGGACGCGCTTAGGTTTGCGCGCGGGTTACGACAGGATCAGGCGGAGGGTGACAGATCAGTGCCTTTGGCTTCGTAGGCGCTCGAGTTCATCCTTGATACGAAGTTTTTCTCGTTTCAGGCGGGCCACCCTTGTCTCGTCCCAGTCAGGGTGGGTCAACTCAGCGCCAATCTGCTCTTCGAGCCGTCTATGCTTGGCGGAAAGTTCCTCGATATGCCCTTCCAGTGCCATGGATCTGCACCTTTCATGTTTGAAGGATGGCCCAATTAGAGCACCATGACAGGCGCCTGTCACCCCTTGTTCATGACCTCTTCTAAAGAGACTTACGGACCTGTAAATCTATCCCATGGTGGATGACTCGCGCCCCTTTGCCCCTAGTTTCGACGCGACCGGCGGCCGGAACCGGCTCGTCATTGGCATCAGCGGAGCAACTGGCGTCGCCTATGGCGTGCGACTCCTGGACGCGGTTCGCGAACTGGGTCTTGTCTCCCATCTGGTGATCACCAAGCCCGGAGAAATGACGATCGGCTATGAAAGTCCGCTTTCTCCCAAAGAAGTTGCAGCCAAGGCCGATCACGTTTACGCCGCCCATGACATCGCCGCCCCCATTGCCTCGGGCAGTTTTCGTACCGGCGGCATGGTGATTGCACCATGTTCAGTGCGCAGCTGGTCGGAGATCGCCACCGGCGTGACCTCGAACCTGTTAACCCGCGCCGCAGATGTCACGCTCAAGGAACGACGCCCTCTGGTGCTTTTGATCCGTGAAAGTCCACTTCATGTCGGACATCTGCGCAGTTTGACGCAACTGGCGGAAATGGGCGCGATCATCATGCCGCCGCTGCCGGCGTTCTACACCGAGCCGCGCAGCGTGGCCGAGATCATTGACCAAACTGTCGCGCGCGCGCTGGATATCCTGGGGTATGATTGGCCGCAGCAGAAGCGCTGGGGTGAAGATCTGGCCAAGGGCCGGCGGCGCAGAGGCCGCAAAGGCACAACGGACGCACAATGACCGAGGCCGAGGAGCAGCAACTGCGTGCCAAGCTCGCTGAGCTTAAGCAGGAGCATAGCGATCTTGATGCCGCAATTGGCACCATGATCGAGACCTCAGGGGCTGATCAGCTGAGACTGACGCGCATGAAAAAGCGCAAGCTTCAGCTCAAGGACCTGATCTCGACCATTGAAGACGAGTTGGTCCCAGACATCATCGCGTAGCCGCCATGGCGCGCATGTCCTGCCGCTTGTAGGCGTACATCGCAAGATCTGCTTGGGCGAGCGCAGAATTGGCATTCTCGCCTGGTTTCAGTGTCGCCGCGCCGTAGGAAAAGCTCATGGGAATAGGACGGCTTTCCCAAATTGCCGGCAGCGCCCGCAATTTGGCGCTGAGCGCCTGGGCCTTGCGCTTAGCCTGCTGATCATCGGCGTGCGTGAGAATGACGCCGAATTCGTCGCCGCCCAAACGTCCGACAATATCGGTGCTGCGCACATGGGCACAGAGCATCTGGCTGAAATGGGCCAACACGGCATCGCCCGCGGCATGGCCATAGCCGTCATTGATCTCCTTGAAGCCATCGAGATCGAAATAAAGCAGACTTGAGGGCGTGCCATAGCGTGCCGAGTGGGCGATGGAGCGGTTGAGTTCGCGCACAAAGGCCCGCCGATTGAGCAGGGGCAGCAGGTGATCCTGGTCACGGTCCTTCTCCGCGCTTTCCAGCCGCCTTTTGGTTTCGGCCAGCTCGCTGCGCAGTTCTTCGACCTCCTGCATCAGAAACATGATCGCTTCACGCACCTTGGGGGTAATCTCGGCTTCCGGAATGCCCAGAACCGCAGCCACCACTGCGGGCTCGCGCTCCGGCGGTGCCGCCCGCTCGTTGCGTTTCGCGTAGGAGGCTGCTGCCACACTGGCAGCCCGTTCTGTGCCCCGCACACGGTCGATCTTCATAGCCCCGTCCTCGCCGGTTTCACCCCGGGATTTTCTGCGATTAAGCTTAACGGAGTGTTACAGCGGGAGCTTGAGCGTTAAGCTCGAAAAAAAGCCGCTTCCCTCAGCCCTGCATGCCCCTATAATGCGGCGCTTCCATCGGCTCCTGCCAAGGTTCGCACGAAGCATGAACGCCCCCCTCGTCGGCATCATCATGGGTAGTCAATCCGACTGGCCCACGCTCAAGAGCGCTGCCGAAATCCTAGATCTCCTCAAGATCGCCCATGAAACCCGCATTGTTTCGGCCCACCGCACTCCGGAGCGGCTCTATGACTATGCCCGCGGCGCCCGCACCCGGGGCCTCAAGGTGATCATTGCCGGAGCGGGCGGAGCTGCCCATCTGCCGGGGATGACCGCCGCCATGACCAGCCTGCCAGTCCTCGGGGTCCCGGTGGAATCCAAGGCATTGTCCGGCCTTGATTCGCTGCTCTCCATCGTCCAGATGCCTGGCGGCGTGCCGGTGGCCACCTTTGCCATCGGCCCCGCCGGAGCCAAGAACGCGGCGTTGCATGCCGCGGCGATCCTCGCCCTCAACCATCATGACATTGCGCTGCGACTCGACAGTTTTCGCGCCGAGCAGACAGCCTCGGTCGCAGACGAACCCCAGTCTCTCACACCCTCGGCATGAGCATGACACCAGCAACCCCAGCTATGGTCTCGCCCGGCGGAACCATTGGTATTTTGGGTGGCGGTCAGCTTGGCCGCATGCTCGCGCTGGCCGCAGCCCGGCTGGGCCTGCGTTGCCACATCTATTCCGATACCGATCCGGCCCCGGCATTTGATGTCGCCCATGCAAGGACCCACGCCTCCTATGAGGACCGGGCAGCGCTCGCGCGCTTTGCCGAGGCCTGCGATGCCGTCACCTATGAATTTGAGAATGTGCCAGCCACCGCGGCCGAGGTTCTGGGCGCCCACAAGCCTACCCATCCCAATGCCCGAGCCCTGGCAATCGCCCAGGACCGGCTCGAGGAAAAGCGCTTCATCGCCAGTCTCGGCCTTGCCACCGCCCCCTTTGCCCCGGTTTCATCACGGACCGAGGCCGGCGCTGCCTTCAAGCAGATCGGCAAGGAGCGTGCTGTGCTCAAGACCAGACGCTTTGGCTATGACGGCAAGGGCCAGGTGATGGTAGCAAGCGCGCAGGAGGCCGAAGAGGCCTTCGCGCGTCTTGGTGCCCCCTGCATCCTCGAAGGTTTTGTTCCCTTTGCCTTTGAAGCCTCGGTGATTGCGGCGCGCGCCCGCGACGGCCAGTTCGCCGCTTATGATCCACCCGAAAACAGGCACGCCGAGCACATCCTGCGCCGCTCCATCGTGCCGGGACAGCTCAGTGAGGCCCAGGGTAGGGCCGCCAAAGAGATCGCAGGGCGCATCGCCGCGGCCTTCGAGTATGTGGGTGTGCTGGGTGTCGAACTGTTTGTCACCCAAACCGGCGAACTCGTCGTCAACGAAATCGCGCCACGCGTGCACAATTCGGGACACTGGACACTCGAGGCCTGCCTCGTTTCCCAGTTCGAGCAGCATATTCGGGCAGTTGCCGGCTGGCCCCTCGGTAATCCCGCACGGCACAGCGATGCGGTGATGGACAACCTCATCGGTACAGAGGCGGAGGCCTGGCGTAAACTTGCGGCGGGAGAAGGCGCTCTGCATCTTTATGGCAAGGACGAGGCCCGTCCTGGCCGCAAGATGGGGCATGTCACCTTTCTAAGCCCGCGTTCGACGCCGCCGAGGTGTAGCTGAACGCGGCGACGTCGCCCCGGCAAAGCGGGTCTTCAGCTCTGCCTTGAAGCTCTCCAAACGCATGACGTCATTGATGCGACGGGTCAGAAAGGCGCGGGTCTGGGCCTCGTCCTCGCTGTCATCATTGAACCAGCGCACGAGGGTCGCACCGTAGACACCGACCAGAAGCGCGCGCTTGGAATAGAAATTGAAATCGCTCGCACGGTCACCAGCCAGCTGCCACATGGTATCGACGCTGCGCCAGACAAGCTTGGCGGCAAGCGGGGCATGGAACGGCAGCGAGAGAAAAGCGCCGGCACGACGCGCGGCTTCCTTGTGCGGACGCAGTACTTCAAGACGTTTCAGCACCAGATGCGCGATACGTTCGCGGATCTTCATCGCGCGGAGATGGGCCGTGTCGACGCCGCTGCGCATCTCCTCATCCGCCCACTCCGAAAAGGCAGTGACGAGGCTCATCACGTCATCCGGGAATAGCCGCGTCTTGGTGATGAGGTCGACCTTGTTGGCCTTGCAGGCCGCGCTCAAAAGCCCGGGAGTGAAGCCGTCAAACGGCGCGTCGGCCAGCGCCGTCATCAGAACGCGTTGCCGCAACGTCCGGTCCTTGTCGTCCCTGTTCATCCTACCCTCCTGACGCCTGATCCTGCGCGTCCCTCCCGGGACGTCAGGCCTGCTGTTCCAGCCAGTGTTTCATCTCACTGTCAAATATCAGTCTGGACAGATCGCCCATGCGCGACGGGTACAGGATCCCATCAAGATGATCGAGCTCATGCTGCACGGCGCGCGCATGAAAGCCGCGCGCCGTGCGCTCGACCCGTTGCCCCTCAAGGTCGAGGCCCCAATAACGGATATGGGCGGCCCGCTCGACATAGCCACGCAGGCCGGGCACGCTCAAACAACCCTCCCAGCCCCCTTCGCTGCTGTCATCGAGGCTCTCCCAGCCCGGATTGATCAGGACGGTGAGCGGTGCGGTGTGCTCGAAGAGTTCGGCTTCGGCGAGGCTAGGATCGGCCCGCTCTTTCGGTGCCTGGAACACCACCACGCGCAATGGCACGTGGACCTGGGGCGCGGCCAGCCCGGCTCCCGGGGCGTCGATCATGGTTTCGATCATGTCACGGACCAGGCGGCGGACTTCCGTTGCGGTGGGATCCCCAACCGGATCGGCCTTGCGGGCGAGAACAGGGTGGCCCATGCGGGCGATCTTCAAAATAGCCATGCCCCAACTATGGCCCGGCCGGGACTTCCAGAAAAGCTCCCGAGCCCAAACAAAGTGGCCAGGAAGCGCCCTCCCCCGGGCCGGGGCTGGACAGCTCAGGCCTTGTTTGCTATCAACCCCGCCTTCAAGACATTTTCTTGCCGGGAGCCACTTTTGCAGATCATCGTCCGCGACAACAATATCGACCAGGCGCTAAAGGCGCTCAAAAAGAAGATGCAGCGTGAAGGCATCTTCCGCGAGATGAAGCTCCGCGGACACTATGAAAAGCCGAGTGAAAAGCGTGCCCGCGAGCGGGCTGAGGCCATCCGACGTTATCGCAAGCTGCAGCGCAAGCGCATGCAGCGCGAAGGTGCGATGCCGCGTCATTGAGACCTAGATGCGTTAGAGTGCTTGTTCCACGGCCACCCTACAGGTGGCCGTTTTTACGTGACATCGGTGCAGCTAGAATAGCCGTGATCGCCAAGCACGGAATTTGACCATCGCGGATGCGCTAGGGGACGAACCAAACCTCCACCCGCCGGTTTAATGCGCGCAATTTCTCCGAACTTGCCGGGGCCAGGGGCATTATGTCACCCAGTCCGTAAACCTTAATGCCGAGTAGTAAGTGCTTTTTCAGCTCACGATTGACGATCTGACCCAATGCAAATGATCGCCGCTCACTTTCTGAAGAAGTCTTCCCCGAGTTGGTAAACGCCAAAAGGCGTACTCCGTCACGTGTAACCTCCAAACGCGTGAGAAATTCCGCAACCCGTTCGATCTCGCGCGCTACCTGCTACACTTCGACCTGCCATTCGACGAGGCTAATGACGGCCCCTTGGCCGACAATGTCAGCTGGCTTGATTTC
>JAJZGY010000081.1 GCA_021804785.1 Pseudomonadota bacterium | reverse complement strand
GCTGGGCTCCAGCGTGACGTGATAGCGGCTCCGGCTTGCGGGCTCGTGCACCACCACCTCAAATTCCAGCACCGGATCTGTACCGATTCGTTTGACCTCAATCATGGCGGATCCGGTCTTTTTGGTGTGCATGCTCTCTACCCATACTGCGCCTGAAGCAGAATCTGGGCAAGAAACGAGAGGCATCAGGCTCCCATGTCCTGCACGCAGCCGGCACACGATCTGTGGGCATGGAACGGTGTCTGGCCCTCTAGCTGGGCTGGGGCAGCTCCAGGCGCAGGGCCCGTGGATCACGCGGGCCTGGGCGTCCGAACCCCACCTACAGAGAGAGCAGAGCCTTGACTGCCCCGGTCGTAACGCTTGCCAGCGTCACCAAATATTTTCGGAGCAAGCAGCGTCAGGTCACGGCTATCGATGGTGTCAGTGCGACCATGGCAGCCGGGCGGATCACCGGATTGGTCGGTCCAGACGGGGCGGGAAAGACAACACTGATCCGCCTCATCGCAGGCCTCCTCAGGCCCAACGCTGGCAAAGTCGAGGTTCTGGGATTCGACACGGCCCATGCAGCGCAGAAAATCCAGGCTTCCATTGGCTACATGCCGCAGCGCTTTGGTCTTTATGAGGACCTCAGCGTCTTCGAGAATTTTACCTTGTACGCGAGACTGCGCGCGCTTCGCGGTACCGCGCGCGAAGCGCGCTTCACGGAACTGATGGATTTTACTGGTCTCGGCCCCTTCCGCGACCGGCTGGCGGGGCAGCTGTCCGGGGGCATGAAGCAGAAGCTTGGCCTGGCCTGTGCTCTCGTCCATCCGCCGCGCTTGCTCGTTCTTGATGAACCGAGCGTGGGTGTCGACCCGGTTTCACGGCGCGAACTGTGGTCCATCGTCGAGACACTCGTTGACGATGGCGTCAGTGTGCTTTGGAGCACCGCCTATCTGGACGAAGCCGAACGCTGCCATGACGTTCTTCTCATGAACGAGGGAAAGCTTTTGCATGCTGGCCCACCTGGCCCCATGAGCGCGGACCTGGCAGGGCGCACCTACACCTTTGCCCTTGCCGGTATGGACAAGCGCACGATCATCCCCAGATTGCGGCAGCATCCCTATGTCATGGATGTGCTCATCAAAGGGGGCGGAGTGCATCTTCTTCTCACCCACGAGCCCAATGACACCCAGACGTCCGAGCTCATGGAAGAACTCGGCCTTGATGCGGGTGATTTGCACCCTGAACCTCCGCGCTTTGAGGACGCCTTCATCGCCCTGCTCAAGGAACCAGACGTCCGCCCTCTTGCGCAGTCCCCTGCCCCTGCCGACGCTCCCATCCCATTGCACCACCACACCGCCTCTACCCTCGCCCGCACCGGACCTGTGATCCAGGTTGAGCATCTGGTACGGCGCTTTGGCCCCTTTCGCGCCGTAGATGATATTGGTTTTTTCGTCGCGCGCGGCGAGATCTTTGGCCTTCTGGGACCCAATGGAGCGGGCAAGTCGACCACCTTCAAGATGCTCTGCGGCCTGCTACCCCCTACTGACGGGAAAGCTCTGGTGCTTGGCATCGATCTGCGCAAGGCAGCAGCAGCAGCGCGCGCTCATATCGGCTACATGGCGCAGAGATTTTCGCTCTATGCGGATATGAGTGTCAGCGAAAACCTCACGTTCTTCGCCAGCGCCTATGGCCTGGGTGGCAATGCGCGCAGCCGCAGGATTGCGGACGCGCTTGAGGAATTTGCGCTGGGTGATCTTGCCCAGGTGAAGAGCGCGCAGTTACCGCTTGGCTACAAGCAGCGTCTGGCCCTCGCCTGCGCGATTATGCATGAGCCCGGTGTGCTGTTTCTTGATGAGCCTACCTCCGGTGTCGACCCGCTCGTGCGCCGCGAGTTCTGGACCCGCATCAACACCATGGCAGCAGACGGGGTAACGGTTCTCGTCACCACCCATTTTATGGAGGAGGCGGAATATTGCGATCGCCTTGGGATTATCTACGAAGGAAAACTCGTTGCATTGGGCACTCCAGACCAACTGAAGAGTGAGCATCGCACCCGGGAGCAGCCTTCTCCCTCCCTCGAAGACGCCTTCATCGAGCTAATCCAGACCTATGACAGGGAGAAGGGTCATGAGGCCAGGTGACACGTCGCTCCCGGATACGCAGAAATCCAGCTCTGGCTCAGCCGGACTGCGTCTCTTCGGTCTCGTCTACAAGGAGGCACTGCAGATCATCCGTGACCCGAGCAGCATTGCGATCGCCTTCGTGCTGCCAATCATCCTCCTCCTGCTTTTTGGCTATGGCGTTTCCCTTGATGCCAAGCATGTCCCGCTAGGTCTTGTTATCGAGGCCCCCTCCCCCAAGACTTCGGATTTTGCAGCCGCGCTGTCCCATTCAGAATATTTTAACGTCATCCGCCTGCCGGACCGAAACAAGGCGATAACCGCCATGTTGTCCGGACGTATCAACGGCATCATCGTTCTGCGCAGTGACTTTGCCCGCAAGCTCTATTCCGCGTCAGGAGCTCCGATCCAGGCCATCATCAACGGCACCGATGCCAACACGGCACGTATCATCTCTGGATACGTCCAGGGTGCGTGGCAAACCTGGTTGATCCATTACAACCTCGATCATGGCCAGAGCATCACAGCCCCGGTGAGTGTCGAGCAGCGCATGTGGTTCAATGCCGATATCCGCAGCCGCAATTTTTTGATCCCGGGTCTTATCGCGATCATCATGACCCTCATCGGTACACTCCTGACAGCCCTCGTGGTTGCCCGCGAGTGGGAGCGTGGAACCATGGAAGCGCTCCTCGTCACTCCGGTACGGATTGACGAAATACTCCTTGGAAAGCTCATCCCCTATTTCGTCCTCGGCATGGGAGGAATGACCATTGCCACTGTCATGGCGGTATGGGTCTTTGGCGTTCCCTTCCGCGGCTCGGTGCTGGCGCTCATCGGAGTATCCTCTCTGTTCATGCTGGCGGCACTTGGCATGGGGCTTCTGATATCGACCCTGGCCCGCAGTCAGTTTGTCGCCGGACAAGTCGCGATCATCATTGCCTTTCTACCGGCCTTCATCCTGTCGGGCTTTATTTTCGACATCGCGAGCATGCCTGGCTTGGTACAGCTTTTGACCCACATCATTCCTGCCAGGTATTTCGTAGCTGCGCTTCAGAGCCTGTTCCTTGCCGGCACCCTCTGGCAAGTGCTGCTCTCCAATAGCATCGCCCTGGCCATCATGGCGCTTGTTTTCCTCGGTGTAACCCGCATGCGCACAAGCAAGGCGCTGGAGTAGGAGCGTGTCATGTGGCGCCGGATCTGGGCCCTCATCATCAAGGAATTCTTTGTTATCTGGAATGACAGGCGCAGCCGCGCGGTGATTATTGTGCCTCCACTTATTCAGCTTATGGTCTTTGGTTACGCCGCAACCTTCGACGTGAGCCACATTGCAACCGCGATCTATAATGAGGATGGAGGAGCCGCTGCCACAACGCTGGTCTCCAGCTTCTCCGGGTCCCCCGCCTTCAACGTTCTTTACCACCTCGATGCGCAACGGCAGATCGCGGAGAAAATCGACTCGAGGGCAGTGAGCCTGGTCATCCATATCGGACCAACCTTCAGTCGCAATCTGCTCAGCGGCCGGCCAGCGACCATTCAGGCGATTGTAGATGGCCGTGAGTCCAATACCGCCCTGATCATCCTCGGTTACGTCAACCAGATCGTGGAGACGTTTGATCAGCGTTGGAGCCTTAAGACCCACCAGCCCTTACCGCCCGCGCAACTCGTAACGCGCTATTGGTTCAATCCCAATTTGCAGAGCCGATGGTTCATCATCCCGGGCATCGTTGCATTGCTCACCATGGTGGTAACAATTGTTGTCACTGCGCTAACGATCGCTCGGGAACGGGAAGTAGGAACCTTTGAGCAGCTCCTCGTCACCCCCTTCTCCCCTCTTGAAATCCTGGTCGGAAAGTCGGTTCCAGCACTTGCCATAGGCATCAGTGAAGGCACGTTTATCATTCTCGCTGCAGTCCTGTGGTTCCACGTGCCGCTCCGCGGTAATGTCGGGCTGCTCTATGGCGGGCTTCTGCTTTACATCCTTGCCGTTATCGGGATCGGACTGATGGTCTCGTCCCTGGCGCGAACCCAGCAACAGGCCATGCTGGGCGCATTTCTCTTCGTGGTTCCTGCCGTCATCCTGTCAGGCTTTGCCACACCCATTTCCAACATGCCGCACTTCATCCAGGCCATTACCCTGGCCAACCCGATGCGCTATTTTCTGGTGATCGTCCGGGGCCTTTTTCTTGAAGATCTTCCTGCCAGCGTAGTGATTGCCCAATTGTGGCCGATGGCGATCATAGCGACATTGACATTGAGCGGAGCAAGCTGGCTGTTCCGGCATCGTACGACGTAAAAATGTCGTACTGGATCCCAGCGCGGATCAGACCTTTCCAGCTATCAGGAGCGTGGCTGTCCGTCGTCGTCCACTTTATCGAAGGATATCGACCAACGTGCCATTCGCGGATGCTAAAGCCGTCTTTTCAGAGCAGCGCGCAACCCCGCGCTCTGAGGTCATCCCCCGCAGCGCTCCCGCAAACACGTGATGCAACCTCGCGACAGCTTGGCGAGACGCTGCACTTGCTACGCACTCTGAGTTCCAGGAATCGATTGGCTTGGCCGGGAAAGTTCGGCAAACTCCCGGTGCGTCAGTCTCCTGCGGTGATGCCATGAGCCTTCTTTTCAAAAACTGCACCATCATCGACGGGAGCGGAACGCCGCCCTTTACGGGCGACATCGCGGTCACCGGCGATCGCATCACCCAGGTGGGTGAGAATATCCCATCGCCAAGGGATGTGGAGACTATTGATTGCAGGGGGCTCACCGTCACACCTGGCTTTATCGACTGCCATTCCCACAATGACTGGTTTGCCCTGTCAGAGGAGCACCCGCGCTACTTCGATCCCTTTCTCCTGCAGGGGATCACGACCTTTGTGGCTGGCAATTGTGGCTATTCGGTTGTTGGCTACCGGGAGGGGTCGCCCTATCAGCATCAAATCGGAAGTCTCTTCGAACGTGATCCGGCGTCGAGCCGCTTAAGCCGCTTTGCCCCGTGGTTTGAAGCTGTCGATCGCCATTGTCCGGTCAATATTGCTTGTCTAGCAGGCCATGGCACAGCCCGTATCGGCGTGAACGGAGACAAGAACACGCCCCTCTCTGCAGAACGGAAGGCGGCCATGCTTGAAGATCTCGAGCAGGCACTAGTGGAAGGGGCCGGCGGCATCTCGCTTGGATTGATGTACGAGCCGGGTCTCTATGCCCCCTTTGATGAACTTTTGGATGTTGCGCGACTGTGCGCAAGATATGACCGCATCCTCACGGTTCATCCCCGCGCTGAATCGAACATCTCCATGTCCTATTCCAGCTTCACCCAGAGCCACCTGCTGCTGGCACTGGCCGAACTTGATCGGCTCGTGCGTGAAACAGGTGTGCGCTTTCAGCATAGTCACCTCATCTTTGCGGGCCGCAAGACCTGGAAGGTGGAAAAGAAGGCTGTCGCTGTACTGGAAAAACTTAAGACGGATGGATTCGACGTTGCGTTTGACATGTACCCACTGGATTATGGCGTTTCCATCATCACAGTGGTGCTGCCTGACTGGTATCAGGCCATGACGAAGGAAGCCAGACGGCGTCCGCTAACCCACCTGCGACTGGCGGTCATGGTGGATCTTACGACCCGTCTGCTGGGCTTCGGCTTCCCGGATATCACGATAGCCTATGGCGGTGACAGCCAGAGGGAAGTCATCGGCAAGTCTGTCACCGAAATTGCGCGAGAACGGAGTATTTCTCCCCTGAATGCCTATCTCGACATTTGTGAGAAGAGCGAGTTTAAGGCAACGGTTTTAATGGGGGCCTATCAGAACGACGAGATCATCCGCGATCTTATGAGCAACGACATGTCGATGTTCATGACCGACGCGTGGGTCCATCGTCACGGCAAACAAAATGGCGGAATTTATGGTGCCCTGCCGCGTTTCATTGAACTTGGAGCCCAAATGGGTCAGCCGGTGGAGCTGACAATTGCCAAAATGACCGGCCGCAGCGCCGACCGTTTCAAGCTGCAAAATCGTGGATTTATTCGAGAAGGCTATTTCGCAGATCTCAACATCATCGATCTTTGTACGCTCAAGACGCGGATCAAAGAGGAGTTGCCACCCACTGGTATCCGCTACACCTATGTCAATGGAAACCTCGTCACCCGTGATGGCATGCGCGTCAAGAGCAACCAGGTCACAGGTCGTGCCATCCGCGTACATTAATGGGCGTCAGACGGACCTAAGGCCAGAGCTGACAATTGACGGGCCGTTTTGTGACATGCGGCAGAGGCATCTTTCCTGCCTGCGAAATCGGCGGCTCCAAGCTCCGCCTCACGATGGTCTCACATAGACCTTGTGCCCGTTCATCCAGGTTTCCTCAACCTTGATATCCTTGAGGGCGAGGGGATCGACTTTTCTGGGATCGTCCGAAAGTATCACTAGATCGGCAAATTTTCCAGGCTCGAGGCTCCCGACCTCGTGCTCGGAATGGCACTGCCATGCCGCATCGCGCGTCATGGAGCGGATTGCGGCCTCGACGGGCACACATTCCTCCGCTGCGAGGGCATGCTCAGGATCGCGCCACATTTGACGGGTGACGGCATTGTGGATGCAGCGCAAGGGGTTCATTTCGGTGACCGGATCATCCGAATGTAATGTCCAGGTAACGCCCGCGCGCTCACAGCTGGCTGCACGATCAAGAAGGGCCGCCTTGCGCGGACCGAATATATTGTCGCGAAACGCCTGGCCCCAATAATAGACATGCCCGATCAGGAAGCTTGGCGACACCCCAAGATCCCTGATTCGAGCAATCTGCTCGTCGTGCAGGATCGAGCAGTGTTCGATGCGAGGTCGGCGAGCCAGTGACACACCACACGCGCGCGCCTGCTCATAGGCATCGAGGATCACGTCTATCGTCCGGTCGCCGTTGCCGTGAACCACGACTTGCCAGCCCTGCCGAAGTCTCAGCTCGACTTTCTCCTTGAGTTCATGCGGATCGACATAGGCAAAACCGGTGTCTCCGCTGTTCAGATATGGCTCACGCTGACAGCCGGTTCGTCCCTGGTTGGAACCGTCAGCTACAATCTTCCAGCCAACGGCCCGCACCAGTTCGTCGCCCTGGCCGAACCCAAGGCCCATCCGCTCCCACTCGCGCCCTAGTGCATCGAGAACGGAGTAGCGCAGGCGCGTTGTCATGCGGCCACTTGTGGCCATCGCCTGATAAGTAGAAATGTCTGAGGGGCCACCAAAAGCTCCTGTGGCCTGATCGCAGAAGGTGGTGATGCCAACGGCGTTGGCTTTGCCGCAAACCTCAAGGCCTGCTTCAACCGGATCAACCCCAGCCATGGCTCGCGCCGCCAGGAACACACGCATCAGCGCGGCTCCGCCCTTCAGAATTCCGTTTGGCATGCCGTAGGCATCGCGCACAAAGGCTGCGCCAGCTGGATCCGGTGTGGCTCGGTCAATACCCGCAAGCTGAAGCGCGCGACTGTTGCAGTAGCCAAAGTGTAGCGACGCGTTGAGCACCAGAACGGGGTGGTTCTGCGATACCTGATCCAGAAGACGCGCGGACAGATCCTCGGCCCCATCCTGTAACGACGGGTCGATCTGACCACCAAGAACCCATTGGCCCGTCGGTGTCGTGCTGGCCTTCTGGCGCAAACGGTCGAGCGCCGCAGCGATATCGGGGCAGTTGAGCACGCCGACGTTCTCCCAGCGGCTTCCCATCGCCACTGGCATGAGATGCATGTGGGGTTCAACGAAGCCCGGAAGTATGGTCTTGCCGTGAACATCGATGACCTTGGCATCTGCCCCTGCTTCACGCAGCACCTGTTCACGTGTACCCACTGCAAGCACTTTTCCGTTCCTGATCGCGAGCGCCTCAGCCTCGGAAAATGCGGCATCAACCGGCAGCACCGTACCACCCACGAAAACCCGCGTTCCGTCTGGTGCCTGGTCGACGCGAACACGGTTGAAGCTGGCGGCATTTGCGGCAGATGGAGGTACCTCAGCCGCAGCCAGCAGCGTTGCGCCAAGCGCTGCACTGCGGTCGCCAAAGCGCCGGAGGAACACGGTCAACGCCAGTGGCTGGAGCCCTTGCTGCCGCTGCGCCCGATAGGCGTCACCAAAGAGCGTGCTACAGCATGGGCAGCCAAAGTGATCGTGCATGGATCCCCACTATGCCGCGTCCATGAGCTGACTGAGCCAGGGACAAGCGGCTCTTCAAAAGAAGCCCGGAATGGAGAGAAACAGCCTCCTCGTCGACCCTGACACTGTTTTCCGCCGGATCAAAGCGGGATTATTTTCCCCGGATTCAGAATGTTTTCTGGATCCAGCATCTGCTTCATTCTCGCCATCAGCACGATTTCTTCGCGCGAACGCGACAGCGGAAGATAGTCACGCTTCTGTAACCCAATGCCATGCTCGGCTGAAATGGAGCCGCCACACGCAGCGAGCGGCTGATAGACTGTTAATTCCACTTGATGCCGCGTTTCGGGGCCTTGCTCGCCCACGCTCACGATCAGGTGGAGATTGCCATCACCCATATGTCCAAATACCATCATGCGCATCTTAGGCCACTGACCCTGCAGGGCAGAACGGACGGAAGCAACGTAATCCTCCATGCAACGAATCGGCAGACTGACATCAAAGGTAAATATTGGGGCCAGCTGGATGACTTGGCCCACATCATCGCGCAACGCCCAGATCCTTTTACATTCATCCTGAGACTTGGCTATGGCCGCATCAACGATGTCGCCATCTTCGAGCGCGGCTTCCAGTATCGCTCGAAATCTCTCACCATCGGTTCCCGCTTCACCACCCAGTGATTCGATCAGCACGTAGTAGGGATATCCCTTTTGTACTGGCGCGCGGCCTTGAGCGGGAGGCGTGGTCACGAGATTATAGAAATCTTCCCACATCACCTCAAAGGCCGACAAAGTTCCCGCGAGGTCCTTTTCCACTCTGCGTAACAATCTCGGCAGAGCGGAAAATTCCCCTACCGCGACCATTGCCACATTCTGACTGGAGGGAAGAGGCCGAAGCCGTAAAACGGCGCGGGTCACTACGCCAAGCGTACCCTCCGATCCGATGAAAAGCTGCTTCAGGTCATAGCCGGTATTATTTTTGATGAGGTGGTTGAGGGAAGTCACGATGGTGCCATCTGCCAGCACCACCTCAAGGCCAAGCACCATGTCCCGCATCATTCCGAAGCGCAGCACCCTGTTACCGCCTGCATTGGTCGAGATATTTCCACCAATCGTCGCCGAACCTCTGGCCCCAAGATCCAACGGAAAGAAAAGTCCGTCCTCCTCTACGCGTTCGCACAGCACCTGAAGCGGGCAGCCGGCCTCAACGGTTGCGGTCGCACCCAACTTGTCCACGTCGATAACCCGGTTCATCCGCTCAAGCGAAAGGGCAATTGCCTTGTCCGCGAAAGTACCCTCAACCAATCCTGTTTTTCCGCCCCATGGGACAACCGCAACTTTGGCGCGCTGACACAGGCGCAGCACCTGGGACACCTGGTCGGTGGAGCCTGGAAGCAATACGGCCCGCGGTACTCCCATCAAGGTCCACCCTTGAGCCTTCTGTGCGGCTTCTTCGCCCTCAAGGACGGCCCCCTCAGAGAGTACGGACCGCAACTTGGAAATCAGCTCTTCCATTGTGACACCCCCATTGCTCGGGCCCTATAGGCCCTTGGCAGCCTCTACCCTGATTTGACGTCGATCAATCGTGCCAGAGGATCTGACATGGCTGAAGAGAACACCATATCCGGGCCCGGCATGACAGTCTCTTACGCTTGGGTGTTCGCGAAGCGCAGCGGCCTGGTCACTGGGCTGCGAGCCGCGGCAGGTCCAGGGGGACCCGCCGCTTATCCACAACGGACTCAGCCGCGATCCTCCGCATCACTTTGAGTAGGGGTTGAAGAGCTCGGAGTGCTTTGGGCCGCTGACATCGATCGCAGCCTTGAGGCCGCGCTCAATCCGTACAATGGCATGGTCTACAAGCAGGTATTTGCCAGGAACCCTTGTCGTAAACTCCACCATCGTGGCGTCACCGGGTGGCACCCACACGGTTTTTACG
>JAJZGY010000023.1 GCA_021804785.1 Pseudomonadota bacterium | reverse complement strand
AGAGCCTCGTCCCGCTGCGCGCGGAAGGTAATGAGTACATCCGCCCCCGCTGCTGCCAGCCCCAGGGCAATGGTCCTGCCGATGCCACGACTGGCACCGGTCACTATGGCAGTACGATTGGCGAGCGAAAAACGATTCATCGGCTGCGTCTCTTGGTCTTGCGGGCAAGGACGGTTCGAGCTGCCCTGGCAATCGCCACGGCATCAAGGCCAAAATGGGCGGCAAGTTCCTCAGGCTCGCCGGAGGCGCCGAACTCGTCCTTCATTCCGACAAATTCGATCGGACAGGGATGACGGGTGGCCAGAGCTTCTGCCACGGCACTGCCAAGACCTCCGTGAATGTTGTGATCTTCGGCCGTCACGAACGCTCCGGTTTGCGCGGCGCAGCGAGCCAAAAGCTTTCCATCTATCGGCTTGATTGTGGCCATGTTGACGACACAAGCCGAGATACCCTCTTCGCCCAGCAGCGCTGCAGCGTCCAGGGCGCGTGCAACCTCTACGCCAGCTGCCACCAGCGTTACGTCAGTGCCATCGCGGATGATCTGCCCCTTGCCAATCTCAAAGCTGTGGTCGTCACCAAAAATACGACGGGCGGGACTACGGCCTGTGCGCATGTAGCACGGCCCTTGATGGGCCAGGATGGCGCGGGTAGCCAGGCGCATCTCGACGGGATCGGCGGGCGATATCACCGTCATGCCAGGGATCGCACGAAACGCGGCAAGATCTTCGAGCGCCTGCGCCGAACCGCCATCGGGGCCGACGTCAGTGCCGGGGTGGCTGGCGACGATCTTGGCGTTGCGCTGCGCATAGGCGATGGACAGCCGTGCCTGCTCGACGGCGCGTAGGCAGAAGACGGCAAAGGTGGTGACCACGGGAACCAGTCCCACCGCCGCCATTCCGCCGGCCGCCGCCATCATGTTCTGCTCGGCGATGCCAAACTGGAAAAAGCGGTCGGGGTGGGATGCGCGGAAATGATGGGTCCCGGTGCCACCGGCAATATCAGCGTCAAGCACCACGACGTCGGCAAACTCGTCGGCCAGCTCGGACAAGGCGCGGCCGAAGGCCTCGCGCAAGGAATCGCCTGTGCTTGCGATCAGGGAGGGCGCCGTGCTCATGCCAGGAACTCCTCGATCTCGGTGTCGCTGCTGCCGAGCGCAGCGAGCGCCTCTGAAGCTTGTGCGCGGGTCAACTTGACGCTGCCATGCCAAGTTGGAACATTCTCCATGAAGGGCACGCCCTTGCCTTTTATGGTATGCGCAATGATCAGTGAGGGCCGCCCCTGACTGCTTCCGGCGCGGCGCAAGGTACGCAACAGCGCATCAACATCATGGCCATCGATTTCGGCAACCACCCAGTCGAACGCCCGCCATTTGGCCGCGAGTGGCTCAAGGCGCATGATGGCATCGTTGCGGGCATCGCTCTGCAGTTTGTTGTAGTCGATAATCGCACAGAGATTGTCGAGCCCATAATGAGCGGCGCACATCGCCGCTTCCCATACCTCGCCCTCCTGCAACTCACCGTCGCCAAGGAGCGTATAAACGCGCGCAGAGCTCTTTTTCAGACGCAAGCCCAATGCCATGCCGACAGCCACCGAAATGCCCTGGCCGAGAGACCCTGTCGAGGTTTCAACCCAGGGCAAATCGACGACATGCGGGTGGCCCTGGAACGGGCTGCCAAGCTTGCGCAATGATAGCGCTGCGCGCGGGCTGCAAAAGCCAAAATGCGACGCAACGGCATAAAGCGCCGGTGCGGCATGGCCTTTGGATAGCACAAAGCGGTCGCGATCCGGTTCGCCCGGCTCATCGGGCCAAAGATTCAACTCGGCGCCGAAGAGTGCCGCCAGGATATCCGCACAGGATAAAGCACCACCAGGGTGCCCGGAGCCGGCATGATAGATAGCCGCCATGGCATGTTTTCGGGTGAATGCCGCCGCCGCGCGTACCTGGGCGGTAAGCGTATCATAGGGGCTTGCCGTGTCCGGCCTGCCCGTTTCGAAGACGTTGAGCCCCATAGTCCCCTCTTTCTCAAGCCGCGACCTGAAGGCGGGCGCGGCCGATCATCTCGCCATAGGTGAGGATCTGCGCATTTGGTGCGAGTTGGCGCACCGTGCGCGTGATCTCGTCTGCAAAGGTCCTGGACATCACCACCACGACGTCGGGCAGGATCTCGCCGATGGCCTGCGGTGGCTGGACCGCAAGGCCATGGCGCTCGGGCAGATATGCACCCAAATGGGCATCAATCAGACCGGCGAGCAAAGAAGGTGAGAGACCGCCCGAGGTGATGAGCGCATCGAACAGCCGACCAGCGCCCCAGATCACGATGCGTCCCGTGCTCAGGCGGGCGATTTCCGTCGCCACTGCAGTCAGCGCGGCCAGGTTCGCGGCACGGTTGCGGCCATAGGTGGTGATGCGGGCCTCTGCCTCGCACACCTCGCGAGGATCCGGAGCCAATGCCTGTGCGGAGAGTCCCGTTTTGACGGCGAGGAGCAGGAGATTTTCGCGATCGCCGGGCGCAGGCGTCTCAATGATCTCAAATCCAGCAACGCTGACCATGCGCATCAGCGTACGGGCGGAAAAATGATAGAGATGCTTGTCGATAAACCATTCCTCGACCACATCCTCGGACTCGAGCAAAGCCGTGGACGGAGCATCAAGCACAAGCAGGCCCCCTGGCTTCAATACGCGCCAGTGCTCAGCCAGCACTCTGCCGGGATAGGCAAGATGTTCGATGGTGTGGCAACTGTGGACAATGTCGAAACTCTCGTCCGCAAGGCTGACATCTTCGATACGGGCGCAGATAAGTTCAACCCCTGCCAGCTCATCGACAGAGTGTGCGACCCGCTTGTCCGGCTCAACTGCAAGGATGCTCGCATTGGGTGCTACGGTAAGGAATTGACGGGCAAAGCTGCCTCTGTTGGAGCCCACATCGAGAAGCTTTACAGGCGTTGAGAGATCGGCATGGCGCCGCAGCGCAGCAATGGCCTCGGCGGTGCGAAAACCCTTGCCATAGCGGATGTTGCCCCAGTCCGCGGCGCCAGAGGCCGTGGCCCCGCGGCGAGGTGCCCGGTCGATCCGGGGCAAGGACTGCAACAGGCCGCAATGGCGACAAAGGTGCACGGTCAGGTCCCGCGCGGTGCCGGCGGCGCGATAAACGGGCTCCAGTGAAGCCTGGTGGCACAACTCGCAGCGTTCGCTGGTAGTCAAGGCTGGCGTCCTTTAGGCTCTCATTCACCATACTGACGCTGCCAGCGTTAATAATTCACTACGTATTCAGCCCGTTCACCATAGCCCAGACATTGCATCATGGGCTCGGCTATGCGCGTAAACGCAGCGGCTTCTTCCGGGTTAAGAAGCTGGTCCTCGGGACGATTGACGTTGTGCGGGCGTTGAAACATCGCAAGGAGATCCGGGCCTTTGCGCAAGCCGAGAAAATCGAGCAGGGCATAAAGTGCGTCGGGCGTGTCGTGGATGTCCTCGAGGCGCACGAAATGGTGTCGCGCCGCCGGTAGTGAGGCCAGGGCGTTGAGGATCACCTGATTGACTTCACACCAGTGCCAGGCAATGCGCTCGAATTGGCTGAAATGGCCAAAAGCGGCACCCCAGAAGCTGTCGCTTTTGGCCTGAGGCCACCAATATTGTTTCTCGGGCGGGGGTGGCGGCACGTGCCCGGGAGCAGAGAGATGTCGCGCCAGGATGAGACTCGAGCGGTCATCGTAACATTCCGCGCCAAGCTTACGGAAATATGAGCCTGTCACTTTCCGTCCGTCACGAACCAGATGCACGAATTTGGCCTCTGGCAAGAGTGTGGAGAGCTCTGGAATGAGCCAGGACAATTTGTTGGAGGAATCGCCCCAGAATTCCTTCTCGCAATAATGCACGGCTGCGCCATGGGTCTGGCTCAGAACCTCCTTGGCTTCGGCGTGGGAGATCAGGTCATGATATCTGCGCACGGCCAGCGGCTGGAGGATCTGCACCATGTACTCATGATGCATGTCGACGTTACCCGCAGCGAGGAGCGCCTTGTGCAGCATAGCGGTGCCGGAGCGTCCGCTGGAAACGATGAAGAAGGCCTGGGCGCTCACGGCCGGATCGCAAAGATGACGGCCTCACGTCCCAGCCCGGCATCGGCAAGCGCGCGGTAAAAGTGACGACGGACCTCGTTGAGACCCTTCTCTGCCAGGGCAAGGTCAAAGCGCTTGCGCCGGTTGTGACAGGCACGCCCCAGTGAGGAGTCTGCTGTGTAGTCCTCACCCATCAGCAAGAACATCTCCATCGGAAAGCTGGTCTGCCGTTCAGCCAGCACAAAGCCCAGCCGCTCAAGCACAGTCGAAAGCGAAGAGAAGTCGAAATAGTTGAGGTGATGTGGTGGCGCGACCCACCAAGGTGGCAGGCCCTGCGCAGTCGCGGCGATCTGCATCGGTGAAAAATCATTGGGGACGCCGACGACCAGTACCCCGCCGGGCTCCAAGAGGCCGTAGGCCGCGGTCAGAAGAGCGACCGGGTCCGGAACATGTTCGAGAACATTGTTCATGTGCGCGGCGTCGAAACGGCCAAGCTCGCGGGCGCGTTCGGCAGTGAAAAAGCCCTGATGGACGCGGAGCCCAAGGCTGCGGGCATGCTCTGAAGCTTGCTGTGATGGCTCAAGACCCTCACCCTGCCAGCCGCGTGTGCAGGCGGTCCGCAGAAAAAAGCCTGGGCCGCAGCCAATATCGATCAGCCGCCGCCGGGAGGCGGGCAGCAGCTGCTCCAACACCTCCAGGCGATCGTTCTGGCCGAGCAGTGCCCAATCCTGGTCTTCGCCGGCATGGGCGAGATAGGTGGGCTTTTCGTCGCTGTAATAGCGCTCGCGATACTCTGTGATCAGTGCGTCTGGGTTCGGCAGGGGGATGGCGTGGACGAAGCCACAGACGGTGCAGGCAATCACGTCGTAGCCGTTCCTTTTGGCCAGGGCCGGGCCGTGATGATCCTGCCAGGCGATACTCTCTGGGCCGAGCGCGTCCATCTTCATCATTTTTGACCCTCGTTAACTGCTTCTTAGTCATAGGCCCTTTAGAAAGCGTTAAAGCCGCGCCGAAGGGCGAGTTGCCATGCGTAGACCCCTCTTCATTGCCGAAGCCTCGTCCAACCATGGGCGAGATCTGTCGCGTGCTCTGGCATTTGTCGACGCTGCAGCCGATATCGGCTGTGACGCTGTGAAGTTTCAGCTGTTCCGTATCGCCCGCATGTTCGCACCGGAGATCCTCCAACAGAGCGAACAGCATCGGGCGCGCGAGGCCTGGGAATTGCCTCTTGCCCACCTGCCAGCGCTGGCTGAGCGCTGCCGCGCGCGCAAGATTGGCTTTTCCTGCACGCCCTTCTATGTGGAGGCGGTAGCGGAGCTCGCTCCTTACGTCGACTTCTACAAGATCGCATCCTACGAGATTCTAGTTCAGCCCTTGCTCGTGGCGTGTGGACGTTCGGGCAAGCCAGTGGTGCTGTCGACCGGCATGGCGAGTGAGAGCGAGATCGATGCTGCGGTCGCAACTCTGCGTGTCTCCGGCTGTGACGATCTCAGCCTTCTGCACTGCGTGTCGGCCTATCCGACGCCCGTTGATCAGGCCAATCTGGCGGCAATTGACAGCTTGCGCCAGCGTACCGGCTGCCCGGTCGGCTGGTCCGACCATACCCGCCGTCCGGCGGTGATCTGGCGCGCCGTACAACGCTGGCAGGCTGCAGTCGTCGAGTTTCATCTTGACCTGGATGGGGCTGGCGCCGAATACGCCGCCGGTCATTGCTGGTTGCCCCATGAGATTGCACCGGTTATCGCGGGGATACGTGAGAGCCTGCTGGCCGACGGTGATGGCCGGAAGGTGTCCCAGCCCTGTGAACGCGAAGACAGCAACTGGCGTGCTGATCCCACGGATGGCATGCGTCCCTTCAAACATATCCGTTTGACCTGGGGAAAGGCTGCGTGAACCAACTGCCGACCGAACCGCAGGCTCAGCCCAACATCGTCGCCGTCATTCAGGCGCGCATGGGTTCCACACGTCTGCCCGGTAAAGTGCTGCGTCCGATCGCGGGCAGGCCGCTGCTGTGGCACGTGGTGCACCGGCTCAGACGTTCCCGCCTGATCGGTCAGATCGCAATTGCCACGTCAGTCAATCCCCGCGATGACGCCATCGTCGAATTTGCCAGGGAACAGGGCATTGTTGTCGTCCGCGGTCCGGAAGATGATGTGCTTGCCCGTTTTGCGCGTGCGGCCGATATGCTCGAAGCTGATGTGATCGTACGCGTGAATGCGGATGCGCCTTTTATAGATGCGGGCTTTGTCGATCACCTCATCACGGCCATGCTCGCCGACAAAGCGGATTATGTTTTGCTGGAAGAAGGTGCGGTAACGGCGCATTGCGGGGTCGATCCGATGAGCCGCCGGGCCCTGGACAAGCTCATGATGGACGCCCGTGACGACGCGATCGCCCGTGAGCATGTGACGGGGTATTTCAAGCTTCATCCTGACTTTGTGCGTATCGCCCGCGCGGCACCCTATCCAGCTCTGGCACGGGATGGGACACGCCTCACTATCGATACGCCAGATGATATTGCCTTCGCGGAGATCGTCCATGAAAGGCTGGCCGCGAAAGCCGGAGAAGCGGTTCTTGCCGACCTTCTGCTTCTTTTGGAGCGCGAGCCCGAGTTGCGTGCCGTGAACGCACATGTGCGCCAGAAACCGCTTGATGCCGGCGGAGTGTGTCTCATCCGCTGTGATGGTGGCGGATCATATGGCTATGGCCACGTCAAACGCATGGTGATGCTGGCCCGGGCCTTGCGCGACCGCCAGGGTATCGGCGTTGTATTTGCGCTCAAGGGAAGTGAAGATGCCCTGGCGCCGATCCGGTCCGCGGGCTTCGAAGTGACCCAGATTTTGGGCGATGATGAGACTGCCCTGGTCCAGCTTATCGCCCAGCACAGGCCTGACATTCTGGTCTGTGATTTCCGCGACGGAGTTGAAGCTGAAGGCCTTGATCGACTCAAGCGGCAATTGCCTCTGTGCGCGGTCATAGACGATGCCAGTGACCGGCGACGTGCCGCCGATCTCGCCTATTTCCCTCCCTTGCCCGGAGCCCTGGCGCTCGACTGGAGCAACAGCAGCACCATCGTGCGTACAGGCTGGCAATGGACCATTCTCGGCGCCCGTCCGACAAGCCGGCCACCACCTGATCACCGCGGTCTGCCGCGCCTTCTGGTAACCATGGGTGGCAGCGATCCCAAAGGGCTGACCTTGCGCTGCGCAAAAGCCCTGATGCGGGATGATGTCTATTTTCGGGCCCGTTTCGTCATAGGTCGTGGCATCGCCGACGGTGCGAGTCTGGCAAAGACGATCGTGGGCTTATCGCCGCAGTTCGAAACCATTGAGGGTGCCGACGATCTTGGACCTGAATTTGCCGGGGCGGATGTTGCGCTCTGTGCCTTTGGCGTGACCGCCTACGAACTGGCCGCCAGCGGCGTACCGGCCCTATACCTTGGTCTGACTGAGGATCACGCGGACTCCGCTGCGGCTTTTGCCGCAGCGGGGATGGGCCTCAATCTTGGTCTTGCCGATGGGGTTGGCGATGAGACCATAATCGATGCCGTGCGCCGGCTACTCGGCGATAATGCCTTGCGTCGGCAGATGCGTCACGCAGGTCTCAGCCGGATCGACGCGGATGGTGCTGATCGTATCGCCGCAGATCTGGCCGGGCATTTTGCCCAGCGGCGGAAAGACACGCGCCAGCGCGCAAGCTAAGGTCGCAGATTATCGGTTCATTTCAAAGCTTCTTCGACTTTGGCGAAGCAGCCTGACCAATCCCCTGGCGTATCTGGACTGATCACCTGCGCTGCTGGTGCGAAAGGCTCATAACTGGTTCCGAAACTGGTCCAGCTGGTGTCATAAAGAGGCTTGCAGGTTCTCACTCCGCAAGCTGCTGCCATCCAGCTGACCGCTGTTGGTGCGCTGACCATCACGTCAAGACAGGACAGGAGTGCCGCCGTACGATCAAGTTCCTGCTTCTGGTCGATACCAGGCGGCACATGCAGTGTTCGGTCACTCAGGCGCTCCAGAGTAGCAATTTCGTCTTGCTGGGCGTCATATTGCAGGCATATGAATTCGCCCGCCGTCACGCGCATCAGGTCGGCCCAGAGGGCTAAAGGGGCATATTGCAGCGCCCGTTCCCCGCCCAGCTTGCCACTGCGCCAGCAAAGGCCAATGCGCTTGCCTGCGGGAAAGCCCTTGCACCAGTCATGCCAGCGCCTTTGCTCGTCTGGGTGAGCCTTCAGGTACACGTGGGGTTGGGGAAAAGAGGCCAGATCAGGACGCAGTACGCGCGCAAGGCTGCCCAGCGCAATCGCGGCATTGGCACCTCCGCGCGCCGCCAGCCAGTCATACTGGGCTTCCACAACACCTTCGCGTCCCTGCCAATGGGCCGCATGGACCTCGATGTCCGGAAAACTGCGGGCAAAGAGTGGCTTGAGACGGTGGTCGCACTCGAGCAGCAGCCGACCACCTTGGTGGCCAGCCTGGACGCAAAGCTCGGGAATGAGGCTGGCAAACATGATCTGATCGCCGACGCCCTGTTCGGCTGTGATCAGGAGACGGGTGTTCCTGAGCGTTCCACCTGACCACGGGGCAAGGCGATGCAGCGGACGGGGGCTCTTGTGGGGCAGTTTCAGACGGGCAGCATAATCACGCCAGCCCGCCTTCAGGTCACCGTTCAGCAGATGCACGATGGCCCGGTTGAGGCGTGCGCCATGCTGATTGCGGTCGCGCTTCAGAATGCGGTCATAAAGTTCCAGCGCGGCGCTGAGCTGCCCCTTGTCGGCCAGGCAGTCGGCAAGATTACCCAGAGCAGGAGCAAAGTCTGGCACCCGTGCGAGTGCCTCTCGAAAGAGGAGTTCGGCTTCGGCGCTGCAGTTGAGCTGGCGCAGGGCAACGCCCAAGGTCACCTTGATTTCGGGACAGTTGTCGTAGCGCGCTACCCAGGGGCGAAGAAAAGCGATCGCCTTTTCTGGTTCATTGGTGTCGCACAGGAGTTGGCCAAGGCCATTGACCGCCTCGATACGCTCGGGTTCGAGATCAAGTACCTTCGCGTAAAAGCTGTGGGCGACAGCAGGCAGGCCAAGGCTTCGGGCGGTCCCGGCGAGTGCATAGAGAACCCCTGTATCGTTCGGTCTTTCAGCCAGCGCCAGCTCGAAGGCCGCGATCGCTTCACTATGGCGACCTTGCTCAGCAAGCTTAAGTCCGTTCTGATAGGCGGGTAAGGGCATAACCTTCTTCTAGGGCAGGGAACTTAAGACTCCGTTAAGCATGATGCTTAGCGATACTTTAAGCACGGCTTGCCACAGTAGGGCCCATGACGAGCCAGATTTCATTTACGACGATCAGCACGAACTCGCTGATCAGCTATATGAATTCGCAGCTGCAGAGCTCGAGTCTGACATCTGCCTCTATGACGCAGCAGACTTCATCGGTTTCCGGGACCTCAACCACGTCTCAGAATAACCCGCCGTGGAACAGCACGAGCAACGCCACGAAGCAGGCCCGCGACGCCAACATCATGGCGATGACCAACTTTCTGAACACGAGCAACGTCCCGCGTTCAGCCGGAAGCACCACCGCGACCAAGACCGCACAAGACAATCAAAAGCTGTTTTCGCTCTATACGGCGCTCAACAATCTGTCCTATCTGGCCGGCATGAGCACGCGCGCGGGCGTTACCTCGGGGCAGCAGACAGGCTACAATACCCGCTTTCAGCAGGGGCTTACCCAGGTCGAGAATTACATTTCCACGACCAATTTCAACGAACTCACACTGCAGTTGGGCAAGACCCAGTCTTCAGTGACAAGTAGCGTATCGGTTCCTTTCGCCCCGTTCTCCTACCAGGGCTCCACCATCGTGTCGGATGCCAACCTGTCCTCGGCATTGCCCAATGTCAGTACCCAGCAAAGCTTCAACATCGCTGTGCAAAAGGGTGGGACAGTCACCAATGTTACGATCAATCTGGCCAATATATCAGGGCCATTGACGCTCGATAACATCGTTGCCTACGCAAACAAGCAGCTCGCTGCAGCCGGCTCGTCCTCGACACTGTCGCGGGTCATGACACAGGGCACGATCAACGATCCCACCAAGGCAAGCTATGGCATCGCAGTTACCCAAGCCCCTGGTGAATCCTTGACCTTCTCTAGTGCTGGCGCCACACCCGCTCTCTATCTGGCGGGCTCCAGCGGAAGCTCGCTTGCCACCTCAACGGTCACCGGGTCGCAGACCTATACCACTGCCGCCAATCAGCAGGGCCGCCTCGTCAAGCTCAGTAATCTGAGTACATCTTCTCCGCCGCAATCCGGCTTCAATGCGACCTTGTCTCCAACCAGTGGTACCTCAACCACAACGGCAAGCGCCGTCGACAGCAACGGGAATATTTATACGATTGGCACAACGACCGGGAGCTTTGGCAATGAACTTATCCAGGGCAGTCAGGATGTCGTGCTCAGTAAATATGATTCTGCCGGGAATCTGCAGTGGACCAAGCTCTTGGGCAGTTCTGGCAATGCCAACGCCTATTCGCTCGCGATTGATGCGAACAACAATGTCATCATCGCGGGTTCGTCAACTGCCAACCTGACCCCTTCTGGTATTGCCAATGGCAATGCCGATACCTTTGTTGCCAAATATGATACCAATGGTAATCAGCAGTGGGTCCAGCAGATCCCCACCCTTGCTGCCAACGGTGCCAACAGCGTCAGTGTTGATGCCAGCGGAAATATTTACATCGGCGGTCAGGTCAATGGTACCATTGGTTCGGGGCAGACCAATGCTGGTGGTCAGGACGCCTATATCGCTCAGCTCAGCAGCAGCGGAAGCATCCAGTACGAGCAGCAGTTTGGTACATCCGGCAGTGATGCCGTGCAGGCCACTGCAGTTGACAGCAGTGGCAATCTTTATGTTGCCAGCGTGCAAAACGGTCAGGCCATTCTGTCCAAATACGCCAATGGGGATGCGACAAAGCCGCCGGTATGGAGCGAAAATCTGGGCGCACTGGGCACGGGGGGCTCGATTGGCGGCATCGCCCTGGCCAATGGCAAAGTCTATCTGTCCGGGACCTCATCCAGTACCAATCTGACAAGTGGTGGTACGGCGACCGTGGTTGGAAGTCCTTCTGGTGGGCTCGATGCGTTTGTTGCCAGCTTCACGGATTCTGGCAGTTCGGTCTCCGCCAATACGCTCACCTATGTTGGCACCTCAGGTACTGACACTGCCGGCAATCTTACGGTTGATTCGGCGGGCAATGTTTATCTCTCCGGAACCACGACCGGCACCTTTACCGGTCAGACCCGCAACGTGCAGGGAACCCAGAACGCCTTCGTCGCGCAGCTGTCCGCGACGGGGACGGTCAACTGGGCGCAGCAATATGGTGGTGCCAGTGGAACCTCGACGGGTGCCAGCGTTGTGCTTGATCCGACCGGATCGAGTGTGCTTGATGCCTTGGGATTGCCACGGGGCACGATTGATATCAACCAGTCGGTTGATCTGACCTCGGCAACTACGGTGCGCCCTGGTGATTCCTTTCAGATCCAGATCACGCGAAACGGTGCGACCAGCACACAGACGATCACAATTGGCACTGGCGAGACACTCCAGTCGCTGGTCAACAAGATCAACAATGCGATGGTGTTTGCCGGATCTGCGTCGGTGACCTACGCCAGTGGCGGCAATGCTCTTAAGATCGCGGTCAATAAGGGGGTATCTGCAAAACTGATCGCGGGGCCGCAGAATTTCGATGCCCTGGCCCGTCTTGGTATTGCGGCGGGGACGATCTCCAATTCTACCACAAGCAAAAGCATTTCGAGCAGCACTGCCTCCAGCCCACCGGTATTCGGTCTCGGATTGACCGGATCAACGCTGGATATTTCGACCTCATCAGGCGCTGGCGTCGCCAAGGCCATCTTGTTCAACGCCATGAATGAAATCACCAGCGCCTACCGCCAGATCAATGCACCTCCCGCAACTCAAGGTAGTGCCGCGTCCTCGCAGAACCAGGGAACGGTGTCACCCAATCTTACCAATCAGATCAGCAACTATCAGCTCGCCCTCTCCTTGTTGGGGGGCTGAGCCGGGACCGCGAGTAATGGAACTCCACCCATGTGGAGCCAGTTGCAGTGCTTTTTCCTGCGACACCGCACGCAAACCGGTCTAGGCTCTCGATCATGGTAAAGCTCAACAAAATCTATACCCGTACGGGTGACCGGGGTACCACTGCCCTCGGTGATGGCACACGCTTGCCCAAGCATGCATTGCGGATCGAGGCTTATGGCTCGGTCGATGAAGCCAATGCTGCGATCGGGCTGGCCCGCTTGACGGCTGACGGCGAATTGGCCGCGATGCTCGAGCGCGTTCAGAACGATCTCTTTGATCTTGGAGCTGACCTGTGCGTGCCCGAGACCGCCAAGCCCCAAGAGGGAGCCTTGCGGGTGATCCAGTCTCAGGTCGACCGCCTTGAGCAGGAGATTGATCGCATGAATGTCCGGCTCGACCCTCTGCGCTCCTTCGTGCTGCCCGGTGGGACCGCTGCGGCGGCACATCTTCATCTGGCACGTACCGTCGTGCGGCGGGCGGAGCGGCTGATGGTGGCGCTGGCTGAGGGTGAAGTGGTGGGTGAGCCTGCTCTCAAATACATCAACCGTCTTTCCGATCATCTCTTTGTTGCGGCGCGATTTGCCAACTCCGCAAATGGAGGGGATGTGCTCTGGGTACCCGGGGCCAATCGCTGAGCCTCAGGAAGGCTTGGCGTCATCGCCTCAGCGGGACATTTGCAGCATGACCTCGATGAGCAGAACCCGGGCGCCGGTTTGCTGCAATTTCTGGTCGGTCACGGCCTGCAGACGGCGGGCGATGAGGTCGACGTCCGGTTGTTCAAACGGTCTTACGGCAGCTGCGGAAAACGCCATAACGTTACGAACATAGGCGTCACGCAGCAACGGCAGAGCGGCCTCGACACGAGCTCTCAGTGCCGCATTCGGTATATCCAGGCCAAAGGAGACGAGGAGCAAGCCCACAGGCCTTCCTGCATCCAGAACCGTTGCGTAGATCGGCTTGATCGCGACATAGCTGACCGCCTGCGTGATCTTGTGATGGGGCATGGATTGGCCGGACGCCGCAAGTGCCGGGGTGGCAAATAGCGCTGCAACTCCAATGAACGCGAGCGTCGACGCGGACCGCATATCCTTCCTTCCGCAGGCATCTTTCTCTTACTGCCTTAAGGTAAAGGGGGAGTTACGCCCGGCGCGGCGCCCTTTCTTTCTGGTCATGGCAGCGTCCGGGCCCAAACCGCTCCAGCACAGCGGAAAAGAGGCGAGGCGGTGCCTGTGCGATATGGCCAGCAACGCGATTCCCCGCATCCACTGCGGCATGGCCGCTGCGTAAAGCACGTCAAGCCGATCGCGGATGGTCCAGGCAGATCGAATGGCGCGAGCGGCGCCCGAACCTGCATGCCGGTTCAGGCGCCTCGTGTGACTATTGCTGAGTTTCTGCGGCTCGCACATGGGCTCTCGTCTCCCCGGCACGTCTCAGGGATGGCACCTCAAAAACCACGCGTTTGATTTGCCCCTCATAGCTGAAGGGCTCGATGTAATCGCCATTGACCGGGGCCAGACTGCGGCCAATATCCATGCCCATCGATGAGATCATAAACAGGAGTTTTTTGATCTCACCACTGGCGGTGCGTTTTCCATCCACTGCAAGAACGACATCGGCTCCACCATCATCTCGCCGTGTCACCTGCACATCAATGTCATGGTCGCCAGGCGCCAGACGTTCCGTGCCGACCAGGTGGGTGTGGATGTGAAAGCAGTTATAGTCAAAATGCGGACATCCATCCTTCAAGTACAATACGAAACCGCTATTGATGCTGCCCCGTGCGACCAGGGCGCCGTTGTCATTACCATCTGCGTGAGAGACTTCGACTGACATGCGCCAGCCACGGGCCACCGGCGGGCAGGCGTCGGTCACGATGTGAGAAAGCGGAGGATAGTAGACGAACCGCTCACGCGACGTAGGCAACCCAGGGCGTCGGGATGCGGCAAAGAGCGCCGCAGCACCGCGATCGTCAAGTGGCAATGCACCGTTTGCCTCGGCTTCATGCCACCAAAGGTCGACCATGGCCTTGACCCGCTCGGGTTCCCGATCTGCCAGATCATTTGACTCTGAAAAGTCCTTGTCGAGATGGTAGAGCTCCCAGCGGTCTTGCTCAAAAGGCTGTCCTGCACGATGGCGTGTAACCGCCTTCCATCCATCCTTCCAGATACCACGGTGGCCAAGCATCTCGAAGAACTGTGAATCACGAGGAATGCTCGCGCCAGCATTTTCAATTGCGGGCTTGAGGCTTTTGCCCTGGACCGGCATCTGCTTGACGCCGGCCACGACGTCAGGCTGGTCTATCCCCGCAAAATCAAGCACCGTTGGCATGATATCGACGGCATGACAGAACTGGCGCCGAAGCACACCGGGTGAGCCGAGCCGCCCCGGAAACTGCACAATCAGTGGGTCTCGCACGCCACCGCCATGGGTATTTTGCTTGTACCACTTCAGTGGGGTGTTTCCGGCCTGTGCCCAGCCCCATGGAATGTTGCAGTGGCTATTGGCGGTCCCGATGTCGTCGAGACGCTTTACTGCGGCATCCACATCCTCTTCGATACCATTGAACCATTTCATTTCGTCAAGAACACCGGACTGACCACCTTCCTGACTCGCGCCGTTATCGGACAGCAAAATGAAAAGCGTGTTCTCCCACTGCCCGATGCCCTTGAGAAAATCTATCAGCCTGCCAATCTGCTGGTCTGTATGTTCCAGCATGGCGGCAAAGGCTTCTTGCAGACGTGTCGCGAATGCCTTCTGGCTTGCAGAAAGCGTCTCCCACGGCTCGACACCCGGATTGCGAGGCGCAAGTTTGGTGTCTGGTGGTATGATCCCCATCTGCTTCTGTCGCTGATACCACTGTTCGCGAACCTCGTCCCAGCCGGCATCGAATTTGCCACGGTACTTGTCGAGGAACTGTTGCGGAGCCTGATGTGGCGAATGCATCGCGCCAAAGGCCAGATAGAGGAAGAATGGTCTCTCCGGGACGAGAGAGGTCAGATCACGGATCATGTCCGTGGAGCGGTTAACGATGTCTTCGGAGACATGATAGCCCTCACTGGCGCGGGCGGGCGGATCAACAAAATGATTGTCGCAGGTCAGCTCCGGATGAAACTGGTCGGTCTCGCCCTGCAGGAAGCCATAATAGCGATCGAAACCTTTCTGCAATGGCCAGTTTGTAAACGGTCCGGCGGCTGAGCACTCTGCCATAGGTGCAAGATGCCATTTACCTGCAGCAAAGGTTGCGTATCCATTGTCGCGCAGTATTTCAGCCAGCGTGGCTGCGCTCTTTGGTATCGCGCCTCGCATATTGGGAAATCCGGTGTCGAAATTTGAAATCCCACGCATGCCCACGGCGTGATGATTGCGGCCTGTCAGCAGGCAGGCCCGGGTTGGTGAGCACAGCGCAGTGGTATGAAAGCCGGTAAAGCGCGCGCCCGATGCTGCCAGGGCATCGATATTTGGGGTGCTGATCGTTGAGCCATAACAGCCCAGATGGGCAAATCCGGTATCATCGAGCACAACCACGACAACGTTGGGAGTCCCCTTCTTCAGCTTTGGTTCCGGCCACCAGGGCTTTGATTCGTAGACGGTCTTGCCAATTACGCCGCCAAATTCCTCACCGGAGGGATGTCGGTACACCATGATGTTCCCTTTACCTTTTTGGATGAGCAATGTCAGATTGCACTCTTGCACGTGCCCCTTACTGTGCGCCTTGCAGCTCGCCCTGTTGAGCGGAGAACCTGTTTTCCCGGAAGCAGCCCGTAGACGACCAGAGCAGGCTTCCCTGGAACAACGCGCTTCGGTCCCTCGGGTTTTCGCGGCAGCAGGTCTTTCACCACGACCCATCCGGCCCGCTGGCGACCCCACAACCCCGCATCCCGCCCTGTCAGGCTGACACAACACGGTGACAACAAAAACCGGAATTGCAATTCTCATTATTGGCGCGGAAAATGTACGGGTCAAGCCATCCTTCGGGATGCTGGCTGGCTAGCTAGCGGCGGCGAGGTTGGGTGAAAGCTTTTGGACCGGAGGGCCTCTTTCCCTTGGGCACCGGGACGGAGGTATCGCTGATTCCAAGAGAGCGTGTGGCGACACGGGCAAGATCAGCTACGAACTGCGTCTCGTCTTTCAGTGCGTCTCCCGCATGAAGAACCGCGTGAACGATCGTGCCTTCGATCACGCGGACAATGAAGTCGCAATTATAGTGCGCCTCCGAGGGACTCAGCTCCCCGCGGCTGCGAAGGAACCGCGCCAGCCCCTCGCCTTCCAGGGCAGCGGCCTCGCGTATTTCCGGCCAGTAGTCACGATTTCCCTCATCCAGGGTGCGCTGGAACAATGCCCGGATGAAACCTGAGTTCTGTCTGAAATAGCCAAGTATGTCCCTAACAAAAAGCCGCACCACCTCGGCACTGGGAAGTTGAGCAAGTTCCGGACGGCTGTAAAATAGAGCGGTGCGCTGGCGGCGTTGCTCGATGATCTTCTGGTGCAGCGCGCGGAAAAACGCCTCTTTATCACGGAAGCGACGATAAAAGCTTCCAACCGAACATCCTGCGGCGGAAGCTATGTCGGAAACATGAGCGTTATTGTACCCCAGTCGGGCAAATACGACTTCGCCAGCATTAAGCAAACGCTCTCGTGCGGCACGACTTCTTTCCTGGCGCGCTGGCAAGATGCCATCCAACTGCCCTCCAGCCACGGAAGAACGCATCATTTTCTGGGCCATTGAGCCTTCCCCCGACAGTGCTCCGCCGCGAAATCCCTTCTGCCGAGCGCTTCTTGGCAGAGCGTCACAGCGCGGTCAATTCGGGGCCTACAGTGTTTCGGGCCAGGAGAAGCTGAGCCTCAGTGTCAGGACGGCACGCATCCGGGATCTTGGCCCCTCCTACTTCATCCGACGCACAAGCCGCAGCCCGTGTGTCCCATGAGGCGCGCTCGCGACTGGAGCGTGCCCAGTGTAAAGGATCATACCCATTGGAGGTGCACATGAGGCATACTGGTTGACGTTCTGAGGATATCCTTGATGGCCATGTCGACGCCCGCTGGTGGCCACCACCGGCTAGACAGCTCCAACGATACAGTGGTGCTTCAGTTCCGGGAGGAAGGGCTGCCGGAAATCCTCCATTGGGGAACGCGCTTGCCCGATGAAATCGACCTTGAGGAATTCCGCCGCGCCGTGGAACGCCCCGTCCCTCATGGCCTTTTCGACCTTGGCGAAGCACCCAGCCTTATTCCCCAGGCAGGGAGCGGGTTCACCGGACATCCCGCAATACAGGTACACCGGGGCGGCTATGACACCATCACGGATTTCCGCCTTGCAGGCTGCCAGGCGGATAGCGCGAAGATAAATTTCGTTCTCAATGATGAGACTTTGGCGGCTACATTGCTGGTGCAGCTGATGCTTGATCCAACCACTGGCGTGCTCACCAGTCGCATCAAATTGACCAACACGGGTGCGGACGGATTGAATCTTGATTGGCTTGCTGGCCTTACGCTGGCTACAGAATATGCAGACATCACGCAGTTCGACGGTCGCTGGGCGCTCGAATTCCAACTGGTACGCCAGTACCTCAGCTCCGGTCAAATTGGCAAAGAAAACCGGACCGGCCGTACCTCTCATCACAGCCCGCCCTTTCTCATCGCAGGAGAAAAGGGCTTCGGTGAAAACCATGGCGCCGTTATCGCCCTGCATCTGGCCTGGAGTGGAAATCACAAGCTTTTTGCCGAACGCCTGCGTGACGGGCGCATCCAGCTACAGTGCGGTGTCCTCCTCACGCCGGGGGAGGTTATTCTCAAAAGAGCGGAGAGCTGGGAGAGCCCGCCGGTGTATGTCGCACGGGGGGAACGTGGCCTGAACGATGCGTCACGAAAGCTCCATGCCTTCGTGCGGCAAAACCTACTGTCACCGCGAATCGCCAAAAAGCCACGCCCGGTCCACTTCAATACGTGGGAGGCCGTATATTTTCAGCACGACTTGGCTAAACTCAAAACTCTCGCGGACCTCGCCGCCGATATGGGCGTTGAACGCTTTGTGCTCGATGATGGCTGGTTTAAGAGACGAATAAACGACCGGGCTGGGCTTGGTGACTGGGAGGTGGACGATATCAAATATCCTGATGGGCTTAGCCCGCTGATCAATCACGTTATCGCCCGTGGTATGGAGTTCGGATTGTGGGTTGAGCCTGAAATGGTCAACAGCGACAGTGACCTGATGCGCGCCCATCCAGACTGGATTCTCGGGATACAGGGCCGGGCCCAGCCGTTAGGCCGCAGTCAGTACATGCTTGATCTCACCCGTCGTGATGCTTTCGATGCCATTTTCGAAAAGCTTGATGCGCTGTTACGCCAATATCCGATTTCCTATCTGAAATGGGATGCCAATCGCGATGTCAGCCATGGCCTCAGCGCTGGTCGACCCGCGATGTATTCCCAAATTCAGGCGCTCTACCGCCTGCTTGACCGCATACGGGATGCACACAAGGATATCGAAGTCGAGGCCTGTGCATCCGGCGGTGCACGCGCTGACTACGCCATGCTAACTCGAGCCGAACGGATCTGGACCTCGGACTGTAACGATCCCTATGACCGGCAGACCATCCAGCGTGGTTTTTCAATTTTCTTCCCGCCGGAGGTGATGGGCTGCCACGTTGGTCCGAGACGCGCTCATACCACAGGTCGCGAAGCGTCCACGGCATTCCGTGCCTATACCGCATTCTTTGGTCACATGGGCATTGAGGCAAATCTTCTGGATCTCACTGCTCAGGAACGCCTTCAAATCGCTACAGTCATCCGCGAACATAAGCGCTGGCGTGATCACTTGCGTCATGCGCAGATCATGCGCCTGGAATACGACGATCGCTCCATTTGCGCCTTTGTGGCCATAGGTGAGGCCAGCGCCTTGATATCCGTGGCCCACCTCTCGTCCTCACCCTATCCTTTGCTGGCACCGTTGCGAGTTCCTGGTCTGGGCAGGGGTAACTGGAGCGTACAACAGCTCAACATACCCCCGGCCGCCCGCTCACGGGTAAAATATGCACCACCGCTGAGCCTTGGAGAAAAAGTCATACTTCCGGCACTTGTGCTGCGTGAGCAGGGGGTGCCGTTACCAGTCATCGCGGTCGGTGAGGTCGCCATATTTGCTCTCCATCGCTTGGGCACTGCCAATGAGTGAGGTCATGTGTGTTGTTCGCCGCGACTGTCTTTTGGGCGAAGGACCTTGCTGGGATGAGCGCGGCAGCACGCTCTATTGGGTCGATATCAAAGGCTACGCTATCGAATCTTTTTGTCCGAGCACCTCTACCAACAGGCGCTTTAAACTTGATGCGCAGCCAAGCGGCATTGCAACGCGACGGGATGGCACTCTCATTGTCGCCTGCGATCGCGGTTGCGCCCTCTTTGATCCATCGAGCGGCACACTCCATAGCAAATGGAGCATTGAGGAAGACCGTCTCGAGAATCGCTGCAATGACGCCAAAACGGACAGCATGGGACGGTTTTGGGTTGGCACCATGCATGATGGTGAGAAAGAAAATACTGGTGCGCTTTACTGCATCAGCGCCGATCGGAGCGCCAGACGCATACTCGATAACATCGGCATATCCAATACCCTAGCCTGGAGCCCGGATGACTCCACGTTTTATTTTGCCGATTCCCGAATTCAAACCATATTTGCCTTCAACTTCAACAAAGTGACGGGGCACGTTTCAAATCGGCGCATCTTCGCCACGACTCTTGGACAGTCCATGGCACCTGATGGCTCCGCGATGGACCGCGAAGGTTACTTGTGGAACGCGCAATGGGGCGGATCACGGGTGGTGCGTTATGCACCAGATGGGCAAATCGACCGGATCATCACTCTGCCCGTTTCGCAGCCTACAAGTTGCGCATTTGGCGGTCCGGGCCTGTCAACTCTCTATATTACGAGCGCGCGTACGGGTCTTGACGCTGGCCAGCTGGCCCGAGAGCCCCTCGCCGGCTCGATTTTTGCCCTCGATGCCGGCGTAGAGGGACTGCCAGTTCACGACTTCGCGGCATAGCGAAGGGTCTATCCTCTATTGCTGGGTGCAGATCCGTTCGCCGGTCCCAAGTGCCATCATCAGGCCTGACTCAACGACCAGCCGCAAGCCGACGGCGCACGTACGGCGGTCGCATCTTATAGACCGCCTGAGTTGCGTCCTAATATAGAATAGCGAACCTCGGGATGAGACAGACCAAATACTGCCTCTGCACAGCCTGTTCTACCCCGTCAAATCATGTCACTTTGGCAGATACTCAAGCTTGCCCAACTAAGACCTCCTGCAGCGTCAAGGGGGCAGGACTTTGCAGGATACGATCATGCCCCTCGCTGCTTTCTGATCTCTTGCCTGATGCGCAGAATAGACAAATCATTTGAGGACAACACATGATCGCGCGCCCGCGTTTAGGTGTCTGCTACTATCCCGAACATTGGGATGAAGAGTTGTGGCCGACAGACGCTCTTGCCATGGCTGAACTGGGTATAAGCCGGGTCCGAATTGGGGAGTTTTCCTGGAGTCGTATCGAACCCCATCCAGGTCAATTCGACTGGGAGTGGCTTGACCGCGCAGTTGAGGTGTTGGCCAGCCAGAATCTGGGCGTCGTCTTGGGAACTCCCACGGCCTGCCCACCGAAATGGCTAGTTGATCGCTATCCCGAAATACTCGCGCGTGACGCTGGCGGGCACTTGCGCAAATTTGGCTCACGCCGCCATTACTGCTTTTCCAGTCCGATCTATCGCGCGGAAGCCGCCCGAATCGTTACCGCCATGGCTTCGCGGTACGGCATGCACAACGCCATCGTCGCGTGGCAAACGGATAACGAGTATGGTTGCCACGACACCACGATCAGTTATTCAGATGCCGCTGCGACGGCGTTCCGCGATTGGCTGAAGAAGCGCTATGGCGATATCCAGACGCTCAATAAAGCCTGGGGTACGGTATTCTGGTCGCAGGAATATGAGGAATTTGCACAAATTGATCCCCCCTCGGGGACCGTAACCGAAGCTACGCCCGCCCATCGGTTCGACTATTGGCGATTCTCCTCCGATCAAGTCGTTTCCTTCAACTCCCTGCAGGTGGAAATTCTGCGTCGTCTTTCCCCGGGGCGGGACATAGTTCACAATTTCATGGGATTTTATACGGAATTTGACCACTTCGCCGTGGCACAGGATCTCGACGTAGCCGGATGGGACTCCTACCCGCTCGGCTTTACGGAGCAATTCTGGTTCTCAGAGTCGGAAAAGCGCGAATTCATGCGCCAGGGCCATCCAGACATCGCGGCGTTTCATCACGATCTTTATCGCGGCTGCGGCCGTGGACGGATGTGGGTTATGGAACAGCAGCCTGGCCCGGTAAACTGGGCCGCGTTCAACCCCGCTCCACTTCCAGGGATGGTGCGGTTATGGACGTGGGAAGCCATCGCCCATGGTGCTGAACTCGTTTCCTACTTCCGTTGGCGTCAGGTGCCCTTCGGCCAGGAACAAATGCACGCCGGTCTCAATCTACCGAATAACAAACCGGACGTCGCATATTTTGAGGTAAGGCAGGTTGCCGAGGAAATATCCAAACTCGACTCGTCTTCAGTCTCCAAGATTGCTCCTGTGGCACTTGTTTTCTCTTACGAGGCCGATTGGCTGCTCCAGATCCAACCCCAGGCAAAGAACTTTCGCTGGCTACGTCTGGCGTTCGAAATGTATGAGGGACTACGCAGCCTGGGGCTTGATGTCGACATCGTGCCCGAAAACGGCGATCTTTCCGGCTACAAGCTCATCATTGTTCCCTCTCTGCCAATTGCCGGCAACAAATTCGTAGCCACTCTTGGTCAACTTCGTGTGCCAGTCCTCCTTGGCCCGCGCTCAGGATCGAAAACAAATACGCTTTCCATCGTTCCCAACCTGCCTCCAGGAAACCTGTCCGAATTACTGGACATAACCATAACCCGGGTAGAGAGCCTGGCCATGTGGTGGAGAGAAGCTGTGCGCATCAAAGAGCGTGAATTCCATGGCCTGGTATGGCGTGAGCATATAAGCAGCTCTCTACCACCGCTGGCGACTTTTTCGGATGGGGCCGGTGCATGGTACCGCAAGGATCATATTGAGTATCTTGCAACCTGGCCGGATCGCGAATTCCTCAATTACATTCTTTCGGAGCTCGCACTTCGTGCAGGGCTGGAGCCACAAAGGCGGGACTTGGGCGTGCGTACGCGTGACCGCGGCATGATGAGGTTTGCCTTCAACTATTCCGCTGAACAGCGGAGGGCGCCAGCTCCGGCCAATGCCGAATTTCTTATTGGGGGTCATGACATGCCGCCAGCAAGCGTGTCAGTCTGGCGGCTCGCGCAAGGATGACATTGTGAACCATTGAACATATATGGAAGCGGAAAATAGACGTGTCACGCAGCAGCAGAAGCTATGGAAAGCTCGATCGGGACGGGTTCATTCATCGGAGTTGGATGAAAAGCGAAGGCCTTCCCGATCACGCTTTTGACGGGCGCCCGGTTATCGGCATATGTAACACCTGGTCGGAATTGACGCCATGCAATGCTCATTTGCGTGATATCGCAGAGCACGTGAAGCGCGGTGTTTGGGAAGCAGGAGGTCTGCCACTCGAATTTCCTGCGATGTCGCTTGGTGAAACGCAGATGCGACCAACGGCGATGCTCTTCCGCAATCTTTTGGCGATGGAAGTTGAGGAATCCATCCGGGGAAATCCTATTGATGGTGTCGTACTTCTTGGCGGCTGCGACAAGACCACGCCTGGTCAGATGATGGGAGCGGCGAGCGTTGATCTGCCAACGATCGTGGTGTCCTCCGGACCAATGCTGAACGGAAAGTATCGTGGCAAGGATATCGGCTCAGGCACAGATGTGTGGAAGTTTTCCGAAGCTGTACGGGCAGGAGACATGACACTTTCTGACTTTATGGCAGCCGAAAGCGGAATGTCGCGTAGTGCTGGTACTTGCATGACAATGGGTACTGCCTCGACGATGGCAAGTCTGGTGGAAGCCCTGGGACTCAGCTTGCCCTATAATGCGGCATTGCCCGCCGTGGACGGGCGTCGGCGGGCTCTTGCTCACATGAGTGGCCACGCCATCGTCAGGCTAGTTCGCGAAAAGGTTCGAATGTCGACGATTTTGTCGCGGCAGGCTTTCGAAAACGCCATTCGAGTACATGCCGCAATTGGCGGCTCAACCAACGCGATTCTCCACCTACTCGCCCTGGCTGGCCGGTTGGGTGTGTCTCTTTCCCTTGACGATTTCGACCGGCTTGGTCGCGATGTGCCCCTGCTTGTAGACCTAATGCCATCTGGCCGATTTCTGATGGAGGATTTCTGCTACGCGGGAGGTATACCTGCGGTTATTCGGGAACTGGGAGCGCTGATCAATCGGGACAGCGTTACTGCTTCGGGCAGTACAATGTCAGATATCGCCGATAATGCCGAATGCACGAATCAAGACGTTATTCGTACCATGGAAAATCCGGTCAACACGACATCTGGTGTTTGGGTATTGCGCGGTAACCTTTGTCCCCTGGGCGCAATAGTTAAACCGAGCGCGGCTACTCCATCGCTCCTCAACCATCGGGGACGCGCTGTAGTGTTTGAGAGTATCGAGGACTACAAGGCGCGCATCGATGATCCTGCTCTTGATGTTGATGAGCAGTCGATACTTGTCCTGAAGGGGTGCGGCCCGAAGGGGTACCCCGGAATGCCGGAAGTCGGAAATATGGCACTTCCTAAAAAGCTGCTCGAAAAGGGTGTGCGCGATATGATTCGCATTTCTGATGCGCGAATGAGCGGTACGGCATTTGGGTCAGTCATTCTCCATGTCGCGCCTGAGGCCGCCGCGGGAGGAACGTTGGCTCTGGTGCGTGATGGCGACGAAATTGTCCTAGACGGGCCTCATCGGCGTCTTGACCTTCTCGTTTCCGATAATGAACTCGCACTTCGACGGAAGCACCTCAGGGCAGCGCAGTACCAGCCGTCATATTCGCGGGGTTGGGCAAAACTTTATTGTGATACCGTTCAACAGGCTGACCAGGGCTGTGATCTTGACTTTCTGGTCGGTGCAAGTGGAGACGTCGTGGAGCGGGAGTCGCATTGATGCGGCATGGTGCAAAGTATCCCGATCTAGCTGATCGGAAGGTACTCGTAACAGGTGGCGCAACCGGAATTGGTGCAGCTATCGTCGCCGCTTTCTGTGAGCAAGGTGCAAATGTAGGCTTTCTGGATATTGATAATCAGTCTGGAAGTGTGCTCGCTGAAGGCACTGGAGCAGTCTTTCGGGCCTGTGATGTACGAAGCGTGCCGACGTTCATGTCGACGATCGACGAGCTGTCGGAGGCTCTTGGTGGGATCGAAATTCTCGTGAATAACGTCGCTCACGATGAGCGCCATGAAGCTGCGTCGCTGAGTTGGGACGCATGGCGGAGCAATCTTGCCATAAACCTTGATCCGGTCATGCTTGCTTCTCAACGCGTTTTTGAAGAGATGAAGTCGCGAGGCTCCGGTACAATCATTAATCTGGCTTCAATCAATGCATTTTTGGCACCGGAAAATCTCGCCGCGTACAATACTGCGAAAGCCGGGATTATCGCGCTTACCAAGACTCTCGCCCGCGCCTGGGGACAATTTGGTGTCCGCGTCAACGCCATCTCGCCTGGCTGGGTCGTCACCGAAAGGCAGCTGGCACTGTGGCTGTCGCCGGAAGCGGAAAGCGCTTGGATGAAGCAGGTGGCGCTTAAGCGCCGCATTGTTCCTGGAGATGTGGCAAGGCTGGTATTATTCCTCAGCAGTGAGGAAAGTGCAGCGATAACCGGACAGAATTTTGTGATCGATGGCGGGCGCATATGAGTGGCGAATGGCTTGCTGTAGATTGGGGGTCGACCAGTGTTCGGGCCTGGCGGGTAGATGATGGCGGGCGGGTTTTGCAGCAGGCGAGCTTTCCCTTTGGCGTAAGTCGTTTAAAGCAAGGCGAGGCTGCGCAGAAATTTGTACAGTGCATTCAAGCAGAACTACATGCGCAGAGTGTTCCGGCACTGCTGTGCGGGATGATCGGCTCCAATCGTGGTTGGGCTGTCGTTCCGTACTGTCCCTGCCCCGCATCTGCTGAGGATCTTGCAGGCAGCCTCTTTCGGGTTGTGTCCGAGCCCAACGTAGACATTGTTCCAGGGCTTGTCTGCAAGAACGGGCTCGGTACGGATGTTGCGCGCGGCGAGGAGACACAGATCATTGGCTGGATCGAGAGGGCCGCAGGGCATCAGCTGGATAGCCATGTTCTGTGTTTGCCTGGCACACACAGCAAGTGGGTTCTGGTCGAAAATGGCAGAGTGAAGAGGTTTGTCACCGCGATAAGTGGCGAGCTCTTCGACCTGCTATCGAGTCAAAGCCTGCTGAGCGCACCCGAGGCACCAATTTCAATCCCCGCTTTTGATACCGGGATTGCGAGTGCCGGCGATGGTTGTGCGCTCTTGGCGCGACTCTTTGGTGTACGGGCGAAAGTGGCCGCGGGCGAGATGACTGCGGCCCACCAACGCAGCTACCTTTCGGGATTGCTAATTGGTGCAGAGGTTGCGTCATTGCCTAATTTGTTGGAGGCCTCATCACGGGCAGTTGTGCATATAATTGGCGTTCCATTGCTCACGGACCTGTACGCCCGTGCCCTGGGGAAATTCAACATACGCAGTATCAGCTATGACGGAGCTGTATTGGCGCTGGCTGGCCTCAGCTACCTCCATGCAAGGATATCGTCGCGATGAAGTTTGAAGAAGCGCTGGCGGAAATGCCAATCGTTGCGATCCTGCGCGGTATTACGCCCGACACGGTTTTGACAGTGGCAGACGCGCTTGTGTCGGCCGGAATTAGACTTGTTGAGGTTCCGCTCAATTCGCCACAGCCGCTGGAAAGTATTTCGCGGCTAGCGCGTGAATTTTCCGATCGGATGGCGTGTGGAGCCGGGACGGTTCTTGACCCCAACAGTGTTGACCTGGTGCATGGAGCTGGCGGCACACTCGTTGTGACCCCTAATACCAATCCCGGTGTGATTTTCCGCGGTGTCGCAAAGGGCATGACCGTCATACCGGGATTTGTGACGCCCACTGAAGCATTTGCCGCTCTCCAAGCCGGGGCGAAGTACTTGAAATTGTTCCCCGCCGGTCCGCTTGGTCCAGCTTATCTTAAGGCTCTCAACAGCGTTCTGCCGAAATCTGCTGCGGTTTTTCCGGTAGGGGGGGTCGGAGCGGCCGACCTTTCTGCCTGGGTGGCTGCAGGCGCCTCGGGATTTGGCATAGGTGCCGAGCTGTTTAGACCCGGATCTGACCCTGTGGAGGTTCATCGGCGTGCGACCATGCTCGTCCGCGCGTGCCAGCAAGCGCAGGCGCGTTAGCGCGCAGGGCATGCTGTGACCCAGGGTTTCGGTTGCGCGTCGCTGCGGGCAGCCGCATTGCGTTGCTCGGTTGGTGGAACGTCCTAAGCGTCCGGCTTCTCCCGCGGTAACCATGGCCACGCGTGCGGTTCGAGGAGATGGACCTGGGTCGAGTGGAAAATTGCAGTGCGATACGAATGGAGCGGGTTGGCGGAGGCCGGGGCCGTGCCCAAGCGGCGAGGTGCGATTCTATTTCGCGGCGGAGCACGAACGGACCTGGAGGGTCGATCAAGGTGACTGGGGGGGCCCTTTGCCACAGAGGGGTAAACGACCCCGCGCTCCTGCTGGCCCAGAACGAGGTGACCTGGCTTGCCGCAGCAGCGTAAGGGACGTTAGAGGGGCAGCCGGCGTCGGCAGGAGGGGCGGGCGATGATGCTAAGTGCCTGGTGGAGCTGAGCGGGATCGAACCGCTGACCTCCTCATTGCGAACGAGGCGCTCTCCCAACTGAGCTACAGCCCCAGGCCGGTTCCGCGCCTCTTTAGGATTAGACGCGGGGCGTATCTAGGGAGCGCCCCCGATCGCTGTCAAGCACAAGCAAGTGACCAGTGCCGTGTCCGGCGGGTTGCCGGCGGGCCGCGGTGTGGTTACAAGCTGGGGCCCGCCTAGACGCAAGGCCATGCCCATGTACGCCGCCAATCCGTTCATCTGGTTGATCCTCGAGGTCCTTGATTTATACACTTGGGTGATCATCGCCGCGGTGGTCGCCAGCTGGCTGGTGACCTTCCGTGTCATTAACGTTCACAACTCCTTCGCGCGCTCAGTATTAGGGACCCTCGAGGCGATGACCGAACCGGTTTTTCGCCAGGTCCGCCGCATCGTTCCGATCGTTGGCGGACTTGACCTGTCACCATTGATCGTGCTGATCGCGGTGATGTTTCTGCAACGACTGGTGATCTGGCTTAGTGCCGGTGGTCTTTCCTGAGGCCGGATCGGTACTGACAGGTGTCGCCCGTTATACTCAACGGCGGACTTTACCCTCAAAGCCAAGGCGGGCTCGCGCCACCACGATGGCGTGGTAGCACTTTCATGCCGGTTGGCGGGTGATCTCAGGCTCAGGCTAAAGCGGTGGACGGCGTGGCCCCTGCCGGCTATGTCCAACGTTATCCGACGGGAGAATGCTCATGACCGCAACGCTCATCGATGGCAAGGCTGTTGCCGCGCGCCTCAAGCAGCACCTCTACGAGCAAACCGCCAACCTGAAGGAGGCCCACGGCCTGGTGCCTGGGCTTGCCACGGTGCTTGTCGGTGCTGATCCGGCAAGTGAGGTATATGTCCGTAACAAGAATAAGATGGCCCAAAGCCTGGGCTTTACCTCGCGTAGCCATCATCTCTCTGCCGATGCAAGAGAAGCAGAGGTTCAGGACGTCGTCAGGGCGCTCAATACCGATCCCAGCATCCATGGGATACTGGTGCAGATGCCCTTGCCTCCTCAGATCCGCGAGGCGGCCGTTCTTGACACACTTGATCCGGCCAAGGACGTGGATGCCCTTACAGCCGCCAATGCGGGGCTGCTCCTGAGCGGACGTGCTCGTCTCGTATCCTGTACACCGATGGGTGTCATGCTGCTCCTAAAGGAATATGTCGGCGACATCGCTGGCCAGGAGGCGCTGGTGATCGGTCGCTCTCTGCTCTTCGGCAAACCGGCGGCGCAATTGCTTCTGGCTGCCAATGCAACCGTAACCATGGCCCATTCGAAATCGCGCAACCTGCCAGAGCTTTGTCGGCGTGCAGACATTCTGGTCGCTGCGATCGGACGGCCGCAGTTCGTTCAGGGCGACTGGGTTAAACCTGGTGGTGTGGTGATTGATGTTGGTATCAACCGTGTGCAAGGCACCGACGGCACAAGCCGGCTTGTGGGTGACGTAGCATTCAGCGCTGCCGCCGAGCGCGCCCGCGCCATTACCCCTGTACCGGGTGGTGTTGGGGCCATGACGATCGTCTGCCTGATGCGCAACACGCTCATCGCGGCGATGCTTGCTGCAGGACTTGATACAACTTTGATTTGAAGGCTCAAGCGCGTCTAGGCACCGATATGGCGCGCGATCGCGGCGGCTAGCTTGTCCGGACCCAGGGTCTCGTCATAATTGGCGATGAACTTGCCCTCAGGTCCCATCAGGTAGATCACATTGGAGTGGTCTACCGCATAGCTTCCGTTTTTGGTCGACTTTTGGACCTTGTAGTAGACGTGATATTCTTTGGCTAGAGCAGCGATGCTGCTGGGTGAACCTGTTAACCCTACGAACTCCGGTCCAAACGCGGCCAAATAGGATTTTAGCACGCGCGGCGTGTCACGCGCGGGATCAACGGTTACAAAGATGGGCACTACCTGATGGGCAGCACCGCCAAGTTTTTCCATCGCGTCGGCCATGACGCTAAGCGTGGTTGGACAGACGTCGGGACAATTGGTGTAGCCAAAGTACACAAGCATATAATGGCCGATAAAATCCTTGTCCGTACGCGTACGGCCATTTTGATCGGTCAGCGAAAACGGTCCGCCGATTTTCGTGTCACCGACGCTCGTCATGTTGATCCTGTGTGAGGCGAGCTGGTCGCCAACGTACCACAGGGTCCCAGCGGCGACGCCGGTGACGAGGATGATCAGAGCGATCAGCGCGCTGCGGGGCATGGAAGATCCTGGTTGCGGGCCGCCGGGCTGGCAGTCAGAGGTGAGACTGATAGACTCTTGACGGTGTCAACTGAAGCGCGAAATCGTCGCTCTTTGGGGCAGGCAACTGTTCGGATGGCGACAGTGTGATGAAAACATGAATACATTGACAGAAAAGAGACCGGGTTGGATGGGCTTACGGCCGCAAAAATTTGCCGATGAGTTTGCCTTTGCCGCGCCAACGAGCCGCGGGCGGGTACGTCTGCGTACCCTCTCCAATCTGCGCTGGCTGGCGGTTGGCGGCCAGTCGGCAACCCTTTTCATCGTCTATTTCGGACTGGCCTATCAGCTCCCGCTTGCCGAGTGCATTGGCGTCATATCTGCCAGCGCGATTCTCAATGTTGCTCTTGCGGTACATTTTCCTGCGACCCATCGGCTGACCAATCTCGAGGCGACCATCTTTCTTGCCTATGACGTCCTTCAGCTGGCGGCTCTGCTCTATCTCACAGGAGGGCTCGAGAATCCCTTCGCCCTGATGTTTTTGGCTCCGGTGGTGATCGCCGCCTCGACGCTTAACCTAGGAAACACGCTGATTTTGGCGGGATTCTCTTTTGCAGCGGTTTCGCTCGTGGCGATCGTGCACCTGCCTCTGCCGTGGGCGCCACACGAGCTGCTGCAACTTCCTGCGCTCTATCAGGTTGGAATTTGGGCATCGATCGTAATCGGGATCGGCTTCACCTCGATCTATGCTTGGCGAATCGGCAGTGAAGCGGCCCGCATGTCGGCCGGCCTGGCAGCAACGCAGCTGGCCCTGGCGCGCGAACATCGCATGGCATCGATTGGCGCCTTGGCCGCTGCGGCGGCTCATGAACTTGGAACGCCCCTTGGCACTATCGCGGTCGTCGCACGCGAGCTTGAGCGGGAGCTGCCCAAGGGCTCTGAGCAAGCCGAGGATGCGAGCTTGTTGCGTGCGCAGGCCGAGCGTTGCCGCACGATTCTCACCCGACTTGCTCGCCCGGAACAAAGTGTCCTCGATGCTACCAACCGCATCTCTGTCGCCGCTATGCTCGATGATCTGGTCGGACGCTACCGCCATGAGGAGCTGCAGATCGAGATTCAGCTGGCCCCTTCCGGCGATGCCGGGCCAGTGCCCAAGATCTGGCGGGCCCCCGAATTGCTGCACAGTCTCAATAACTTCGTGGCCAATGCAGCTGATTTCGCCAATCATCGCATCGAGATCCGGGTAGCGTGGGATGCGACTTCGCTCCAGCTCACCATCGAGGACGATGGCCCCGGGTTCGCACCAGAAATTCTCGAACGCTTGGGCGAGCCCTATGTCACGTCCCGTCCGGGGAACTATGCCTTAGGGGAAACTCAGCTGTCGCCGAGCGAGAACTTTACTGGTCAACAGGGTATGGGTCTGGGCTTTTTTATCGCTAAGACCTTGATCGAACAGACGGGGGGGCGGGTACAGGTGCGCAATCGTCCCGAGGGTGGCGCCCGAGTGAGTTGCCGCTGGCCACGCGGAACCATTGATGCCGAACGCCCCCCCAACGGCACCAGCGGGCTCTAAACGACGACAGATTGTCTCATCTTTGCTTGCGGAAGTGCTCGAAGGGCGCTATCGGAGCGCCAAGGATTGACCGATGACCCTTCAAGACCAACTCCTCCCGGAAGACCGCAGCCTATTGATCGTCGAAGATGATCGCCCTTTGCGCGAGCGTCTGGCCCGCGCCATGGAAGCTCGGGGCTTCCACGTGGCGATTGCCGAAACCGTGGCCCAGGGCCTTGCCCGCGCCAAGGAAGACCCTCCAGCCTTCGCCGTGATTGATCTCAAACTCGATGATGGCAATGGCCTTGATGTGGTTGAGCTGCTGCATGGAATTCGTCCCGATGCCCGTGTGGTGGTACTGACCGGCTTTGGCAACATCGCCACCGCGGTCGCTGCGGTCAAATACGGCGCCATCGATTACCTGCCCAAACCCGCCGATGCCGATGATATTATGGCTGCGCTGCTCGCAGCTCCCGGCGGCAAGCCCAAGCCGCCTGAAAATCCCATGTCAGCCGATCGTGTGCGCTGGGAACATATTCAGCGGGTCTATGAGCTTTGTGGCCACAACGTCTCGGAGACCGCGCGCCGGCTCAATATGCACCGGCGTACCTTGCAACGTATTCTCGCCAAACGCAGTCCGCGATAGGTTCAGAGCGCCGCGATCAGCGCAGCGTTGTAGACCTCGCTCATCTTGCCTCCAAGTGGCGCGATCTGCACCGGACGGTCCAGCCCGACAAGGAGTGGACCAATTACATTGCCGCCGCCCATCTGCTGCAACAGCTTTGTTGAGATCGAGGCGGAGTGGATCGCGGGCATGATCAGCACATTGGCGGTATCGGTGAGGCGGCAGAATGGATAAAGCGCCAGCTTCTCACGATCGAGTGCTACATCGACGGCCATCTCTCCATCATACTCGAAATCGACATCGCGTCGGGCAAGTATTTTGACCGCTTCTACGATGCGTTCACTGCGTTCAGAGCGTGGGAAACCGAAAGTCGAGGACGCCAGCATGGCCACGCGCGGTGTAAATCCAAAGCGCCGGGCTTCATGCGCGGCCTGTACCGCGATATCAGCGAGTTCCTCGCTCGTGGGCATCTCATGCACACTGGTATCGGCAACAAATACGACCCGACCTTTTAAGAACAGCACGTTGATGCCGATCGGCCGTTCGCCACGTGGCGGATCAAGCACCATGCGCACGTCATTAAGTGCAACGGCGTAGGAGCGCGTAATTCCGGTAACCATGGCATCGGCATCACCAGCACGCAGCATCGAGGCGGCGTAGATATTGCGATCATTGGTGACCATGCGGACGCAGTCCCGGTAAAGCGCACCACGACGTTGCAGACGTTCATAGAGCGCCTCGATATACGGCGCTGCGTCCTGCGCCGAGTGCGGTACGCAGATTTCGAAGGCAGATTGATCAAATCCGGCCTTGCGCAGGCCGTTCCTGATAATCTCCTCGCGTCCCACCAAAAGAGATTTGCCGAGGCCGGAATTCTGAAAGGCCGCCGCAGCGCGGATCACCGCTTCCTCTTCACCTTCGGCAAAGACAACGCGTTTGGGATGGGCGCGCACGCTTGCGGTAATGCGCTGGAAGAGGCTGGCCGAGGGATCCAGGCGCGCTGAGAGCTGATCGCGATAGTTCTGCGCATCCTTCATTTCACGTCGCGCCACACCGGTGCGTACCGCGGCCTCGGCTACCGCCGAGGACACCCTGCTGATCAGGCGGGGATCAAACGGCACCGGGATGATGTAGTCAGGTCCATAAGAGGGTCGGCTGCCGCGATAGGCCATGGCCACCTCATCGGGTACGTCCTCACGTGCCAACGCCGCCAGCGCCTCAGCCGCCGCAATTTTCATCGCGTCATTGATGGTCGTCGCGCGTACGTCGAGCGCACCTCGGAAGATGTAGGGGAAGCCCAAGACATTATTGACCTGATTGGGATAGTCGCTACGTCCGGTCGCGACGATGGCGTCGGCACGTACCGCCTTGACCTCTTCTGGCGTGATCTCTGGATCCGGATTGGCCATCGCAAAAATGATCGGAGCCTTATTCATGCCCGCGACCATTGCCTGGGTCACGGCACCCTTGACCGACAGGCCAAGGAAGACGTCTGCGCCCTTGAGTGCATCTGCAAGGTCGCGCGCGTCGGTTTCGCTCGCGTGGGCACTCTTCCACTGGTTCATGCCTTCCTTCCGGCCGCGATAAACCACGCCCTTGGAATCGCACAAAATCGCATTACCATTGGGCAGGCCCATCGACTTCAGCAATTCTAGGCAGGCAATGCCTGCGGCGCCGGCTCCATTGACTACCACCTTGATGCTGTCGATCTGGCGGCCAGTCAGGTGCATCGCATTGATGATGCCGGCGGTCGATATGATCGCGGTACCGTGCTGATCGTCATGGAACACCGGAATGTCCATGAGTTCGCGCAAGCGTTGTTCGATGATGAAGCAGTCGGGAGCCTTGATGTCCTCAAGATTGATACCCCCAAAGGTTGGCCCAAGGTAGCGGACACAATTAATGAAGGCGTCGACGTCCTTGGTGTCGATCTCAAGATCAATCGCATCGACGTCGGCAAAGCGCTTGAAGAGCACGGCTTTGCCTTCCATAACCGGCTTGGATGCGAGCGGCCCCAGATCGCCCAGTCCAAGGATCGCCGTGCCATTGGAGATGACCGCAACAAGATTACCCTTTGCGGTATAATCGAACACGGCGTCAGGACGTTCGGCGATCGCCCTGACCGGCACCGCCACACCCGGGCTGTAAGCCAAGGACAGGTCGCGCTGCGTGGACATCGGCTTGGTGGGCGCGATCTCAATCTTTCCGGGTTTGCCGCCCGCATGAAAGGCAAGGGCTTCTTCTTCGGTGAAGGAAGGTCGTTTGTGAGGCATGGGCATACCGCGTAAGGTCAGAGATCCACAGAATATCGACCCATCCGAGGGGCCGTTTCAACAGTTGCATTCGCGCCGGCCAGGAAACGATCTGTTAGGCTGAGCCCATCATGAACCGTCAAGACCCTGTCACCAACAGCGCCACTCCTATGATGGCGCAATATCTTAAGATCAAGTCTGACCACGCGGGCTATCTCCTCTTCTACCGCATGGGAGACTTTTATGAGCTATTTTTCGACGACGCCGCCAAGGCGGCTGCGGTGCTCGATATTGCCCTGACCAAGCGCGGCAAGCACCTGGGCGAGGACATTCCGATGTGCGGCGTGCCCGTTCATGCCGCAGAGGCCTACCTCGAGAAATTGATACGCAACGGCTTTCGAGTCGCAGTTTGCGAGCAGATCGAGGATCCAGCCGAGGCCAAAAAGCGCGGTGCCAAGGCGGTGGTGGCTCGCGAGGTCATCCGTCTGGTCACGCCAGGAACGCTGACGGAGGATGCGCTCCTGGAAGCGCGCAGTGCCAACATTCTGGCCGCTCTGGGGCGGGCCGGTGGTGATTTTGCACTGGCATCTGCGGATATGAGCACCGGACAGTTCCTCGTCGGATCGACTAGTCCCGAGGGGCTGGCTGCAGAACTAGCCCGGCTCAATCCTCGTGAGTTGCTCGTTTCTGATGGGCTCCTGGGCGATGCGGCACTTGGTCCTATCCTTTCGGCACTAGGTCCGGCCCTGACACCCCTTCCGGCCATCAAATTCGATTCAATGGGCGGTGAGCGGGCACTCAAGCAGCTCTATGGGGTGGCTGCCCTCGACGGTTTTGGTGCCTTTGATCGTGCTGAACTGTCGGCAGCCGGTGCGCTTGTGGGCTATCTCGACCTGACCCAGAAAGGAAAATTGCCGGCACTGAGAGGATTACAGCGCCTCAGTGCCGGCAGCCTAATGGCGATCGACGCCGCGAGCCGACGCAATCTTGAGTTGACTGAAACCCTTTCGGGCACACGGCGCGGCTCTCTTCTTGCCACCATTGAGCGTACGGTTACGGCAGCCGGGGCTCGGGAACTGTCGCAACGTCTCTGTGCCCCGCTCACAGACATCGCGGCGATCACGCGGCGACTGGACGCGATTGCCTTCTTTTTGAGCCACGTCACGCTGCGCAGAGAGTTGCGCACAGCACTACGTGCAACGCCCGATATTGCCCGGGCACTTGCCCGTCTCTCGGTCGACCGCGGTGGGCCACGGGATTTGACGGCACTACGCGACGGATTGGCGGCAGCGCATGACTTGTGGACCCGGTTGGATCAGGCGCGTGATCCATTTTCGGTGGCGGCGGGCGAAATCGATGAGGCCTGTGCCGCGCTGAGTAGTGGACTTGCCGCTTGCCGGAGCCTTGGTGAAAAGCTGACAGCGATGCTGGTCGATGAGGCACCTTTTTCCACCCGCGACGGAGGCTTCATACGCAGGGGCGCGCATGAGGAACTCGACGAACAACGTGCCTTGCGGGACGAAAGTCGCAAGGTCATCGCCGGTCTTGAGGCGCGATACCGTCAGCAAACCGAGATCGCATCGCTCAAAATCAAGCATAATGGCATTCTCGGCTACTTCATTGAGTTGACCCCAAGTCATGCCGAACGGCTGGAAGGCACCAAGGCACAGGAGTTGTTTAGGCACCGCCAGACCATTGGCAGCGCGGTACGCTACACAACCGACGAGCTTGCGACCCTGGACAACCGTATTGCGCAGGCTGCCGACATGGCCCTGGCCATTGAAAAAGAGCTGTTTGGAGGTCTTACCGCCGATGTGCTTGCGGTACAAACGGCCATCGGGACGATCGCTGATGCGCTGGCTTGCCTCGATGTTGCAGCAGCTCTGGCCGAACTGGCGGATACAGAAAACTATGCGCGTCCTCAGGTAGACACCTCGCTCGTGTTTCGCATCCGCCGCGGGCGGCATCCGGTGGTTGAGGCGGCGTTGCAGGCCGAGCGGTCCGGCAGTTTTGTGGCCAATGATTGTGATCTGTCCCCGGACGGACCTGGCCGGTTGTGGCTTGTCACCGGACCCAACATGGCTGGCAAGTCGACCTTTTTGCGCCAGAGCGCCGTCATCGCGGTACTGGCGCAGATGGGCAGTTACGTGCCGGCCGAAGATGCCCATATCGGTGTAATCGACAAGCTGTTCTCTCGGGTGGGAGCGGCTGATGATCTGGCGCGGGGGCGTTCAACCTTCATGGTTGAAATGGTCGAAACCGCCGCCATTCTCAATCAGGCAAGCGAACGCTCGCTGGTGATTCTCGATGAGATTGGCCGCGGCACCGCAACCTATGATGGACTTGCCATTGCATGGGCTGCCGCCGAACATCTGTGTGAGATAAATCGCGCCCGGGCGCTTTTTGCAACCCATTATCACGAGATGACGGCGCTCAGCGAAAGGCTGGAAGCGATGACCTGCGTGACGATGCGCGTGCGCGAATGGAATGATAGCATCGTCTTTTTGCATGAGGTGACAGCGGGCGCCGCCGACCGCTCTTACGGCATCCATGTTGCCAAGCTTGCGGGGCTCCCCCCGGCCGTCATCGCCCGCCCTGAACTTGTGCTCAAGGCGCTGGAGCAC
>JAJZGY010000080.1 GCA_021804785.1 Pseudomonadota bacterium | reverse complement strand
GTGCACCAATCGGAGGCGGCGAAGAAGAATGGATGGAGATGCGCTAAGAGACCACTGAAAGACCAGACGATACCCCAGTGATGGCCGCAAGCAGTTTCAGCTTGACGCCCTTACCACAAGCATTATGCAAATCGCGGCGGGAGGACATTCAGTTGCGTAGCGAAGAGCGGTGATGGAACTTCACGAAATCGCAGCTTGTTCGGACGCCACGCTCGCCGCCCTTGCCACAGACCGCCAGCCGATTGCTTGGCGGGATAATGCTACCCACTCTTTACCGCATGCCAATGGCGCGCGTTGACCCCCATGATGAGGAGCCAAAGCGCCATCGCGCTCTCGCCGATAAAGGCACCGAAGAGCATATCGGGCACAAGCAGCAGGTGAAGCCCGAGGAAGAAATTGATGGCATTGCCAAGATAGCAGACCCCTGCAAACATATAGAGCAGACCAAGCCAGCCTGGAAAATAGGTTGCGCGAACAACCAGCCATCCCTCGAGCAGCAATCCAAAGCCGAAAAACGTCAGCCCGATCTGAAATCCAACATCGTGCCACTGGAGGGCCAGTCGCGCAAAGTCCGCAAGCTGTGCTGGTGGCAAAGCGGCAAGATCCGCTGCGTGGGGAATAAGTGTCAGTGGCACAAACTGCGTCCACGCATTCATCGCATTAATCGTGTTCTGCGTGAGATCAAAAACAAGTGCGGTCAGAGCAATGACTGGACCGGTTGGAGTCAGAAGACGCCAAAGGATGAGCGTTGTGGGGATAGCAAGAAGATTGGTTGCCATTTCAGCGGCAAAGCCGAGGCGGAAGGCATGCTGATGGGTCGCGATCGCGTGCAGCGTAGCGATGGGATTCCCCGCCACCACAAGACCCTCGCGCCCGACAAGCTCGGCATAGGCTCCCAGAATGATGATCAACACGTAGAGCGCACCGGCAATGCGGGCCTCTACCACAGGGCGACGTGGCGTCAGCATGGACATCAACACCTTAAACTGTGTGAGAGGCTACAGCGCTGTGGACCCGCGCCCCGCCAAATATCCACTGCAACCCGATATCGCATCAGGCGACCACGGGGCAAGGGCTTTTCCCAGTGCTCGCCCGAGCGGCCTGTTGGGTTAACTGTTCAACGTCACCTCTTCAGGGTTAGGGGGCGGCCTCGTCGCGATCGTGGTCGTGTCGTGACCATGGCAGAGCGCTGTGTCGAAACGTTCCTTCCGGGGATCCGCCGTTGCGCCCGAGCCAGGTGCCAACGACTGGAGCTGAGCTATGCGCTTGGTACGATCGGCCTCCGTTTGACAGGGGTTGAACCGCCATGCAGGTGCCATCTCCGCAGCCACAACTGGCAGCCTCGCCACAAGGTGCCTCCAGATGCGACGACCTGCGAATGATCACCGCCAGCAAAGGATGTTAAAGCTGGTCATCTTTTGGCTATGCTGGGCCGAAGATCGAACCGGTCATTCCAAAGAGGACGTGACGAAACAACTGCCCCCAAGCCAACTGCCGGAGGCCAGCCCAAGCACAGACAAGCCGGCATGCTGCAATATGGAGCCCAAAACATGACTGACACGACAGAATATACCCCGCCGAAAGTCTGGACCTGGAACAAGGCCAGCGGTGGACGTTTTGCCAATATCAACCGCCCGATTGCCGGCCCGACACATGACAAGGAGCTTCCGGTCGGCCGCCATCCCTTGCAGCTTTATTCGCTTGCCACCCCAAACGGCCAGAAGGTTACCATCCTCCTCGAAGAGCTGCTCGCGCTTGGCCATGCCGGCGCCGAGTACGACGCCTGGCTGATCAATATCGGAGACGGCCAGCAATTCGGCAGCGGTTTTGTGGCGGTAAACCCCAACTCCAAGATCCCTGCGCTTCTTGATCGCAGCGCGCCCAAACCAATCCGGGTGTTTGAGTCAGGTGCGATCCTTGTATATCTCGCCGAGAAGTTCGGAGCGTTCCTGCCCACAGATGCGGCTGAGCGCGCGGAATGTCTGTCGTGGCTGTTCTGGCAGATGGGAAGTGCGCCATATCTGGGCGGTGGCTTCGGCCATTTTTACGCCTATGCCCCCTTCAAGATCGAATACGCGATTGATCGCTTTGCGATGGAGGTGAAGCGGCAGCTTGATGTATTAAATCGCCGGCTCGCGGAAAGCCAATATATCGCGGGCGATAGCTACACCATCGCAGACATGGCGATCCTGCCCTGGTATGGAGGGCTGGCAAAAGGCTTGATCTATGAGGCGGGCGAGTTCCTCAGCGTCCACGAGTACACGCACGTTCTGCGCTGGGCCGAGATGCTCTTTGGCCGCGAACCGGTCAAGCGCGGGCGTATGGTCAATCGCGTAACAGGCGCGCCTGCGGGGCAGCTGCACGAGCGCCACGACGCCTCTGACTTCAAGACCAAGACCCAGGACAAGCTCACCAGCCAGTGATGACGAGCCTAGATGCTCGTGACATGGCTGCGGGCAGCATTGCACAGAGATGCTGCCTGCAGCCGTGGCCCCCCTGGGCACGGCAGAAGGCGACTCCATAGGCGCGCTTGGCGCATCAGGCGTCTTCGCCGGACTCGGCGCCCTCAGAACTGTCCTCATCATCTTCGCAGGGCACGGCGTAGACGCCCTTCAGCCAGCGGGACAGATCAATATGAGCGCAGCGGCTCGAACAGAACGGCCGCAGACGCGGGATCTGGGGCTTGCCGCAGATCGGACAGGATGGCCCCTCAGGTGCTGACATCAAAGCCCTCGCGGGCAAATTCCGGGCGCGCCTCGATACGGATCTGGCCGGCCCCGCGGCGGGCAAGTCCGCTCCGCACGTCATCATCGTGAACCTCTAGCCATTGCACGATTTCTGGGGCCGCCCGCACCGTGATCAGTTTCCCCGGGGCATTGACAGCAGCCCGCTCAATACGCCGGATCACCTCGAGCGCCACACTCTCGCGGGTACGTACCCGTCCGTGACCGTGGCAGGACCGGCAGCATTCGCTCATCAGTTTGACGAGCGGATCTCTGATGCGCTTGCGCGTGATCTCAACGAGACCAAAGGCGCTCATGGAGGAAATCTGGGTGGGTGTGCGGTCACGCGCCAGGCTGCGGGTCAGTACGTCCAGCACCCGCTCTATGTTGGCAGGCTCGTTCAAATGGATGAAGTCGATCACGATAAGACCGCCAATCCCGCGCAGACGTAACTGCCGCCCAATTTCCTCGGCAGCTTCCAGATTGATGGTGAGGCTGGTTTCCTCGAGGCCCGTTGCGGCCGTATAGCTACCGGAATTGACGTCGATGGCGGTCAGAGCTTCGGTTGCCTCGATCGTCACCCAGCCCCCGGACGGTAGCGCCAGCCTTGGCGAGGTGAGCTGTTCGAGCTCATCCTCAAGGTCGTATTGGTCGAACAGCATGCCAGGGCCGCGCCACAGTTCAATGCGGGGCTCGGCATCCGGCATGGCGCGCCGGCAATAGGCCCGCGCCGCCTCAAAACTGACCGTATCGTCGATCAGGACACGTCGGGTTTGTCCATCCACCTCATCGCGCATGGTACGCTCGATCGGGTCAAGATCATGATAGAGCGTGGCCGGGGCACGCGCATTTTTGCGCCGCGCCATCACCGGACGCCAGGCCTCTGCCAGTCGTTCGGCATCTTCGCGCAGATCGCGCAGTTCACAACCGATGGCGGCGCTGCGCAGAATGAAGCCGGCGCCCGGAATGAGGCTGCCGACACCTTGCGCCACCATGGTTTCGCCAAGAGTGATAAGCCGGGCACGTTCGGCTTCGTCCTCGATACGGCGCGAGAGTGCAATACCCGGCTGATTGGGGACCATGACGAGAAGTCGTCCCGGGATTGTTACATTAGCAGAGAGCCGCGCCCCCTTTTCACCGATCGGATCCTTGACCACCTGAACTACGACCTCTTCACCCTCGCGGACGCAATCACTGATTTTGGGGGCCCGCTCTTCATCGAAGCCCGGCAGGTCTGCAAGGCAGCGCGCTTCGCGCGCGCCCAGAAACCCAGCACGGCCAAGTCCAACTTCCACAAATGCAGCCTGCATGCCCGGCAGCACACGCTGGACACGGCCCAAGATGATGTTGCCGATCAGGCTGTGGCCGTGGCGGCCTTCATGACGCTTCTTGAGAAACCCTTCTTCCAGGCCGATGACCCGTTCCAGGAGCAACTCCTGCAAACGGCCGTCTTCGACGATGGCAATACGGATCTCCCCTGCGCCTGCATTGATCAGGACTTCTTTATCCATTGGTCACATTGGCAATATCAGCGCAGGCAGTCTAGCACGGGCGCGCGTAACCGCATCCCTCTAGCAGGGCGCAGGTCTCCAGAAGTGGTAGACCGATCACATTCGAATAAGAGCCATTGATTCGCCGAACAAAAGTTTCGGCGAAGCCCTGCAGCCCGTAGCCTCCGGCTTTGCCCAACCCCTCACCACCTGCGGCGTAGGCGGCAATTTGGGGCCCCGACAGCCGGCAAAAACTGAGACGGGTGAGCACGCAGCGGCTACGCAATCGGCCATCTGCTCCCATCAGCGCCACAGCCGTCATCACCTGATGCTGACGGCCCTGGAGCAGACGAAGGCAGGACCCTACCTCCTCGGCGCTCATCGCCTTGGGCAAAATGCGCCGCCCACAGGCGACCACGGTATCCGCCGCAAGGATAAGTGCCCCCTGATGGGCGGCGGCGACAGTCTCTGCCTTGGCTTTGGCGACGCGCAGGGCATAGGGCCGGGGTTCCTCGCCTTTGTGCGGGGTCTCATCAATGGCAGCGGGGACGATCAGGTCCGGGATAATGCCGGCCTGGGCCAGCAATGCTTGGCGGCGGGGACTTTCGCTCGCCAGCACGAGCGGGGGCCGCGCCATGGCCTATTTGAAGCGGTAGGTGATGCGGCCCTTGGTCAGGTCATAGGGCGTCATCTCGACCAGAACCTTGTCGCCGGTCAGCACGCGAATGCGATTCTTGCGCATCTTGCCGGCCGTATGGGCAATGATTTCGTGGCCATTTTCCAGCTTTACGCGAAAAGTCGCGTTGGGCAGCAATTCGCTGACCGTCCCGGGAAATTCTAAAAGTTCTTCTTTTGCCATTCGTCCTCTGGCGATTGTCGTAAGCCGGGCGGGAGAATGCACCGAACCGCCCGAAAAGCAAGGAAAGCCTCAAGGCCACGGCGTCCACGGAGCCTCAGAAGGCCAAGGGCGGGGCGGTCGGGCTGGCAGCGCCACGTCCGTATTCCCGACAGGACCGGTCCAGGAGAGCCAACGGACAGGAGGCCGCCAAAGGGCCTCAAGCATCGGAAGCGCGGGCAACCGAAAAGCGCGCCTGGATGCGATGTAGCAGGTCATCACGGACCTCGCGGTAGACACTGAGGCGCTGCGCGCGGCTACCCTCATAGGCGGTCGCATCCAGTGTGCGCCAGTACTCGACTTCGACCGCCGAGGTGCGGGTCAGTTCGAGAGCACGGTGATGGGCTTCCGGAGACAGGGTGATGACAAGATCAAAACTCTCATCTTCCAGATCCTCGAAGCTCTGCGGGCGATGGGTCCCCAGCGTGATGCCGAACTCCTCCATCACCTGCGCGGCGAAGGGATCGGCCTCTCCGGCTCTGACCCCGGCCGAACGCACATAGACGAACTTGCCATAGAGGTGGCGCATCAGCGCCGCCGCGATGGGACTGCGCACCGCATTGAGTGTACAGGCAAAGAGTACGGCACCAGGAAGCTCCTCCCCGTTCGGGCCGCGCATCGCCGTCAGCCTCTTAGATGCAGCACGCAGATCAAGGTGAAGAGCCGCCGCGCCGTATCAAAATCAATCGCGATCTTGCCTTCGAGACGCTCCTTGAGCAGGGTCGAGCCTTCATCGTGCAGAGCCCTGCGGCCCATATCGAGAGCCTCGATCTGCGACGGCGGGGCGTTGCGGATCGCCTTGTAATAGCTCTCACAGACCAGAAAATAATCCTTGATCAGATGACGAAACGGAGTGAGTGACAGCATCACCTTGAGTTCGCCCGGATCCTCGCTGGACTGGCGAATCGACAGCACAAGGCGGTTTTCTGACAGCGAAAGCGTCAGGTGATAGGGCCCCGGGACCATACCCTCCGGTGCGAAATAATTGGCTTCGAGCAGATCATAGATCGCGATCTCGCGCTCCTGCTCGATCTGGCGGGTACGCCGCACCACCGAGTGCTCGTCGAGCTCAATTGCAGCGATGCGAAAAACATCCTCCGCCATTTTAGAGATCGCGTTCCGGCATGCGTGCAGCAATCGAGCGGGCATGCGCCTGAAGTCCCTCGGCCTCGGCGAGGGTGATGGCGGCGGGACCCAGCTTCGCTGCCCCTGCAGAGGTCAGGGATAGCAGTGTCGACCGCTTGAGAAAATCCAGCACTGACAATCCGGACGAAAACCGGGCCGTGCGGGAGGTGGGTAGCACATGATTGGGGCCGGCGATGTAATCGCCCATGGCCTCGGGGGTATAACGGCCCAGGAAGATCGCGCCGGCATGGCGAACATGCTTGAGCAACGCCTCTGGCGTTTCCACTGCCAGTTCAAGGTGCTCTGGAGCGATGCGGTTCGAAAGCTCTGCTGCCTCCGTGAGATCGTCAACCACGATGATGGCGCCGAAATCCCGCCAGCTTGCACCGGCGATGGCGGCCCGCGGCAGCCGCGCAAGCGCCCGTTCCACCGCAGCCTCAACCTGTTCGGCGAAGTGGAAAGAATCGGTCATGAGGATCGACTGTGACGACGCATCGTGTTCGGCCTGGGACAAAAGGTCCGCAGCGATCCAGTCCGGATCGTTGGCGTCGTCAGCGATGACGAGTATCTCCGAAGGTCCGGCCACCGAATCGATCCCGACAACGCCAAAAACAAGGCGCTTGGCTTCAGCGACATAGGCGTTTCCGGGTCCCACGATCTTGTCGACAGCTGCAATGCTTGCTGTACCAAATGCCAGCGCCGCAACCGCCTGGGCGCCGCCGACGCGATAGATCTCGGTGATGCCGGCGCGGCGAGCGGCGGCGAGCGTCAAAGGATTGATGCGGCCATCACGGGCCGGGGTCACCATCACCACGCGCCCGACCCCGGCAACGCGGGCCGGTACCGCATTCATGAGCACGGAACTTGGATAGGAGGCCGTACCGCCCGGGACATAGAGCCCGACACTGTCGATCGGGGTCCAGCGCCAACCGAGGCTCGCCCCCACCTCATCGGTGTAGCGCTCATCGGCGGGTAATTGTCGACGGTGGAAGCGCATGATGCGATCCGCCGCCAGATCAAGCGCGGCCAGGGCTTCTGGAGCGCAGCTGGCTTCTGCAGCCTCAATCTCGTCATCGCCGACGCGCAAAGACTTCGGCGCCACCCCGTCAAAGCGGGCCGCGAACTCCAAGAGAGCCTCATCCCCACGCTCGCGCACCTGCGAGATGATCATGCGCACGCGCTCGCCGAGTGCGGTATTTCCCGCGCGCTTGTCCGACATCAACGCTGCAAAGTCAGCAGCAAACTCCGGTGCGTTGCTGATCAGTCGACGCACCATCACCCTTCATCCTCGTGGCTGGGCCGGGCGCGGGTCGGATAGGGCTCGCCCAGATCGCTCAGCGTCGCATCGATGCACTCAACCTCCAGGCGCATGCTGCCACCGCCGGCGAACACCAATTCGATGGCTCCCCCGGGGGCATCAGCCTCTGCAGCGTGAAAGCGGATGGCGAGCAGGCACAGAACCGCCTCAGGATCATCCCGACGGATATTGCGCGCGGCGGCGGCTTTGACCCCCTCAAGGCTGAGACCCGCCCGAACCCGCGTGTCGTCGTCCGCCTCCCAGCGATAGCGGTTGAAGACCGCGGCAAAGCGGCGGGACCGGGGCAGAAAAACAAGCTCGCCAACCCGGGTAACAGCATCCTGCAGACGGGCCGAAATGACCTTCAGATCGTCATCGTCCAACGCAGCGAGGGTCAGTTCAGGCGCAGTCATTCCTTGAGCCGTTCAATGTTTGCTCCGACCGCGGAGAGCTTGTCTTCGAGCCGTTCGAAGCCACGATCGAGGTGGTAGACACGATTGATGATGGTTTCGCCCTCAGCTGCAAGGCCGGCGAGGACGAGGCTGGAGCTGGCGCGCAGATCGGTGGCCATCACTGGGGCCCCCTTGAGGCGCTCAACCCCGTGCACCACCGCCACCTCACCATCGACGCGGATATCCGCTCCCATCCGGGCCAGTTCCGGGACATGCATGAAACGATTCTCAAAAATCGTTTCCCGGATATGGGAAGTACCTTGTGCGGTGGCAAGCAGGGCCATGAGTTGGGCCTGAAGATCCGTGGGAAAGCCAGGGAACGGCTCGGTCTCGACATCAACCGCCACGGGCCGAAAACCGTTGCGGTGCAGGTGCAAGCCCCGGTTGGTGGGCATCACCTCCACACCCATGGCCGTCAGGTGGGGGATCAGGGCCCCGATCAGCGTGCCATCGGTACCCGTGAGTTCGACCGTACCTCCGGCGATGGCAACCGCCATGGCAAAAGTACCGGTCTCGATGCGGTCTGGCAGCACGGGATGGCGCGCACCGTGAAGACGTGGGACCCCCTCGATGACAATGCGGCTGCTTCCAAGCCCTTCGATCCTTGCTCCCATGGCCGTCAGGCAGCGTCCCAGATCAACGATTTCCGGTTCGCGCGCAGCATTGTCGAGGATCGTCGTGCCGCGGGCGAGGGTTGCGGCCATCAAGGCATTTTCGGTGGCGCCGACCGAGACAAAGGGAAAGACAATGTGCCCGCCCTTGAGCCCGTCATCTGCACGGGCCTGCACATAGCCTTCAGCAAGCTCGATGTGGACGCCCAGCGCCTGCATCGCTTTCAAGTGCAGATCAACCGGCCGGGCACCAATGGCACAGCCGCCGGGCAGCGAGACCTTGGCTACGCCAACCCGGGCCAGCAGCGGACCCAACACCAGAAAACTTGCCCGCATCTTGCGCACGATGTCGTATTCGGCGGTGGTCGCCGTAATCTCCCGTGCCTTCAAAACGTAGGTGGCCCCCGCCCCCAGCGTCGTGGCCGGCTCGTGGGCAACATGGACACCGAATGCGGCCAGGAGCTGCGCCATAAAGGCGACATCCGCAAGGTCAGGCACGCGAGACAGCACCAGGGGCTCTGCCGAGAGCAGGCTCGCGACCATCAGTGGCAGCGCCGCGTTCTTGGCGCCGCTGATCGGAATCTCGCCATCCAGACGTGCGCCGCCGCGCACGCGAATCCTGTCCATGAACCCCTCGACTTTGCGGGCAGGCTGACTTGTCCCGCCTGTCCTATCTAGACTGCGTCGGTCCGCCAACCTAGGCGTGAAGTGGGCGAAGCGGTGACATCCTCAGGCTAAAGTACCATCTGGGCCCAAATCAGGCGGGGATAAGCCCTTCTGGCGCTAATCCTTGGCCTGAATCTCGAGCGAATCGGGTGGCTCCGCTGCTGGCTCGGCCACATTGCGTTTGGCCGCGGCGCGGGCAGCAGTCTTACGCCGGACCAGATTGGCCCGCAGAGCATTCGCCAGCCGCTCCCTGCGCTCGTCCAGACCAGGGAAGGATTTGTGGTTAGAATCTGCCATGTTCGGGTCCGCTTGGGCTTTTCCTTGGGCACCGCAATAGGCTATAGCACCGGCCCCGGGCAACACTGCCCGTCGCCGGCCAGCCAGCCGGTGCGAAATGGATGCCGGAGTAGCGTAGTGGTAGCGCAACCCCTTGGTAAGGGGTAGGTCGAGAGTTCAATTCTCTCCTCCGGCACCAGAAACTCACATAAAATCAGGTGCTAGCGCAGACTTCAGAAGTCGGCCAGAAGTCGGTGCATCGACATTGGTGTGTGCAAAATTCACTCGGCCGCCGTCTGAAACGCCGCCGCGGCCCCCTTGGGATCGTGCGCGATGACCTTGAGATACGCGCGTGCCGTTTGATCCGGCTCGCTGCGTCCCTGCTCCCAATCCCGCAGCGTCCCCAGCGGAATATGATAGCATGTGGCAAATTCTTCCTGGGTGAGGCCAAGTGCACGGCGCAAGGTCTTGACGCGCGGCACGCGCGGCATGCCCGCCAGTTCTGCTTCGCTGCGCGGGAAATTATCGGGATCGGTACGGGCCACAGCCTCGACTTCGTCATCCCTCATGCGCCGCAAGCGCTCCCAGTCCGTGTGGTCGCGAAGCGCTTGAGTGGAGCCGTCCGCACGCACATGGACGAGTGTGCCATCACGCCTGCGTCTGACTGTCGTGATACTCTTGTTCTTCACGCTTGCTCGCTTTTCTTGCAGAAATGAGCCTCGTCCGTCCATTTCGTTCTGTGTAGGCAACGGTCAACACCACATCATTAACCAGCCCGGTGATGAGATAGCGATCCTCGCCGTAGTCCATCGAGTTATCGACGCGATCAAGCGCATAAACATCGCCGAAAACTCGGCATGCAGCCTCGAAGCTGACGCCGTGTTTCGCCAGGTTGCCTTCCGCTTTCGCGTCATCCCATTCGAAATCGTCATTTCCCATATACTGGCAGCCCGTAGTTTGTCAAGGTACTGGGACGGCTGCTCCCTTTTGACATCCGTTCGCTCGGAAGCCTTTTCCGTAGCGCATAGATGATTATGGCGTCTCACCGGCACGCGTCGCCAAGACCACGAGAAAGCCGCAAAACCGTTGGTAATTTTGTTGGTACGTGAGGATCCCAGATTTATAATTCCGACGATACCTCAATGGCTTGTAGGGAAGCTCGTGATAGCTCCTCCGGCGCCAGTCAATCTTTCAATAAAATGAAACAGTTACGCTCGCTTGGGCGGCAGCCGATGCGCGGCAACGCATCTCAGCGCGTGTCGCCCCTTCGGCGGGGCCAGGCCGATGCCCCCTTTCCGGCCCAAGTCCGCTGTGGCTTTATGCATTGGGATAATTGCCGGAATGCGCATGCGATCGATCAGCTTGGCAGCTTTCGCTGCTGCCGCCCTTGTTGCCGCGGCCACTGTTACCCTCGACATGCC
>JAJZGY010000171.1 GCA_021804785.1 Pseudomonadota bacterium | reverse complement strand
CTTCCCAAATCTTCGAACACTGGTTCGAGGTTCAACTCGAAAACTTCGCCCGTCATGTGCTAACCGGGGACCCAATGCCGAAGACGTTGCGTGACAAGCTGAATGCCGCACGCCATTTCAATCAGGGCTTTTCAACGGTTGAATTTCTCGGCAGCGCTTTTGTCGACATGGATTTTCACACCGTAACGGACGGAAAGGACATCGATCCCCAACGCATCGCCCACCAAAGCGCCGCGAGGCTCGGAATCCCTGCCGAGATTCCCCTCCGTCATGCGCCTGCGCATTTCCTGCACATTTTCGGCGGTGACGGCTACGCGGCCGGATACTACGCCTACATGTGGGCTGAGGTTCTGGACGCCGACGGCTTTGCCGCCTTCACTGAGGCGGGGAATCCCTTTGACCCGGATACCGCCAGGAGACTTTATGAAGATGTCTATTCGGTGGGTGGAACCCGCGACTATGAGGCCACCTACCGGCACTTCCGTGGGCGAGATCCCCGGATCGATGCCCTCCTCGCCGGGCGTGGACTTGTCTAGCCTCTACCACAGAAGAAGCCAGGGATGGCGCCCTGATGTGATATTCGTCTGATCGGATATAACCGTAAGAGAAGCGCGCCTTTACGCCGGTGCCAGGAGCTTTTGGGCATGATCCATTTTGAAGAAGCAGGCGGTGGAGTTGCTCGCATTGAGATCGCAAACCCCCCGGCAAATGCTCTGGGTCGGGCTGTGCGCGAGGCCTTTCACAGGGCTCTGGACCATCTCTCAGACCGCAATGACATCCGCGCGTTGATCATCACCGGGTCAGCTGGAACCTTTTGCAGCGGTGATGATCTTAAGGAGCAGAAGCTTGTGCAGGCGGCCGGACTCGCGGCACGGCAGACCCAGCTCGGTGATTTCGCAGGCTTGATCGAACGCATTGCAAACCTGCCCATTCCTGCAATCGCCGCCATCAACGGCCATTGCCTGGGCGGTGGGCTTGAGCTGGCTCTTGCCTGTGACGTGCGCATTGGCAGCGACAGTGCCCGTTTTGTCTGCGCAGGTGTAAATGTCGGACTGATGGCGAGCGCCTATCGGTTGCCGCGCCTGATTGGCCTGGCTAGAGCCAAACACATGCTTCTGACAGGACTTCCGGTCGATGCGATGACTGCCGAAGCCTATGGTCTCATCACCTTGAGAGTTTCAGATGATCGGTTGCGGGAAGAGGCCCATGCCGTTGCTGAACGCATAGCAAGTCGTGCGCCTCTCTCTGTTGCCGCCACCCGCGAGTTGGCTGACCGCGCAGCAGATCTTACCCCAGAAGAAGCGACAGCTCGCAGTCGCGATGTTCTCAGCCGACTACTCGCAAGCGAGGATCACGCTGAGGCGTTGCAGGCTTTTCGTGAAAAACGTACTCCACAATTCAAGGGTCGCTGACGACACGATGCTTCTGCCTGCCCGTTGAGTGTCGCTCCGTCATGCAGACAGAACGGCATTAGCTTCTGCACCTGGCCTTACCCATCGTCTGAAATTTCTCAACGCGTCGGCCTATCCACTGCTGCTTTCCTGTAGGGATAGCCAGGCACTTCGGTTTAAAAGCCATCGCCGGCGGCCTGCTACTCGTAGCGAAGCGCTTCAATGGGATCGAGAGCCGCAGCTTTCCGCGCCGGGTAGTACCCAAAGAACATGCCGACGACGGCTGAGAACAGAAAGCCACCGAGTGCAGCAGACCAGGCAAGTGGCGTAGCCCAGCCCGCAATCGCCGAGATTGTGAGCGATGCCGCAACCCCGCCGATAATTCCAGCAATTCCCCCGACAGAACTCAGCAGCACCGCTTCGGCCAGGAATTGCAACAAGACCTGGGTACGACGGGCGCCGATGGCCATACGCAATCCGATTTCGCGGGTTCGCTCGGTAACTGACACCAGCAATATGTTCATGATCCCGATACCTCCCACGAGCAATGAGATGGATGCCACCGCCGCAAGCAAATATGACATTGTCTGGCTGCTTCCCTCCGCCGCGGTCGCAATCTGACTGAGATTGCGAACTGAAAAGTCATTGACCTCACCTGGCGGGATACGATGGCGCGTAGCGAGCGTTTTTGTCACCTGCGTGAGCGCCCTGCCAACAAGGTCCGGACGCAGAGCCTGAACATAAATCTGATTTGCGAGACCGGTTATCCTTGGCTGGATACCATACGGATTACTGAGGGTTACGTATTGCGTATTGGACTGCGCCTGCTGGCTTGGTACCGCAGCCCCCAGCACCCTGCGCTCTGCGGTGGTGAATGGGAGCATAACGAGGTCGTCCTGATCCGTTCCGAATGCAGACTGCCCCTTTGAGCCCAGAACTCCGATGACCTGCAAGGGCGTGTTCTTGACGATGATCGTAGCCCCCAGAGGATTAACGTTCTGGCCAAAGAGCTGGCGCCAAACGGTTTGACCAATGACCACGACAAGCGCACCGCTGCCCTCGTCTACGGAGGAGATCCCCCGCCCCAACGCGATGCGCCAATTGGTGATCGACGGATAGCTCGGTGTTACGCCTTGAATGCTCGTCATCCAGTTTTGGCTACCATACTGGACCTGCCCCAACTGGCGGATGGTGTATCCTACCTGACCCACGGCCGGATCCTCGCGGGCGATGGCACGAGCATCATCAACA
>JAJZGY010000022.1 GCA_021804785.1 Pseudomonadota bacterium | reverse complement strand
CAGATCGCCCGCCATGTCTTCAACGTGCCCTTTCAATTCGATCCGGGGGTGGCGGTCCTTACCGTTGGGGGCGGAGCTCTTGTGACTCTGCTCTTTGGATTGGTGGCGGGCTTGGCAGCGCTGCGCGCCAAACCCGCAATGCTGCTGCGCATGCCGTAGGTCTTGAGGCACTTGCCAAGTACAATCCACCCGCGCAGAGCGGGCAGTCCTGGCTCCGCAGGCCGCCGGAGCCCGCCCCCAGCACGGCTTGCAGAGGCAGCATGGTGCAGACGCCTTGCCGATGCCCCGGCACTGGGCGGAAATCTGGTCACAAAGCGCACCGGAGTAGGCTCATACTGATTTATTTTCTTAAACCTTCACAATACCTTGCGTCCTGACCTTGATCGGAGCCTGCCAAACTCCGATATTAGCGGAGAGATCCGGACCTCCCGTAACAGGTCTGGGCAAGGAGGTTTGCCAGATGGCGAATGATTACAATCGCGCCGTGCGTGCCCCCGGCGAGAGCGCAGCCGGCTACTATGATGCCGGTCTCCGCAGCTACATGCTGCGGGTTTACAATTACATGATCGTCGGCCTTGGACTGACGGGCGTTACCGCGTGGATCGTGGCCAATGTCGCACCCGTGCAGGCGCTGTTCTATACGGTTCACCAGACGGCCAACGGCTACACCTATGGCCTCTCGATGCTGGGCTGGGTCGCCCTGATCGCCCCCATCGGGCTCGTCATGCTGCTATCGTTTCGCATCAACCGCATGAGTGTTGGCGCCGCCCAGCTCGCCTTTTGGGGCTACGCTTCGCTGGTTGGGATCTCCCTGGCGCCGATCCTTCTGCTTTATACAGGTGCAAGTGTCGCCGAGGTATTTTTCATCACCGCAGCCACGTTCGGTGCCATGAGCCTTTATGGCTATACCACCGGACGCAATCTGACCGGCTTTGGCTCGTTCCTGTTCATGGGCCTGATCGGCATCATCCTGGCGATGGTGGTGAATATCTTCCTGCATTCTGCAGCCATACAATTCGCCATTTCTGTGGTCGGCGTCCTGATCTTCACCGGGCTTACGGCCTATGACACCCAGGCGATCAAAGAGACGTACTCGGCGAACTTGGACGGCTCGCTGCAAAAGCGTGCGGCCATTATGGGTGCCCTGCGCCTCTACCTGGATTTCATCAACCTGTTCATCATGCTGATGCAGCTGATGGGACAGCGGCGCTAACAAGCTTCGCCTTGAACAGTGCAAACCCCCGGCGCCATTGTGCCGGGGGTTTTGTTTCTTACAGCCCTGCAATGCGCAGTTGGCTACCTGGATCTGCCTCAGAAGGCGACAACGCCTTCCCAGAAGCAAAATAGCTTTTCATTCGCCGAGCGCCTTGATCAGCTTACGCTCGAGAACCCGCAGTACCAGACCCAGCTCGTGTCCGCGCTTGAGTATCTGCCCTCCAGCCGCCACCACCGCATACATGCCTTGACGCGTGCGCAGCTTGGGCTGCTTTACGATGCGGTAAAGCGGCATTTCACTGCTGCGCCGGAACACCGAGAACACCGCCCGGTCCTCCGCAAAATCCAGTGCGTAATCCCGCCACTCCCCAGCTGCAACCATGCGCCCGTAAAGTGACAGAATGCGGTTCAGTTCTGGGCGATCAAAGCGCACCTCGCAGGTGCTGCGTCCGCCAGCGCCTCCGCTCTGACTATCGTTCCGCGAGGCAGAGCGGTTCGCCTCGCGGAACAGAGCTATGGGTTCTTCCATCATTTGTTGAACTGTGAACCTTCGACGAAACCACCGCAAGAGCCCAGACAAGCACCGCGTGGTGGGGACCCGCTAAGACTATGGTCGACGTCCCACACCTGCCCCCGCAGCTTGTGGTAGCAAATACCCCGTCACGGACTGAGCTGGTGTGAGTTCACTTGCGGCGACCTGCTCGACCTCACGGGCAGTCACCCTTGTGATCCGCACAGGCCAATCCCGTACATCCTGCACCGTCAGGCCAATTGAAAGGGCCTGCCCATAGGCATTGGCCCGGGCAAAATCGCTGCTCCGCCGCGTGGCAGCTTCTGCGACAAGCGCAGTCTTGGCCCGCTTCAGAGCGCGCGAGCTGACGAGGTCGTGACGCAGCCGGGCGATCACAGCTGTGACCGCGTTGTTCAATCGGCGCAGTGATACCCCCGGCCGCGGCACGGCATAGATGCTGAACGTGCCTGCATCGCGGCACATTCCGAGATAAGAGGCAGCCGCATCTTTGGCGAGACGGTCCCTGGTCACGAGCTCCTGGTAGAGTTCTCCCGCGTCGCCGCCACCCAGAATCTGCGCCAGCACATCGAGAGCTTCAGCCTGTCCGGGACGGGCATCCGGATAGGACACCACCCGGTATTCGCGGGCGAACACGCGATGATGCGTATAGCGGGTGTGGAGCCAAAGCTGTGTCGGCCCAAGGCGGGGCGGCTGGGCGTGTTCGGCGCGGGGACGCAACTCCCGGGCGGTCAACTTGCCAAAGCTGGCCTCCGCGTTGGCACGCACCGCATCAGCCGTGACATTTCCTGCCACCACCAAAACGGCATTATTGGGCGCATAATGGCGAGCATAGAAGGTCGCCACGGTATGCCGGTCGATATGCCGGATTCCTGCAGACCAGCCGATGACGGGCTTGCCATAAGGGTGTGATAGGAACAGGGCCGCGTCCATCTGCTCCTTGAGGAGCGCCTGGGCATTATGATCGATATCGTTCCTGCGATCTTGCAAAAGCAGCTTGCGTTCGCGTTTTACGCTGGCATCGGTCGGATTCAGATCAGACATGCGATCAGCTTCAAGCCCCATGACGAGCTTCAGCCGTCCCGGTGGAACCTGCTCATAAAACGTCGTGTAATCATGAGTGGTAAATCCTCCGACGATGCCACCATTACTGGCAATAGTGCGGGCAAACCCGTTTCCTGGCAGTGCCCGGGTGCCGCGAAACATCATCTTCTCTAGGAAATTCGCGAGACCAGAATACCCAGACGGATCATCATCTGCGCCAACGCGATACCATAACATTTGGGTGACGCGTGGCGAGCGCAGATCAGGCACCACCACCACCACAAGCCCGTTTTGCAGAACGAACTGATAGATCCGCGAGCGCGCCGAGGTTGTCGTCTCATCAAGTCGCCCGAGTTTGCCGTTGGCACGGGCGGCCGCACGCTGCGGCTCGGACAGAGCCGGCAAGCTGCGACTGGGCGGGACGGCGGACTGCGCAGGCGAGGCGCCGTAGACAAGACCCAGCAGAATCAAGGTGCGCGCAATTGTCCTAGAAAAGGCCATCGAACAAATTGGAAAACCAGCCCTGATCATGGCTCTGGGGTTGGGCCCGATGGATGCGATCTTGAGGCGTGGGTGCTGTTGTTGCCCCAGTCATCTTGGCGTCGAGGCGCGCCGCCTCTGCAGAGGCGTTCACCTCTTTATCGGCATTGTTCGATGGACCATAGATGCCGAATAGAAGCTGGTTGGTAAAGCTGTGATCGGCAATCTGCATGTTGCGGTTATCTGCAGTGATCTGCTGGCGGATGGAGTTTCTCGCCGACGCCGCACCGGACTTGGCCAACAGATCCTGTTCCACCATGCTGAAATGCCCTGGCGGAGGAGTGCTGGAGGGCATGCCAACCACCGCCGCTTCCGCGGCTTCGGCAGGGTCCAGGGTATTGGTCGGCGGCGCCCCCGGTGCCGGCGGACGCAGATTGTAGTCCGGAGGAATCACCAGTGGCGGTTTGGGAGAGATCGCAAAGGCATCGGGCTCGATTCGCTCCATGCCGGCAGCGTCCCTAAGGCTCTGACACCCGGCCAGACTTAGGGCCAGCGTCGCCAGCAACGCTCCAAATGCAATATGACGCGTCGGCATTCTACCTTCCTTCATGCTTGGCACCGGCTTCGCTCCGGCTGCGCCGATCCTCTGCCTCAGCTGCGGGGGCGCGCAGCAGGGAATCATAGAGGATCACAATGACGCCGACCACGATCGCCGCATCGGCCACGTTGAACACATACCAGTCGTAGCCGAATGCGTAAAAATGAAAAAAGTCGGCTACCCGGCCATAGACCAGCCGGTCAATCAAATTATTGCCAATCGCCCCGCCGATAATGAGCCCAAGCCCCGCCGCCAGCAGGGGGCGGACGGCGGTCCAGAGCCAGAGCGACAGGCCGACAATGGCAAGGAGCGCGAGGCCGACCAAAAGTTCCCGGCCAAGGACTGAGTGGGCTGGGAACAGGCCATACGAAACCCCGGGATTCCACACCATCACCAGGTCAAAGAAGGGAAGTACCGGAACCCGTGCCCCTGGTGGCATGTTTATGAACCCAGCCCCATAGAGCAGGATCAGCTTGCTCGCCTGATCGAGAAAAAGGGCCACCGCGGCGCAGATCACGCCGATCTTGCGCGCGGCCAGAGCCGCCTTGAGGCTCATGCGCTGGTCTCCAGCTGCGCCACCACCTGCGCACACCGCGGGCACAGCTCCGGCGCCTCGCTGACTTGGCCGACTTCAGGCAAGATCATCCAACAGCGGGCACACTTATGGCCCTCAGCCCGGGCAAATTCCACGGCCGCCCCCGGAACCTCGGCAAGACGGAAGGCCTGCGCAGAGGCAGGTGCGGTAGTGACCTGCGCCTGTGAGGTAATGGCGATTTCAGCAAGATCGGCGGTCTCGAACAGCGCCAGATCCGCTGCGGACTCAACATGAAGGATCGGGGCAGCCTCAAGACTTGCGCCGATCACCTTGTCACGGCGGGCCAGCTCCAGGGCGCCGGTGACCACCCGCCGAAGCTGGCGGATGCGATGCCATTTGGCCACCATGGCGGGATTGTTCCAGTCCCGCGGTACCGCAAGGAAGTCCTGCAGATGAACGCTCTGCGCGGTATTGCCGAAGCGGGCCAGCCAGGCTTCTTCCATGGTGAAGACCAGGATCGGCGCAAGCCAGGTTACGACGCGGCGGAAAATCTCGTCTGTCACCGTCCTTGCAGCACGGCGGCGCACAGAGCTGCGATCGTCGCAGTAAAGCGCGTCCTTGCGCACATCAAAATAAAATGCCGACAGATCATTGGTGCAGAAATTGAAAAGCACCGAAAAAGCGCGGTTGAAATCGAATGCGCTATAGGCAGAACGAACCTCGAAGTCGATTTCCGCAACGCGCGCGAGCATATACTGCTCAAGCTCCGGCATCTGCATCTTATCGAGCTGCTCATGCGCGTCATAACCGGCAAGATTGGCAAGCATGAAACGGATGGTATTGCGCAGGCGACGGTAGGCCTCGACATTGGCCTTGATAATATCCTGACCGATGCGCAGATCCTGGGTGAAATCGGAGGATGCTGCCCACAATCGCAGGATGTCGGCGCCATTTTTGTCCGCGATCACTTGTGGCGCCAGGGTGTTGCCCAGCGACTTGGACATCTTGTGTCCCTTTTCGTCCAGCACGAAGCCGTGGGTCAGTACCGCCTTATAGGGAGCCTGACCACGCGTCGCACAAGCTTCGAGCAGCGAGGATTGGAACCAGCCACGATGCTGATCCGAGCCTTCAAGATAGAGATCTGCCTGGGTCGCGCGCGGCCAGGATGGATCGATCGGCTGCTCCACCGCAAACACATGGGTGGAACCAGAGTCAAACCAGACATCTAGGATGTCACGAACCTGTTCGTAGTCGTCAGCCACATAGCTGGCACCAAGAAAATCCGACGCCGGACGGGTAAACCAGGCATCTGCACCTTCCTTGCGGAAGACATCGAGGATGCGGGCATTGACCTCCGCATCGTGGAGAATTTGGCCGTCTGCCTTGCGCACGAAGATGGCCAGCGGCACCCCCCAGGCTCGTTGCCGTGACAGAACCCAGTCCGGTCGCCCCTCGACCATGGCTCCAATGCGATTTTGACCTTGAGGCGGAAACCACCTGGTTTGCGCAATCGCCGTCAGGGCCATCTCGCGCAACGTGCGCCCACCAAACGGCGAAAGCTTCTTATCGAGACTGGCAAACCATTGTGGGGTAGCGCGGAAGATCACCGGTGCCTTGGAACGCCAACTGTGCGGATAGGAATGGCGCAGGCTCCCCTTGGCAAGAAGCCGGTCGGCCTCAATCAATTCACGGATTACCGAACCATTGGCATCGCCATCCTTGCCATCCGCCGTCAGAATGCGTTTGCCTGCAAATAGCGGAACCTCGGAACCAAATATGCCGTCCTCGGTGACCACGTGGAACGGATCCGGAGACTGCGCAAATGCTGCCCTGTTGGCGACATAGACCTCGTAGTCTTCCTCACCATGGCCAGGCGCAGTATGCACGAATCCGGTGCCGGCGTCGGCCGTGACGTGCCCGGCAGGTAGCAACGGCACTGCAAAATCATAGCCGTTACCGTGCAAGGGGTGGCTGCACACAAGGCCATGCGGATCGACATCACCCAGACGTCGCAGCACAAGTTTGGCATGCTGCGCGGTCTGAAGGGCGAGCGCATCGGCGAGGATGATCCTTTCGCCGAGATGTGCGAAACCGCCTTCCTCTATCTCACCGACTTCATAAAGCCCGTAAGAAACGGCTTCCGAAAAGGCGATCGCGCGATTGGCCGGAATGGTCCATGGAGTTGTGGTCCAGATCACCACGCTGACGTCTCGATGCGCAGACCCACGCAGCGGAAACTTCACATAGATCGTTGGGCTGGTCTTTTCATGATATTCGATTTCCGCCTCGGCCAAAGCCGTTTTTTCAACCGGCGACCACATGACCGGACGGAAGCCTCGATAAACAAGTCCGTGCTCGACGAATTTGTGCAATTCACCTGCAATCAATGCCTCGGCCCGAAAATCCATGGTGGTGTAAGGCTGGTCCCAGGCACCAATGCAGCCAAGACGCTTGATCTGCTCACGCTGGATGCCAAGCCAGTATTGGGCAAATGCACGGCAATCCCTGCGTAACTGATCGGTAGGAACACTGTCCTTGGCGATCCCCTTGGAGCGGTACTGCTCTTCTACCTTCCATTCGATGGGCAAGCCATGGCAGTCCCAGCCCGGAACATAGGGCGCATCCTTGCCCAACATGCCCTGCGAGCGGACCACAAAATCCTTGAGGATATGATTGAGGCCGGTGCCGGAGTGAATGTCGCCATTGGCATAGATCGGCCCGTCATGGAGCACAAAGACCTCTCGGCCCCGGGCCCGCTGACGCATCTGCAGGTAAAGGTCGTTTTTTGCCCAACGCTCAAGCCACTGGGGTTCCGCCGCAGGTAGCCCCGCCTTCATCGGAAAATCCGTCGTCGGCAGGAACAGGGTGGAACGAAAATCGCGCGTCGGCGTGTCAGACATGTGCACTTCGTCTCAGATCGTCAGTTATTGCCAGCAAGCCGGTATCCGGCCGGCCCAGCGTGGCGTAAATCCAGTGCCCGGGTGTAGCGGCAAAGGGCGCATTCGAGGCCCGTGCGCCAAAAGCAGCAAATCCCTTGCCGGATCAGGAAATTGGGCCGGCCACGCTTCTAGCAGCGCCAGCCTCAGTGGTCCAGCGGCGGAGGAACCTGGCTGCTCTGGCTGAGAGCCAGCCGCGCCGCGGCTAGATCGCGGTCGATCTGGGCCTTGAGCGCCTCGATCGAATCAAACTTGGCCTCGGGCCTCAGATAGGCGATGAGTTCGACCGCCATGTGGCGGCCATAAAGATCACCATCAAAATCCAGCAGATAGGTCTCCAGCAGCGGGTGGGGCAAGGCATACATGGGACGGATGCCAAAATTTGCTACCCCATCATAGCGCTGAACACCATGAGTGCCATCCAGGTCGCGTGCCCTGACCGCATAGACGCCGTAGGCAGGGGCCAATGAGCCCTCCCACCGCATATTGATGGTTGGAAAGCCGATCACCCGCCCCCGCTTGTCTCCATGCTCGACGTGGCTTTCAATTGTCCACCAATGGCCGAGGAGCCGGGCCGCTTCCTCGGGCCGACCGGCTTTGAGTGTTTCGCGAATGAGGGTCGAGGAAATCTTGACCCCGCGTGGACCAGCTCCGACCGGAGCGTGAAGGTGAACGGCAAAACCGCGTTCCTTGCCCAGGGCCGCGAGCATCGCGCCATCACCGGCCCTACCCTTACCGAAGCGGAAGTCCCGGCCGACCACCACACCTTTGACCCCAAGCCCCCGCATCAGGACCGTTTGGACAAACTCCTCCGCAGTCATTTGCGACATCGCAAGGTCAAAGGACAATGCAAAGAGGACGTCAGCGCCTAATTCGGCAATCAGCCGCGCCTTGATCCGGAATGGCGTCAAGCGAAAGGCGGCTTCGTTGGGCTTGAAGAATTCCTGGGGATGCGGCTCAAAGGCGACCACGCCCACCGGCGCTGAACAGCTCCCAGCCATCCGCTGCGCCTGCGCGATCAGCGCCTGGTGACCGCGATGTACGCCATCAAAATTGCCCAGGGCTACAACGGCTCCGCGCAACTGCGCGGGAACATCGTCATAGTGGCGAAGGATGTGCATGCCGGCTCTCAGATCTGGGGCCGCGCCGGGGGCATGACGACCGCCTCGGCTTCTATGACCACTGTATCGCCAACCTTGCAGTCACAATCAAATGCGACGCGCCGCTTCTGCACTATGACGTCGCGCACGCGGACCTCGGCCACAACCGTGTCGCCAATCCGTACCGGCGCCTTGAAGCGGCAAGAGAAGCTGAGGAAGATGGTGCCTGGCCCCGGCATTTTCAGACCCAAAATGGTAGAGATGTAGCTTGCGCTCAACATGCCGTGCGCAATCCGGGTCTTGAACGGCGTCGACGCAGCGAAAGTTTCGTCGAAATGCATAGGATTGGTGTCGCCGGAAACCTCGCCAAACAACGCGATGTCATGCTCCGTCACGGTGTGTGTATACCGCTCCGACATGCCAGGCTCTAATTGGTCTACATAGTAGGTCATGGGCTGCTCGTTTCTGCTCGCGTGCGCTCTCTACCACATAAGGGCGGCCATAGCGCCGACGGCGTGCGCCTTGGCGTCGGCGAACAGGCGCGCCAGATTACGTTCATTCAGCACACCAAGGTCCTCGCCATGAACCCCGTCGGCGATGAAGAGGACGTCAACGCCTGCCCGATTAGCACCCGCAACATCAGTCTTCAGTCCATCGCCAATCGCCAAGGGGCGCAGGATGGTGTGGCCGCCAAGGTCTGCCGCCAGGGCAAGTGCGGCATCATAGATCGGCCGGTGTGGCTTACCGTAATAGGTGACCTCCCCGCCCAATTCCTCATAGAGAGCCGCCAGCGCCCCGGCGCAATAGACGAGTTGGGCACCCCGCTGCACCTTGAGATCGGGATTGGCACAGATGAAACCCAGGCATGCCTCTGCCGCCGGACCTAGCAGCGCGCGGTAGTCCTCCGGCGTTTCATGTTCGTCGTCGTACAGACCAGTGCAAAGAATAATGTCCGCCTCCCGCACATCGCAGAGCGTGACATCAAGTCCCGCGAATACGCCCCGATCACGCTCGGGACCAAGATGGAAGAGCCGCACGGGGGCCCCGCTCTGCCAACGCTCCAACGCCTGGCGGGCTGCCATGCCGGAGGTCAGAATCGCATCATAGCAATCGGCAGGAACGCCAACCCGAGCGAACTGCTGCCTGAGGTCGGAGGCTGGCCGCGGCGCATTGGAGAGCAGGATCACGGGGCCTTTCGTACGAAACCGCCGCAAGGCCTCGACTGCAGGACGGCGGGCGCTCACGCCATTGTGGAGCACACCCCAGACGTCGCAGAGCAGGCAGTCATAGCTCTCGGCAATCTGACCGAGACCGGCAAGGATTGGAATATCATCCATCCCATGCGCTTGGCACGTAGGGGCCGCGACGTCAACCGGCGCGGCGGAATGGTATGACCGGGGCTGCGGACGGCGCCTGTGACGGCTTGGTCCCATCTTCGCGCACCGCCCGCGGTTCGCCAAAGAGGTAGCCCTGGGCAAAATCGACGCTGAAGTCCAGGAGCTGCACCACAGTCTTCTCGTCTTCGACGTGTTCGGCAATGAGATTGAGGCCATGACGGGCCAGAAGCTTCTTGAAATCTTCCGCCGCTACCGCGGCCTGAGCATCCTGCATGCCCCGGATCAGCGTCGCAGCGCGCACCTTGATGAAACGAAAGCCTATCGTCTTCAGGCGCATGAGATCCAGATCAAGCGCATTAGTGTGATCCATGGAAAGACTGAACCCCAGGCCGGCGAGATAGGACAGGTTTTCCTCTCCCTTCAACCCCGCTTTGACGACCGCATCCTGCGCGAATTCAAAAACAATGCGCCCGGCGAGATCTCGGTTGTGATGCATGTATTCGAGGAACTGAGGAAAAAACTCCACGTCCGTGAGTGTATCTCCCGAAATATTACAGAACACCGCGATATCACGCTGCCGCTGAATCAGCTTGCGCACGATCTGCACGCAACGAAACAGCAGCAGATTGTCGACGACACTCATCAACCCCACTGGCTCTGCAATCCGGATATACTGCTCAGGCATGATCAGCGTCCCGTCCTCGGCTCTTAACCGCGACAGGGCTTCGTAGTAACGCAGCTTGCGTTGAGGCAGACTGACGATAGGCTGCAGATAGAGATCGACGCGATTTTCCTCCAGGCTTGCCCGGATGGTCTCTAGCAGGTCGTCTTCGCCGAGTGTCTCGAGGTAGGCAGGACCCTCTTGGCGCGGCGCATCGAGTTGAGGTGTCACGTCCGCGGGCGCCACAGCTTTGGCCCGTTCGGAAATCCTCCCAGCGAACTCGCGCATCAGGCCTTCAAGCATTTTCAGCTCTGAAACGATCTTCTTGTTCTGGGCACTCGCGCGGTTTTCAAAACTATCGCGCATCGACTGCATCTGGTCACGCTGCTGCGCGAGTTCGGCCCTGGTTTCGCTACTTGCCTCCTTTAGCGCCTTCAATTCCGCGGCCAGGCGCTGCGACGCCCGCCGCCTGATCACGAGCAGGTGCAACTGTAGCGACAGCAGGATCTGAGAAAATGCCACCATGACGGCGATCGGGGCTGACACCGCACCCAGCATGTGCAGAGCGATGCCGGTGACCGCGGCCGCGACGGCATAGGCAAGAGCAATCAGGGGGTTGGTCAAAGGGACCTCGCGCACAGTCTGACGACCCCCATAATGGCTGTCTTATGGTTGCCCATCCGTTAACCTTATGGACCAGCCAGCCGCTGCTGGCTGGAATATTGCGCCCATGTGACCAGCAGCGACACTGTGCTGCGCCCTGGGTGCACCCAGCTCCCGCACCCTCCTGAACACCCTCAGGGTCTGGATTTTGCCAATCTGTCCGAGCGCCTGCACCCGCTGTGACCTTGTCAGGTCGGACCGATCGCAGTGCCAGGAGGCATCCTGTGGCGATCCAGACCTCGGCCTTGCCAGAGTACTGCCGGCACGCCCAAACAAAATAAGCGGCCTCATGCCGCCTGACACTGCCTGCCCACTTGTGGTTCGGGCACACCCGGCTAACATCGCCGCTATCGCAAATTTGGAAACCGGGAGCCTTCATGAACCTCTTCGACCTGAGCGGCAAGGTTGCACTCGTGACCGGGTCGACCAAGGGCATTGGCGAGGCCATCGTTCATCGCCTCGCCGAACATGGCGCCAAGGTGGTGGTATCGAGCCGCAAAGAGGATGCCTGCATCAAAGTCGCCGAGGCCATCAATCGGGAGCGTGGCGCCGAGGTCGCAATCCCGATCGCCGCCAACATCAATTACAAAGAACAGCTCGAGGCTCTGGTTGCCAAGACCCGCGGGCAATGGGGCAGGATCGACGTCCTGGTCTGCAACGCAGCTCTGAACCCCTATTACGGGTCGAGCCTCGATATTCCTGACGAGGCCTTCGACAAGATCATGGGGGCCAATATCCGGTCCAATCACTGGCTTTGTCAGATGGTCATACCGGAGATGATGGAGCGAAAGGATGGCTCGATCATCATCGTATCCTCCATTGGAGGGCTGAGGGGCTCGCCGGTGATCGGCGCCTATTGCATTTCCAAGGCAGCAGATATGCAGCTGGCCCGCAACATCGCCGTCGAGTACGGTGCGCACAATATTCGTGCCAATTGCATCGCACCTGGCCTGATCAAGACCGATTTCGCCCGCGCTCTTTGGGAAAACCCTGACACGCTCAAGCGAGCCACTTCTGGAGCCCCGCTGCGCCGCATCGGCGAGCCGGACGAGATCGCCGGCGCCGCCGTATTTCTGGCGTCGCGGGCCGGATCGTTCACCACCGGTCAGGTTATTGTCTGCGATGGCGGAGCAACCATCTGAAGGCTGTATGACAATCGCTTCACTGCGCGGCCCCGCCAAGATCGGCTAGGCTGGCGCAATCGGCCGGGGAGATGGGGTGTGCGTTCTGGTATAAAGTGGACCACAGGGTTGGTCGTATTGGGTTTGATTGCGCTTGGGGTCTGGCGCATCGAAGTGGCGTCGCAGGCCGTGCTGACTCATGTATACGAGCGACCACGCCTCCCCTTGGCGATCGCGCCCAGCGCGCAGATGGTCAGCGCGGGCCAACGCTTGGTTCGTATCAATGGCTGCTCAGACTGTCACGGGGCTGGCGAAACCGGCCATGTAGTTCTGACAGCCTGGCTTGGCACACGCCTGGTCGCGCCCAATCTGACGGTCCTTGCCCACCGGCTATCGACGCAGCAGCTAGCCACCGCCATCCGCTATGGTGTCAAACCCGATGGCAGGGCCGTGATCTCCATGCCGGTTGTGCGTTTTCTGCGCGAATCGGACGCTGATGTCGCCGCCATGATCGCCTATCTGCAATCCCGCCCACCAAGGGCGAACACCGCTGGTGCGACCCGTTGGGGGCTGATCGGAAGAGCCATGCTGGCCACAGGTCTCATTCCGGTTGCGGCCCAGCATCTGCGCACCAGCGAACGCGGGCCCTTAACGACCCCCGTGGCACCACTGGCACTTGGCCGCTACCTCACGCACACGCAATGTTCGGCCTGTCATGGACGACACCTTTCGGGTGAGGCAGATGTGGACTCGCCGGATCTGCGCTTTGCCATAAAGCACTACTCACTGAGCGCATTTGAGTCCTTCTTCCATACCGGCATCGGCCAATTGGGTCACGGCACCTCCACCATGACCCCATTGATCCGCAGGCGCTTTCATCTGCTTACGACCGCCGAGGTACGAGCCATCTACCTCTATCTCAATCACTCGACGGCTCAGAGCTGAGCAAAGCTCGCACCAACGCCGCCGTGCCTTTCATAAGCGTCGCGGCGGAACAGGCTTAAATTCGGAGAATTTTTTCCGCCGGCTCGAAAGGTAAATTCTGCGCTTCGGCCACGGCACCATAGGTCAGCGTGCCCTGATACACATTGAGCCCGGCGCGCAGGTGTGGGTTCTTCTTCATTGCCGCCTCAGGCCCCAGCTGCGCCAGCGCCAAGATGAACGGCAGGGTTGCATTGTTAAGTGCGAATGTTGACGTGCGGGCGACGCCACCGGGCATGTTTGCCACGCAATAATGTACAACATCATGCAGGATATAGGTTGGATCGGCATGGGTTGTGGCATGGCTGGTTTCTGCACAGCCGCCCTGGTCAATTGCCACGTCTACGATCACAGAACCCTTCTTCATCTGCCTGACCATGGATTCCCTGATCAACTTGGGTGCTGCGGCTCCCGGCAGCAATACACCACCAATCACGAGGTCGGCGCTGATCACCTGCTCCTCGATGGCATCAATCGTCGAGAACAGGGTCTGCATGCGCGAGCCAAACTGTTCATCGAGCTCTTTCAGCCTGCCAAGCGAAACGTCGAGCACAACGACATGTGCCTCAAGTCCCATCGCCATGCGAGCAGCATTTGTACCAACCACGCCTCCCCCCAGAACGACAACCTTCGCGGCCGGCACTCCCGGTACTCCGCCCAGAAGCTGGCCGCGCCCGCCTTGCGCGATTTCAAGACAATGTGCGCCGGCCTGAATCGACATGCGTCCTGCCACTTCGCTCATTGGCGCGAGCAGAGGAAGCCCGCCACGTCCATCCGTCACCGTTTCGTAAGCGATGCAGGTGGCACCAGATCTTAGCAGGCCCTGCGTCTGCTCCGGATCAGGCGCCAGATGCAGATAGGTAAAGAGCGTTTGTCCCTTGCGCAGACGCTTGATTTCCTCGGCCTGCGGCTCCTTGACCTTCACGATCATGTCGGCACGCGCAAACACCTCCTCAGCAGAGGGCAGGATCTTTGCACCAGCCTTCACATAGAGCTCGTCATGCAACCCGATGGCCTCGCCCGCCATGGTCTGGATCACCACCTCGTGGCCATGGGCCGTCACTTCACGCACCGCTGCTGGCGTCATTCCAACCCGGTATTCGTGATTCTTGATCTCTTTTGGTACTCCAATACGCATGACAGTCCTCTTGTTGAAGTATCAGTTCAGATGGTGGGACGAGGCTGTAGGGCTGCCAAACCGTGTGGCGAGTGCCTGCCCGTCACGGTCCAGCATTCCTGGCCGGCTGAAGTTCCCGCAGACACGCAAATTTTGATGTTAGTGATCAGCAGATCACGGCACGCGCTGACGGACGTCGTGACGACCCCGCAAAAATTAGGGGCGAGGTCACGCCAAAGGCGGGAACTCAGGTTCGGAAGCTTCGACGAACGGCGCGTGATGGCCATGCCCGATGTCTTTGAAAAATCGGGCGGAAGCTAACAAAGAACCTAACGTGATCAAAGATGCGTGCAATGCATAGCTCCATTGCGACATCTTTGTACAGAAACACCGCCTAATCCAACAATTAAAGCACAACTGGAGAGTGTCAGGCTATGCAGTCGTGCCACCGGGATACGCAGGGCGGCTCATGGACATGATCCAGAGCGGGCAGTGAGGTGCCATCCGGACCTCACTGCTCCACCTCCTAAGAGGATCTAGTGATGATGCCCATGGTCGTGATGATCGCCGTGGTCACCGTGCCAGTCTCCACGGCCACCATGCCGGTCTCCATGATCACGGTGCCAGTCTCCATGGCCGCCGTGCCACTCACCGCGGTCGCCGTGCCAGTCTCCGCCGTCACCGTGCCACTCACCACGGTCACCGTGCCAGTCTCCGCCCACACGGAGCCAGTCGTGGAAGCGTTCGCCGTCCCAGCCCGACCAGCGCGCATGATCCCAGTCATGCCATTCACCATCTAGCCAGAACAGTCGCCGGCCACCATACCAGCGGTAATAGATTGGGCCCTGATACCAGTATCCGTTCCAATATACGGGCCCCTTGTAGACATCGTAGCCGCAATATGGCTCCCCGTAATAATAGGAGCCGTAATAACCCCCGCAGGTGGGAGGGCCGTAAGCGTAACCGGGACCGTAAGCATAGCCATAACCGTAGACCGGTTGGCCCACGCCGATCGAAACACCCCAGCCAGCAACAGCGGGCACGGCTGCGGCCAGGGATATCACCCCCGCCAACGCAGCTCCGCAGACAAGCTTGGTGAAATTCTTCATAGGTTCCTCCTGCCTCAACCCATCGGAGGCAATTTTTGTCCTGTCACCTGAACCCGAAATGAACAAGGATCCACGGTCAAGACGGAACCAACCTTTGTCACGGTGCTCGAAATTTAGGCAGAACGTCCACGTCCCTCGATGTGCCAGACTGCCTCCAGCGTATCTCCGCGAACCGCATGAAGGCAGTCGTAGAGGTTAACAGTCGGATCACAATGCGGCACAATACAGCCCACGGCCTGACCGGGAACGAGCTTCGTGGCACCTGAATAGAATATGCCCCCCTGTTCATCGCCAAAAAAGAAATAGCTTGCTCCCTCTGGCGCGCCCGCAATGAGCTGAGGAGGCCCCGCATCGGTCGCGAATGATTTGTATCCCGCGTCGGTTGTGGCCAGGCCATCGCGATTGGCACTGATCACTGTCGCCTGCACAAACAGCGAGGTTGCGAACGGGGCCTGACCTCCAGTTTTTTCCCACACCTCGTTATACTGACGATCCATGAACACATAGGACCCCACCTGCAATTCGGTGAGCGTTCTGGCGTCCGGGTCGATGTCAAACGTCCCTGTACCACCACCGGAGACAATTTTGGGCATCAGGCCCAGGTCATCCAGTCCGCCGCAAAATCGTCTGAGTTCGGCCAAGACCGCAAGCGACGCAGTGCGTCGCTCGTTGGCTGATTCAAGATGTTGAACCTGACCCGCATAGCACTGCAGGCCAACATATTCGAGACCAGGAGCTGCGGCCACACGACGAACCAGGTCGTAGGCTTGTTCGCCCGGCAGCACCCCGGTGCGCCCGAGGCCCGGATCAATATCAACCAGCACCTTCAACCGCTTTCCCATGGCCTGCGCCGCGGCGGACAACCGCAAGCTGACTTCCGCGTTGTCGCAGACCGTGATCAACTCGCCCAGCCGTCCATTGAGCGTCACAAGCCGGCGGATGCCGGCCTCACTGACCACCGGCGAGGTGATCAGCACCGAATCGATTCCACCATCCGCCTGCGCCTCAGCCTCCCCAAGTTTGGCCACGCAGATCCCAAGTGCCCCCGCTGCGATCTGGCGCTTTGAAATCTCCACGCACTTGTGGGTCTTGGCATGGGGACGCAGACCGATGCCGCACTGGTTCGCATACGCCGTCATCGCGGCAATATTGGTATCAAGTATATCAAGATCGACGACCAGAGCCGGGGTCTGCAGCCGCGCCGCGCCACCTTGTACCCCGATCAGGTCCGCGTTGAGAAATTCCGCCATCGTCTTTGCGCCCACTTCATGCTTGGCTTCGCCCTGAAGACTTTCCGAGACGGGCGGCAAATTCAAGCATGTCTGCACTGTTTCTCATCCTGATATCGGCCTTCCTTCATGCCGTCATCAACCTCATGACCAAGCAGGCGGAAGACAAATTTGCGATCCGGCTTCTGATCGGCGCGAGTTCTGCGGTGGTGATGATCCCAGCTCTCGTCCTGTTGCCAGAACCCCAAGGCCTCGCAGCCAGGCTGCTGCTGGCGACGGCCGTGGTTCACGCGGTATACGAATATCTTCTGGTTCGCGCCTATGAGAGTGCCGCCTTTTCAGTGGCTTATCCGGTGGCCAGGGGTAGCGGCCCACTCTTTGCAGCGCTCGGCGTCGTGCTTGTCCTCCACCAACCGGTGGGTGGGCTTGAAATATTGGGTATTGTCTTTGTCTGTGGTGGCGTGGTGGGCCTTGGCTGGTCACATCGCAAGACCGCAGGCGCAGGTACAGGCATGGCCTATGCTCTGGCAACGGGGTGCACCATCGGGACCTACACGCTGATCGATGCGACAGGCATACGCGCTGTGGCTGATCCATACGTCTATATTGCCTGGTTCTTCATCGCCTATGGCGCAGCGGTTGCAGTGGTGGCGCCTGCCGTGCGGGGATGGAGGGTTCTGGTTGCAGCCCGTCACCAGGTAGTCAAGGCACCACTGCTCGGGACGCTGGCGATAGCGAGTTATGGCGCAGCCCTCCTAGCTTATCGCTGGGGCGCTACTGCGCGCCTGGCGGCCTTGCGTGAAACAAGCGTGCTCTTTGGAACAGCGCTCGCCGTGATTTTTCTGCGCGAACGGATGGGACCGAGGCGATGGCTCGCGGCGGCGGCCATCGCTGTCGGGGCCATGGTTCTGGCGGGCGCTTGAGTTCCTGGCAGCGTTGGCGGCATGCTGCGGCATAGCTACCGCCCTCCAACTGCGACCTGAGAAGGTCCTTAAGAGGGTCGCTGTCTTATCGGGGGGCGGATTTAAGGCCATGTCGAAGCCATGGCCTCCAGCCACCTCAGGCGTGGAAGGTGTGATGACGTGGAAAGAGACTACACTGTATGCGCTGCAAAATGAGTGGATGACTGGCGCGTTATCAAACCGAATATTCGAGAAGAGACATTAAAGGGCGATCCGTCGCGTCCACAAAATCCAGAGTGGAGCATAGCGGTGGGGCAAAGCGATGAAGACCTTCTATACTGCACAGCACAGTGCCCACGCCCCCCTGCAGGAATTCGAAGCTGGTCGCATGACGCCCGCAGTGGAAATCCCTGAACGGGTTGAAGCCGTTCGCAGCCGTATTGTCAGCCGCGGCCTGGGGCCAATCCTCGCTCCCTCTGAATTTACCTCTGCGCCGGCTCTCAGAGTTCATGATCCGGCGTTTGTCGCCTTTCTGAAAAGCGCATACGCGCGATGGGCCGACATGCACCCAAACATCGATGCCATACCTTCGGTATTTTCTCCGCAGGTCCTCGGCTTTCGTCACTCCGATGGCCTGTTGCGGGAAGATGTTTTAGCCCAGCTTGGCCGCTACTGTTTCGACACTGGCACCCCGCTCACCAAGGGTTCATGGAGCGCTGCATTAGCTGCCGTCAACACGGCATTGTCAGCAGCTCTTGCGGTAGGTGACGGAGAAAGGGCAGCTTTTGCCCTCACCCGCCCCCCGGGTCACCATGCGAGCGCGACACTGTTTGGCGGCTATTGCTATCTGAATAATGTGGCCATCGCAGCGCAGTTCCTGGTCGATCATGGCGCCCGCTGCGCGATCATTGATGTTGATTATCATCATGGTAATGGGACACAGGACATATTCTACGCGCGCAACGATGTTCTGTTCGTTTCGCTCCATGCCGACCCGGCATTCGCCTATCCGGTGTATTGGGGCTTTGCCGAGGAAACAGGTCAGGAACAGGGTGAGGGTTTCAATCTCAACCTGCCACTGCCGGTTGCGACGGATTGGCAGGGCTATAGCGAGGCTCTGGGCACGGCCATAACGCGTATCAGCGCTTTTTCCCCGGATGTATTGCTGGTGTCGCTGGGGCTTGATACCTTCGCCCTTGATCCCATTTGCCGCTTTCGGCTTCAAAGTGCAGACTATCTCAGGCTGGGAGAGGCCATCGCGCAGCTTAACCAACCGACCGTATTCGTGTTTGAAGGCGGCTATGACCTTGCCCATCTCGCCGAAAACACCGTGAACGTGCTCGAAGGCTTCATCGGGGCCTAGCTGGAGCTAGCCTGCGCGGCGGGCCCAGTCAGGCGGTCTACACCCGCAACGCCGCACGCCCTGTAGCAGAGCCTCATTCGCCCTTGAGCATGCTGTAAAGCTTGGTCACTGCTGACACGTCTGACCCCAGCGCAGGACCGCACAGAATTTCTTCCCGTCCACTGCGTCTTTGCTTGTGAGATCGAGGAGCACGGCAACACGTGACAAGGCTACGAGCGTGAGGTTGCGCACATTATCCAGAAGAAGCTTTCCCTGAAATACTGCAACATCGTGCAGAAAGCGCATGCGGCCGCGGGAAGGAGCCTTGAAGCCAGGAGGTTGAACAGGAGGTTCGCTCATGCTCAAAATCTAGCAGAGACTGCGCAGAGTGACCTGCTGGCTTATGGCGGCTCATAATGATTCAAACTGAAAACCGTCCCTAAATTTGCGCAGGATCCTGCTTCACGAAGCCAAAGAGACTGTTCACCGAAATATCTCCCGCCTTGCTGGAACCCGCAGAGGTGATCTTGAAAATGCCATTAGCCCGCAAAACCGGAACCTCGTCCGCTGTTGCGATGCCCTGGGCGAACAGGAGGTTTTTGGTGATGCGTACCGGCCCAGCCGTCCCTTCCACCCAAGCTCCCAATGGCGCCGGCGCGAGATAATCACAGGTCAAGTTGATGGTGGGCAAGAACCCCATGTCCTGTTTGGCCTGAAACCGGGCGGCGATCGGAAGCAGCATGTCGGCAAAAAGCGCGAGCATGCCGCCGTGGCAGACCTTGCCCGGATTGCAATGCCGCTCCTCGACGCGAAAGCCGAGGCGCAGCTGCGTTCCGTCCCAACGTCCAAACAAGGGACCATTGGCTTCAAGAAAGCCCATCGACAGGCGCATGGGCGCAAAACCTTCTGGAAACGAGCTCATACCGGTCTTTCTGATAATTCCACCTTCCAAGGCCTAGCCGCGCGACGAGGGTATCGCAAGTCCATGGGCCCCCCGGGTCCCCGCGCCACAAGCTGACCGCGGTACTGGCCTCGCCTCTTGACTCTTCACGGCTGCGTGACTATGTCCCCACCGTTGACTGGCACTCTCCCCGGAGGAGTGCTGCCAGCCCCGTGATCGGGGCCGTCACATCAGGTTAAGTAATTGAATTATTGAGGAGAATTACTATGAAGTTCCGTCCGCTCGGCGACCGCGTGGTCGTCCGCCGCGTGCAGGAGGAGCAAAAGTCCTCCGGCGGCATCATCATCCCAGAGACCGCCCAGGAGAAGCCACAGGAAGGCGAGATCATCGCCGTCGGCCCGGGCGCTCTTGACGAGCACGGCAAGCGCGTCGCCCCGGAAGTCAAGGTTGGCGACTTTGTGCTCTTCGGCAAGTGGTCGGGCACTGAGGTCAAAATTGATGGTCAAGAACTCCTGATCATGAAGGAGTCCGACATCATGGGCATCATCGAAGGCCGCAAGGCCCCCGCCAAGAAGGCCGCTTGACCCACCAGGACCGGCAGCGCGCCCGCGGGATCTTTCAGTCCTGGGTATCGGGCATGCCGGCCGACCTTCGTATTTTGTAATTTAGGAGACAAACATGGCAGCCAAAGACGTCAAATTCGGCGCCGATGCCCGCGAGAAACTTCTGCGCGGCGTCGATATCCTGGCCGACGCGGTCCAGGTCACCCTCGGCCCCAAGGGGCGTAATGTTGTAATCGAGAAGAGCTTCGGCGCTCCGCGCACCACCAAGGACGGTGTGACGGTGGCCAAGGAGATCGAACTCGCAGACAGATTCGAAAACATGGGCGCCCAGATGGTGCGCGAAGTTGCCAGCAAGACCAATGATGCAGCCGGCGATGGCACCACGACAGCGACCGTTCTGGCTCGCGCGATCGTTCGCGAAGGCTCCAAATCGGTAGCCGCTGGCATGAACCCCATGGACGTCAAGCGCGGCATTGAAAAGGCCGTCGCCGTCGTCGTCAGCGACCTCAAGAAGCGTTCCAAGAAGGTCAAGTCGAACGAAGAGATCTCCCAGGTTGGAACAATCTCCGCCAATGGAGACAAGACCGTCGGTAGCATGATTGCCGAAGCCATGGCCAAGGTTGGCAATGAAGGCGTGATCACCGTCGAAGAAGCCAAGTCCCTCGAGACTGAACTTGAAGTCGTCGAAGGCATGCAGTTCGACCGTGGCTACATCTCGCCTTATTTCATCACCAATGCGGATAAGATGGTGTGCGAGCTCGACGAGCCCTACATCCTGATTCACGAGAAGAAGCTCACCAACCTGCAGCCGATGCTGCCGATCCTCGAAGCGGTCGTACAGTCCGGTCGCCCATTGCTGATCATTGCCGAAGAAGTTGAAGGCGAAGCATTGGCCACGCTTGTGGTCAACAAGCTGCGCGGCGGCCTGAAGGTTGCGGCCGTGAAGGCACCCGGCTTCGGCGATCGTCGCAAGGCGATGCTGGAAGACATTGCCATCGTCACCGGTGGCCAGGTGGTCTCTGAAGATCTCGGCATCAAGCTTGAGAACGTCAAGGTCAACATGCTGGGTACCGCCAAGAAGGTGCGTATTACCAAGGACGACACCACCATCGTCGATGGCGCTGGCAAAAAGGCCGAGATCCAGGCTCGTGTTGGCCAGATCAAGCAGCAGATCGAAGAAACCACCTCTGACTACGATCGCGAGAAGCTGCAAGAGCGCTTGGCAAAGCTTGCGGGCGGCGTTGCGGTCATCCGCGTCGGTGGCGCCACTGAGATTGAAGTGAAGGAGCGTAAGGATCGCGTTGATGACGCGCTCAATGCCACGAAGGCCGCCGTTGAGGAAGGCATCCTCCCCGGTGGTGGCGCAGCCCTGCTCTATGCCACCAAGGCCCTGAAGGACCTGACCGGCGAGAACGAGGACGAAGACGCTGGTGTGGCCATCGTCCGCAAGGCGATCCAGTCACCGATCCGCCAGATCGTCGAGAACTCGGGTCTCGAAGCCTCTATCGTTGTCGGCAAGCTCCTGGAGCAGAAGTCCAATACCTACGGCTTTGACGCTCAGACCGAGCAGTATGTCGATCTGTTCGAGGCCGGAATCGTTGACCCGACCAAGGTGGTTCGTACAGCGCTGCAAGACGCAGCCTCCGTCGCGGCACTGCTGATCACAACCGAAGCCATGGTCGCTGAACGGCCGAAAAAAGACTCTGCTCCGGCGATGCCGGGCGGCGGCATGGGCGGCATGGGTGACATGGACTTCTAAGTCCGTCATCCGGCAGTGTGGCTCGACTGAGCCGCATTGCCTGCCTGACCAAGTTACGGAAGGCCCGGTGGAACCACCGGGCCTTTTGTGTACCACCTCTCCCACGCCATCATGCGCCCGACTGCGCAGCTAGGTGTGGCAAGCAATCGTGTGTTGGCAAAATTAACCAGTCCAATCTTTAGGAGCCGGATAATGTCCTTTTCCATTTATGAAGCTACACTTCCTCCAATGATGCGCATGCTGCATAATCTCGGCGCGATCCTCGACAAGGCGAAGGACCAGGCGGCAGCCAAGGGGGTAGCCCTTGAAGACCTGGTTGAAGCCCGCCTCGCGCCGGATATGCACCCATTCAAGCGCCAAATTCAGATCGCTTCGGACGCCGCCAAGGGTTGTGCAGCGCGACTGAGCGGCAGCGAAGCCCCAAGCTTTCCGGACACCGAGCACACCTTCGACGAGTTGCGTCAGCGTATTACCAAGACGCTGGACTACCTCAAAAGCTTCAAGCCCGCACAGTTTGACGGCGCCGAAGACCGTCACATCGTTATCAAGACGCCTCACCGCAATTTCGAGATGAACGGGCGCGACTTCGCAACCAGCTATGCGCTGCCAAATTTCTTCTTCCATGTCACCACCGCCTACGGGCTACTGCGGCACAAGGGCATCGATATCGGCAAGGCTGACTATCTGGGCGGAAACTAAGCAGGGCTTTCTGCTGCAGGCCAGAGCTCAGCCGGCGGTACGAAAATAGGGTTCAACCTGCCCCTTGTATTTGATGGTCATGGGACTACCCTTGCGGTCCACGGTCTTGCCGACCGCAAGGCGTACCCAGCCTTCACTCACGCAGTATTCCTCAACATTGGTCTTTTCAACGCCGTTGAAGCGTACACCAACTCCCCGTTCGATAAGAGCTTCATCGTAATAGGGACTTCTCGGGTTGGCCGAGAGCCGATCTGGGAGAATATCGGTCATGGTATCCGGACGAATTTGAGTCTCAGATCGCAACCTTAGTGCAGATCGCAGTCAAGTTCACGCGTGATACTGCGGCCTGGCACATCAGCTCGGCGTACATCTTTGTGGCCGCCCGCGGCATGGAAATTTCCTGCTTTTGCCGCGATCGGCCGCGATCAATTCACTCATCCCGCGATCACATAAGTGATGTTGACGAGAGCGTGTACGGCTATTGCGCCAGCTTGCGCGCGGCCAAAGCCATGGCGACAAGCGAAACCCCGGCAAAGACAAGGTCAATGCCAAGGACGAGGCCAAGGATCCAGGCCGCCGAAGCCGGCAACCACGCGAGAATGAGGGCGGCTAAAGCGATGTCGAGGAGGCCATTGACGAGGAGAAAGCCCCACCGCTGGCTGGCATGGCGGCGATGGTCAAGTGCGTAAAGGATCGATACCACACCATCGACCGTCAGGAACCCCGCCAGCACTAAGGTCAAGGACATCAAGCCGGCTATTGGGAACACGACCAAAATGCCTCCTGCCACGATGGCAAGCAGTGCCGACAACAGAGCGAGGGAGCGTCCGGGAGCATTGCGCGCGCGCCAGCCCGACAGGAGCCCGACAAGCCCGCCAAGCATCAACAGCCAGCCAAAAAAAATGGTGGTCGCAAGACCCGCAATGGTGGGCAGAACAATGGCCGCTCCACCAAGCACGATCAGTACACATCCCTCCAGCAAAAACCAGAGCCAATGATCATGAACTGTTTTGGCAGTGGCAGGCAGGCCGGGCAGCTGCGGGCTGTCACTCATGTTCTGTACCTCTGATTCCTTTGTCCGCTCTTTCCGTCCACATAGTAGAAGGCCGGCGCACAACAGTTCCTAGGATAACACGTAGGTGCACTAATGGGATGGGGGGGGTGGTAATCGCTGAAGTGAGCCCAACGCACAGGGGGTGTGAGTACGATTAACATGGATGATCATGCGATCACAGATCCGGCTCTCGGGTATTCTGTAGTTAAAGCCGTAGGTTTTGAGGGCCGGACAATACCCGGACAGGCGCGTGCGCCAGCGCGTGCCGTCACGCATGACGAAGATGATCGTCTGATTATTAGGAGTGTGGGTATCGCTGATCTCCTGGGAGCGCAGACACGTGACCCCATCCGCCTTCGGTGCCGCGGCAGCAGCGGAAATTCCGGCGGCCAAACACAACGTGGCGGCGAGCCCTGTAACCTGCCGCATGTAGGGCTTCATTTCTTCTCTCCCTGGGGTCCGCTTGCCTTTTCGAAGCGGCCAAGCATGCAAATGGCACCGCTCTGCAGCACACGTATTGTCATCAGGTTACCGCAGATCTGATGGGGTGGTGTGGCAACATAGGCAAAGCCATGAAACCTCAATCCACTGCAGTAATTGTGCAGGTGGTTGGCCCACACCGTCCCGTCATCCATGTGGAAAAGGATGGTGCGGTCGTTGGGAACTGTCGTGTTGCTGATGCGTGTGGTGTCAATGCAGACATTCGGCACGTCAGGCTTCGGCCTGGCAGCGGCATGGGCCAGCCCTGCGCTGGCGGCGACGGAAAGGACTGTTGCGACCAGTAGGGATTTCATAGGAGGACCTCCACGGGATCCGCCATCTTGGCGGGAAGCCCGGTCTGTGCCTATCGGAAAAGTTCGAAGTCGAGCTTGGTTCCCGAAGGATCCTCCGGCGCATTGACTTCCGGTCCGGGACTGATGATGGTCCGGTTCCCATTTTAGCAAGGAGACCCGTGCCGTGCGCTCGTCCTCAGCCGTGACCATAACATTACCCAACGGCAAGATTATGGACTTTACCCGCGGTGTTACGGGTGCGGAGATTGCCGCCGCGATTGGGCCTGGTCTGGCAAAGGCAGCACTCGCCCTGGAGCTAGACGGCAGGATCATCGACCTGTTTCGTCCGATCGAGACCGATGGGGCGGTACGCATCCTGACCCGAAAGGACCCTGAGGCCCTGGAGATGATACGGCACGATACCGCCCATGTTCTGGCCATGGCGGTCCAGGCGCTTTACCCTGGCACCCAGGTCACGATCGGCCCCTCCATCGAGGATGGGTTTTACTACGATTTCGCCCGCAATGAGCCCTTTACGCCCGAGGACCTGCCCAAGATCGAAGCCAAGATGCATGAGATCATCGCGGCAGCTCTTCCCACCCGGCGTGAGGTCTGGTCCCGTGACGCCGCGATTGCCCATTTCCGTGGCATTGGCGAGACCTACAAGGCCGAACTGATCGAAAGCATCCCCTCGGGCGACGAGATCTCAATATATTTTCACGGCGAATGGCATGACCTGTGCCGTGGCCCACATTTTGCCAGTACGGCGCAGATCGGAGAAGCCTTCAAGCTCACCAAGATCGCAGGCGCCTATTGGCGCGGCGACGCCAGGAACGCACAACTACAGCGGATCTACGGAACGGCCTGGCGGGACAAGAAGGAACTCGACACTTATCTTACCCGCATAGAGGAAGCCGAGAAGCGCGATCATCGCAAGATTGGCCGCGAAATGGGTCTGTTCCACTTGCAGCCCGAGGCGCAGGGCTCGGTGTTCTGGCATCCGAACGGCTATGTGCTTTACAACCAGATGGAGGCCTATATTCGGCGCCAGCTGGGACGTGCGGGTTATGTCGAAGTGAAGACACCGCAGCTCATGGATTCGAAGTTCTGGGAGCAATCCGGCCACTGGGGCAAGTATCGGGAGAACATGTTCGTCGTACCTGACGAGGTGCCAAGTACTGACGACGAGGCACCGATCCTCAGCGGCAAGGCCGAGTTGATGGCGCTGAAACCGATGAACTGCCCGGCACATATTCAGATTTTTAACCAGCATATCCGCAGTTATCGCGAACTTCCGATCCGCATGGCTGAATTTGGCTGTTGCCATCGTAATGAACCGCACGGCGCGCTTCATGGGCTGATGCGGGTTCGCCAGATGACACAGGACGACGCGCACATATTTTGCCGTGAAGACCAGATCCAATCCGAGACGGAGCATTTCGTAACGCTTCTCTACAAGATCTACAGGGACATGGGCTTCGAGGAGGTGGTGATCCGGCTGGCCACCAGACCCGAGAAATTCGGTGGCACCAAAGAACGCTGGGAAGCCGCAGAAAAGGCCCTCGGTGATGCACTGCGCGCCACAGGGTATGACTTCGAGGTCGCTCATGGCGAAGGCGCATTCTACGCACCGAAGCTTGAGTTCCATCTGCGCGATGCCATTGGCAGATCCTGGCAGGTTGGCACGCTGCAGCTCGACTACGTACTTCCCGAGAGGTTGGATGCAACCTACATCGCCGAAGACGGATCGCGAAAATACGTGGTGATGCTCCACCGCGCGATCCTGGGTTCGCTCGAGCGTTTTATAGGCATGCTCATCGAGCATTATGCTGGCAAGTTTCCGCTTTGGCTGGCTCCAGTGCAGGCGGTAGTCGCGACCATCGTCTCGGATGCGGCCACTTACGCAGAGGAGGTCCAAAGGGCTCTTGCTGCAGCGGGGCTGCGTTCGGAACTCGATACCTCAAATGAGACGATTAACTATAAGGTTCGTCGCCATAGCCTTGCCAAGGTCCCTTACCTCCTGGTTGCCGGCCGCAGAGAGGCAGAGGAACGCACCTTGACCCTCCGCCAGCTGGGATCCAACGCGCAAAAAGTTATGAGCCTGAACGAGGCGCTCGCCATGCTGAAGGCCGAGGCCGTCCCGCCGGACCTGCGGCAAGTTTGATATTGACCCGTATATTTCGGCTTACCCAGCCGGCGTGGCCGAAATACCCCTTGCGAAATGCCTGCGCATTCCTATTCTCAGATCCATGCGGCCGCCTCTCGGAGTCGACCGCTTTGCGCGTTCAGCGTTGTCCACAGCGCCGGCGCCAGCGCCCGAAGGAGAAATCAGGCCAGCCAATGATACGTTTGCGACGTTTCTTGGGCCGGTCGCGAAGCGCGAGGCCGGCTTTTGAAGGGAGAGAGTCATAGTCGCCAGACGTATGCAAGGTACTGCCCCGGCACCAGCCAAGGGTGGCCCCCGTGTCAATGAAGAGATCCACACCCGCACGATGCTGCTCATCGGCGATGATGGCCACAAATATGGTGAGCTTGGGCTGGACGATGCCCTGGCAATTGCTGAGGAAAAGGGCCTCGATCTCGTCGAGGTTTCTCCCGAGGCCCACCCTCCCGTGGTCAAGCTTATGGACTACGGCAAGTACAAATATGAACAGCAGAAAAAGGCCGCCGAAGCCCGCAAAAAGCAGAAGGTCATCGAGATCAAAGAGATTAAGATGCGCCCCACCATCGACGATCACGATTATGACGTGAAGATGCGGGCGATGAAGCGCTTCTTTGACGAGGGTGATAAGGTGAAAGTCACCTTGCGCTTCCGCGGTCGTGAAATGGCCCACCAGGAAATCGGTATGGAACTGCTGAGCCGCGTCCAACGCGACACCGAAGAGTTTGCGAAAATGGAGCAATATCCCAAGATGGAGGGCCGTCAGATGATGATGGTCCTGGCTCCGCGGTAACATGCGGCAACAGGCTGGGGAGTGGCACAGCAGTCATTCCCCCCTGCCAGCAGCAACAGCAGTGGTCGTGGTGGGGCAGCGCAGGAGTGCCCGAGCCGGACGCTGCGTCTTGCCTCGCCCCATCAAAGCGCCAGCAGCAATCCCCACACCACTCAGGGCTCAGGCCAGCGGTGACAGCAAGCGGCAAGGCGCTCCGGGTCACAATTGCCTCCTGAGAGGATCACTCCCACCGTCGAGCCACAGCTAAACTTGCGCGAAAGCAATGCCGCGAGGCCAGCCGCTCCTCCAGGCTCAACCACAAGCTTCAGCACCTGCACGGCGTAGGCTACACCGCGGGCCAATTCCGCATCACTGACCGCAACCCCAGCTGCGAGCGTTTGCTGAGCCACTGCAAAAGGGATCGCCCCAGGCGTTGGGGCCATCAAGGCATCGGCGATGCTCATCGGACCACCTGATGCGGATGACCTCCGTCCCGCGCGCAGCGAGCGTCCCATTCCGTCAAAGTCTTCTGGTTCGACGGCGAGAATCTTTGTCGCGGCCCCGGCCGCCAAAAAACCCAGACTTACCCCGGCCACGAGCCCGCCACCGCTGCAGGGTACCGCGACGTGATCCAAAGTGACCCCAACCTCCGCAGCCTGCTGGGCAAATTCCAACCCCACCGTACCCTGGCCCACCAGCACCGCCGCATCATCAAACGGGCGCAACAAGGCCGCACCAGTTTGATCAACTATGCGGCGCGCAATAGCTTCACGATCATCAACCTGACGGTCATAAAAAACGACACGGGCGCCAAAAGCCTTGGTGCCGGCAATTTTGGCCACAGGCGCATCCTTGGGCATGACAATGGTTGCACCCAGTCCAAGTTCGGCCGCAGCTGCCGCCACACCTTGGGCATGATTGCCCGAGGAAAAGGCAACAACCCCCCGCGCGCGGGCGTCCACAGGCAGCTGCAGGAGAAAATTCATGGCTCCGCGAAATTTGAACGAGCCAGTGCGTTGGAACATTTCCGCCTTGAGCAAAACCCGACAGCCCATCCGCGCGTTTAGAGCCCGGCTTTCCAACACCGGGGTGAGCTGCGCATAGGGAGCAAGGCGCAAAGCTGCAGCCTCGATATCCGTGGGCTTGGGAAGACTGTGCATGTCCAATTTGCTAAACGGCTTTCAGTATTAGACATAACACGCCGGCCTCCGCGCGTCGCGTCACGATCAAGCACTCCTCACAAAAGTGCCCGGTATGCCCATCAGAACGCCGGCCAACGGTACTACGGCCCGGCTCAACCGTCCGGACCATGGGGACAACGAGCTCCGGCGGCAACTCCCCTCGGGCCTTACGCGTAGCTCGCAATGATCCCTTGCCGCCTGAACAAAGGAGAAGTAGAGCTCCTGGACGTAAGGCGGACCTAACCACGCGGCCCAATCGCGATAGCCGGAATGCCCTCTTGGGCGGCACAGCTGGGCACTAGGTGCAAGGCAATCATGATTGTCTGGAGCGGATGCGTGATCGCGAAGGTCTATAGTGCCTCCTTGCTGAATCACCAGCCTAATGCGGATGGCGCCCCCATGTCCCAAGGCGTCCATACCCGACAAACCATGATCGATCAAAGCACCCCTTAAAGATGATGCCTGAGACACCAAACATACCTCTACGGTTCAGCACCAGCGTCGCGACGCAACCTACCTCTTACGGAGACCACGACAACTGGCAGCTCCGCAGTGATCCTGCCATGGGCGAAAATCAATTCAGAACCACGGCAATTATTCCCTGCCTTGTGACCAAGCGGAAGGGCTGGCTGTGAGTAACGTATCTGGCAGAGGCGTTGCCCTGAAGTTCGGCGGGACCATTTGCTTTTCGTTGATGTACGCCACCTTGCGCCTTGCCGGCTCCATCCCGGTCGGAGAAGAAATTTTCTTCCGTGCCTTCTTTGCCCTGATTCCAGTTCTGCTGCTTTCCTCGCGGACCATCGGACTTCGCGCCACTATCCGTACCCAGCGGCCTCTGGTGCATGCGATACGCTCTCTGATTGGAGTGTCATCGATGTTTCTGAACTTCACGGCCCTTGCCATGCTGCCCTTGGCTGCCCTGACGGCCTTCGGCTTTGCCAGTCCCATCTTTGCAGTCGTACTGGCCGCGCTCGTTCTTCGCGAGAAAGTGGGTCCGCGCCGGTGGAGTGCAGTCGCAGTGGGATTTCTCGGTGTCTTGGTGATGCTAGCACCACATGGAGGACTGAGCGATCTGGCACATTTTGACTCCTCCGCAGGCGCATTCCTTGCCCTCAGCGGAGCCTTTCTCAGCGCAGTAGTTGTCGTCCTCATCCGCTCCATGCACCAGACCGAACGTGGCGAAACAATCGTCTTTTACTTCATGTTGACATGTTCACTCGTTGGCGGATTTAGCATGGTGTTTGACCGCGTGCCCCTTAGCTGGGAGGCAACTCTGTGGTTGGTGGTAAGTGGCATTCTCGGCGGGCTCGGACAGATTGGCATGACGTTCAGCTATCGCTATGCTGAACCATCACTGCTTGCACCCTTTGACTATATGTCGATGATTTGGGCAGTCGCACTTGGCTGGTATCTGTTTGCCGAAATACCGAATTTCTGGATCATGCTGGGTGCCACCATCGTGATCGCGTCGGGACTTTTTATCATCTGGCGAGAACGACAGTTGCGACAACCAACCGTGGTGGAAGCGGAGCCCGTGCTATAGCCGCTTGCCAAAAATGGCCAGCCCATCGCCATCCGCGTGAAAATCCGGCACCTCGGCGTAAAAGCTATAGCCATTGGCCTTGTAGAAGCGCCGCGCTGGCGCATAATCATCCCGGGTAGATGTCTCTGCAAACAGGTGAGTACCACCCCGCCTGCGTACATCTTGCTCGCTCGCCTCGAGCAGGGCACGTCCCAGTCCATGACGATGGCTGCCTGGATCCACTGCGATCCAGTAGAGCTCAAAGCGGTTATCGGTTGCCGGAATGCGACCATAACAGGTATAGCCGTCAATCTGTGCGATACCATCGGCAATCAGAAACAGATAATCCGCGCCTGGCATGCCTAAACGCGTTTCCCTGACAAGGTCTCGCGCAATCGCAATTTCTTCATCGCTGAAGACTCCTGTGCGCGTCACGAGCAGGGCGAGACTGGCCTCATCCTCTTCCTTAAGTTCGTTACGAAACTGGTTCATGGAATGGCTGCCCGGACAATGTTATCGATGAGCTGGCAATAATCAAACCCTGCCTGGTGAGCAGCTGCGGCAAAGCCGGCCTCTGGCGATAAGCAGGGGTTGCAGTTGAGTTCAAGAACATATGGCTCTCCGCAGGAATCCAAGCGCAGGTCAATGCGCCCGTAGCCGGAAAGCCCGAAAATCTCCCAACACCGGTTGGCAATCATGTGCAGGCTTGCGGACAGCTCCGGCTCCAAGTTCTCACAGCCAAAGTGGCGTTCAGTCGCGCGGAAGGCGGGATCTTCTGTGTGCCACTTCGCCCCATAACCGACGATGCGGGGGCGTCGGTCATCCCAGTCAACGAAACGCATTTCAGCCAGCGGTAAAACCTTGACGGCGGACTGGTCTTCAATCAGCGCGATATTGAATTCACGGCCGTCAACAAAGGCTTCTGCAAACCAGCGTCCGCCAAAGCGCCGCCTGCAGACCTCCGCCCGCGCACCGACGCCTGAGCCAATGACCACCGCACTGTCATCCAACCCGAGTGAAGCATCTGCCGTCGCCGACTTGACGATATAGCGGCGTGAGCCATCGAGTCCCACCCAATTGGGACCTTCGTACCAATCTGGCGTAGAAATCCCCACCGCCCGCAATATGCGTTTGCTTGCTGGCTTGTCAGAGGTGATCTGGATGGCTGCTGCCGATGCTCCGGTAAATGGCACCCCACGCTTCTCGAGCAGTGCCGGGATCATGGCACATAGTTCGTCCTGCCCATCAACGCTTTCAACCAGATTGAAGACAAGATCGCAGTCACCCAGCTTCGCATCCAGTTGTTCCGGCACAAAGGCTGCACGGGTCACACTGTGACCGTTCTGGCGTAAGGCGTCACATACCGCATCGGCCACGGCAAGCGTATCCAGTTCATCGGGACGGGCAGTTGCATCAACACAGGAATGCAGGACAAGAATTCGCATTCGCGTCAAGCTGCAGCGCGACGCTTGAGGTGCGGCTGACGCTGCTCAAAGGATACCATAATGCGGGAGATCAACTCTCGATAGGAGATGCCCTTCCTGTCGGCCATCAGACAGAGATCTGAGTGATGTGGCCGGATACCAGCAAGCGGATTGATTTCTATGAAATGGTGCTTACCAGAACCGTCGCAACGAATATCTACCCGCCCACCGTCGCGACAGCGCAGCGCCCGCCACGCCGCCAGAGCCACTTCAGCAGCCTGAGCGGCATTAGCCGGATCGGCCAGAAGGATCTCTACCTTGTCTTCCCAGCCGGTTTCCTTGTTGGCGAGACCGTAACCGTGGCCGACATAATTGGGCAATGGGCGGATTTCAGTGACTCCGAGTACCTCCGCAAGCGCCCCCGTACCGGTTATGCCAACGGTAAACTCGGGTCCCGACAGATAGGTTTCCACTAGCACCGGCTGCTGAAAGCGGCGAACGAGCTCCCTCACTGTATGGGCAAGTTCGTCCGGGTTACGTACCAGAGAATGGGCATCAACTCCCTTTCCCGAGCCCTCGGCAACCGGCTTGGCAAAGAGTGGGTAAGGCAAGGCGATCTGGTCAACCTCGCTCTCCTGCTCGATCACGGCAAAATCCGCAGTGGGCACGCCATGGGATGCGACGACGCGCTTGGCCATCGCCTTATCCAGCGACAGCGCAAGGGTGAGCGGATCAGAGAACACATATGGGATATCGTACGCTTCAAGGAGAGCCGGCACCTGGGCCTCTCGGGACACCCCCTTGAGGCCCTCGCAGATGTTGAAGGCCGCATCCCAGCGCTCACCTGCCGCCAAGCGCATCACCAGCGCGCGGATATTTCCGATCCGCACCGGTTCGTATCCTAACGCGCTTAGAGACTCACAAAGCGCCTCCACTGTCAGATCACTGTCAAATTCTGCCGTTTCCTCTTCGCTGTAACCCAGCGCCAGATAGTCCTTACGCAAGTCATAGGTAACAGCGATACGCATGGGCTACTCCGCAGCAAGGCGCACGGCACCTGAGCCAATACTCCCCTCCGGATCGGGATAGCGGTAGACCGCACCCTCAAAGTTGCGCAGCAGCAGATCATCACCATCTCGACCAACCACTGCATTGGGTGCCATCAGGATCTTGCCGCCACCGCCAGGGGCGTCAATGACAAACTGCGGACAGGCATAGCCCGTGGTGTGGCCTCGCAGCCCGTCAATGATTTCCAACCCCTTTTCAACACTGGTGCGGAAATGCCCTGACCCTCGGATGGGATCACATTGATAGAGATAGTAAGGCTTGACGCGACGCTTCAGGAGACCCTGCATCAAGGGTTTCATGACGCCTATGTCATCATTGATACCCTTGAGGAGGACCGTCTGACTGCCGAGGGGAATTCCGGCATCCGCCAAACGGCCAAAGGCCTCCGTCACTTCCAAAGTCAACTCATGCGGATGGGTCACATGAATGCTCATCCACAATGGGTGATGCCGCTTTAGCATCTTCACCAGACTGCGCGTGATGCGCTGCGGTAAAACCACCGGCATCTTCGTACCAATGCGCAGGAACTCGATATGAGGAATGGCGCGCAAGCGGGTTAGCAGCCAGTCGAGTTTGTCATCGGCGATCGAGAGCGGATCACCCCCAGACAGGAGAACATCACGGACTTCCGTGTGATCGGCCAGATAGGCCAGAGCCTGTTCCCACTGCTTTGGGGAAAACTGGTACTCGCCGCCGGGATTTCCGACTGCCCGTGCTCGGGTACAATAACGACAATAGGTAGAACATGTACCCGTCGTCAGAAACAACACGCGATCTGGATAGCGGTGCACCAATCCCGGCACTACGGTGTCGTGATCCTCACCCAGTGGATCATCGGCTTCGCCAGGAAGACGCAAGGCTTCCTTACCCGTCATGATATGTGTACGCCGCAGAGGCTCCTGCGGGTCCTCCAACGACATCAAGGACGCATAATAGGGCGTTATGCCGACAGGAAGCGGGCCCTTGTGGTTTGTGACCGCCTCATGTTCGTCAGCAGACAACCTGAAAATCCGCGCCAACTCTTCCGGGCTACGAACGCGATTGCGGAACTGCCAGTGCCAATCGTTCCACTCCCCCGGACCACTCTCTGGCCAGAACCGACGGTAGAAGCGCTTGCTTGTATCGCTCACTGGAAAGCGTTGCGACCCGAGCTTTGTTGTTGCCGCCACCTTCTGTAGATCGATGTTTTGTTCGTTGATGATTGAATGATTGCGGGCTTGCCGCGACGGGGGCCTAAGATCGTGTCCCCGAACCAGATGGAGACTCATTGTGGTCTCGCTTGGCTCCTTGATCGGGTGCCGCAGCTCCGAACCCCATTGGCCCAGCGTCGCACGGCACCGTCGTTGGGTCGGATATTTATGCAGTCTCCGCAATTCGTCAAGAGAACCGTATCGAATACTGTGAACCGCCCAAATGGAATAAATAATTCGTCATGACTTTTATCAGTTTTATTGAAGTCTGCTCAAATAAAAAAGCACTACTAATCACACCACCCTCCCCCGTCCGCAAAAAAACTTAGCAAGGCGCGTTTAAGCAAACATCAAACTGATCTCTTCCCTACAATTCACTCGGTCCCTACCGGGGGACATCAATCGCGCGGTGGACCGGCAACGGGATTGCTGCTGCCTGCCCAAACACTGTGACGAATTCCTGTTACGGACGGGGACTGATCTTGAAGCTGCGCGCTTCAAAGAGCATCACGGTACGGGTGATGCCGCCACCAACGTGGATCTGAAGCTTCCGGACGAGCCGGACTGATTCGAAGCTGGGCAGTACCGCCCCGACCTCCTGTGGAAGCAGCACCAACAGCACATGGCTATCATGCCGCGAGAGAGGCATGGTCATGTCAAAGCTGTTAGCGACAACCCCGTTTTTCTCCCAAGCCCGTAACGGCACCCGCCTGGACGGTGCATAGTAAGTAAGCTCTGCCAGCAAAGACCGGTTGGCCGCCGCAATCACGTTATAGCGGTGGGAGCGAACTTCAGCGGTGATCGTTTGGCCCAGTTGCCTCCAACCCTCCTCACGCTTGAAGGCGTTGGCCTGGCCCAGCGCACCGGCGACACCCGGCCAGATAAGAACAAGCCACAGCAAAAGCATGGCGGCCACGTCGACAACGAGGGATCCCAGCAGGGCCCATGGCGCCTCCATCAGCACCATGACCGCCAGAGGCGTCGCAGAAATATATGTCGGTGCCGCCCAATTGGCGTTGGCTACCGAGATAAAACTCTGCACAAGCATCGCCAGAAGGGGGGGAAGCGCCATCACGGCAAGCAAGAGTTCGGTTTCAGACCGTTGGTCTGAGGTCCAGAGACGCCAAAGTCCGATCAAAAAGCCCGCCATCAGCAGCGGACCGAACACACCAAATTGTCCAGCCATGAAATAGAGCATATTGCTCACGCTGAAGCTGGCGGCCCTCCAATCGGCATCGGCGGCGGTGTGCCCGAATGTCAAAAAATGGTGGTGCCAATTCCAGTAAGCATTGGGGGAGATCAGTATAATCCCGATTGCTGCTGCCAAGAGTCCACGCCGGCCGAAGACGAATTTCCGTATTTTGACTGACATCGTTGCCGCTAAAAGCAGCCCCACTGCAAAGAAGAGCATGGCGTATTTGGCGAGGATGCCTAATCCAATCGCCGCGCCGCAAATAGCTGTCCAGCGCCAACCACGCTCCTCCAGCGCCCTCAAAAGCGCATAAAGAGCCATTGCCCAGAAAAAAAGGAGCGGTACATCGGTGGTCATCAGGCCAGATGAATAGGCAACACCGGGAAGCGTCGCGTAGGCCAGCGTGCTCCACAAGGCTAGACGCCGTCCACCCAAAAGTTTGGCAATGGCATAGACTAGAAGGGCTGTACCCGCATGGAGCAACGGCGAAGCAAGACGAATGGCCCAGACTGATCGACCAAAAACATGAGTGGCCAGCCAGATACACCAGGCGATCAGAGGCGGTTTAGAGAAATAACCTAGAGCTGGATGCTGAGCCCACCACCAATATTGCGCCTCGTCAGGATAAAGCTGCAACGGCGTTATGATAAGAAGCCACACCCGGATAATCGTAATAATGCCAACAGCGCAGACTGCAATCCACACGGCCTGCCACTCAGGCGTGCGCAGCTCGGATTTCATCCTGTAACCCGATAAACAGTAATGGTTTCCTTGCGTCCCCGTGAATAGTTTACACCTCTAACAACACCTTCAATTCGAATCTGAACGTGACTTTCAGCGATCTGCTCAAGAAAAGCTGCCCGCTGATATTGGTCAACAAGGACGAGCCCACCGGATTGCGCAGCGATGCGCGCCGCCCGCGCGCCAGTCTCAATCCGCGTGTTGGTGCCGAGTAAAAAAATCACACTCGGCTCATCATAACCGCTGACGATGATCGGCGGATCACCTGGACGGCGCTCTCTGTCGACGATCCTGGCCAGGCGCGGGGATAGCCAGATGCGTTGTAACCTCGGTGCCGTACCCCACATTAAACTGGGGTAAAAGATCAAGGCGGCCAATACCGCTGCCAGAAGCGCCATACCACGTTGCTCTTGCCACAGCTGATATGCTGAGAAGACGGCAACCGCAATTCCAACCGCGCTAAGCCCCAGTAACCATATTGGTGAGCCCTCGCCGTACCGCATGGGCGCGTAAGTGATGGCGATAGCCAAGATAGTAGCGCCCACAGCAAACTGAATTGCGGCGGCCTTTCGAAGGACGCTTTCCCATCTTCCGCGCGGACCAATATCTGCCAGCCAAAGTCCAGAAAGCGCTGCTAGAGGTGGGTAAATCGGAAGGATGTAATGTGGGAGCTTGGTGGGAACCAGCTCAAACAAGAGCCAGTTTGCGACCGTCCATGACAAAACGAATCGCAACGCGGGCTTGTCACGCGATGCGAACGCGCGACTCAATCCCGGCAGGACGCCAATCGTTGCAGGCCAAAGCGTAATCGTACTGAGAAGTACGTAATAGCCTGGAGGAGCACCATGCCCCTCCTGTCCATTGGCGAGCTTGGCGGCAAAATCATGACCTAAAGCGCGCACGAAAAATTGGCCGTGACTGACGATACCAATGGCAATGAGCCATGGCGCAACGAGTACGACAACCAATGCAATGCCAAGCACGGGCTGGCACTGCTTAAGCCACTCCCAATTGCGGTCCCAAAGTGAGACAGAGAGCGCACTTAGCGCCAGAACCCCAACGATTACGGGACCTTTTATCAGGATGCCCGCAGCCACAGCCGCCCAACCCAGCAAAATGAGAGGCAGGGAAAGAGGCGCCGCCTTCGCACGTGCGCGAAGATAGATCCTCAAGGCGATACCCTGCGCCGCCACAGTGCAGGCCAAAAGTACGGCATCAGTCTTCGCGATATGAGCCTCAGCGCTGACGGCCAGCGATAAGCCCAACATCAGGGCGGCGCCAAGAGCGGCCTTGGGAGGCGCGAGCGCCCGAAAACACCAGAACGTGAGAAGAACCGCGGCCATCGCTCCTAGCAAGGATGGCAATCTGTAAGTCCAAATTGCGGTATAGGGTGGCCGCCCAAGCATCTTCGTGGCAGCCGCTTGGAGCCAGTAGATCCCCGCGGGTTTCTTGTAACGCGGTTCCTGACCGAAGCGAATGTTGATCCAGTCGCCGCTCTGCACCATCTGCTTGGACGCTTGGGCAAAGCGCGCTTCATCGCGGTCAAGCACCGGGAGACTGAAAAAGCCGGGAAGCCACGCCAGGAGGCAGATCAGGAGGAGCACGGTGAACGGGCGGCTAGCAAGCCGATCCCACAAGCCTGAGTTCAAAGGTCCAACTGGAACAATTTCGTCCGCCAAAGTAAGTCCCCATAAATTGACACCCCTTACCGAGCCTGAGGACAGGGACAGAAGGGGCCAGGCTGAGTGTTTAGCACAGCCCTGTCCTTTGGCCGGAACGGTCCAGCCAGGGCCCTAACATGGCGAGGGTTATTCGGTCTATTGCCGGGGGCTTACTCCCGCTATAAGGCCCAAGCGGCCATACCTTGCCGTATCCTCCCTCGGCAATTGACTGATTGGGCTGGAGTTTAATACAGGGACGGACAAGATAATCCATGGCAATGGCACTCAGTATCGTCGTACCCGTCAAAGACGAGGCCCAAAATGTTGGGACGCTGTTCCGAGAGATCACAGCAGCGCTTGCAAAGGAACGCTCCTATGAAATCATCTTTGTCGATGATGGTTCGACCGACGGGACAGCAAATGCCTTGAGCCAACTGAAGCTAGAAGTCCCGCACTTGCGAATTCTTCGGCATGAGCGCAACGCAGGGCAAAGCCGCGCGCTAAGAACAGGCGTTAACGCAGCTAGTGGCGAGATCATTGCAACCCTGGACGGCGACGGCCAGAATGACCCCGCCGACCTGCCCAAGCTGCTTGCAGAGATACGCGACGGAGGTGCTGGCCTCGGCCTGGTCGCCGGAACCCGTGTGCGGCGCCAGGACAAGTGGGCAAAGCGTCTGGCGTCACGGTTCGCAAATCGTTTTCGCAACTGGATCTTGAGGGATGGAGCAGTGGACACGGGATGCGGCCTTAAGGCATTTCGGCGTACCGCGTTCATGGCTCTGCCCTATTTCGACCACATGCATCGCTACCTAATTACGTTGATGCTGCGCGAGGGCTACGCGGTTCACTATGTGAACGTCTCGCATCGTCCTCGACTTCATGGAAGTTCCAAATATGGTGTCTGGGACCGTGCGTTGGTCGGTATCACCGATCTCATAGGGGTTCGCTGGCTACAGCACCGCTTTCGTGGTGGGGCATTAATGACCGAGGAACTCTGATGGGTGCGGCCATGGCAAATTGGTTCACGGTTGATCATACCTGGGCGTTAGTAGGCCTTGGGGCACAGGGTCTGTTTGCTTCCCGTTTCATAATCCAGTGGTACAAGAGCGAGGTGGAAGGGCGCAGCGTTATTCCCGTAAGCTTTTGGTATGTCAGCCTCTTCGGCGGTATCGTAATGACCGCTTATGCCGTTCATCTTGGCAGCGCCGCGCTTATCCTTGGACAGACAACCGGTCTGGTGGTTTACAGCCGCAACCTGCGCCTGATTTGGCGTGAACGCGCCATGCTCCGGGCTTCGGCAGCCTCCGAAGGATCCTCCCAGTAACGGATTGTCGGGTTTGCACCGTATAGGCACAGGGTTCGGGATCATCACTACTCAAAGTGCAAAGCGCGGCATTTGAAGTGAAGACGCTCTTAGAATCGCCAGGTAGCGCTTGCCGTACCAATCCAACTAGGTATATTCCCGCCCCTCCCGGCAGAGGCTAGCCTCCCGGATGTGGACAGGTGGCCGAGCGGTTGAAGGCGCACGCCTGGAAAGTGTGTAAACGGTGATGAGCCGTTTCGAGGGTTCGAATCCCTCCCTGTCCGCCAATATACTCTCCCTCCACGTACATCAACGTCCGAGATCATCTCGAAAAAGCCCGTGAAATGGGCTTTTTTCGGTGCTTAGCTGTCCGACTCCGTGTCGCCCGATAGCGGTCAAGCGGGGATCTGATTGTACCTCAGATTGTACCTCAGATGGAGGAGCCCCATGGCCCGGCAGCAGAACCGACTCACCGCCGTAGAGGTGCAACGCAAGTCTTCCCCGGGGCGATATGGGGATGGCGGGG
>JAJZGY010000079.1:8806-11068 GCA_021804785.1 Pseudomonadota bacterium | reverse complement strand
CCGCCGTCGCCACCGCCACCATTGTTGTCTGCGAGCGCGGGCGAGGTCATCGCGGCCGAACTCACAAGCACAGCACCAGCGATGCCCACAGCCTTGAGCAGATTTCGGCGACAACGGTCGATTTTCACGTCGTCAGACACATCAAACCCCAAGCCAAGCGAAACTCGAAACTAAACAGAATATTATCCTACGTTAGCCGGGATTAGACAATAGAAGGCACTAACAGGACCTTACAGTTTTGCGCCAGCTGCCTGCTCCGGCCCTGGGGATTGCCGCCACTTAGTCTATAACCACCTGAAATATTTAACGTTTCCAGGCACTAACCAAGCGAGTGGTGCCAACAACTCGCACTCCCCACAGCTCGAACTCCCCCTTCAGCCTTGGCCGCCTTATGCCTTGGGGACCAGGGACAAATCACCACCGGACTGCGTAGCAACGCCTTCATACCCAGCGCCGTAGTTGTGCCACGCGCTTCCTCCATTTCCTGGTGCATGGACACCTGCCCTACCGTCAGCCACATCGCCAATCACCCGAGCCCCTGCGTGGATGCGCGGCCGCCGCAACGTCGGCACATCCCCTGACGTTTGACGCAGGGTGCAGGCACATAAGGTGGCTGGTTTGCAGCCGCTTTGCCCCACTGCGTGTTCGGCTTAGTCGGACCGCCCCAGCCCAAGCCCACGCAGGGTCTCGCGCATTTCGTTCAGCGCCGCTGGATCATCGATGGTCGCCGGCATGGGTACATCATCACGTACCGAAAGCTGCCGAATGGTATTGCGCAGGACTTTGCCCGAGCTTGTCTTCGGCAGACGCGGTACTACCGCGACATTGCGAGGTGCGGCTATTGCCCCCAGCTGATCGCGGATGAGGACGATCAGTTCCTTTTCGATATGTTCGGGCCTGACCGAGATACCATCCTTCAGAACCACAAGCCCGAGCGGCACCTCACCCTTCAGCTCATCATTGACGCCAACCACCGCGCATTCGGCGACAGCGGCGTGACTGCCGAGCAGCTCTTCGATCTGGCCGGTGGAAAGACGGTGGCCGGCAACATTAATCACATCGTCGATCCGGCCCATGATGAACACATAGCCGTCATCATCCATGTAACCGCCATCGGCGGTAAGATAATAACCCGGGTGCTGTGCCAGATAGGATTCGCAGAAGCGCGCATCATCCTGCCACAGCGTCTGCAGGCATCCCGGAGGCAACGGCAACTTGACGCAGATCTTGCCAGACTCACCCGCAGCGACCGGAACCCCGGCCGTATCCAGTACACAGACATTATAGCCCGGTACCGGCAACGTCGCCGATCCGCTTTTCACAGCCATGGGCTCAATGCCGACGGGATTGGCAACGATCGCCCAGCCGGTTTCGGTCTGCCACCAATGATCGAGCACCGGCAGGCCGGAAATTTCCGTCAGCCAGCTATAGGTCGGCGGATCACGCCGTTCACCTGCCAAAAACAGCTTCTTGAGCGAGCTGATGTCGTACTGCGCCTTCAGTCTTGCCTCTGGATCCTCTTTCTTGATGGCGCGAAATGCCGGGGGTGAGGTGAAAAAAGCACTGACGCCATATTCCGCGATGACCCGCCAGAAGGCACCGGCATCGGGTGTCTTTACAGGCTTGCCTTCATAAAGAACCGTGGCGCAGCCATGGAGCAACGGCGCGTAGACAATGTAGGAGTGGCCGACCACCCAGCCGACATCTGAACCGGCCCAGAAGACCTCGCCGGGCTCAACATTGTAGATCACCTTCATGCTGTATTTCATGGCAACGGCATGGCCGCCATTGTCGCGCACCACGCCCTTTGGCTTTCCCGTCGTACCCGAGGTGTAGAGAATATAAAGTGGGTCGGTCACCTGCACCGGCACCGGCTGGACCGGTGTCGCTGCAGCCATCACCGCCGCCCAGTCGCAGTCCCGGCCCGGCTTCGGTTCATAGCCCTGCTGCGGCACGACCTGCTCAGGCGGCGTCTTGCTCAGCTCCAGTGCCTTGTCGACGATCGGCATGTAGGGGAGCACGCGCGCAATCTCTATGCCACAACACGCTTACGCAGATCGCTTGAAAGGGGACGGGTCATGGGATGCTGGCCTCCCTCTCCAGCCAGCATCTTGAATCCGATTCGACCCCCTTTTTGGGAAACCCCACTCCGATTCACGCAAGCCCGGAAACGATCTAGCTATCAGTCCGGCGACGAGTTGATGGCCGACTACACGGTGACCAAGGACATCGACAAATGGACCGTCGGACTTGGCGGCTATT
>JAJZGY010000079.1:0-8796 GCA_021804785.1 Pseudomonadota bacterium | reverse complement strand
CAAGCGATGGCGGCCCAGGTGCAGTAGCCTGTGCCACCAATGGCGGCTGCCAGGTCGCGATCTACGGCATCGGTCCGCTGGTCGGTTATAATTTTTGGCGGTGCGATCGGTATGGCTGAGTACAACGCCGCCTTCGCCAACAAAAGTGATGCGGGTGGCGATGTGTTCATGGTCCGCCTCGTAGTTCCGTTCTGATCTTGATCGCTGGGGAGTGTGAGCGCCGTCACCGGTCCATGCCGGTGGCAGCCTCACCGTTTTGGAGCGGACGACAGTTCAACGCCCCCAAGGCAAACCGCCACGGTGCCCACGGCACTGTGGCGGTCATCTTGCCCCTGACCTGCAAATTATTTCTGTGCGTTCCGGACGAGGTCGTTGACCACCGCCGGGTCGGCAAGAGTTGAAATGTCGCCAAGATTACTTGTATCGCCCTCGGCGATCTTTCTGAGTAGCCGGCGCATGATTTTGCCAGAGCGGGTCTTGGGCAGCGCTGGAGCAAACTGGATGACCTCCGGTCGGGCGATGGGGGAAAGATGGCTCGACACCCATTTCTTCAGTTCGTCCGCCAGTGCAGCAGAGGGCTGCTCGCCGGCGATCAGCGTGACATAGGCGTATATGCCCTGACCCTTGATGTCGTGGGGAAAGCCCACCACCGCAGCTTCGGCCACCTTATGATGGGCAACGAGAGCTGATTCCACCTCAGCCGTACCAAGACGATGGCCCGAGACATTGATCACGTCGTCGACTCGCCCGGTAATCCAGTAATAGCCGTCAGCATCTCTGCGGCAGCCATCGCCGGTGAAATACTTGCCGGGATAGGTCTTGAAATAGGTTTCCACAAAACGCTGGTGGTCGCCATAGACCGTGCGCATCTGCCCTGGCCAGGAGCTGGTGAGGACCAGATTGCCGGTAGCGGCTCCTTCCAGAACATTGCCTTCGGCATCGACGAGTTGGGGGACCACACCGAACAGGGGTTTGGTGGCAGAGCCAGGCTTGAGGTCCGTGGCCCCTGGCAGCGGCGAGATCAAGATGCCGCCGGTCTCAGTTTGCCACCAGGTGTCAACAATCGGGCAGCGCCCGTCACCGACGACGCGATGGTACCACAGCCAGGCTTCTGGATTGATCGGCTCGCCAACACTGCCCAGAAGGCGCAAGGAGGCGCGGCTCGTCTTCTTCACTGGGCCTTCGCCCTCGCGCATCAGGGCGCGGATGGCGGTTGGTGCCGTATAGAAGATATTGACCTTGTGCTTGTCGACCACCTCCCAGAAGCGCGAGGCGCTGGGATAATTGGGCACGCCTTCGAACATCAGCGTGACAGCGCCATTGGCCAGCGGGCCATAGACGATGTAGCTGTGGCCAGTAACCCAGCCGACATCAGCCGTGCACCAGTAGATATCACCATCGTGGTAGTCGAAGACGATCTCATGGGTGAAGGCAGCATAGAGCAGATAGCCTGCCGAGGTGTGCAGCACGCCCTTGGGCTTTCCCGTCGAGCCGGAGGTGTAGAGGATGAAGAGCGGATCTTCAGCGCTCATTTCCTCGGGCGGACAGTCAGCTGGGACCTTTGCCATTTCCTCGTGCAGCCAGACATCGCGCCCCGTATGCATCAGCACCCTGGCACCGGTGCGCTTAACCACAACCACGGTCTTGACCTCCGGACACTGGGTCAAAGCGATATCGGTGTTGGCTTTAAGCGCAATGGGCTTGCCGCCACGCAGGCCTTCGTCAGAGGTGATCACCACCGTGGAGGCACAGTCGAGGATGCGCCCAGCCAGGCTGTCGGGCGAAAAGCCGGCAAACACCACCGAATGCACAGCTCCAATGCGCGCGCAGGCCAGCATGGCGTAGGCGGCCTCCGGGATCATCGGCAGGTAGATAGTGACGCGATCACCCTTCTTCACGCCCTTGGCCTTCAGCACATTGGCGAAGCGGCAAACCTCAGCATGAAGCTCGCGATAGGTGATGGCGCGGGAGACGGAGGGATCATCACCCTCCCAGAGAATTGCCGTCTGATCGGCACGGGTTGCCAGATGACGGTCGATGCAGTTGGCGCTCACGTTAAGCGTGCCGTCTTCAAACCATTTGATGAAGAGATTGTCCGGCCGGTAGGAGACGTTCATCACCTTGGTGAAGGGTTTGACCCAGGCCAGCCGGCGGCGGGCCTCATCACGCCAGAACGCCTCGGGATCTGCCACCGACCGCGCATACATCTCCTCATATCGCGCCGGGTTGATCCGGGCACGCGCCCGCCATTCAGCAGAAACCGGAATCAGCTCTTCACTCATTGACACTTCCCCTGAAACGAACATGAGAAAAACAGGACAGGCAGCATATCGCAATCATGCGATCCGCCCGAATCGGATCTGCCGGCACACATGCAGAACCACGCCTAACGCGGCGGACGAGGACTGCTGCAGATCAGGCCGGGTGGGCGCGGTGCCGATGGCGCACGGGACATGTGCATGGTTCAGGTCTCCTCCAGGCTTGGGCGGGGGTGTTATTTGCATTTTTTCTTTCCGCCTGACAGGGCACCACTTTGCCCATAGGCTCCCTGTCTGCAGGGAGATTAGCAGGCGGGGTTACACCTGTTGAATTAGCCAAAAGTCGAACCCGGCCCCTGTGCGCCACCAGAGACTGCCTGAAGCAGTCCCAGCGAACGGGCCAGGGTTTCGCTCTGAGGAGGAAAACCGGGAGCAAAGAATTGGCTGCATATATTCTGACAGTCGAAGATCATCCCTTGTTTCGCACGGCGCTGACACTCGCCATTGCCGGAGCCTGTCCAGACTGTAACGTAATCGAGACCGGAAGCCTGGGCGAGGCGCGCAGGGCGTTGACCCAGCATGGGCGCCCGCTCCTGATTTTACTCGATATTAACCTTCCTGACACCAGAGGATTTGCCGGCCTGATCGAGTTGCGGGCGACGCAGGACGGCGTACCGATCACCATCGTTTCGGCTGAGGAAACCGCCGAGCGCATCACCATGGCACTGCGCCTCGGCGCAGCCGGCTTCGTGCCCAAATCGGCACCGCTGGAAGCCATTGTAGAGGCCATCACCCATCTCGCCGCAGGCATGACCTGGTCGCCCGTCGCTCCGTCTGCCAATTGCGATGAGGACCTCGAGCGCTTCGCCAGCCTCAGGCCGGCGGTGGCAATGGGAACGACGGCGAGACAGGTTAAGAGCAGATAGAGCGGGAGCATCCAGCGTGCCCAGCCCATGTCGCGCGGATCTTCAAGCTCCACAAAGCCCATGTAAAACTGACGCGGCAGGCAGATGAACACGGCAGCCGACAAGAGAAACTGCGTAAGGAATGCAACGCTGGGCAACTTTGGCTGGCTCAGTGGCGCCACCAGATGCAAGCCATCCGGCATCGCTCGCAACACCAGAACGGCGAAGACACCTGCAGAAATCAGCGCCGTCAGCTTGACAACAGATTCGACCGCGATAGCGCGAACAAAGCCGGGATTGTGCTCGGTCAGGCCAACCCGCCTTGCACCGAACAGCATGGCGAACCCGGCCAAGACAGCGGCGAACGCGAAGGTGGTGACGGCACCGGTGGCGGTGGCGGTGGCGCTTCCACCCAGCAGCTTCACTGCCATTGTGATCGAGCGAGGCTGCAAGGCGATGTAAGGTAGTGCCCCCAGAATGGCAACGGCCGCGACCACCATTCCGACCAGAGGCCTCTTGCCGTAGCGGGCCACAAGAAAATCGGCGATCGAGCCAGCATTCTCGCGCTTGGCTGCCACAGCAATCCGCCGCCAAAGTAGAAAGAGCAGCGTCAGTACCAGAGATGGTCCGATATAAATCGGCAGATAGTCCCAGCCGGAGCGCGCTGCAGTACCCACCGCACCGAAATACGTCCACGATGTGCAATAGACAGCCAGCGACAGCCCATAGACGAAAGCCCTGCTGTGCGGACGCCGCGTTCTCCGACTACGCTCGGACAGCCAGGCCACGGCGAAGAGGAACGCCATATAAGCGCCAGCGAGTGTCAGGAGCTTGAGATCGATCAGATGCATGTCGCGCACATGCCCGCAAACATGAGACGCCCTAGGGCACCGGAGCACCTGGAACCACCAGCGAAGATCATCTCGCTGTGCAAACTCGGCTCTCCACGATCCCCACGCCGCGCCGATGGTAACAGGGTCGGAATGTAGCCGGAAGTTAGGACGGATGTCTGCCCGCAGATCAAGGTCAGAAGGGTCGGCGCGCCAGGAGGCTCTGCAGCACCTGTGGGAAGCTTGGCCAGGCGCGTTCCATCAAAGACAGTGCGGCGTCAGAGCTCTGTACAGACTTGCCGGCTCACGTATCGTGGGTCACGGTGGGATCTTCGATGACTGAACGGGGCGCTGCCACCGCGACACCCTGACGATGGCTCGCCCTGTTTCCTCACACGGCGACGGATCGCGATGAACTCCAACCGCCGTACCGAGATCGTTGCCGTGCTTATCAAATTCATGCGCTTTTGCAGGTTAAGCGATCAGAGGTCCACTATGCGGTCCAAGGGTAAAACGGCATCTGCGAGGCTTTGCCGCTGTAATTTGGCGGGCGTTTCTCCAGGAAAGCTTTCACGCCCTCCTTGCCATCACCGATGCTGGTGTAGAACATCGCCAGTGAGTCTACCCGATGAGCCTCCAGGGGATGGGACTGGGCGCTATTGCGATAGAGCATCTGACGCATAAAGGCCGTCGCCACGGGTGAACGATTGTCGGTGAATTTACGCGCCAGTTTGTAAGCCTCGTCCAATAACTGTTCCGCGGGATATACTGCCTTGACGAACCCACCGCGCAGGGCTTCCTGCGCATCAAAAATCTCGGCGCTGTAGATCCATTCAAGCGCCTGCTGCATGCCAACAATCCGCGGCAGGAACCAAGTCGAGCAAGCCTCCGGTACGATCCCCAATTTACCGAAGACAAAACCCATCCTGGCTTTGTTTGACGCGAGACGGAAATCCATCGCTGTCGTCATTGTAGCGCCAACGCCAACTGCCGCACCATTGATTGCAGCGATGACGGGCTTCTTACAGGCGAAAATCGCCAACGTCACACGCCCGCCGGTATCTCGTACACCGTTGAGGATCTCCGGATCGCTGAGGCGTTCATGCATGTCTTCGATTGTGGGGTGCAGTGACTCATCGAGCCCAAACACATTGCCGCCAACCGAAAGATCCATGCCGGCACAGAAGGCGCGTCCGTTGCCCGTAACCACCACGGCACGCACGCTATCGTCCTCGCTGGCGCGGTTAAAGGCGTCCACCAGCTCATTTGCCATCTCGACCGTGAACGCATTGAGGATATCAGGACGATTGAGAGTAATCGTCAGAATTCCATCGCTATTCTGCCAAGTTATTGCTGTGTAGGTCATCCTTGTGTCGTTCATGATTTTCCCATCTAGGCGCAGCGTCCCTGCGCCGGAGCTAAACTGTCATCAATACCGTGCCTGCAATCTAGCAAGACGGTTGTCCCGGGCAAGTGCGACACGAGCAGTGTCTTTCATTTTCCAGACGCTGCACGTTGGGCTTTTGTGGCACGTATCGACCGCGAACGAAACGCACGGCGACCGCTGTCAGAAAGATCTCGTCTGGGGGTATAACCGACTGAAATGTTGATACGGATTTTCCGCCATAGCCGCCTAAACTCTTCTTCCGGTCCTGCGCCATACTAGCGAAGTGCATTCGCAGCATCCAACCCGCTAAGGCAGATATTTGAGGCCGCCTGCATCAGACTCGGAGAGACCTTTTGGTACGGCTTACCTGCCCGTCCCTTGCTCCTGATCTGTGGGCGCAAGCCCTCGAGCGGCCACCACCGGCCGTCGCAGCTCCGGAGGCGCGAAAATGATCTCCCCCACCCCCCTTTTCGCAGCGGTCAAGGATGTGGCGCACGGGCACAGCGCATCCGCGGATACACCCACAGGCTATTGACCCCTATCAAACCCGGGGGTCTCTGCAGGCTGCTATTCTGACTGTCGGTGGGTGGCATGAACACATTGATCCCGAGGCGTGACGAGGGGCGGATGGCGACGCGCACGCAGATGGAAGGCCTGACCAGTCACGAGGCTAAGGCACGGCTGAAAGTCCACGGTCCCAATTCCCTGCCCGATCCTGATCATCGAAACTTTGGCCGGATCGCTTGGGAGGTGTTACGCCAGCCCATGTTCGCGCTGCTACTGGCGGGAGGCGCGATATATATCCTCCTTGGTGAAGCTCTCGACGCCATTGCCCTTGGCGCTTTCGCCACCCTGGCCGTTTCGATCAGCATTGTGCAGGAAATGCGCAGCGAACACGTCCTTGAATCGCTGCGCGATCTGGCCAGTCCGCGCGCCCTCGTCATGCGGGATGGAATACGCAAGCGCATCGCCGGACGCGATGTGGTTCCAGGTGACGTGATCATCCTGACTGAGGGTGACCGAGTGCCGGCGGATGCAGTTCTCTTCGACGGCTACGAGGTCATGGCTGACGAGTCGATTTTGACCGGTGAATCATTACCAGTCAGGAAAAAGCCGGCAGAGGATGATCCAGGCTGGGGGCCTGCTGGTGGTGAGGATCTGCCCTTTGTCTTTTCGGGGACATTGATTGTTCGAGGAACCGGGCTTGCCCGGGTGATCGCGACAGGATTGCGCTCGGAAATGGGCAAGATCGGTCAGGCCCTGCACGGCATCCGCATGGAAGAGCCGCGTCTGCAGGCACAACTGAGCTGGCTGGTGCAGGACTTCGGTATTGTCGGGCTCGTCATCACGGCGGCAACCGTCATCCTGTTCGGCGCACTGCGCGGCTCCTGGCTGCACGCATTCCTGGGTGGCATCGCGATCGGTATGTCAGCTCTGCCCCAAGAGATTCCCCTCGTCGTCGCGGTCTTCATGGCGATGGGCGCCTGGCGCATCTCCCGCGCACAAGTACTCACCCGACGCGCAGCCGCCATCGAAGCCCTTGGCTCGGCTACAGTTCTGTGCACGGACAAGACCGGGACCCTGACCGAAAACCGCATGCGTGTGGAACACATCATCTGCGACGGCCGGGTCTGGCATCTCAGCGCCGGGGTTCCGGACGAGGCAAGGGCTGCATCGGTCCTCTTTGGTGCATTCGGCGCCAGCGCCGCCATTGCCACTGATCCGATGGATCGGGCCATCCATGACGTCGCTCCCCTCTTTGCCTGGCGCCCACAGGGTACCATTGTGCACAGTTACGGACTGCGGCCAGATCTTTTTGCCACCACCAATCTGTGGGGCAGCCCGCAAGAGGCAGCGATACAGGCCTATGCCAAAGGTGCGCCCGAGGCCATCGCGGATCTCTGTCATCTGCCCGAGACCGACCGGAGCCGGATGCTGGCCGAGGTCGATGGCATGGCAGCACAAGGGGTGCGCGTACTTGGCGTTGCTGCCATGGAAGCAATGATCGTCCAGGGTGCCTACCCGGCTTCGCCACACGACCTGGAGTTCAAATATCTTGGCCTCATCGGCTTTGTCGATCCGCTGCGGCCGACCGTGGTCGGCGCCGTCAAAGAGTGCCAGGCCGCCGGGGTCCGGGTGATCATGATCACCGGCGATTATCCTACGACGGCAAGTGCGATTGCACACGAGGCTGGGATCGATGCAGGCCGGACGCTCACTGGCGATGACATCGAGAAGATGAATGCGGAGGATCTCGCGAATGTCATCAAGACGACGAGCGTTTTTGCCCGCATCCGGCCACATCAGAAGCTAAGGCTGGTAGAAGCCCTGAAGCGCGACGGCGAAATCGTCGCCATGACAGGGGACGGCGTCAACGATGCCCCGGCCATAAAGGCGGCCCATATTGGTATTGCGATGGGAGGCCGAGGCACTGACGTCGCCCGCGAGGCCAGCGCACTGGTCCTCCTTGACGACGATTTTGCTTCGATCGTGACCACCGTCAAACTTGGCCGCCGCATCTACGATAATCTCCGCAAGGCGATCCAGTATGTCGTTGCCGTCCATATTCCGATTGCCGGTATTGCTATAATTCCGCTTCTGTTCGGCCTACCCCTGGTACTCATGCCGATCCAGATCGCGCTTCTGGAAATGGTGATTGATCCGACCTGCTCCATCGTCTTCGAATACGAACCCGCTGAAGTCGATGTGATGAGGCGTCCTCCCCGCAAACCGGATGCCCCCCTTCTTTCCCCGGCCGTCCTCAAATGGGCACTGATTCAGGGCCTCCTGGCGCTGTTTGTTGTCTGCGGATCGCTGCTGATCGCCATCCATTTACGCTTCCCTGCCAATGATCTGCGGGCCCTGGTATTCTCGACACTGGTGCTGACAAATGTAGGCCTTATCTTCGTCAATCGCTCCTTCCATGCCTCGCTCGCAGGCGTTTTACTTCGACCGAATCCTGCACTCTGGCTGCTCGTGGGCGTAGTTTCAGCAGTTCTAGGAGCTGCGCTTTACTGGAAGCCGCTGCAGGATTTGTTCCGCTTCGGGCCACTGCACTGGAACGATCTGATGATCTGTGCAGGGGCGGGCATTGCACTCGTCGTGCTACTTGAGCTCGGGAGGCATCTGATTGGCGGATTGGGGGAAGACATCCGCTGAATGACGTCGCGCCGAGTTTACAGATAACGAGACCGCGCAGAAGAGCGTTCGAGCTTCACCAAGCAACGAGATGACATCCCCTCTGCCAACTCTGAGTATTTGCCGGTGATGAGCGCGGAACCGGCCTTCACCAGCAGGTATAGCCACCATCGGCCAGGACGATGCTGCCGGTCAGAAGGCTCGCCGCATCGCTCGCCAGGAACAGGATCACTGAGGCAACCTCTTCCGGTTCACCAAGCCTCGCCATGGGAGTTCCA
>JAJZGY010000021.1 GCA_021804785.1 Pseudomonadota bacterium | reverse complement strand
TACACCAACGGGTTCTATGGCGACCCGCGGACTTTCGGTGTGACCTTCGGGGTCAATTTCTGAGCCAGTGCAAACGTGGCACGATGACGTCGTGCCACGTCAGCGCATCTTCAAAGGGCGGGATCTCTCCCGCCCTTTTTTCTGTCTATAGCATCACGGCGTGATCTGACGCTGATGCTGCAAGACTGAGAGTCACAAGGCGAGAACCTCTCGGGGGCCCTCATGATGATGGTACCATCGGGCTGCATCGCAGCCCCTTCGTGCTGCTAGCATGTGAGACGGATGCTGCAACCCAAATCTCCACAGGACGAGAAGGAGGGCATCCGGGTGAGGGGTCCGAATGTCCGCGCCTAGACTGTCCGGATATTGTAGAACCGGCCTCTCCGCGCATGGGGCACCGAGACCTGGGGTCACCCGCGTTCAGCTTTGCGACGGCCACTGCACAGAGTTCAAAGACACGCTGGCGCGCTCATCGATGGCATAATTTAGTGATGGTCCGGCACTTCTAATTACAGTGTCCGGGCGGGACAGGGCGAACCCTACCCCTGCCCGCTCGGAAGTCAGCCTCGATCAGAACCGTCCCAGCAAGGTGAGGGTTCCCATCTGATCGACACCGCCGCCAGTACTGCGCAGATAGTCGTAATTGACGCCCAATGACCAGGTTCCGGTTGCCACCGAGAGTGTACCGCCAGCGACAATATTGCCGCGCGTCGGATTGGGCCCGGTCAGTGCGAACTTGCTTGTCGGCAAGCTGGCAAAGGCGGCGTGAAGTTTTACCGGGCTTGCCAGGAAGTCGTAGCGGTAACCGGCATGCAGTTCCGGCTGCAGGTAGAACCCGCCCAGATCGATATCCTGACGGATGGAACTACCGAGGTAGGCGCGGGCCGAGGAGGCGTAATAGGGCGCTACGATGAGATCAAAACCGTCAGCTCCGGTGGTACCGGAACCGCCGCCGATTTCGGTGTAGCCTTCCTCGCGCATGGTCAGGGCATCAAGACTGAACTGCGGCGTAACCACCGTGCCGCCATAGGTCAGGATGGTTCCGGTCGAGAACCCGCCCGCCAGCGCCAGTGCTGCATGCTTGTTCGACGCGGCCCGTGTATAGATGACGGCATCGGTCGTCGGGTTGGTCAGCTGCATGTAACGGCGGCCGTTCAGCGCGCCATAGCCAAACGAAGCCTGCGTATCGAGGAATATTCCCTTGTTGCGCCAGTCCGTATAGCCGGTCAGCAGGTACCATTGATTGGTGGTCTTGGCGAAATCAGGGGCCTTGTTGGTCTGATCGCCCGAGAAGAAGGTAATCGCGGCGCCGTAACGCCCCGACTCCGGCGTGCCCTTGTCGGCACCGATCGCGAAGCCAAAGCCACTTCCCTTGTAGCCCTCGATGTTGCGGCCCGTATCCATACGCTGGAAGAATTCCTGGCCCCACAGCGTGGTGCCACCCTGTTTGTCAGCATACATGCGCAGATCACGCTGGCGTTGCGCCACTGGCCCGCTCGCCTGATCCGTGATGGAGACGAGAACCGCCCGCGACGAACCGGAAAGATCAGGCAGGAACGCATTATAGGCTGCCTGCGCCTGGGCTGAATTGGTGATGTCAGAGACGAAATTGCCGCCGAGGACGCTGTCGGTTGCCAAGGCAGCATTGGCGTAGGGAAAGATCTTGGCGGTATTGCCCGTAAGTCCGAGCTGGGCGGCGCTTTTGGGCTGCAGGTTGAGGACAAGCTGTGAATCGAGGGTAGGCGACGGGCCTGCGCAGTCGCTGACCGCCGAGACGTTGAAGGTGCAGACATTGCCAGTGAACAGGTAGGGGATCTGGCCGGCAATCTTGTTGGTCGAATTGCCCTCAATTGTTGATTGGATGGAGGCAAAATTTCCGAGCGAAAGCTGACCTGCGGGCGCATCCAGAAGGACGAACTGTGCCGGCTGGCCCGGATTGGGTGTCGAAATGAAACTCTGATAGTTGAGCGTAAACTTCGAGTTTGAATCCAGGGTGATCGAGCCAGGGGTGGTCACGGAGTTGGCCGTGACGGTGACAGCCTGGATCACCGGTCCGACAAAGCTCGCGGACGTCGAATTAAAATCCTGCGAAATTGCCATCCCCAGCGTGCCGCCGCTCTTGACGTGCAGCGTGTTGACGGTGAGCCCTTGCGTCGTATTGGTAAGGATGAGCGTGCCAGTACCGCTGCCGCTGCCAACCGTTACTGTTGCACTGCCGCCTCCGAACTCGGTGACCGAACCCTTGACGGTACCGAAATCCCCAATGTTGAGCGTGTCCAGACCGCCGCCAAGCGAAATATTGCCGGTGATCGAGGCCGGGGCGCTGCTCGTGCCACTGACATTGATGGTGTCGTTGTGGGAACCAAGAAGGACATTGCCAATGATGTTGCCGGTATTGTTGATGGTGACATTACCCTTGGCCGCGCTGAGGCCGAGGGCCACGGCCAGCTGGCTGTTGTCTGCGAGCTGCGTCGCTGAGGCACTGATGAGGCCGCCATAGTTGTCGACCGTGGTCAGGGTGCCCGAGAGATCTTCCACGGCGTAAGCCGAAAGCCCTGGTAAGATGGCCGAGCTTGTGTTGCCGGGATTGGTGATGGTGGTGCTCGTGCTGGACGCGGTCGCGGTGATCGCACCGCCATTGTTCACCAAAAGCGGCATGTTGCCGTACTGGTTGATGGCAATCGCTGCTGTGGATGCGGCATAGACACCACTGACCGATGCCGTGATGCTGCCGCCACCTGATTCGGCGTTGTCGACAACGATCGAGGGCAGGTTGACGTAATTGCCGACGATGATGCCGCTTGCAGTAACTACCGCCGTCGACTTGGCATCGGTGGTCGCCGACGCACTGATGGTGCCGGGGTTGTAGAGCCCGCCACTGAAAGTCACTGTTCCGATGGCATCGCCCTGCAGATTGACCCCGATCGTCCCGTTCAGATCAGCGTTATAGGGATGAGCGCTGATGGCACCGCGATTGACGAAGCTGTAACTGCCATTGACCTGCGGAATGGCCGCATTGGTGATGGTGGTAAACGTGCCGATGGTCATCGGAGCCGGGCTCACGGCTCCGGCACCACTTGAAGAAATCAATACCGCGGGGGCATTTCCGTAGGTGGTGATTGCCGCCCGTACGGTCGAACTACCGCTCGAGAGCGGGCCGGCGTTGTAGATGCCGCCCTGGACCGAGCCCGCAACGATGAGGGCCGAACTGGCTTCTGGATTGACCGAGTTGATCAGCGCGGTCTGTATGCCGAGGGCATCAAGCGCGCCGTTGTTGGTGATGTTGCCGGTCACCGTGTTGGCCACCACAAGGCCCTGCGCACCCTGGCCGTAGGCCTGAACCGATCCGCCCGACTGGATCAGGACATTGCCGTTCAGTACCCCATTGATACGGATGCCGGTGACGTTGCCACCGGTCGAGGCGACTGTCGAACTTGGATTTCCGATCAGAGTGCCCAGAATCTTGATGTCGCCATTGAGCTGAGAGCCGGTGGCCACTTCAATACCGACGGAGCTGTCGCCCGTGACCGTTGTGGTCGACCCTGCTCCGAGATCGATATTGCCGTTGAATTGCGGATTGGTGCTGCCAGAGACCGGCGTCACCAAGATGCCGAATTTCGATGAGCCCGTGCCTGTCAGATTGATTTGGCCGATGCTGTAGAGCGCATCGGTGCCGACACCGGGGCCGTTGGGGGTCGTCGCGGCATCCATCTGCACGCCAATGGCCCCGCTGATCCCGTTATTGTTAACCATGCTCGAGGTGGTCGTGATCTGTACATAATTGGCCGAATTGATCTCGATCGCGGGATTGGCGATCGTGACCGATACCGTGCCGTTCTTGACCGGGGAGGACGTGGTGTCGCCAACCAGAATATTTCCAGCTGTGCTCGTCGTTTGCGCCTTGTTAACCGTCGTCGAAATGGTGGTATCGGCATAAGCGGTCGTGCCCAGGGAAAGCGCGACTGTAGCTGCCGTCAGCATTAATGCATGCTTGTACAAGGCGGACCCCTTCTGAAATGAAATGCGGCATGATGCGGGTGGGCAGGGGGGGCTCCCCTTCGCGCCCTAATGTCAGCCCAGGGGCGCAGCGGCGCGCACCATAGCCAATCTCAAGGGCTTAAGGCTAGCGCCATCGTCATTCAAGGGGGCCCCTCGCGCTCACTTTAATGAGCCGTTAGAGGGTTCTAGCAAGAATGGGGGGTCGCGAGCCCTCACGGTTAGCCATGGTGCCCGAAACCAAGATCCGATTTTGCAAGCTGACGCAGAAGACTGCGACGGCCGCGGTCGCCCGCCATGAGATGCTCTATGCCGGGCGCATGGGCGGGGCCCGCGCGGTCTTTGCCTTTTGTGATCTTTCAGGGCTGGACCTGTCAGGCCGCAATCTCGCCGATGCCGATTTCACCGGAGCGATGCTGGAAGAGGTCAATCTGGCTGGAGCCCGTCTTGATTCGAGCTCGTTCTTCGGTGCCGATCTGCGCCGGGCCAACCTGGAAGGTGCAAGCCTCAGGCGCGCGGATCTGCGCGGGGCCTCATTACGTGGCGCCAACCTGATTGGCGCTGATCTTTATGAATGCGATCTGCGCGAGGGCTCCATCGCCGAAAAGGACCGTTTCGGCAATTTGCGCCTGATGCAGCACGACATCGGTCCCTCCCAGCTGCCGGCGGCCATGCTTCATGCCGCCAATCTGGAGCGCGCCAAGATGACCGGGGTCATGGCACTGCAGGCGGACTTTACCGACGCCATCATGCGTGGCTGTACCCTCACTCGCGCCAATCTGCGCCAGGCCCGGCTTTGCGGTGCCAATCTCGAAGGCGCCGACCTGTCGGGGTGCAACATGGCCGGGGCGGACCTCTCCGGAGCCGTTCTGGTCGGCGCGCGCATGAGCATGACGGTGTTCGATGGTGCCGATCTCACCAATGTGCTCACTGACGTCAAGCCGGCGGTTCTTGATGCCGCAACGGCAGCAGCGCGCGAGCAACTGGACGCCCATACGCGCTGGGCGGAAACCGATGGTCGCGAGGGTGGTCCCGCCGATCTGTCGGGCAAGGATTTGCGTGGCCTGAAGACACTGTCATTTCGCAGCCTGACGGCACTGATTGCGCCGCGTACCATCTTTTATGGCCTCAATCTGGAAGGCTGTTCGTTGCAGGGATCAAATCTGAGCGGGGCCGACCTGCGTGCCACCCGGCTTTGTGGTGCCGACTTGCGTGGCGCTAATCTTTCGGGCGCGCGCTTCAACAATGCCGATCTCAGGGATGCCAAGCTAGGGCCGCTTTTGATTGCTGATGACCGACTTCTGCCGGTCCGTCTGGAAGGCGCACAGATCCGCTATTGCGATCTGCGCGGCGCGGACCTGCGCCGCGCACGCCTTGATAATGCCGATCTCAGCTACTCCACCCTGGTCGATGCCGATCTGCGCGATGCGCTACTCCAAGGCGCCATCCTGGCCGGAACCAAACTGCCGGCCATGGTTGCCGAGGGCCTCAACGGTCAGGCATTGCGCAGTTCCGCTTGAGCCAGACGGGCGCCCGTATGGGCGCCCGAAAGGCTTGCTGGGGAAGTGAGATTAGGCAGCCTTGTTTGTCGCCTTGGTCTCAAGCGTCTTGACGTCAGCTCCACCGATTGGAATGCGGCGGGGCTTTTTCTCTTCCGGAACAATCCGCTCAAGCTCGATGTGGAGCAGCCCGTTTTCAATGCGGGCGCCACGCACCTCGACATTCTCGGCGAGCTGGAAGCGGCGCTCAAATGCCCGCCCAGCAATGCCCCGGTGCAGATAATTGGTCTGGACTTCCTCTTCCTCTGTGCGCTTGCCCAGGACGGTGAGCACGCCTTCGCGCACCTCCACGTCGAGGTCATTTTCGGCAAAACCGGCTACCGCAAGGGTAATGCGGTAATGGGTCTCCCCGGTACGCTCAATGTTGTAGGGCGGGTAGCCCTGGCCCGAATCGAACTGCGGAGCCTGATCCAGCATGTCAAACAGGCGGTCGAAGCCGACGGTGGAACGAAAAAGGGGGGAAAGATCGAATGCACGCATGGTCACAACCTCCTTAAAGCCTTGTGCATGGGTCCGCCAACTGGCCGGATCCCTTTCATCAATGCAGGCGGTGAACGAAGGCCATTGGCCCTTCGGGTCTGCCTACAGCGGACCAAGTAGGCACCGTGGGGTCAGCTTTCAAGGGCACGAGCAGATCCTGACAGCAAATGAGACAAGATAACCCGGCCGTCCCGGGGCAAAGCGAGTTGTGCCGCGACGCCACAAATGCTCATATCACAACCCGTCGCACGTTCGAAGGGAACGCTTTTGACGGTGGAAGTCTGGCCCTAAGACCATATCTTCGCCACCCGTGCGAGCGTACCGTGTTTTGGAAGACTAACCGGCGAGGCGTGCGCGCCTCTCCATCTTGAGGAAGGATGTCAAATGAGCTCGGAGCAGGTGCAGCAGATCGTGCAGCAGATGGGCGGAGCCATCGGGGCCAATTCCGGCCTGGGCGGCACCTTGAAGTTCGATTTTGGAGACCCGGGCAGCGTCTTAATCGATGGCAAGTCGACGCCCAACACGGTCAGTGACGGGGCTGGCAAGACCGCCGACTGCACCATCAGCCTTACCCTTGAGACCTTCGAAAAGATGGTCAAAGGCGAGCTCGACGGAACCTCCGCGTTCATGCAGGGCAAGCTGCGCGTAGCCGGCGACATGGGACTTGCCATGAAGCTCGGGCCGATCCTGGCAAAGGCCCGCGGCTAAGCCAGGCTTTGGACGCACTTTCAACCCGCGTCATCTTGGGAGGTGACGGCTGCCGGTTGCGTACCGCGGTTTGCGGCGTCGCACCGGCAGCGCGTCCTCGTGGCCTGTGCATTCTCCTGCAGGGCCTCTCCGAATTCATCGAAAAATATAGCGAGGTGATCGATGAGCTGCGTGGTCGCGGCTTCGTCGTCGCCACCTTTGACTGGCGCAGCCAGGGCGGCTCACAACGCTGCCTTGCTGATCCGTGCAAGATCCACGTTGAGGATTTCGCGCAATATGACGCAGATCTTGCCGCCTTCATGGAGCAGGTGGTGGAGCCTCTCGCGGAGGGCCCCATTATTGCTCTGGCCCATTCCATGGGCGGGCATATCCTGCTGCGTGCGCTGAAGTCCAGGCCGACGCTCGTGCGCGCAGCGGTGTTGTCCGCGCCCATGATCAGCATGCAGACGGATGGCTATTCCCCGCGCCTGGCACGCAGTATCTGCAAGCTTCAAACCCTTCTTGGCCACCGCGAAGACTGGGTCTGGGGGGCGGATAACATTGATCCGCTCACGATGTCATTTGACGCCCAAAGAGTAACCCGCGATCCGCAACGCTTTGCCCGTACGCAGGCGCTGCTGCGTGCAGCGCCCGAACTGCGGACCAAGGGCCCTAGCTGGGGGTGGCTCGACGCCTCGTTCCGCTCCATCTCAAGGATGCGTCAGGACGGCTTTGGCAGAACTCTCACAACCCCGCTTCTCACCTTCGGTGCCCAGAGCGATCGCGTCGTGGTCAGCGCTGACTGCCGCACGCTGATGCAAGGTCTGCCCAATGCCCGCTATGTTGCCCTCAGCGATGCCGAACATGAAATCCTGATGGAGCGCGATAGCATCCGCGCCGAGTTCTGGGCGGCATTTGACGCGTTTGTGGCGGAGCAGCTTTCAGGCCCCCAGTAGCCGCAACGCTTCCTCGTGAACGCGCCGGTCTCCCGCGGCAACCACCGCGAAATAATCACCCCCAAGGTTCAGGGCGCCCCCCTGCCAGTCAGTGATGACACCACCAGACTGCTCAACCACTGGAATGAGTGCGGCCACGTCCCAGGGTCGCAGTGCCGCTTCGATCACCAGGTCAGTATAGCCTCCAGCCAAGAGAGCGTAGCCATAGCAGTCGCCGCCATAGCGGCTCATGCGGGCGGCCCGCGCCACACGCTCGAAGCGGCTTGCCTCGTCGGCATCGAAGTAGCTGAAGGGATGGGTCGTGGTGACAATGGCCTCGGCGAGCCGGCTGCAGCTGCGTACCCGCAAGGGCCTTTGGCCAGCCGGACTGATGCGCAGCGCCAGCCCCGGCACTGCCAGAAAGCGCTCGCGCAGGATGGGTTGGTCAATGAGTCCAAGGACCCGCCGCCCCTCGGCTTCGAGCGCGATCAGGGTTCCCCACAACAACTGGCCGGTGATGAAGGCCCGCGTTCCATCCAGCGGGTCGAGCACCCAGCGCCGGCCGCTATTTCCCCTTGTCTCGCCGAATTCCTCTCCGAGGATCCCATCGGAGGGGTATTCGGCGCTGATCAACGCGCGCAGCGCGGTCTCGGCACCGCGATCCGCTGCGGTCACCGGATCAAAGGCGCCGGCCTTGGCCTTGTCTTCAACTTCGAGCGGGCGGTCGAAGTAGGGACGGATGACCTCGCCCGCGCGGTCGGCGAGACGATGGGCAAATTCTATCGTATGTGGATCGAGCAGGGCCATCGCCTCGGTGTAAGATGACCATCGCAGCAACACAACAGGGCAGAGGGCGCATGAACAGCGTCGTGGTAACCGGTGTGGCCACAGGAATTGGGTGGGGATGTGTCAACATATTGTTAAATAAGGGGTTTCGTGTCTTTGGCAGCGTTCGCAAGGAGGTCGATGCGGCACGGCTGCAAAGCCAATGGGGGGCAAATTTCGAGCCCCTACTTTTTGATGTCACGGATGAGGCTGCGGTGCAGGCGGCCGCCCAGCGGGTCAAGGGTACCCTTGCGGGGGAGCCGCTTTTCGGGCTCGTCAACAATGCCGGGATCGCGGTGCCCGGGCCCCTCCTGCATCTTCCTATTACCGCCTTTCGCCAGCAGCTCGATGTCAATGTGGTTGGCCAGCTGATCGTCACCCAGGCCTTTGCGCCATTATGCGGAGCCGCGCCCCATACGCCGCCCCGCAAGGGCCGTATCGTCAACATCACCTCGGTTGGCGGCACCAGTGCCTCACCCTTTGTCGGGGCCTATAACAGTTCAAAATTTGCCTTTGAGGGCTTGAGCGAAGCTCTGCGGCGCGAATTGATGCTCTTTGGTGTCGACGTCATCACTGTGGCGCCGGGCGCGGTGAGAACGCCGATTTGGGACAAGGCCGAAGCCATCGATGTGGCACAGTACGAGCAAACTGCCTATGGACCTGCCTTGCGCAAGGTTCGCGCGCTCATGCTCGCCATGGGGCAAAAGGGGCTGACTCCCGAAGCCATCGGTGAGGCGGTGCACAGGGCGCTGACCGCCGGCGCACCAAAGGCGCGCTATGTGGTAACCCCGGATCCGGTGCAGAATCTCATCGTCAACACGCTGCCGCGGCGCCTCGTCGATCGCATCATCGCGCGCCGCCTGGGACTTGCCGACAAAGTCTAAGCCTGGTCGCTGTCCAGACGGGCCCGTCTGCGCAGGTGTGGCAGCAGCTCACGCTTGCGCAGGCGGATGGATTGCGGCGTTACCTCGACCAGTTCATCGTCCTCGATATAGGCGATCGCCTGCTCCAGGGTCAGTGGTACGATCGGCGTCAGACGCACGGCTTCGTCTTTCGACGTGGTCCGGATATTGGTCAGCTGCTTGGCCTTGAGCGGATTGACATCAAGGTCATTGTCCTTGGCGTTCTCGCCGATGATCATCCCCTGATAAACCTTGGTGCCCGGGCCAATGAAAAGCCGCCCGCGTTCCTCGAGATACCAAAGCGCATAGGCCACCGTTTCGCCGTCACCGGTGGAGACCAGCACGCCATTGCGGCGCCCCTCGATCGGGCCTTTGTGGGGGGCATAGGAGTGGAACATGCGGTTCATCACGCCGGTGCCCCGGGTGTCGGTCAGGAATTCACCATGATACCCGATCAGACCCCGCGCGGGTGCCAGAAATGTGAGGCGCGTCTTGCCGGCGCCCATCGGCCGCATGTCCTGCAATTCGCCCTTTCGCATGCTGACCTTCTCGATGACGACGCCGGTGTAGGGATCGTCGACATCCACCGTGACCTCTTCGATCGGCTCCAGCCGCTCGGAGGTAGTTTCATCACGCTGAAAGAGTACCCGAGGCCGCGAAATCGACAGCTCAAAGCCTTCGCGACGCATGGTTTCCACAAGTACACCGAGCTGCAATTCGCCACGACCGGAAACTTCGAAGGCGCCTTCACCGGTTTCGCGCAGATGAATGGCGACATTACCCTCGGCCTCACGCAGCAGACGATCGCGGATGACGCGGCTTTGCACCTTGTCACCTTCCCGGCCGGCCAAGGGTGAATCATTGACCGCAAGGGTGATGGCCAGCGTTGGTGGATCAATCGGATTGGCGGCGATGGGGGCGTTTACCTGAACATCGCAAAGCGTGTCCGCCACGGTTGCGACCTGCAGCCCGGCGATCGCGATTATGTCACCGGCGCTGGCGTGAACCACAGGCACGCGGGCCAGTCCGCGAAACGCCAGAAGCTTGGTGGCGCGGGCTCGCTCCAGTTCCTGGCCAGCGCGATTGAGGACCTTGATGACGCGATTGACGTTGATCTCGCCGGACTCAATGCGGCCAGTCAGAATGCGTCCGAGGTAAGGATCGGACTCGATGGTCGTCACGAGCATCTGAAACGGATGCTCAGGTCCTGCAAGTGTCACCGGTTTGGGTGAAGGAACATCAGCCACGATACGGCGGAAAAGGGGGGTGAGGTCCGTACGTGGCTGTGACAGCTCGTCGACCGCCCAGCCGGAACGACCAGACGCGTAAAGCACATGAAAATCTAACTGGTCGTCATTGGCCTCAAGCGCGAGGAACAGGTCGAAGATATTCTCAAGGGTTTCCTCGGGCTGGGCATCCTGACGATCCACCTTGTTGATGACGACAATCGGTTTCAGGCCGAGCTTGAGGGCCTTGGACAGGACGAACTTGGTCTGCGGCATGACGCTTTCGGCGGCATCCACCAAAAGTACGACGCCATCGACCATCGAGAGGATACGCTCGACCTCGCCACCGAAATCGGCGTGACCAGGCGTATCCACGATGTTGATGCGTACACCGCTCCATTCCACCGAGGTACATTTCGCCAGGATGGTGATGCCGCGCTCGCGCTCCAGATCGTTGGAATCCATCGCACGTTCCGCCATGTGCTGGTTTTCGCGGACCGACCCGGACTGCTTCAGCAGCTGGTCGACGAGCGTGGTCTTGCCATGATCAACATGGGCGATAATGGCAATATTGCGCAGTTCCATATGTCGGGCGTGCTTTCGCGGTTGCAATCGGCGGCGCTTATAGACGGCTGGACCCGGCACCGCAATCAGCCCGCCTGGAACCCCCCTTGGCACCACCGCCCTGCACCACTGTCAGGGGGTGGACGCGTGCCGGTCGCAGCATGCAGGGGGGAGGCGTCCGATCACCTTCCAGTGAACGTTATCATGAATGAGTCACAAACACTGCGATTTCTGTCTCAATCTGTCCCGAACCCGCCAGGTGTGCTGGCAACCCGGGTCAGCACTGGTTAGGACGGCGGGCCAGGACCGCTTGGTGCCACAGCTATGCCCCGTCTCCACCCTGGGCGGCCCAGCCGCGAACCGTAATGCCGATGTCGGATCCACTTAAATTACCCCGCCCCCACACCTTTCCAGGCGCCAGCGCTGCCACTGCGGAGCCCCCCGCCCAAGTCGGTTATCGCCGGCCGGGAGCAATTCTTGCCGTGCTGGCCGTGATTGGCGCGGCCTTTCTCGTGCACAGCATGACGGCCTCTAAGGAAAATGGTGTGGCGGGACAGCCGCCGCCGGTTGAAGTCGGAGCGGTACGGACCCAAGACCTGAGTGTGCATGCGCACACGATTGGTACCGTACTTGCCGATGCCACGGTGAACGTGACGTCACAGGTTGCCGGTCAATTGCTGCGCGCAGACTTCAAGGAAGGCCAGATTGTCCGCAAGGGCAGTGTCCTCTTCGAACTCGACAAACGCCCGTTTGAAGCTGCACTTCAGCAGGCCCGGGCCGATCTGGCACGGGACGAGGCCCAGCTCGTCGCGGCCAAACGCGACGCCAGGCGCTACACCCGGCTTTTTGCCCAGAAAGCCATCTCGGCGCAGCAGCGAGACCAGTATGTCGCCCAGGCCGGTGCTCTGAAGGGGACGGTCGATGCCGATCGGGCAGCGGTCACGATCGCCCAACTCAATCTGGATTACGCCGCAATCCGTTCACCCATCACCGGCAGGACCGGTCCCATCCTGATCCAGCCCGGTAACCTGGTGAAGGCTAACGACACGAACTCTCTTGTCGTCGTGACCCAGATCGAGCCGATCAAGGTGTCATTTTTTCTCCCGCAGTCTGATCTTCCCCGTATCGAGGAACAGATGGCCCGCCACCGCCTGATAGCCCAGATCAGTCCGCATGGCAGCCCGCTCGTGCAATCTGCACGCGTCGACTTTATTGGCAATCAGGTCAACAGCCAGACCGGAACGATCGAACTCAGAGCCACATTTGCCAATCGCGATGCTGTGCTTGTGCCCGGCGAACTGGTTGATGTGAGCGTCATTTTGCGCCAGCTCAGAAACGCCACGGTGGTACCGAGCGCAGCGATCAACATCGGTCCTGATGGCCATTACGTTTATGTGCTTGATGGTGTGCATATCGCCCACAAGGTTGCGGTGCGGGTACGCTACGACAATGGCGGTTTGGCAGCGGTGCGCGGTCGGCTCGCTCCGGGCATGACGGTGATCACCGTAGGACAATTGCGGGTGGTTCCGAACCAGAAGGTAGAGGTCTGGCAGCGCGCAGCCGTTACGGCCAGTAAACACCTTCGTGAAGCGGACAAGGCTGCCGGCCCGTCGGACCACCAGCTTGTGCCATGAACCTCTCCGAGCCATTCATCCGGCGCACAGTGATGACCACGTTGCTCATGGTTGCGCTGGTGATCTTTGGCCTGTTCGGTTACTTCCAACTTCCGGTTAGTGATCTGCCGAATGTGGACTTCCCCACCGTCGTGGTCAGTGCCAGCCTGCCTGGTGCGGATCCTGACACCATGGCCAGTGCGGTCGCAACCCCGCTCGAGGGCGAACTGTCGACGATTGCCGGCATCTCGTCGATGACGTCGACGAGTACGCAGAGCCAGACTGAAATTGTCATTCAGTTTGATTTGAGCCGCAATATCGATGCTGCGGCACAGGATGTGCAATCGGCGATATCGGCGACGCTGGGGCGTCTGCCGCACAACATGCCCAATCCGCCGACCATTCATAAGGAAAATCCTGCCGATGCCCCCATCATGTATCTGGCCGTTTCCTCCGACACCATGCCGCTCTCACAGGTGGATTATTATGCCGAGACCCTGCTTGGCCGAGAGCTCTCAACCCTGAACGGTGTCGCCCAGGTCAATGTTTACGGTCAGCAGAAATATGCCGTGCGCATCCAGGCCGATCCCGACGAACTGGCCGCGCGCGGCATTGGTATCGATATGGTTGCGAGCGCCGCCGCCAATGCCAATTCCAACGCAGCGACCGGCTCGCTCAATGGGCCACGCCAGGCCGAGGTGATACATGCCAATGGCCAGCTGACAGATGCGCATCAATTTGCCCGTCAGGTTGTCGCCTACCGCAACGGTGCACCGGTGCGCATTGAAGACGTCGCTCGCGTCCTCAACAGCGTCGAGGACACCCGCCAGGCGAGCTTCGAGACTGGTAAGCCCGCCATTCTCCTGGCGATTCAGCGTCAGCCCGGATCCAATACCATAAAAGTCGTCAACGAAATCCGACAGGTTCTACCTCGCTTTGAAAGGCAGGTGCCGCCCGGACTGCATGTGATGGTGCATTTTGACCGCAGCCAGGCAGTGCGCGCCTCGGTTAGCGATGTTCAAATGACCCTTGGCATCGCCGCGATCCTCGTCGTCCTCGTCATCTTCGTCTTTCTGCGCTCGGTCTCTGCCACGTTCATCCCGTCTTTGGCATTGCCAATCGCCGTGATTGGGACCTTCGCAGGCATGTCCTATCTCGGCTTCAGTCTTGATAATCTCTCGTTGATGGCACTGACGCTATCGGTGGGCTTTGTTGTCGACGACGCCATCGTTATGCTCGAAAACATCGTGCGCCATATCGAGATGGGTGAAGATCCCTATACCGCGTCACTCCATGGCTCGCGCGAAATCACCTTCACGATATTGTCCATGACGGCCTCGCTGGTGGCGGTGTTCATTCCCCTGATGTTCATGGGCGGCATCGTCGGCCGGCTGCTGCATGAATTTGCGGTGACGATCGTGCTTGCCATCGTGTTCTCGGGCATTGTGTCGGTGACACTGACTCCCATGCTCTGCAGTCGCCTTTTGCGCACTGATGAAGGACTACGAGCCAGCCGCTTCTATGCTTATAGCGAGGCGGCCTTCAATCGCCTTCATGACGCTTACCGCCTCTCACTGGACTGGAGCATGCGCCATCCGCGCGTGATTCTCAGCCTCTTTCTGCTGAGCATCGTCGCCACCGTTGTCATGTTCCGGATCATTCCAATGGATTTCATTCCCGCCTCGGACAGCGGTGCCATCGCGATCTTTACCAAGGCGCGCACCGGCACCTCGTTTGATCAGATGCTCAAATATCAGAAAAAAGTGGCTGCGATCGTTAATGCCGATCCGGCGGTGATGGCCGCGATGTCGGCGGTGGGTTCGGGCGGCTCCAGTGCCGGGGTGAACACCGGGCGGATCTTCGTGCACCTTGTTCCGCGCAGCCAGCGCCGCCGTTCGGTCGATGACATTATTTCCCAGTGGCGCCCCGAATTCGCGAAGATTCCTGGTCTGCAGGTGTTTACCGCTAACCCGCCCAGTCTGAATATCGGCGGACACTCGACCAATGCAACCTATCAGTACACGCTGGAGGGACTGGATCTCAACCAGCTTGCCAAATACGCCAATCGCCTGGTTGACATCCTGGCACGCACGCCTGGCTTTGCCGATGTCAACAGCGATCTGGACATGTCCAATCCGACCGTCATGGTCAAGATCGAACGCGACCGTGCCGCGGCACTGGGCGTCACCCCCACCCAGATCCAGACGGCACTGGGTGCGGCCTTCGGCGGCGAACAGATTTCCCAGATTTACGCGCCCACCGATGAATACGAGGTCATTCTCGAACTTCTGCCGAAATACCAGACTGGTCCATCGGCCCTGCAGCGCCTTTACGTGACGTCGAGCAGTGGCACCTTGGTGCCGCTGAACGCAGTGACGCGGATAACGCAGGGCTCGATGCCTCTTGCCATCAATCATCTTGGCGAACTGCCGGCAGTGACGGTGTCCTTCAATCTCGCCCAGGGCCGGGCGCTATCCTATGCCGTCACCAAGATCGATCAGATCAGCCGGCATATGCACATGCCGCCCACGATCACCGGCTCATTTCAGGGAACGGCGAAAGCCTTTGAGCAGTCGATGGGCTCCAGCGGCCTGCTGCTGCTCATTGCCATCATTGTGGTCTACATTGTCCTTGGTATTCTCTATGAAAGTTTCGTCCATCCCCTGACCATCCTTTCGGGACTTCCGGCCGCGGCTGTCGGCGCACTGATCACGCTGTGGCTGTTCAACACCCCGCTCAGCCTTTATGCCTTTGTGGGCATGATCATGCTCATCGGAATCGTGAAGAAAAATGCCATCATGATGATTGATTTCGCACTGGAGCGTCAGCGCCGTGCCGAGGTCCCTGCCTCTGCGGCGATCTTCGAGGCGAGTCTGGTCCGCTTTCGCCCGATCATGATGACTACGATGGCGGCGCTGACGGGAACCCTGCCGATCGCCATCGGCTTTGGCGAGGGCTCAAACGCCCGCCGGCCGCTTGGTCTTGCCGTGGTTGGCGGGCTCGTTCTCAGTCAGCTGCTGACCCTTTACATCACCCCGGTGATCTATGTGCAGCTCGATCGCCTCGGCCAGTTGCTACGGCCACGACCAGTGGCGCAGCCCGCCGAATAGCGGGCCCGCCTCTTGCACCTCTCAGGGCGCACGGGCCAGTTCGACAAATTGTTGAATGGCGCTCTCGGGTGTAGCAAAACTCGTGACCAGGCGGATCAGCGTGCGGCCGTCGCGGCTCGCCTGCCAGTCGTAGAATTTGGCACCGCCGGCGCGCAGATGAGCCACCTTCCGATCCGGCAGATAGAGGAAAATCTGGTTGCCCTGAACTGGGTGGGCAAGGCTGGCACCTTGAACCTGCATCAGTGTGCGGGCCATCTGCGTGGCAAGATGGTTGGCGCGCGCTGCGGACTTGAGCCACAGATCATTGGCCAGATAGGCCTCCAGCTGGGCGGAGACGAAGCGCATCTTCGAGATCAGATGCCCGCTCTTCTTGCGGCGGTATTCAAAGTCTCCGGCCAGAGCGCGATCAAAGAAGATGACGCATTCGGCACTGAGGGCACCGTTCTTGGTGGCGCCAAAAGAAAGCACATCAACGCCGGCGCGCCAGGAAAGCGCGGATGGGCTGGTGTTCTGCCCAACCAGCGCGTTGGCAAAACGCGCTCCGTCCATGTGCAGGAAGAGGCCGTGGTCGCGACAGACCTCGCTGATCTGCGCGATCTGCTCAGCATCATAGGCCGTCCCGAGCTCGCTCAGTTGAGTGAGCGAAACGACACTGGGCTTTGGGCTGTGCACACCTCGGGAAAATTGCGGCAGCATCGACGTGATCGCGGCTGGGGTCAGTTTGCCATCCGCCCCGGCAATGCCGACCACCTTGGCGCCATGGGTGAAAAATTCCGGCGCGGCACACTCGTCGCTCGCAATGTGTGCCTCCTCATGGCAGAAGATCGCGCCATGCGGCGGGCAGAGCGTCGCCAGCGCCAGACTATTGGCTGCGGTCCCGGTGATGACGGGGAAGGCATAGACCTCACGCTCGAAAATCTCACTCAAGCGGGCGCGCAGGCGATTGCTGCAGGCGTCCTCGCCGTAGGAGGGCTGGCTGCCTTCCGCACTGCGGACTACGGCCTCAAGGATTTCGGGGCAAGCGCCATAGGCGTTGTCGCTGGCAAAATTCATGGCTGTCGATCAAAATAATGCTCCGCCAACCTAACGGCTGGCAAATCCTGCGACCAGCCCTCTTCCCAAAGCTGCGCCAAGATGCACAATCGGCTCACGTCGAAGAAGTGGTATGGTCGTCCGGAGGTCAGTGATGAGCGATCTGGAAAGTTTTCGCAGCGAGGTACGGAGCTGGCTTGATGCCAACTGCCCCCCGTCCATGCGCGGCACCTCGGGCCGACCCGCCCAGGGTGAAGAGGTCTGGGGCGGACGTCGTCAGACATACAAAAACCCTGAGGCCAAGCTCTGGCTTGAGCGTATGGCGGCGAAAGGCTGGACGGCGCCAACTTGGCCCAAGGCTTATGGCGGCGGCGGGCTGTCGCGCGATGAAGCCAAGGTTTTGGACAGTGAAATGCGCCGCATCGGCGCAGCCGCACCATTGCTGTCCTTCGGACTTTGGATGCTGGGGCCGGTCCTGCTTGAATATGGCAATGAACAGCAAAAGCGCGAGCATCTGCCCAAGATTGTGCGCGGGGAAATCCGCTGGTGTCAGGGTTATTCGGAACCTGGAGCCGGCTCCGACCTGGCCGGGCTGCGTACGCGCTGTGAGGACCGTGGCGACCATTATCTGATCAATGGCCAGAAGATCTGGACATCCTATGCCGACCAGGCGGACTGGATTTTTTGCCTGGTGCGCACCGATACCAGCAAAAAGCATGAGGGGATCTCGTTCATCCTTTTTGACATGGCGACACCGGGAGTGGAGGCACGTCCCATCCGCCTGATCAGCGGCTCCTCCCCGTTCTGCGAAACCTTTTTCACCGATGTCAAAGTTCCTAAGGAGAATCTGGTCGGCCGGTTAAACGGCGGCTGGGAGATTGCCAAGCGGCTGCTGCAGTATGAGCGCCAGAATATCTCGGCGGGCGGATTTGGCAGCGGCTTTGGGGGCGGTCTCGAGCTCGAGGATGTGGCCAAGAAATATGTCGGTGAAGTGGATGGGCGCATTGACGATGGCGATCTGAGGGCGCGCATCGCCGAGCATCGCATGCAGGCCCGTGCCTTTGCGTTGACGGTCAGGCGGCTAGCCGATGAGGCCAAAACCGCCAATGGTCCTAGCCCGGCGGTCTCGATCCTCAAATACGCCGCTGCACGGCTCAATCAGGAACGCTGCGAGCTCTTGGTGGAGGCCATGGGCTATCAGGGACTGGGCTGGGAGGGCGAGGGCTTCGGCCCGGCTGAAGTCCAGGCCATGCGCGACATGCTGCGGTCCAAGGGCAATTCGATCGAAGGCGGTACCAGCGAGATCAACCTTAATGTCGTGGCCAAGCGCGTGCTTGGGCTCATGGATCATCAATAATAGGTGGCATCATGGCCGTGCTCAGTGAAGAACAGGTGATGCTGCAAGAGGCAGCAAAGAATTGGACGCGCGAGGTAGCACCCGTCACGGCGTTTCGAGCGCTGCGCGATAGCGCCAATCGCGAGGGCTTTGATCGCAACCTGTGGCGGCAGATGTGCGAGATGGGCTGGGCCGGAATCCTCATTCCGGAAAGCTATGGTGGCAGCGGACTGGATTTTCTGAGCATCGGACTGGTACTCGAAGAGACCGGACGCACACTCACGGCGTCCCCTCTTCTATCGACCGCTCTTGTCGCGGCCACCGCGTTGCTTCTGGCCGGCAATGACAGGCAAAAGGGCGAGTGGTTGCCCAAATTTGCCGCTGGCGAGGCGCTCGGGGCCCTTGCCGTGGATGAAGGTGCCCATCACGCGCCGAGGCGCGTGGCGCTGACGGCGCGCCGGGCGGGTGCCGGCTTTGTGCTCAGCGGAACCAAGAGTTTTGTTGTCGATGGTGCAGTCGCCGACATTCTGGTTGTGGCTGCTCGAACCTCGGGCAAGGCGGGCGATGAGAACGGTGTCACCCTGTTTCTTGTTCCGGGAAACCACCCTGGCGTGGTTCGCACACCCCTGCATATGGCCGACAGTCGCGCCGCTGCGCGTCTTCAGTTCCGCGATGTTGACGTGACTTTAGATACAGTGCTGGGTGAGGTGGATAAAGGCTTTGGTGTGCTCGACGCCATCTTGGACCGTTCTCGCGCCGGCCTCGCCGCTGAAATGCTTGGTCATGCGGCCCAGAGCTTTGAGGTTACGCTGGACTACCTCAAGACCCGGACCCAGTTCGGCCAGCTGATCGGCGCGTTCCAGGTGCTGCAGCACCGTGCTGCGCGGATGTACACGGAGCTGGAATTGACTCGCTCCTGTGTTGAAGCCGCCTTAATTGCATGTGACCGCGGCAGTACCGATGTGCCGGCGCTGTGCTCCTTGGCCAAGGCACGCGCCGGGGATCTTGTGCATCTGGTTTCCAATGAAATGGTACAGATGCATGGCGGCATCGGTATGACCGACGCCCATGACGCAGGTCTTTATCTCAAGCGCGCACGGGTTAGCGAGGCAACCTATGGGAGCCCCGCCTTTCACCGTGATCGCTATGCCCGGCTAATGGGTTATTAGATCCGGCAGCGGGAGGATTGGTCTAGCCCCAGAGGCTGGACCAGTCCTCATCGATCTCCTGGACTAGAATCTGGACGTAGCAATAACCCAGCTTGTACTGGAACAGCCGGCGTAAAACCTTGCCGCGGCACGGGATGTTACGAAAATCATTTTCGCCCGGCAGGTCGACATAATCGCCGACATTCGGGATCAGCGCGAATTGCGCCTCGTCGATTTCGACGTCCACCGGCCGTGCCATAGAAGTATTGTCCACGGCCTTGGTGGCACCCTTCTTAAGATAGCGATAATCGATCCCGTACTTCATCGTTTCGTCCCGTATATAGAGAGAGCCTGCGGCAACTTAAGGGCAAATTCTGCGTCCGTAAAGCCGCGGTGCAGGCTCTCTCGCCATCTATAAAGCGTGGTTTAGGCCCCAGCAGTTCTGGCAGGGCTCGGCGCAGCGACGGAGCACGCGGATATGGAGCGGTCCGCGCGGTTGTCTTCTGACGCGAATGGCGTGATGAAGCTCGCCCCGACAGGGAAGCGGGGTCAGCCGTCAACAAAGCGGGGTGCGCGCTTTTGGAGATTGGCCATCACCGCTTCAACCTGGTTGGGAGAACCGATCAGGGCCACCTGCTCGGTCGTCTCGGCCCTGAAGATCTCCTTGGCATCAGCCTCGACAGACAGATTGAGCAGACGTTTGCCAGCCCGGATCGCATCGGGATTCTGGTTGGCGATCAGCTTGGCAAAGGTCAGTGCCTCTGCGCGTGGATCCGCACAGAGGCGGGTCGCAAGCCCGATCCTCACCGCCTCCTCACCCAGCACGGTCCGACCACTGAATGTGAGTTCGCGCGCGACATCATCGCGAACGAGCCGGCGCAGCAGTGCCATTCCCGCCATATCCGGGACGAGACCCCACTTGATCTCCATCACCGACAGTTTGGCATCGGCGGTAACAAAGCGCAGATCTGCGCCGAGTGCCACCTGGAGCCCTCCGCCGAAGGCAACGCCATGCACCGCTGCAATCACCGGAACCGGAACCTCGCGCCAGACATAGCACGCCTGCTGGGCGCGATTGGCACCAGCTGCCGTCCGTGGCAGATCAACGAGCCCTTCGGTGCCCTTGCGCTCGCCGCTGGCCATCTTGGCAAAATTACCCATATCCAGGCCGGCGCAGAATCCCCGGCCATCGCCTGAAAGGACCACGGCGCGCACGCCCGCTTCGTGCTTTAGCCGTTCGCCGGTTTCGATCAGGGCATCAAACATTGCCGTGTCGAGAGCATTCATTTTATCGGCGCGCACCATGCGCACGTCGGCAACGCCGTCTTTCAGATCTACCACGACGCGATCGCTCATGACCGCTTCTCCTTAAATAGCCTTCACGCCAGAGTGTGAGGTGGCCCTCGCGGCGGCGCAAGAGGCACTGCGGGACTGCTGTGACGGTTCCGCTAAAAACTGGATAAGAGGAGACTGGTCTCCGAATTGGCGATGCCTTTGACTTCACGGATTCGCCGCAGCGCCAGATCAAAGGCCTCAAGCGTGTCGGTCTCGAGTTCGAGAACAAGGTCCCAGCGACCATTGGTGGTGTGAACCGCATGCACCTCTGGATAGCCGCGCAAGTCCTTGATGATGCGATCCGTGCGCTCACCCTCCACTTCCACAAGGGTGATGGCGCGGATCGCCATGTGCTGCACATCCGGACGCAGCCGTATGGTAAACCCGAGAATGCGTCCGTCTGCCAGGAGCCGGTCGATGCGATTCTGCACCGTTCCGCGGGAGACCCCCAGCGCGCTCGCCAGAGCAGAAATTGGCCGCCGCGCATTATCCCGCAACAGCGAAATGAGCTGATGGTCCTTTTCATCCATAGGGCAGTGTGGCCTTGGGGGCAGAGAGGGCTCTTTCGCAGGCATTGTGGAGGCTACAGCGGGCAAATTCCAGCGTCACGATACCGTGAGGGGAGGCGGATCGGCCATCAATGGGGGCAAATTCATTTGCCAGGAACAGAAGGCCTCCCGTAAAACCGGGCCAAGGGGCGTAACTCCCGCAGTCCGATACGCCGTGGCAAGCCTTCGTGGACGTTCGTCTTGTCCCGCCGGGCCCGGGGGCCGTCTTACCTGCCTTAGAGGGAGCTTCCATGAAACGGGCCTATCTTATTACCGCGGCGATGCTGGTCGCGGGTACCATTGTTTCGGCATCAGCGAGTACGGACCCAGGGTCAAAGGCGTCAGCCGCCAAGGCAGCTGCCGCAGCCCAGAACCGCGGTTTTTTCCAGCCGACGGAGACCACCACCGACGGTTCGGTCAGAATCAACGGGCACACGATCGATTATGTCGCCCATGCCGGCACGCTGGTCGTGCACGCGCAAGGCTATGATGACGCCCCCCAATCCAAGGCAGAGGCGGCGAAGAACCCGGACGCCGAAGCCTCGATATTCTACGTCGCCTATTTCAAGAAGGGCGAGAGGCCAGGATCGCGGCCTATCACCTTCTTCTATAATGGCGGCCCTGGTTCTTCGACTGTGTGGCTGCACATGGGTGCCTTTGGCCCGGTACGCGTCGTGACCTATGACCACACCCACACACCGGCGGCGCCCTACAAGATCGTAAATAACAACAACAGCCTCCTCAATGCCACCGACATGGTGTTTATCGACGCGCCCGGAACCGGATACTCTCGCATTGCCGGCAAGAACAAGGAGAAGGCATTCTACGGCGTCGACCCGGATGCCCATGCCTTCGCGAATTTCATCGAAAAGTTCCTCACCAAATATAATCGCTGGAATTCACCAAAATATCTCTGCGGAGAAAGCTACGGAACACCGCGTTCGGCAGTGCTGTCGTGGTACCTGCAGAGAAAGAACATCGATCTGAACGGCATCATTCTGCTGTCCCAGATCCTCAATTTCGATCTGTCCATTGATGGGCCGCAGAATAATCCTGGCATTGACACACCCTATGAAGTGGCCTTGCCCAGTTATGCGGCTACCGCATGGTATCATCATGTGCTGCCAGGCAATCCCCAGCATCTGATGCCGGTGATCAAGGCCGCAGAGGCCTTTGCCATGGGCGACTACGCTAACGCTTTGAGCCAGGGCTCAAGCCTGTCGCCACAGGCCAAGCTCAACATCGCCAACCGTCTGCATCAATTCACCGGTCTTCCGGTGTCGCTGATCATGCGGGCAAATCTGCGCATCTCAGGTGGCGTGTTTGAAAAGCACCTGTTGCAGGCCGAAGACCTCACCACCGGTCGCCTCGACACACGCTTTACTGGACCCACGATGGATCCGCTCAGCAAGAGCGCTGAATACGATCCGCAGAGCGCAGCCATCAGCTCGGCCTATGTATCCGCCTTCAACTATTATGCGCACAATGTGCTGCATTACGGCAAAGGTATGACGTACAAGCCGATGATCAACGTCTTCAAATGGTGGTCATTCAAGCACCAGCAGCCCTATGAGGCCTTCTCCTTCCCCGGCGCCACCAATGTGATGCCTGATCTGGCAGCCACTATGAAGCGCGATCCGGACTTGAAGGTGTTTCTGGGTGGAGGCTATTTCGATCTGGCGACGCCCTTCTACGAAGGCTGGTATGAAATGCATCACCTGCCGATACCGAACCGGTTGCAGGCGAACATCCAGTATCATTATTACAAGACCGGCCACATGATTTACGTCCACGAGCCTGCGGCGGAGAAATTACACGCTGATGCCGTTGCCTTCATTCGTGAGACGGACAACGAAAGCAAGTGACGACGCCGGTTGGCGCATAGCATCCGACGCCGCACCCATCACTGGGTGCGGCGTCGATTTTTCACCTCAACGGGGGATTGGTATGAAACGTTTGGCCCTAGCTGCGCTTGCAGCTGTTCTGGTTCCGGGTGTCGGGGCGCTCAGCGCGTCTGCGGCGGCACCGGCACTCCTCAAGCCGATGAGCTATGTCTCGTCGGGAAGTGTCCGCGTCGGCGGCTCTTCGATCGACTACAAGGCCGTGGTCGGCACGCTCATCGTGCATCCCAAGGGCTATGACGACGCACCGCAGGAAGTGAAAAGCCATAACCCGAATGCCGTTTCCTCCATGTCTTACGTCGCCTACTTCAAGAAGGGTGCCGATGCGGCGCGCCGGCCGATCACCTTCCTTTACAATGGCGGCCCAGGCTCGGCGACCATATGGCTCCATATGGGTGCGTTCGGCCCGATGCGCGTGATAACCGGTGACCATACCCACACACCTGCGGCGCCTTATGGGCTCGTGAAAAATAAGTATAGCCTCCTCGACGCCTCAGATCTGGTGTTTGTCGATGCGCCTGGGACCGGCTTTGGCCGGATCGCGGGCAAGAATGCCAAGAAGGACTTCTACGGAACGGATGTCGACGCCTATGCCTTTTCGCGTTTCATCATGCAGTTCCTGAGCAAGTACAACCGCTGGAATTCGCCCAAATATCTGTTCGGCGAGAGCTATGGCACACCACGCTCCGCGGCACTGATCAACATTCTGGAAAATGATGACAACATCGATTTCAACGGTGTGATCCTCCTATCCCAGATCCTGGACTATTCTGACAGCATTGATTTGACAAAGGGCAACCCGGGCAATGATCGGCCGTTCGAGTTGGCTCTGCCGAGCTACGCCGCGGTTGCCTGGTATCATCACAAGCTGCCTGGCCAGCCGATCGCGCAAAAGGATCTGCCAGATTTTCTGAATCGCGTCGCACATTATGCGATGACGACCTATGCTGAGGCTCTCAACAGTGGCACCAGTCTTGATGCTGCCAGCAAGCTTGCGGTTGCCAAACAGCTTCACCTCTATACTGGTCTGCCGGTCGACTATCTGATGCGCGCCAATTTGCGGGTCAACGGCGGTCAGTTCCGTCAGGAGCTGCAGATTGCCAATGATCTGACTACTGGTCGTCTCGATGCACGCTTTTCTGGTCCGACTATGGATCCGCTAAGCGAATATGCTGAGTATGATCCCCAGAGCGCGGCGATCAGCTCAGCCTATGTGGCTGCGTTTAATTCCTACGTCCGCGATGATTTGGGCTATACCGGCAAGATTGCCTACCGCCCCGATGCCCACAATATCGGCCACTGGAACTTCCTGCATCAGCCGCCGGGGTTTCCCTTCAAAAAGACCCAGGCTCTCAACGTGATGCCGGATCTTGCCACGGCCATGAAAGCCAATCCTGACCTGCATGTGATGGTTAATGGGGGCTATTTTGATCTGGCGACGGTCTACTATCAAGGCTGGTACGAGATGCACCACCTCTCCATCCCTCAGTCGCTGGCCAAAAACATCCAGTATCACTACTATATGTCGGGCCACATGGTTTATGTCCATGTGCCGTCACTGAAGCATCTGCACGCGAATGTGGCTGCCTTCATCCGCGCCACCGACAACGTGAACTAGACGCTCAGGACCCCGCGGCAATCATGCCGATTGCGCCGCGGGGTCCTGGTTTCTAAATTGCGGTCATGATTGATGACCGGCTACAAGCGTCACCGGCGCGGAATCTGCGTCTGGCCGCGCGCCGTGGACTTGCTGGGCGCTGTCCGGCCTGCGGCAAGGGCCGGCTTTTCCGCAGCTATCTCAAACCCGTCGATAGCTGTGCCTCATGCGGCGAGGACCTGTCGCAGATCCGCGCGGATGATGGTCCAGCGTGGCTGACCATATTGGTTGTTGGCCATCTCGTTGTAGCCCTCGTGCTCGGAATAGATAGCTGGGCGGGCTGGCCATTGTGGCAGGCGATGGCGTTCTATCCTACCCTTGGCCTTGCCTTGTGTCTGGCTCTTCTGCCTGTTTCCAAAGGACTCTTTATCGGTGTGATTTGGGCCGGTGAGCCAGCGCCCGCTTGACAGCGTCGAGGGGCAATGGACGACTGAGATTTGAAACTTAAGGGGCAGTCCTCATGAATGGTGCTCAGGCGCTGGTCGCCACGCTTGCAGACGCGGGTGTAGAGGTCTGCTTTGCCAATCCTGGTACCTCCGAAATGCACCTCGTGGCCGCTCTCGACGGGGAACCGAGGATACGGCCGGTTTTAGCACTGTTCGAAGGTGTGGTTACGGGGGCTGCGGACGGCTATGGGCGCTTGGCTGACAAGCCGGCGGTGACGCTGCTCCACCTGGGGCCCGGTTTTGGCAATGGCTGGGCCAATCTGCACAATGCACGCCGGGCCAGCACCCCGATCGTCAATCTTGTTGGCGATCATGCCACCTATCACGCCCAGTATGACGCGCCGCTGGCCTCGGACGTCAACGGACTGACGCGCACTGTGTCGGCCTGGGTGCAGACAAGTGTCAGTGCCAGTACGGCTGCCGCCGATGGCGCGCGCGCGGTGCAGGCTGCGCTGTCGCCTCCGGGCCAGATCGCAACCTTGATCCTGCCTGCGGATACGGCGTGGAACGAGGCGCTCAATCCCGCCCCGCCATTGCCGCGGCTGGAGCCGGCAACGGTCTCTGAAGCAAATATTGCCGCCACGGTCGCCGCTTTGCGCAATGGCAAGCGCACCGCGATCCTGCTGCGCGGTACGAGCTGCCGGCAGGCTGGCCTTGAGGCCGCTGGACGTATCGCCGAGGCGACCGGCGCCCGGCTCCTGGTAGATACATTCGTGCCGCGGCTGCAACGTGGCGCCGGCCGCGTTGCGGCGGAACGAATTCCCTATTTTGCCGAACAGATTGTCGAGTTCCTCGCTGATCTCGAGCAATTGATCCTGGTTGGTGCCAAGCCTCCCGTGGCGTTTTTCGCCTACCCCGGCAAGCCGAGCTGGTGTGCCCCCCAAGGCTGCAACATCCTTTACCTCGCCCATCCTCATGAGGATGGGACAACCGCGCTCACCGCAGTTGCGGATGCCCTGGGAGCGCGGTCCCGTCCGCAATGTGCCACATTGCAGCGGCCGGGCATACCGCAAGGCCCCCTCAACCAGTTCAGCGTTGGCCAGGTCATTGCACAGTTCCTTCCTGAGAACGCGATCGTGTCCGATGAAGGGGCTACCAATGGTCTGGGAAGCTACATGGCTACTGCGGCGGCGCCACCTCATGACTGGTTGGCACTAACCGGCGGTTCGATCGGTCAGGGCCTGCCCCTTGCGACCGGCGCTTCCGTCGCTTGTCCCGACCGCAAGGTCGTCTGCCTGTCTGGAGATGGCGGCGCCATGTACACGGTGCAGGCATTGTGGACACAGGCACGCGAGAAGCTTGATGTCACCACGGTGCTCTTTGCCAATCGCTCTTATGCCATCTTGAACATCGAGCTTGCGCGGGTCGGTGCCGGCAATCCTGGGCCCCGAGCGCTGTCCATGCTCGATCTGCACAATCCAGAGATCGACTTTGTGGCCCTGGCGCAGGCCATGGGGGTGGAAGCAAGTCGAGCCAATACCCTGGAGAGCTTTGCCGACCAGTTCGCCTCGGCAATGGCTGCGCGAGGCCCGCGCCTGATTGAGGTGCAGATCTGAGCGGGTGCGGCGGCAGGCGCAGAGCTGCGAACCGCCAGTCGGACGACAAGGTATCCATGTTGGGCGGTATCAGACGCATATACAGGTCTGGTGCTGCCCGCAGCCGCCAGTTCGGCGACAAACAGACCTAGGGCAGATCGGACTCAAGCTCTTCGGGTTGATATCCAAGAATGCTCAGACCTTCAGACAGCTCATCACCAAGAAGCGGCGATCCGAGTAAATAGGGAGAGGTCGGCTGACGATGGGCCCGACGGGCCTGCGCATGCAATGTCGGCCAGTCCGAGGCCTCATTGCCTTGGCGGCCCAGCCACGCCAGCGCCACGAGATCAATCTGCTCGTCGACCGAAAGCTCATCAATGTAATCAGCCAGAATTTGGCCGACCGCATCATCACTGTGCTCCTCAAGGACCCGGATCATATGATCATCGGCTCCGTCCGAGGAATCGCCCGGATCGGTCAGCACATCCTTGGCGTCAAAGGCCTTCGCCAGAAGTATGATATAGGCGACTTTCTCCGGCGCAATCGTTAATGGGGGGCCTTTAGCCATAGGGGTCTCCCGTCATAGAACCCGCATTTAGACGCAGATGCGCTGGGGGTCATTGACCTGGAACAACGATCTACAACCGCTAGGCTAGCTTGAGGCTCGCACAAACCACGCCACGCTCACCGGCACTTGGCGTCAGCGAAAAGCCAAGTTCACGGCATAGCGAAAGCATGCGTTCGTTCTCTTCCAGAACTTCGCCGCTCATCTGCTGGGTCCCGCGGGATTTGGCATATGAGATCAGTCTTTCCATGAGCAGTTTGCCGAGGCCAAGACCCTTAAGGCTGCTTCTGACGCTGATGGCGAACTCGCAGCTGATGTTGTCCGGATCGGCGCTGTAACGGGACGCGCCGAGGACCTTGCCATCTGTCGGCCGTACGAGCAGAAATGCCATCTCGCGGTCATAATCAATCTGTGTCAGGCGCGCCAAAAGAGCAGGAGGGATCTGTCGCATTGGCGTGAAGAAGCGAAGCCGAATATCTTCAGGCGTCAGCTGCGCAAACAGGTCTTCGACCCCTGGCGCATCCTCCGGGCGGATGGGACGCAGCAACAGACGGCCGAGCCCGTCAACCGTTTCGTAACGTTCCAGCTCCTTCGGATAGGGTAGAATGGCAAAGCGTGCACGATCCTCACTGGCGTTTTCCACACGTACGCGGGCATCCAGCGCAAGGATGCCCTTTGCATCGGCAATCAGCGGATTGATGTCGAGTTCGACGATCTGTGGCACATCCGCGATCATTTGCGACAAACGCACGAGGCACAGCGCAATGGCATCAATATCCGCGGGCGCGACGTCACGATATCCCTTCAAACGCCGCCAGACGCGGGTACGGCTCATCATTTCACGGGCGAGAGTGAGATTGAGTGGCGGCAGTGTGATGGCGCGATCATTGATGATTTCCGCGGCTGTACCGCCACGACCAAAGAGCAAGAAAGGTCCAAACTGGCGATCGGTCGCCATGCCCACAATCAGCTCAATTGCATCAGGACGGCGCACCATCTCCTGTACGGTAAAACCCTGAATGCGCGCATTTGGCTGTGCTTGCGCAATACGCCGCTGCATGGCTTCGGCGGCATCACGAACTGCGGCCTCACCGACAAGGCCGAGCGCAACACCGCCGGCGTCTGATTTGTGGGTGATGTCAGGAGAAAGAATTTTAAGCGCGACGGGTACGTTCCATGCTGCGGCCAGCTGGCCTGCTTGCTGCGGGCTTGCCACCGCCTGCGAGCGCACATGGGGGATACCGTAGCAGTCAAAGATGGCATGAATGTCGCTTTCGGACAGCCAGCTCTCACCACTGTGCTCCAGAGCGCGCAGCACAATCTGCCTGGCCACCGCATCGTCGGGAGAAAAGTGTTCGGGCAGCGAGGGAGGCACTTCCATCAGGGTTTCCTGGCCACGCTGATAGTCCACCAGATAGGAAAAACCGCGGATCGCCTTGTCCGGGGTATCGTAGGCTGGAATCCTGGCCTCCGCGAAAATTCCATGGACCTGATCACGCTCTGCTGAACCCAACCAGCTCGCGAACACCGCCTTGTGACTTCCCTGGGTCGCTCGGGCAACCGCATGTGCCGCCTCCACACTGGAGGCAACCGCAACCGGGCAATTAAGCACAAGCACCGCTTCTGGCCCTGGCGCCTGCAGAAGGCAGCGCAGGGCCGCCTCATAGCGCTCGGGACCGGCATCACCGATGATGTCGATGGGATTGCCATGGCTCCAGGTCGCCGGAAGGACCTTGTTCAACTCCTCGCTCAGTTGCGGGGTTAGCGCACCCATGGCACCACCATGATCAATAAGCGCATCGGTAGCCAGAACGCCAAGACCACCACCATTGGTCAGAATGAAGAGGCGATCACTTGCCAGTTTGATCGGTCTGGCCAGTGTTTCGACGGCATCAAAGATCTCGTCAAGATCGTTGACGCGCAAAATACCCGCCCGGCGAAAGGCGGCGTCGTACACGGCGTCAACGCCGGCCATGGCGCCGGTATGAGAACTTGCAGCCTTGGCTGCTGCTTCGTGTCGCCCGGCCTTGATGGCGATTACGGGTTTAAGTCGAGCCGCCGTGCGCGCCGCCGAGAGAAATTTGCGCGCCTGGGTTATGGTCTCGATGTAGAGCAGGATTGAGTGCGTGTTGGGATCCAGCGCCAGGTAATCCAGCATGTCGCCAAAGTCGACGTCGGTCATGTCGCCAAGCGATACCAGATGTGAAAAACCGATACCGCGCGCGGCCGCCCAGTCCAAAATGGTGGTCAACATCGCACCGGACTGGGCGACGAACGCCACCCCCCCCGAGGGAGAGGAACCCGGAGCAAAGGAAGCGTTGAGCCGGACGGTGGTCGAGATAATACCCAGGCAGTTGGGACCAATTATGCGCAGCAGGGATGATTTGGCGGCGTCGAGCATTGCTCGCTCGAGCGCCTTTCCGGCTTCGGTTCCCAACTCATTAAAGCCGGCGCTGATCACGACCGCACCCTTTGTCCCGCGAGCAGCAAGATCGGCCACGATGCCAGGTACGGTGTTGGGAGGCGTACAGATAATGGCAAGATCCGGCGCGAGCGGAAGATGTGCCACGTCCTGATAGGCGAGGATCCCGGCAACAGAACTATGTGTTGTCGACACCGGCATGACTGGCCCCTCAAAACCACCCTCCAAGAGATTGCGGGCAACGACATGCCCGACTGAATCCGGGCGGTTGCTGGCTCCGATAAGGGCGATCGAGCGCGGACGAAACACAGCGTCGAGATTGCGGATGGACATGTCAGACCTTGTTTGTGGAAAGATGCATTACGGCGAGCGCCGCGACGGCTTCTGGGGAACGATCTACGTCGAGTCTATACCAGTCGGAAGGTGGCGAGAGAGCTCGCATCTGCAGGTCAAGCACGGCCAGAGTGGCATCCGAGGCGTCGCCGCTGCGGCCTGTGATTCGTTGGGAAAGCGTATGGCGTGGCGCTTCCAACCAGAGGCCGTGAAATCCCGCACCGGTCGCCTGCGCAATCTCTTTGATCCGGGCTCGTTCCTCATGTCGGCCATAGACGCTGTCCATAACCACACTCTGACCACCTGCCAATAGCGCCCGCGCACGTTCGTGAAGTGTGGCGAACACCCTTGCATTCACGGCAACGCTATAGGCCGATTGCGGCAGGCGGTCCAGCTCACCCACGCCCATCAGAGACTTGCGTATGATGTCGCTGCGCAGGATGAGGGCCCCGGGTGGCGCACCAATGTTCGGGGCCAGTGCGCGTGCGAGTGTCGTTTTTCCGCTTCCCGAAAAACCTCCAATGGCGATCAGCTGTGGAGGACGCACAACGAGGAAATCCTGCGCCAGGGCGAAGCAGCGCTGAGCCTCTTCTGTCGCTGTACTATCGCCCGCGCGGCTTCGCGAAACCGCAACATGAGCCCGGATTGCGGCCCGCAGGGAGAGGTAAAGTGGCAACAGGGCAGGCCCGTCATCATCAGGGAGGAGCTCGAAATAGCGGTTGAATAACACATGGGCAAGCTCGCGTTCGCCGATTCGCTCAAGATCCATGATCAGAAAACTGATGTCATAAATCGGATCGATAAAAATATAATCATCATTGAATTCTATGGCATCAAACAGCACGGGACTATTCCCGATCACGACAATGTTGTTCAGATGCAAATCACCGTGACAGCGCCGTATTGAATCTCCGTGGCTGCGCTTTCTTAGGAGTGGTTCTGCGCGGTGACAGCTATCTCTCAGCGCTTTTGCAAATCGTCCGACGGTGGCCTCATCAAAGAACCGCGCGCCCTCCAGAAGCAGTATGTTTTCGTCGACAACCGCCTGCGTTACGTCAGCAAAATCGACCGCTGGTGTCCGCTCGGCAGCTTTGTGAAACGCTGCAATCTTCCCGGCGAGGGCACGCATCAGCGTCGCGTCCGCTTTGTGGTGGGCGCACAGTTGGCTCAACAGTGCACTCTGATCAAAGCGAACCATGACCACGACACTGTCGGTAATCTCTCCTGAGGCGGGGGGTGAGAAATGCAGCTGGCCGTCTTGGCCACGAACAATATCTTTTACTCCCAGATAGAGCTGGGGGGCGAGCTGCCGGTTGACCTCGAGCTCGCGCCGGCACATGGCTCGGCGCCGCTCGACGGTCGAATAGTCCATATAGGGATATCGCACCGCCCGTTTGAGCTTATAGGCACGGTCGCCAGCCAGGAAGACGATCGCTCCATGGGTGCGGACAGTTGTCACCTGATCGACACCATAGCTCTGCGGCGAAGCCAGAAATCTGATCGTGTCATCCTGCGCATCAACCATGATGCCAGCCTGTCATTTTGTAGGGGTGTTCAGAAATGTACGGCGATGGTGGCTCGGGCCGTCTCTAGATGTCCCATCACGACGTCACTGCGGATGCCCGGTACAATGCCGCCAAAGTGGATGTGATCGAGTACGGTGAGGCCCGCGAGGGCAGCAATGTGATTCTCGAAGATCGTACGCTCTGCATTCAGCGCCCCAGTCCGTTCGGCCCAGTCCGCGGGTGCGCCCGATGAGGTGAAGCTGAGAAGCTTCTTTCCGGCCAGCAGAGGCGTGTTGGCGCCGGGGCCTGGTCCGAAGGCAAAGCCAAATCCGAACACGCGGTCGATATAGCCTTTGAGGATTGCGGGAGCTGCATTGATCCAAAACGGATAGACAAAGATGAAGGCGTCGGCATCAGCGAGACGTGTGCGCTCAGCGCTTACGTCGGGGGCCGGTCCAAATCCGGGCCGGCCAACGATCTCCGTCGCCTTGAGGCGCGGCTCAAAGTCCATGGCATATAGATCGCGCAGTTCGACGGAATGGCCCCGAGCGCGGGCGGCCTCCCGCGCCGTGCGGGCGACCGACAAAGTGAAGCTTTCAGGATCGGGATGGGCCGCAATCAATGCGATCTTCATACAGCTTCCTTCCGAGGCTCGATGCACCAAGAATGCGCCCTACCGGCGGATTGTCCAGGCGGCCGGTCCCAGACCCTTTGCGCTGCTTGCGGCAGGACATTTGGTCCCACCCATAAGCCGGTCAGCGTTCACGGTTAACAATGGCGTGCAGGAACCCGGCCCTTCAAGGCCTATAGCTATGAAAACCCTCGTGGTTATCAGAAAAAGCCTAGTGCGAATTGGCCGCGGCCCTCTGATCTGCGTCAATGGCACGGTTGGGTGCGGCAACGGAACTTTATCGCCAAGGCGACCGGTTTTTGCTAAAGGAGGTTCGTGACCGAGGCGCGCATGAGTTCTCAAGATCTAGTGGCGGGGTCGCTCAGCAGGGCGGACCACGAGGTTTTGTTTCATACCGTCATAAACACGGCTGTCGATGGCATCATCGTGATCGACGAGGCCGGAGGCATGCTACTGTTCAACAGGGCCGCCGAGATCCTGTTTGGCTATACGCCGGAAGAGGTGCTGGGCCGCAATATCTCCATGTTGATGCCGGAGCCGTATCGTTTGCACCATAACGGCTATATCCAGCGCTACATGGCTACGGGGGAAAAGCGTATCATTGGGATCGGACGGGAGGTTACCGCCCAGCGCAAGGACGGCTCGACCTTTCCGATGTATCTGTCGGTTGGTGAGGACCACGTCGGCGGGGTGAGGGTTTTCCTCGGTATCCTCCACGATCTGACAGACCGTACCAGCCGCGAGCGGGACTTCCAGGAACTCCAAAACGAATTGTTGCATGCGCTTCGCTTGACGGCGATGGGCCAGTTGACCTCGGCGCTGGCGCACGAACTCAATCAGCCGCTGACCGCCGTCATGAATTATCTCAACGCCGCCCGCAGAACCCTCGATGGAGGCGGTGAACAGGCGATCGGGCGGGTGCGTGAATTCATGGACAAGGCGGTGTCGCAGACGCAGCGCGCCGGCCAGATCATTCGGCGCCTGCGTAATTTCATCGAGAAGCGTGATTCGGACCGCCTGCCCGAAGATCTCAATAGCTGTGTCGAAGAGGCCATAGCGCTCGGACTGGTGGGCGCCACGGATCGTGACGTCAAGATAACGACGGAGTTGGCAGATGACCTGCCGCCGGTTGTGATCGACCGTATTCAGTTGCAGCAAGTGATGATCAATCTCATGCGCAACGCTTTTGAGGCCTTGGAGAACGCTGATGTACGGCAGATCGTGATACGCACCCAGCGGCCGGCACCAGATTTTGTGCAGGTCAGTGTCGCTGATAGCGGGCCCGGCATACCTCCTGAGATCATGCCCAATCTTTTCATTCCATTTTCGACCACGAAGTCCAAGGGATTGGGGATGGGGCTGACAATCTGCAAAGCCATCGTTGAAGCGCACAACGGAAGAATTTGGGTGGCCGCCCGAAGGGAAGGTGGGGCCGAATTTGCTTTTCGTCTGCCTGTCGTCGAGGTTACCGAGGCATGAGCACGGCTGATCCGGTAAAAATATTTGTGGTAGACGACGATGAGGCGGTACGGAATTCACTCGCCGCGCTACTGAGCGCTGAGGGTTATGACACCCAAACCTTTGCCTCGGCCCAAGCCTTCCTCGACAACTACGTACCCTCGGCCAATTGCTGCCTCATCGCTGACATCCGTATGCCGGATATGGATGGCCTCGAGCTCCAAGAGGAGCTCAACCGGAGGCAATTCAAGCTGCCGATCATCATGGTTACCGGGCACGGCGATGTACCCTTGGCCGTCCGTGCCATGAAGGCTGGGGCGATCGATTTTCTGGAGAAGCCTTATGATGAAGAGGTGCTGCTTGCCACGCTGTCGCGCTGGGCACAGGCGGCTCATACGTCCGCCTCGCAAACGGCTGCAGCTGGCGAATTTCAGACTCGTCTCGAAACCCTCACCGAGCGTGAGCGCCAGGTTCTTCAGCTGCTGGCTGCCGGCAAACCGAACAAGGTCATAGCCTATGAACTAGCGATTTCACCCCGTACGGTTGAGATCCACCGGGCCCGGGTCATGGAGAAGATGCGGGCCCACAGCCTCGCCGAGCTGGTTCGCATGGTTGTGGCCCTGGGATCCAGTACCTAAGCAATCTTACGTATACCACCCTTCTTGCAACAGGGCATAATGGCCCACTTACGACGGTACTCCTGTTCCGGGGGGATGCGGGCGGAGGTCATGATTTGGCGATGGAATGCGCTTCATTCATGGTTTGTATCGTAGATGATGACGATGCCGTTCGTGATTCCCTTAGGGCACTTCTGGAGTCCTACGGACTCACGGTGTTTGATTTTGACTGCGCGGCCGCCTATCTGAGCGCTAAACCGGCGGTAGAGCCTGGTTGCCTCATCGTTGATCTGCACATGCCGGGCCTGGATGGTCTTGAGCTGATCGAGCTGCTCCGTCGCAGGAGGGTGCAGACGCCGGCGATTCTCCTGACCGGTCGTCACGACGATCAGGCAGCCCAGCGGGCCAGGGATTCTGGCGTGCTCAAGCTACTGCACAAGCCAGTGCTGGCGGATGACCTCAAGTTTTGGATCGATCGTGCCTTCTCGGTACGCAGCGACGTCCCGGCGGTGCGTCATTAGGACTACGCAACTCTACGTACGGGACAACCCTAACTTTTTCCTAATCTTCGCCGAGGGCAATATTGAGGGGAAGAAAAAAGGCCGACGCCCATGTCTCTCCTCGTCCAGCCAGCCTATTCAAACAGCGTCCGCACATCCCTGGAACCATTCTTCCACGAGGGCGACGCGCTTTTCCCACTCAAGGCCGTGTCGACGTCGCTCCATTTTTCCCGCAACCAGACAATCTTCAATGAAGGTGATGTGGCGCGATATTCCTACAAGCTGCTGGAGGGCGGTGTACGCCTGTGCAAGATCCGTCCTGACGGGCGGCGCCAGATTGCGGAATTTGTCCTGCCTGGGGACGTCTTTGGCTTTGCACTGGATGAGGAATATTCGCTGACAGCAGAGGCGCTGGGAGACGTAATCGTCCTGCGTTGGCCGCGCGGTCAGGTTGAACGGCTGGCCGAGGAATTGCCCGCCCTGCGCAAGGAACTTATGGCGATGCTGTGTCGTGAGCTGTCTGCAGCCCAGGAGCATCTCGTGATGCTGGGACGGCAGACTGCCAAGGAGCGAGTGGCGTCATTTCTTCTGCTCATTGCCAATCGGCGCGATGCCGGTAATGGGGATCCGTTGCTGCTGCCCATGGGGCGTCAGGATATTGCTGACTATCTTGGATTGACCATCGAAACCGTGTGTCGTGCGCTCACGGACCTGAAGCGTGAGAGGCTGATCGAAATTCCCGACCGGCATCATGTTGAATTGCGCAATCTTGCGGCTCTAGAAGATGTGGCCGAAGGCGGGGAATAGGCCATCATGGGCTACAAGGCGATCATCGCGGCGGTCAATGGCGGGACTGACGACAAGGCTGTTATGGAAGCCGCGCTTGCCGCTGCCGCGCCGTTTCAGGGACATGTAACGGCGCTCTTTGCCTATCCTGATCCGCGCACTGCTGTGCCCGCCATGGGGGCCCCGATGACCCCTGAAGTGGTTCAGCAGGTTATTGAGAGTACGGAGATGATGGCGCGCAAGGAGGCAGCGCGCGCGCGCGCGGCCATCCGTGCAATTACCTCCGCCCGCAATATCGACCTCGATGCCAAATCTCCGGACCCGTCCCGTGTCAGCTGCACGTTTCGCACCGTCTTCGGCCAGCCCGCTGCGGTTCTGCTCGCAGAATCCAAGCTTTCCGATCTGGTTGTAGCGTCGGCTGCGCCGGGCGATGCCCATGGCGTATTTCTAGAATTACTGACAAAAAGCCATCGACCAATTCTTTTGGTTCCGGACGTAGCCATCGGTGATCTTACAGCACATTGCGCCGTGGGCTGGGATGGTGGGGCGGTCGCAGCTCATGCATTGCGCGCGGCACTGCCGCTTCTGAAGAAGAGCCCCAAAGTGACGCTCTACACCGTTGGAGCCAGACACAGACCGACATCCGAGGCAGCCCGCGATTATTTGCGACTGCACGGAATTGAGGCCGGTTTGCGCGAGCTCGAACCTGAGGGCGGCAGTGCGGGCCTCGCACTCCTGCATGGCGCGCAAGCTGACGGAGCCAGCCTGATAGTCGCCGGTGGCTATGGCCACAGCCGGCTTGGTGAAACCTTGTTCGGTGGCAACACCATTGACCTTACGAGCTCCGCGCAAGTGCCCTTGCTCCTGATGCATTGATGCGCCTGACCCTATCCGAGCAATGTGCTTCTTGCCGGCCTGTGTATCTGGCCTATGTGCTTATTGCGGACTTTGGCAGTGCCAATATCGCAGCTTGACGGCGCTCTAACGCGCAAGATAATTCCGCGCCCATAGCAAACCTACGACGGTGCAATCGTCGGTATGGTCACGGAGGGCGCTGCTTGAAGAATCGCAAACCGCTCAGTCTGCGCGTACCCCAACCCAAATATCGGCCGGGTGACAGTCCGGACTTTACAGGACTGGTAGTTCCCGAGGCCGGTAGTGTGCGTCGGCCTGACATTGGCGTAAGACCGCATGACATTGCGGATCTGGCCTATGGAATGATTCGTGTGCTCGATTCGCACCATCGCGCAGTCGGCCCCTGGGACCCCAAGCTAGACCCCGAAACACTGCGACGTGGTCTACAATCGATGCTTCTAACCCGGGCCTATGATGATCGCATGTACCGAGCGCAGCGCCAGGGCCGCACATCCTTTTACATGAAGAGCACCGGCGAGGAAGCGGTCGCAACTGCCGCAAGCTTCGCGCTTGAGCGCGATGACATGTGCTTTCCGAGCTATCGACAGCAGGGAATCCTGATTGCACGCGGTTACCCGCTGTTCAAGATGATGTGTCAGGTCTACTCCAATCCTGCCGACCCGCTGAAAGGTAGGCAGCTGCCGATCATGTACTCGGCGAAAGACTATGGCTTCTTCTCGATCAGCGGGAATCTCGGCACGCAGTTTCCTCAAGCTGTCGGCTGGGCGATGGCATCTGCCTATAAGGGCGACGATCGGATCGCCGCAAGCTGGGTTGGTGAAGGTACCACCGCAGAAGGCGACTTTCATCATGCATGTACCTTTGCTGCAGTCTACCGCGCCCCGGTCATTCTCAATGTCGTAAATAACCAATGGGCGATTTCGAGTTTCTCCGGCATTGCTGGCGGGGATGATTCGACATTTGCAAGCCGCGCCATCGGCTATGGCCTGCCGGGCATTCGTGTTGATGGGAACGACTTTCTGGCCGTCTATGCGGCCACACAGTGGGCCGCGGAGCGCGCCCGCAGCAATATGGGCGCGACGTTGATCGAGCTCTATACCTACCGCGTCGAAGGCCACTCCACGAGCGATGATCCCTCACGCTACCGACCGCAGGATGAGGCGAAGGCCTGGCCGTTAGGAGATCCGATCGTGCGGCTGAAAAATCATTTGATCCAGCTCGGCGAATGGGATGAGGAACGACACGAATCTGCGAACAAGGACGCGGTTGAGCAAGTGCGTGCCTCCGATCGTGAAGCCTCGGCCCTTGGCACGCTTGGTCAGGCCAAGCCCAGCATCAAAACGATGTTCGAAGATGTCTATAAGGACATGCCGTGGCATATCCGCAGACAGCGCCAGGAAATGGGGGTCTGATCATGCCGACAATGAACATGATCCAGGCGCTCAACTCCGCGATGGATACCATGCTGGAGCGTGATCCCAATGTACTCATCTTTGGTGAGGATGTTGGCTATTTCGGGGGCGTCTTCCGTGCAACCGAAGGGTTACAAAGGAAGTACGGCGTCACGCGCTGCTTCGATACGCCCATCGGCGAAGGCGGCATTATTGCGACTGCCATTGGCATGGGGGCCTATGGTCTAAGACCTGTGGTTGAAATTCAGTTCGCCGATTACATCTATCCGGCGTTTGATCAGCTTGTCTCTGAAGCTGCGCGATTGCGCTATCGCTCCGCGGGTGATTTCTCGGCGGCAATGACCGTGCGTACGCCCTATGGTGGCGGAATTTTCGGTGGACAGACGCACAGCCAGAGTCCGGAGGCTATTTTCACGCATGTCACGGGGTTGAAGACGGTGATTCCGTCGACCCCCTATGACGCCAAGGGTTTGCTGATCTCCGCCATAGAAGACGATGATCCAGTGATTTTTCTGGAGCCCAAGCGCATCTATAACGGACCGTTCAATGGGCGCCACGATCAACCGGTTGTGCCCTGGTCCAAGCATCCCGCGAGCGAGGTACCGGAAGGCTATTACACTGTACCACTTGGTCGGGCCAATATTTTACGCTCCGGCGAGCAGATGACCATCCTTGCCTATGGCACGATGGTCTATGTTGCCCTTACTGCTGCCGAAGCGTCGGGGATCGACGCAGAAGTGATCGATTTGCGCACACTCTTGCCCGTGGATATCGATACCATCGTCGCGTCGGTCGAAAAGACCGGCCGTTGTGTGATCATACATGAAGCGACCCGTACCAGCGGCTACGGCGCAGAACTTTCGGCACTGGTTCAGGAACACTGTTTTTATCACCTTGAAGCACCAATCGAACGGGTGACGGGCTGGGATACACCCTATCCCCATGCCTTCGAATGGGAGTACTTCCCTGGGCCGGAACGGGTGACCGCTGCCATGCGCCGGGTGCTGGAGGGCTGAATGGGTACCTATGTCTATAAGCTGCCTGATGTCGGGGAAGGGACCGCAGAGGCCGAGATCGTAGCGTGGCATGTTCAGGTCGGAGATGTTGTCGAGGAAGATCAAAATCTCGTCGATGTCATGACAGACAAGGCGACCGTGGAGATGACCTCACCTGTATCGGGAAGGATCATCGCGCTTCACGGTGTTCCGGGTGAGATGGCGGCGGTCGGCGCTCCACTTGTTGAATTTGATATTGGCGCAGACGGGACTGCCAAGCCCTCGCCACCGGCGTCTCAGCCTGCCGCGGAAGTGCCGTCTGCATCTACGCACAGCGCAGTGCCACCTGTGAGGGAGGCCGCACCAGCAAGGCCCCTGCCTACGCAAACCAGCAGTCGGCCGGCAGAGGCAGCCTTTGTGACACGCAGTGCGGCTGAAATGCCTGTCGCATCTCCAGCCGTAAGGCGAAGGGCCCGTGAGCTTGGTATTGAAT
>JAJZGY010000078.1 GCA_021804785.1 Pseudomonadota bacterium | reverse complement strand
CGAAATACCGTCTTCAGACGACAGCCAATGTCATGGGGCGTGGGATCATCATCGTTGGCGACGATCAGATTGAGCAGAACAAGACCGCGCGGACGCAGCCTAGCCTTGACGCTGGCAAAGAATTCCGTACTGAGAAGATGATCCGGAATATGTTCGCCCATATAGGCGTCGAGGACGATGGCGTCGAAGCGCCGGCGCGTCTCCTTCAGAAACGCCGCACCATCACCTTCGTGCTGTTCGATCGCCGCGGGCATCTGAAAATAATCCCGTGCGATCACGAACGCCGCCGGATCGATGTCCACCGCCACAAGCGAGGCGCCCTTCTGGTAGAGCATGTTTGCGAGGGTGCCGCCGCCACAGCCGATGAGAGCAATCTGCTGGGCTCGGCTCTGGCGGATCAGCCCGTAAAGGGCATGAACATAGTCCGCAAGGCTGACGCCGTTGCGGTCCGCCTCGCTTTGATGGCCGCCACCGCGCCAATACGACACCGTTCCGGTGGCGTTGTTCTGCTCGATGACGGCGGCAAGCGCCGTGGCTTGTGTACCCGTGCGCACGCGTTACCTTGGTCCGATCATGTCTTCCGGGCGGACGATGGCATCGAATTCCTCGGCTGTGACGAAGCCGCCCTTGACGGCCTCCTGTTTGAGGGTCGTACCATTTTTGTGAGCCGTCTTGGCGATCTTGGCGGCGTTGTCATAGCCGATCTTGGGTGCCAGCGCGGTGACGAGCATGAGCGAGCGTTCGAGGCCAGCCTTGATGTTATCCAGCCGGGGCACGATGCCAACGACGCAATGATCGGTGAAGCTTTCGGCGGCATCTGACAGAAGGCGCACGCTCTGCAGGAAATTATAGGCCATCACCGGATTGAAGACGTTGAGTTCGAAATTGCCCTGGCTGTCGGCAAAGGTTAAGGCTGCATGATTGCCGAAGATCTGCACTGCCACCTGGGTCATCGCCTCGCACTGAGTGGGATTGACCTTGCCCGGCATGATCGAGGAACCGGGCTCGTTTTCCGGCAGTGACAATTCACCAAGGCCAGAGCGCGGACCAGAGGCGAGAAAGCGGATATCCTGAGCGATCTTGAAGCAGGACGCGGCCACGGTGTTGATCGCGCCGTGGGCAAAGACCATGGCATCGTGTGCGGCCAGTGCCTCGAATTTGTTGGGCGCGGTGACGAAGCCAAGCCCGGTGATCGCAGCAATGCGCGCGGCCACCTTTTCGGCAAAGCCGACCGGTGCATTGAGGCCGGTGCCGACGGCAGTGCCGCCCTGGGCCAACTCCATCAGTCGCGGCAGGCTCTGTTCCATGCGCTCGATCCCGTTGGCGATCTGCTGCGCATATCCTGAGAACTCCTGGCCCAATGTCAGTGGTGTTGCGTCCTGGGTGTGGGTGCGGCCGATCTTGATGATGGTGCGGAACGCCTCTGCCTTTTCTGCCAACGCCCGCTGCAGTTTGCCGAGGGCGGGCAGCAGACGGCGATGGATTTCCTCGGCGCAGGCCACGTGCATGGCGGTCGGAAAGGTGTCGTTGGACGACTGGCTCATATTGACGTGGTCATTTGGATGGACCGGCTTTTTGGAGCCCATCTCTCCACCCAGCATCTCGATGGCGCGATTGGACACCACCTCATTGGCGTTCATGTTGGACTGGGTACCTGAACCCGTCTGCCACACCACCAGCGGGAAATGGTCGTCAAGCTTGCCATCGATCACTTCCTGGGCCGCAGCAACGATGGCCTGGCCCAGTTTGGGGTCAAGACGTCCGAGTTCCATATTGGTCTCGGCGGCCGCGCGCTTGACGATGCCCAGGGCCCGGATGATGGGTTGGGGCTGCTTTTCCCAGCCGATCTTGAAGTTGCCAAGGCTGCGCTGGGCCTGGGCACCCCAGTAGCGGTCAGCGGCCACTTCGATGGGGCCAAAGGTATCGGTTTCGGTGCGGGTCTTGGTCATGGGCGGGCCTCAGGCAATTTCGCAGGGCCGCTCTTTAATCCCTAAGTCTGCAGGCGTCCATGTGTTGCTCGGTGGGAGGGACGCTGGCTACTTCTTGCGGAAGGCATCGAGGCTGACCACTTCACCGGGGGCTGCAGGCTTCTCGGCGGGCTTCTCGGCCGGTGCCGTGCTTGGTGCCTGAGGCCCAGGGGTGGGGGTAGTTGAGGCCGTTGTCTGTGGCGCATCCGCATCAGCAACTTTGAACTGCAGTCCGAACTGGACCCCCGGATCGACGAAAGCGGTGAGGGCGGCAAAGGGGATGACGAGTTCTGCCGGCAATTTGCGAAACGTCAGCGTGACCTTGAAGTGATCCTGCTCGACCTTGAGGTCCCAGAACTGGTGTTGCAGGACGATGGTCATTTCGTCCGGATATTGCTCGTGAAGAAATTCCGGAATGTCCACGCCGGGAAAATTGGTCTTGAAGGTCAGGTAGAAATGGTGGCTCCCAATCAGCGCCTGACGTTCGACGCGGCGCAGGGCTTCGCGCACCACCCCGCGCAGGGCGCTGTCCATGAGAGCTTCGTAGCCGATGTAATCCTTGCTCATTGGAAACCTTTATTGGCGCCACAGTAGGCACCGCACGAGCGCTGTCAATGCGCGGCGATGGATGGCGTTACCCTTCCCAGCGTGCCGTGGGGTATTGGCCTGGATTTGTCGCAAAGCGGGCGTCCGCAGGGGCCGACATTGTTGTGTGTAAATCTGGCCTCCGCGGCGGCCTGTGCGCGTAGTTTGGCGCGTGCTGAAGGCTGCACGGCGGGGGGAACCTGCGCCATGGGTGGTCTCGCCCCGTGTCCTGGCCCGCAAGCCCGGGGCGGCAATTCCGGCCCAAGCGCGCGGCCTTTCGCCCCTGTTTTCTGCCATCACCGCGCTTGCAGGATCTGAGTTTGTCGCGATTTGCATTTGTTGCTCACGACGGTCTTGTGAACATGCTATGCACCTGCCATCCGCCATGAACCATCACGAGCCCGTCTCCACACCCAGCCCTGAGCCCGCTTCCCATCTGGAAGAGCGGTCCTCTGCCTTGGCGCTGCTGCGCGTCTTTCGTCATCGCAACTACCGTCTGTTCTTTTCCGGTCAGCTGGTTTCGCTGATGGGCACCTGGATCACGCAGGTGGCCCAGGGCTGGCTTGTCTATGATCTCACCCATTCGCCGCTGTTGCTTGGTATCACGAGTTTTGCCGGCCAGATTCCCGTCTTCTTCATCACCTCCTTGGGAGGGATGGTGGCAGACCGGGTTGACCGCCGACGCACGCTCATGATCACCCAGTCGCTCGCCATGCTGCAGGCCGCGACCCTGGCCGTGCTCACGCTGAGCGGGCTCATTCAGGTGTGGGAGGTGGTGGCGCTCGCCCTTTTTAAAGGTCTCGTGAATGCCTTTGACGTGCCCACCCGTCAGGCCTTTACCGTGGACATGGTCGGGCGCGAAGACCTGCGCAATGCGATTTCGCTGAATTCCATCATGTTCAATCTTGCCCGGGTGGTCGGCCCCAGCATTGCCGGTGTCATCATCGCCATCTGGGGCACGGGGGTCTGCTTTTCCATCGATGCCGTCTCGTATGGTGCAGTGCTGATCGGCATTTTTCTCATGGTCGTGCCGCCCAGGCCCAAGCGCGCTGCGGGCAAGCCTCTTACGGAGTTGCGTGAAGGCTTCCACTATGCCTGGAACTCGCACACCATCCGCCTCACGCTGCTTCTGGTGTCGGTGCTGGCGGCTTGTGGTGCGTCCTATGTCTCGCAGATGCCAGCGGTGGCGCGCGAGGTGCTGCATCAGAATGCGGCCGGACTGGGTGCGCTCATGGCCGCCATCGGCGTCGGGGCACTTTTCGGAGCCTATGGCCTCGCCCGCGTCCCGGACCGCCACCTGCTGCAGACCCCGATCCTGTCGGCCCTCAGCTTCGGTCTGTCGCTGATCGCGTTTTCACAGTCCCATCTGCTGTGGCTGTCAATGCTGCTTCTGATGCCGGCGGGCTGCAGCCTGGTGTTACTTGGCGGTTCCGTCAACACCATCATCCAGACGGTAAGCCATGACCACGTCCGAGGCCGCATTGTGGCCCTCTATACGATGTCGTTCATAGGAATGATGCCCTGGGGCTCGCTGGCGCTGGGCTGGCTGGCCGACGAGATCGGTGTCGGTGAGGCCATCAGCCTGGGCGGAACGCTTTGTGTTCTGGCCGCGATCGTGGCCTATTTTCTGCGTGGTCCGCGCTACACGCTGAACCAGCCGCTGCTTGAGCGTGAAATTGTGTGAGGTGGGGAGCTTCTGTTGCCCGGTGCTCCCCGAACCGCGCTTACCTATTTAGGCAGCGAGGGCCATTGCATTGTCGTTGGCACCTGTACGATCAGCCCGATAACGGCGGATACCATACCGGACGAAAGGTCAGCCTTTACACGTCTGTCGATCCTGTTTCGCCCCCACAGATGCCCATCTCCGGTCTCAGGCCTAAACCCGATGGGCATGTGGTGGAGGCGCCGGGTACCGCCCCCGGGTCCAGTCCGCTTATTACGCAGCCGTTTATCGTCATAGTCCGGGCAAGCCCTGACCCGACCAATATAGGCATCAAGGCTTAAGACTTAAAGAGCGCCGTGGTGGTGGTCCCAGGGATGGCCCTCAGGCGTAGGGTAACAACCTTTTCTGTGGTCAGAGGCGCCGAAGCCCTACGCCGCTGTCGCCCCCGCCGCCTTGTGCTTGCTACAGTTCTCCGGCAATCGTTCTTGCGATTCTCCATGCAGCAATATCACGACCTGATGAGCCGCGTTCTCACCCAAGGGGTGGAAAAGCGCGACCGTACCGGCACCGGCACCCGCTCGATCTTCGGCCATCAGATGCGGTTTGATCTGGCGGAAGGCTTTCCCCTCGTCACGACCAAAAAGCTTTTCACCAAGGCGATTATCGTCGAATTGCTCTGGTTTTTGCGCGGTGACACCAATCTCGCCTACTTGCACGCGCACAATGTCACGATCTGGGATGAATGGGCCGATGCCAGCGGTGAGCTGGGACCTGTTTATGGCCACCAGTGGCGCTCCTGGCCGGATGGGGCGGGCGGGCACATCGATCAGATCGCCGATCTGGTCAGGGCGGTCAAAACCAATCCGGATTCGCGGCGGCTGATCGTCACCGCCTGGAATCCTGCCGACATCCCCAGGATGGCACTGCCCCCCTGCCATTGCCTGTTCCAGTTCTATGTTGCCGAGGGGCGCCTCTCCTGTCAGCTCTATCAGCGCTCCGCCGATATTTTCCTCGGCGTTCCCTTCAATATCGCCTCTTATGCGCTGCTGACGCTGATGCTGGCGCAGGTGTGCGGCCTGAAGCCAGGCGAATTCATCCACAGTTTCGGCGACGCGCATCTTTATCTCAATCATCTCGAGCAGGCCCGTGAGCAGCTCAGCCGCGAGCCCTTCCCGCTGCCCGCCATGCACCTTAACCCCAAGGTCTCGGATCTTTTCGCCTTCCGTCTGGAGGATTTCGAGCTGGTGAACTATCGCGCCCATCCGCACATCAAAGCCGAGGTAGCCGTGTGAGTCTCCTGATCCGTCCCGCCAGGCCTGAAGATGCGGCCCTCGTTTATGCCTTCATTCGTGAACTTGCCGCCTATGAGCAGCTCGAGGCTGACCTCAGCGCCCGCGCGGAAGACATCGCAGCGGCGCTGTTTGCTCCGGCACCGCGGGTCTTTTGCGCGCTTGCCCAGTGGCAGGATGAAGCCGCTGGCTTTGCCCTCTGGTTTTATAATTTTTCCACCTTTCGTGGCCGTCACGGCATTTATCTGGAGGACCTTTTTGTGCGTCCGCATCTGCGAGGTCGGGGCATCGGCAAGGCGCTTCTTGTCGAGCTCGCAAGACGGGCTGTGCGCGAAGGCTGCGCCCGCCTCGAGTGGAGCGTTCTGGCCTGGAACAGCCCTTCTATCGCCTTTTATGAGGCTTTGGGCGCAAGGCGACAGGAGGGTTGGCATGGCTACCGGCTCAGCGACGGGGCACTCCTGCATCTGGCTGGCTCAGAGATGGCATCATGAGCGTGGCTGACTCTGATATTGTTCTCGTCCTTGCGCGGGCACGCAACGGGGTCATTGGCCGGAACAATGGTCTGCCCTGGCGCATTCCCGAGGACATGCGCCGGTTCAAGGCGCTGACCTTGGGTAAACCCGTTATCATGGGACGCAAGACCTTTGACTCCTTGCCGCAGAAGCCCTTGGCCGGACGCACCAACATCGTTCTCAGTCGCACACTGAGGCCCAGCGATGCGGCGGTGCTTGTGGCCGACACGCCGCTGCGGGCGCTGGCACTGGCGCGTGCGCAGGCTTCCAAGGAGATCGCGATTATCGGTGGGGCAGAGGTCTATGCGGCATTTCTGCCATTTGCGCAGCGTATCGAATTGACCGAGATCGATGCCGATGTGCCAGGTGACACTTTCATGCCAGCCTTTGCAGCAGAAACCTGGCGGGAGAGCGCACGTACTGCACATGTCAGTCCCCAAGGACTGAAATACGCCTTTGTTACCCTGGTTCGCACCAACAGCAGCTCTTGCCTTCAGCCTCGAAGAGATTAGCCTGATGGAGAAGGCGGAAGGGGGTGCGCATGAGCATTCGTGAATTTGCAACCGGGCTTAAATTTCCGGAAGGTCCCGTGGCCATGGATGATGGCTCGGTGATCCTCGTCGAGATCCAGTCCAAGAAGATCACGCGGGTCAAGGCTAACGGAAAGACCCAGGCCATCGCTCACTGCCAAGGTGGTCCGAACGGTGCGGCCATCGGTCCGGATGGGGCGCTTTATGTCTGCAACAATGGTGAGAATTTTGTCTATCACCGCCGTCAGGGGCTGACCATTCCGGGCCATGCGCCGGCCACGCATCAAGGTGGCTGGATTGAGCGTGTCGATATCTCGACGGGAAAGGTGGAACGGCTTTACAGCGACTGCGACGGTGTCAGGCTGACCGCACCCAATGACATTGTTTTCGACAGCACCGGCGGCTTCTGGTTCACCGATCATGGCACCACCACGGCCGAGTATCGTACCCACGGGGCACTTTATTATGCACGCGCCGATGGCAGCAAAATCACACGGGTGCTGCGCGAGTTGGTCACGCCCAATGGTGTCGGCCTCTCCCCGGATGGCAAAAATGTCTATTACGCGGAAACCTTCACCGGACGGCTCTACCGTCTGCCGCTGAAAGGGCCCGGGCGCCCGCAAAAGGTTGAAGGCTTCACGCCGGGCGTCTTTGTCGGAGCCTTTCCGGGACTGGCATATTTTGATTCACTGGGTGTACAGGCCGATGGTGGGGTGTGCTGCGCAACCATCCTTGCTGGTGGCATCACGACCTTCCATCCGGAAACTGGCAAGGCCAAGCATTTTGCCATCGCGGATCCTCTTGTCACCAACATCTGCTGGGGAGGCAAGGCGATGAAGACTGCCTACATCACCGCTTCCGGTACCGGAAAGCTTCTGGCCGTGGATTGGCCCAAACCGGGCCTGCGCCTGGCTTTCAACGCCTGAGACGATGATCGAATCTGTGTCCGGTCCGGCTGATGTCGTCAGCCGGACCTTTTTTGTGCGTTGCGTCCAGCGGGTTCAGCGATCTGTGCCAGCAGGGGCTTGAGCAGCGGGGTCAGCCGCTGCAATTCGTCGCGATGGATGGCAGACAGTGCAGCGAGCTTTTTTTCTCCGGCGAGGGTAAGCACGACAAATATCCGTCGCCGGTCATTGGGATCGATGCGGCGCAACAGATAGCCACTGCCAACCAGCCGGTCGATGAGACCTACGGCGCTGTGGTGGCGAATATTGAGACGTTCGGCCAGATCCCCAACGCTGACATCGGCGCCATCGGCAAAACCCTTGATCGCGAGCAGCGCCTGATGCTGGCGCGGCGACAGACCGGCATCCTGTGCCGCGGCTTCGCTGAAGGCGAGGAATTTGGCAAGCAGATAACGAAACTCTGCGAGCAGACGATAGTCGTGCGATGACAGCTTGGTGGTCCGGCGTGCACGCATAGGGATGTTTGCCTGCTTCGCTGTCATGTCAGCGCTCCTGGGCGTCGGGTTGCGTACGCGTCGGCACGGTGTCTGCCTTCATCAAGCTACTGGGACCCGCGGACGTCGGCGCGATGGCGCCCCGCAGCTGAAACATCCGGGGCCCAGGGCACGTCATTATCTATTCCATGACGATGCGCGGCGCGACGCGCGCGGCGCCTTGCAGGCTTGTCGCCAGCTTGCGGGCCAGCGCAAGAAACACCTCGGCCTCGGGGCTCTGCGGTGCGTGGGCAACAATGGGTGTGCCGGCATCGGAAAGCGCTCGGATTTGTGGCACGAGGGGGATCTCGCCCAGGAAGGGAACCTTCAGTTCCTCTGCGGTGGCGCGCGCGCCACCATGACCAAAGATATGGCTGGACTGGCCGCAATGGGGACACAGGAACACGCTCATGTTTTCGATCAGCCCGAGGATCGGAACATGGGTTTTCTGGAACATGGCGATGCCGCGGCGGGCATCGATGAGGGCCAGATCCTGAGGCGTCGAGACAATCACTGCGCCTTTGAGCGGCACCTGCTGGGCCATCGTCAGCTGCGCATCGCCGGTGCCTGGGGGCATGTCCACCACCAGCACATCCAGAGGAGCCCAGGCGACGTCCGCCAGCATCTGAGTCAGAGCGCTCTGTACCATCGGCCCGCGCCAGATCATCGCCTGGTCGGGTGGAACGAGAAAGCCGATCGACATGGTCTTGATGCCAAACTTGCTGATTGGCAGCAGCTTCTGTCCCTCGGTTCTGGGCTTGGTGTTGATGGCAAAAAGTCGCGGCAGTGATGGACCATATATATCGGCGTCCAGAAGGCCGACCTTAAGACCAAGACGGGCCAGCGCCAGCGCGAGATTGGCGGCGACTGTAGATTTGCCGACTCCACCTTTGCCGCTTGCCACCGCGATGATGGCAGCAACACCGTCAAGGCCTGCACGCGGCGAGGGCTTTGCCGTGGGTGAGGTCTGAGCTGGCGCTGCCGGTCCCTCGCGGTGGGCCGTCAGCACGGCGGTGACGGAGGTTACGCCCGCAAGGGCCGCGACCGCGTCCTCGCAGGCTTTGCGCAAGGGCTCGGCCGTCGGCCCGCGCGAGGGCGCGACCTCGAGTGCAAAGCCAACATTGGAACCTTTGATGACCAAGCCCTGAATGAGCCCGGCCTCGGTTACGGAACGGCCGGTGTCCGGATCGCGCACGCTGGCGAGGGCGGCAAGTACTGCATCTTGTGTTGGTTGGGACATATCTGAGGGCCTCGGAAACAAGCTTGACGGGCGGGGACGGGCGCGCACGCCGCGCAAGGGGGCTGGACGACACCGCGCGCGTCAAATTTGCACCGCCGCAACGATGCACATATAACCGGCGGGCCTCGCAAAACCAAGGAAGGGGCCTCAGCTTGGTACAGCGAATTGCTGCATCACAGTCTCTGGCCGAGCTTTCTTCCGCCACTTAGGATCGATATGCCCTGGACGCAAAATAATGGTGGTTCGTCCGGTGAGCCGGGCGGCCCATGGGGGGGGCCTCCTTCGGGCGGTCCCAAGGGCCCTGATGGAAATGGCTCGGGAGGCGGTCCTCGCGGCACGCCGCCGGGTGGTGTTCCGGATTTTGAGGAAATGTTGCGCCGTCTGCGCGAGGGATGGCGTCGTCTGATGCCCCGCAGGGGCGATGGGATGGGCGCACCGATCTTTGCCCTCGCAGGCCTTATTCTTGTCGTGCTCTGGCTGTTGTCCGGCATTTACTCGGTTGGCGCCGACGAACAGGGCGTGGTGCTGCGCTTTGGAAAATTTGTGGCGCGCACGGCTCCTGGCATCAATTATCATCTGCCCTGGCCGATCGAAACGGTGGAAACGCCAAAGGTCACCGTGGAGCACCAGATCAACATCGGTGCCGTAGAAAGCGGGGATCTGCCCAGTGAAAGCCTCATGTTGACCGGTGACGAAAACATTGTCGGCATCAACTTCACGGTCTACTGGGTGATCAAGAATGCGGCGGATTATCTCTTTAATGTCCAGAACCCCAATCGCACCATAAAGGCAGTGGCCGAAAGCGCCATGCGTGAAATCGTGGGCGAGACGGCACTGGAACCCATTCTGACGGAGGACCGTGGCCCCATTCAGGTTGCCGTTCGCCGGCTGATGCAGAAGACCCTCGATTCCTATGGCGAAGGGGTCTCGATCACCCGGGTGCAGTTGCAGAAGGCTGATCCGCCAGAGCAGGTCATCGCGGCCTACCGTGATGTTCAGGCTGCCCGCGCCGACCAGGAGGGCATGCGCAACCGCGGCGAGACCTACGCCAACCAGGTCATTCCCGAAGCGCGCGGTCGTGCCGCTCAGATCGTGCAGAATGCGATCGCCTACAAGCAACAGGCCATTGCCGAGGCCACCGGTGAGGCCAATCGCTTTCTCTCCGTGCTTGCGGCCTATCGTCTTTCTCCCGCAGTGACGCGCCAGCGTCTCTATCTGGAGACCATGTCCACCATTCTGGCGCACGCACCCAAAGTCATCATCGATCCCAGTGCGGCAAGGTCGGGAGTGGTGCCCTATCTGCCTCTGCCTGCTCTGGCGGCGCAGCAGAACTCGGCCAAGCCTACGGTCAACGTCACGGAAGGGGCGGCGGCAGCCCAACCAGCAAGGGCGGGTGGCCAATGAACCGGAACGCTCCCATCGTTTTTGGCGTCGTGGTTGCAGTTCTTGCCATCATCGGCCTTTCCAGCGTCTTCACCGTGAACATGACCGAGCAGGTTCTGGTGCTGCAGTTTGGCAAGCCTATCCGGGTGGTCGCAACGCCCGGTCTGCACACCAAGCTGCCTTTCGTGCAGGAGGTGGTTTATCTGCCCAAGCAACTGCTGGCGCTTAATGCACCGTCCGAAGAGGTCATCGCGGCAGACAAGAAGCGCATGGTGGTCGATGCCTTCGCCCGCTATCGCGTAACCAATCCTCTGCTCTTCTATCAGTCTCTGACCAATGAGCAGACCGCCGCTGTGCGCCTGACGCCGCTGCTATCGTCGAATGTGCGCCGTGTCCTTGGTTCCAAGGACCTCAGCGTGGTTCTGTCAGCGCAGCGCGCCGCGCTGATGCGGGATATCACGCGCAACATGAACACCGATGCCGCAGGCTTTGGCGTCCGCGTGGTAGATGTGCGCATTCGCAAGGCTGACCTGCCGGAGCAGAATTCGGAGGCGATCTATAAGCGCATGCAAACCGAACGCGAACGCCAGGCCGCCCATTTCCGGGCCGAAGGCCAAGAG
>JAJZGY010000020.1 GCA_021804785.1 Pseudomonadota bacterium | reverse complement strand
AGGCGCATCGTCGAGATCAGAGCCGTTCATGGCTGCGATATAGCCATTTGGCGTTTGACATTCCAGTAGCGCGTTGGCGCATGTCCTCGGCCCAGGCCTGAACGCCCGAATAATCGCCCGGCCTCAGCCGTGTAAGCCATGGTTCGTCCATCAGTATCCCCCAGAACACTGATCCGATGTCCGGCATCGCCCGCATCCGCGCCCCTGGCGCGACAGCCAGCAGATCCCAGTGACGCGTGCTCCCGCGGCCCGGTTTAGCCGCCACAACGGTGCAAAGGCCGCGACGCGGCAGGCGGTCAAAGCGCGCGCACAAACCATTTCGAGGCGAGCAGATAAAGTGGCCTTTATGGCGTTGTCTGCTCCATCACGGTGCTAGCCGATAGCCTGGGCGATAGCGTACGGCACCACAGCCATGCGGATCTGCGGCAATGCCGCGGCTTTTTGTGACGACCGCCGGCTGACAGCCCGCAATTGTCGATGTCATTGCTCGTCCTGTATTCTGGGCCGTGATGCGCCCTGCGATTCTGTTTCCCCTCTTTGCCGAGTCCCGCAGCCTTGCGGGCATCGGCCCCAAATTTGAAAGGCTGATCGCCAAGGCGGCCGGCCCTCGTCTCGTCGATCTCATCTTTGCCCCGCCGGTGGGTGTCATCGACCGCAGGTATCGGCCTAGCATTGCCGCAGCAGAACCTGGACGCATCGCCACGCTCACTGTGACGGTGCAGTCCCATCTACCCGCGCGCGACCGCCGGCAGCCCATGCGCGTGCGTTGCACTGATGACAGCGGCACCATTGACCTTGTCTACTTTCATCCGCACAAGGACTATATCGAACGGCAATTGCCGCCGAGCCAGACCCGCGTGATCTCCGGGCGCGTTGAGCACTTTAATGGTCGGGTGCAGATGGCCCATCCCGATTATGTGCTGAGCGTGAACGAGGCGGCGACGATGCCTGCGATCGAGCCTGTCTATCGGCTGACAGAAGGGCTTTCCCAAAAGATCATGGGACGAGCCGTGCGCGCTGCACTGGAACGCGTACCACAGTTGCCAGAATGGAATGATGCGCATTTCCTCCGCGCGCGTGGCTGGACCAGCTTCAATGAAGCGCTCGCGGCGCTGCATGCGCCACGGGGAGAAGCCGAGCTGTCAGCGCTGACGCCGGCACGTGCCAGGCTTGCCTATGACGAACTTCTCGCCAATCAGCTGGCACTCATCATGATGCGGGAGCGGCTGCGTGGTCGCAAAGGACGGGTGGTGGTGGGTGATGGCCGGCTACGCCGCAAGGCCGTTGCGGCCCTGCCGTTTTCACTGACGCCAGCGCAGCTGGCCGCTACCGCCGAAATCGACGCCGACATGGCTTCGCCCTTACGCATGCTGCGGCTTCTGCAGGGAGATGTTGGATCGGGCAAGACGGTGATTGCGATGCTGGCGCTGCTGAGCGCGGTCGAAGCCGGCATGCAGGGCGCCTTCATGGCGCCGACCGAACTGCTCGCCCGTCAGCACATGGGTGCGCTGGCAGCAATGGCACAGGCGGCCGGAATACGGCTTGCCCTGCTCACCGGCCGGGAACGCGGTGCCGCCCGCCATACGCTTTTGTCCGCGCTCAAGAGCCAGGACATTGACATCGTGGTCGGAACCCATGCGCTCTTCAGCGAGGAGGTCGCGTTCGCTGATCTTGGCCTTGCGGTCATCGATGAGCAGCATCGCTTCGGCGTACATCAGCGCATGCAGCTGCAGGGCAAGGGCCATGCGCCGGTCGATGTGCTGGTGATGACGGCAACCCCCATTCCGCGCACCCTTGCCCTGACCGCCTATGGCGACATGGATGTAACGCGGCTGACGGGCCGGCCACCGGGGCGAAAGCCGGTCGATACGCGCGTTCTGAGTGCCGAGCGTCTGGATGAAGTCGTCAGTCATCTGCGGCGTGCCATCACCGCCGGTGCGCGAGCTTACTGGGTATGCCCCCTGATTGAAGAATCGGAAAACAGCGACCTTGCCGCCGCAGAGGCGCGCTATGCCATGCTCAAGAACGCCCTCGGCGCTGCAACGGTTGGCCTTGTCCATGGCCGTCTGAAAACAGCCGAACGCGACGCCACCATGGCGGCTTTCAAATCTGGAGAGATCAAGCTCGTTGTCGCCACCACCGTGATCGAAGTCGGTGTCGATGTTCCGCAGGCCACCATCATGGTAGTGGAGCACGCCGAACGTTTTGGTCTTGCGCAACTGCATCAGCTGCGTGGGCGCGTGGGTCGGGGCAGTGGTAAGTCGACCTGCCTTCTTGTCTATCATGGACCTTTAGGCGAGATCGCGCGGCAGCGCCTCAAGGTGCTGCGCGAGAGCGATGACGGCTTCGTCATTGCCGAAGAAGATCTGCGCCTGCGCGGTGCCGGCGAACTCCTCGGGGTCCGCCAGAGCGGACTCGCAGACTTCCGGCTCGCCGAGCTTCCTGTCCATGGCGAGCTTCTGGCTGCGGCCCATGATGATGCACGGCTCATCTACGCCAAGGACCCGCAGCTGAAATCAGCGCGCGGCACCGCCCTCAGAGTACTACTATATCTTTTTGGTCGTGACGAAGCGGCCCGTTACCTAACGACAGGATAGATGCCGGGCTCGGTTCGTGATTTGGTGGCGACATGAAAGCTGAATTTTTCCAGCCCCTGAGCCGGGCACTGGCCCGAGCCTGGCCGGGTTTTAGTCAGATCACCGATGCGGTGCGCCTGTCGGGAGGCGCGAGCCAGGAAACCTGGGCGCTCGATGCCGAGGTCGCTGGCGCGGCGGAGCGTCTCATCCTGCGCCGGGCTCCTGGCGGGCATTCCTCCCCCACCGCGGTGCCTCTTGCCACCGAGGCCATCGTCATTGAGACGGTGCGCGAGGCGGGTGGCAAGGTGCCGCGTGTGCGCTATGTGCTCAAGGAAGAGGACGGCGCCGGTCAGGGCTATGTGATGGACCGTCTTGAGGGCGAGACCATCGCCCGCAAGATCCTGCGCGAGGACGAATTCGCCGTTATCCGCCCGCAACTTGCTGCGGCCTGTGGCCAGGAGCTCGCACGCATCCACAGGGTCGAGACACGGGCCCTCGCGGCAGTGCTCCCGACGGTGGATGGCCCGACCCAGCTGGCGCGCTATCGCGCCATCTATGACGCCTATGATCATCCTGACCCCGTATTCGAGATGGCGTTTCGCTGGCTCGAGCCGCGCCTGAAGCCACCGGCCGAGATCGCCCTCGTCCATGGTGATTTCCGCCATGGCAATCTTCTCATCTCACCCCTGGGGCTTGAAGCGGTACTGGACTGGGAGCTCACCCATCTGGGCGATCCCCTGGAGGATTTGGGCTGGATCTGCACCCGCTCCTGGCGCTTTGGCGTCACAGCCCGACCGGTTGGCGGTTTCGGCCAGCTCGCCGACCTTCTCAAAGCCTATGCCACGAGCGGCGAACGTGCCTTCACGATCGAAGATGTCAAACCCTGGATTGTCTACGGCTCGCTCAAATGGGGGATCATGTGCATGACGATGTACCAGGGGTTCCGCAGCGATGGCTCGGTGGAACGGGCCACGATCGGCCGGCGTGCCTCTGAAACACAATGGGATCTGGTTCGCATGATCCTGCACGGGGAGCTTTGATCATGATGGACCAACCTTCGGTCCTGGAACTGGTAGAGGCCGTGCGCAATTTCCTGGAACAGCGCGCCCTGCCCGAGCTCAAAGGCCATACCCGCTTTCACGCCCGCGTTGCAGCCAATGCGCTTGGCATCGTTGCCCGTGAACTTGCCGAGGGCCCAACGGCCTTCAACCGCGAAGCGGCCAGGCTGACGGCCTTGACCGGAGGCAAAGGCTCGCGCGAGGAGCTCAATCGCCTTCTGTGCCGCATGATCCGTGAGGGTGAGATCGCGCTCGATGATCCACGTCTTACGGCCCATCTCGAAGCCACAATCACAGACAAGATCGCCATCGACCAACCGGGCTATACCGGGGGCAAAGCGGCGGGCTCCTGAGCGAGCGGCCGCGTCAAGACCCGGCTGTAGGGTGCCCCTGCCCTGCTTCCCCCCGCGTCCTGCGCGCTGACCTGGCTGTCGCTCCGTTTGCTTTGCGGGCGCTCTCCTTGCTAGGTGAAACGGCGAAAGCTGAGGGAGATGCCCCATGAAAACCCGCGCCGCTATTGCCTTCGAGGCCGGCAAGCCACTTGAGCTCGAAATGGTCGATCTCGAAGGTCCCAAGGCTGGCGAGGTGCTGGTTGAAATCATGGCGACCGGCATCTGTCATACTGACGAGTTCACACGCAGTGGCGCCGATCCGGAAGGCGCCTTTCCGGTCATTCTGGGACATGAGGGTGCCGGTGTCGTGCGGGACGTGGGGGCTGGCGTCACCACCTTGAAGCCAGGCGATCATGTCATCCCGCTCTACACCCCGGAATGTCGCCAGTGCAAAAGCTGCACCAGCCACAAGACCAATCTGTGCACGGCCATTCGTGCTACCCAGGGCAAGGGCGTGATGCCGGACGGCACCTCGCGCTTCTCCTTCAAGGGCAAACCCATACTACACTATATGGGCTGCTCGACCTTTTCGAACTGGACGGTGATGCCGGAAATCGCGCTGGCCAAAATCCGCAGCGATGCGCCCTTCGACAAGGTCTGTTACATCGGCTGCGGCGTTACTACGGGTATCGGGGCGGTGCTCTTTACCGCCAAAGTGGAAGCGGGCGCCAATGTCGTGGTTTTCGGCCTGGGTGGAATTGGACTCAACGTGATCCAGGGCGCACGCATGGTCGGCGCCGACAAGATCATCGGCGTGGACATCAATCCTGGCCGCGTCGCCATCGCCCGCAGGTTCGGGATGACCCATTTCGTCAATCCCAAGACCGTCAAAGGCGATCTCGTCGCGCATCTGATCGAACTGACCGACGGCGGTGCCGACTACTCCTTCGAATGTATCGGCAATGTTGCAACCATGCGCCAGGCGCTCGAATGCTGTCACCGCGGCTGGGGCCAGAGCATCATCATCGGAGTGGCCGGCGCCGGTCAGGAAATTTCAACGCGACCATTTCAGCTGGTCACCGGCCGGGTGTGGAAGGGCTCAGCCTTTGGCGGGGCGCGCGGACGCAGCGACGTGCCGCGCATTGTCGACTGGTACATGAACGGCAAGATCGCCATTGACCCCCTGATCACCCATATTATGCCGCTCGAGGACATCAATGCGGGCTTCGACCTGATGCATCGGGGTGAAAGTATTCGCAGTGTTGTAATCTATTAGACAGAAAATTCTGGCTTATCCGGGAAGCGACATTGCTGTAATTTTACTTTTGCGACGCAGCGCGCAGAGCTGTGGCATTGTAAAAGCAGCGTGGCTAGATTGCGCGCGCCGATGCGTCCTGCCCGCGCCCCGCTGGGAACCACATGGCCGGTCCATCGGTTAGTTCCTCGAAACCGGAAAGCTCCTGCCCTGCGATGTTCTCGTCATCTTCCCTGACCAAAGCCGACCGGAGCGCGCTGGCAACTGCCGCGTTGCTTGGCTTTTGTGTTTTCGCACTCGATCTGATCGCCGTGATTGGCGTCGGCAGTCTCGCCTATGTCCGCTTTGACCTCATGATGGCCGAATGGTCGGTGGGAACCGTCGCTGCAGGCATGCTGGCGGTCTGGGTCATGGTGACTGCTGTTACCGCACTTGGCAGCCTGTTTGGTGTTCATTCCGACAAGGTGGAACGTCGTCCAACGGCACGCAAGCTGAGTGCGCGCATGGAACGTACAGAGCCGACCTGGCGCTAAGGAGGATCTGCGGCCGGCATGCCGGCCGCAGCCTTGCCATCAGGCGCCGAGGGCGCCGATGATCGCCACCGAGCAGACATTCATCATCGGTGCACCGCCAAGATTATGGGTAAGGCCGATCTTGGGATCCTTGAGCTGACGCTCGGCGGCACGGCCTTGCAGCTGCAGATACATTTCATACAGCATGCGAAGGCCGGAGGCGCCGATGGGATGGCCAAAGCATTTGAGCCCGCCATCGATCTGGCACGGCACTTCGCCATCGGCGTCGTAGAAGCCGTCCATCACGTCCTTCCAGCCTTGACCTTCCTTGGAGATGAAGAGGTCTTCCATGGTGACGAGTTCGGTGATCGAGAAGCAGTCATGGACTTCCATCATCGAGACTTCTTCGCGCGGGTTTTTGATGCCGGCTTCATCATAGGCGCGCTTGGCGGCGATGCGTGCAGTATGGAAATAGCTGCCGTCCCAGGAATTATGCTGGCTCTCAAGACCATTGGAGAGCGCTAGCTGCAGCGCCTTGACGGTGATGAGGTTCTTCTTGCCAAGAGCCCTGGCAATTTCCGGGGTGGTGACGATCGCGCAGGCCGCACCATCGGAAACGCCGCAGCAATCGAACAGCCCGAGCGGCTCGGCAATCATCGGCGCATTGAGGCACATTTCCTCGCTGATCGCCTTGCGCAGATGCGCCTTGGGATTTTTGGTGCCGTTGTCATGGCTTTTGACCGAGACATGGGCGATGGCCCGCTTCAGCTCATCCTTGGATACGCGGTGCTTGGCGCGATAGGCGGACGCCAGCTGCGCGAAATTTCCTGGCGCCGACCCATTGGCGCTCCACAGCGGATTGAGGGTGCCCTGTTCACGCTGCGGCAGGCCGCCATAACCGGTGTCCTTGAGCTTTTCGACCCCAAGTGCCAGGGCAATGTCGCAGGCACCGGCAGCAACCGCATAGACCGCGCCACGGAAGGCTTCCGAACCGCTGGCGCAGAAGTTCTCAACATGGGTCACCGGAATATTGGGCAGCCGCAGTGCGACCGAGAGCGGCGTGCCGCCCTTGCCCACGTTAACTTCGTCCATGGCGGTGGAGAACCACGCAGCCTGGATCTGGCTCGTCTCCACGCCGGCATCCTGCATGGCTTCCAGATAGGCTTCCACCATCAGCTCTTCAGCGCCGACATCCCAGCGCTCACCAAATTTCGAGCACCCCATACCGATGATGGCAACCTTGTCTTTGATTCCCGATGCCATGAGCCTTCCTCCGCCTGTTCCAGAAATAGCGCAGGAGCTATTGTGGGCCGCCGCGTGCGCCCTTTCAAGCGGCCGTGACGTCAGCCTGTGGCCTGCCGCTTGGGCCGCCGCAGATCGGCGGCAATGCCATGGCCCATCAGATCGATGAAATTGTCACAATAGAACCCGTCGAGCCATTCTTGCGGGCAGTTCTGCAGTGTTTCGCCAAAGCGCTTCAGAGGATTACGTCCCCCTTCCACGTGGGGATAGTCAGAGGAGAACAGGCAGATCTCCGGCGCCGAATTGGCAATGATCCAGCCCGCATCCTCATGCGGATAGGGCGTGACACGAACCTGGCGGCGGACGAATTCGGAGGGCCTGAGAGAGAGCTGCTGGAGACGTTCCTCGCCCTTGCGGAAGGCATTGGCACCGGCGTCCATGAAGCGCATCCAGCCTGGCAGCCAGGACGCTCCCAATTCAATGGCGCCAAATTTGAGCTTGGGAAAACGGTCGAGCACACCATCGAAGATCAACGCAGCGAGCGTGAGCATGACCGAATGGGGGATCATCATGTAGCTGAGCGAGGTGAAATTTTCTTCGCCGCCATGAAAATCCTTCACCCGCGGCAAGCCGTTGTTGAAATAGTCCGGGTTGATTTTTTCTTCACTCCCGACGTGAAAGAGGATGGGCAGACCGGACTCCTCTGCCAGTGCCCACAAAGGTTCAAAGCCGATATGGCTGGGCGCGTGGCCGGGCGGGCAGCGAGAGGGCAAGGTCAGTGCCTTGCAGCCAAATGCGATGGCTTCAAGGGCACAGGACAAGGTGCGGTGCGGCTCCACTAGCGGAATATAGGCGGTGGGCAGAAGGCGCCGGTCGACGCTGCAGAAATCCGCCATCATGCGGTTATGGGCCGACGCGGTGGCATAGGCGAGATCCACGTCGCTGCGGTCCAGGTCAAAATTGCCAAGGCTCCAGGTGGTGAAGACGAGCTGGCTGGCAAAGCCCAGTGCGTCGAGCGCCCGTGGGCGTTCTGCGGCGATGAACCCACCCAGTGCTTCATAGTTCTTGCGCGTCAGGATGTTGGTGAGTGCTCCGGCAAGAAATTTGGGGTCCTCATGCTGGGCGCGGGCCCGCTTTGCCCAGGCACCGTCGCGCGGCCAGTCCTTCAGTTTGGGCAAGGCATCATATGCAGCGCGGAATTTGGGGTCGAGATAGTCGTCCAGACAGTCAGCAAGTTCCATGAGATGGGAATCGGCATCATGCACGACCCGACCCTCGACATAGGCCATCGACAACTCCCCAAATCAGACCTTGGTGTCTAAATACTAGCGGCTCTTTTGCAGGGAGCAAGCGACACGCAAACATGCACGCTGACAAAATGCGATGTGTGGAAAAACATAATGGTTTCATGCAATAAAACGCGACATGATGACATTCGAAATGCAAATAGTTCTGCCTTTTCGGACCCGAGTTCATCGTTGCACGCAACCGAGCCACGCTTTGCATGTCTTGAACTGACTGAACGTCAGTACTACTGGCGCAATCTTCCCGGCGACGGCAGGATACCAAGCTCCGTGCGCCTTTGTTCATATAAGAGGTCCATCGGCGGGCACCAGGTCGCGGCGCGCATGCGCCTGGAGTAGCTCCTTAAAGCTCCCATACTCTCAAGCGGTGCGCGTCACCAACGTGCGATGGCGGATGCGGCACGCACTGGCTCAAGCACCAAGAACCCCTGAAAAGAAGGACGCAGCGTTACGGCCGAGGGTGCGGGTGTGGTAGCCTCCTTCCTGAATGAAGGCCGTCGGCCGGCCAAGTGCGGCGATCGCTTTGCCCACCGTGAGGAAGTCCGCAGGACGCAATTTCCAGGAACCGGTGGGATCGGAGGCAGCGGTATCAAAGCCGAGCGCGACCACGAGATAATGTGGAGCAAAGCGCTCGATGCGCTTCAGCGCCAGGGTCAGCGTACGCAGGAAGGTGTCCACCCCAGCCTGTTCGTCAAGTGGCAGATTGAGATTGAAAGTCTCGCCCGCGCCACTGCCCGTCTCGTCGGCAAAGCCACTGAAATAGGGATAGGCAAAGCTCGGATGACCATGGATCGAGACGGTGAACACATCATTGCGCGCGTAGAAAATCTCCTGCGTACCGTTGCCATGGTGATAATCAATGTCGAGCACGGCGACCCGGCCATAATGCGACAGATAGTTTGCCGCGATGGCTGCGTTGTTGAGATAGCAGAAGCCACCAAAGGCACGCCGTTCGGCGTGGTGGCCGGGAGGACGCACCAGGGCGTAGGAAAATCTGCGCTCTTCCAGACAGAGCGTGGCCGCGGTCAAGGCACAATCAACCGCGCCACGAGCGGCCGGCCAGCAATTGGCATTGATGGGCGTGAACGTATCAATGCAGAAATAACCGGCGAGCAGAGCCAGATCCCTGGGCGGCTTCTCGCGATTGCGAATGGGAAAAACGTAAGGATAGGTACTTTTACCCGCAGGCATGCTGGCCGACAGATTGCGGATAAAGGCGATCAGCGCCGGATCATGCACCTCGGCGACATGGGCATCAGGAAAATGCCGGGTCTCGATGTGGTCCACCGCCACGCTGCCGGCCAACCCCTCAAGGATCGAGGAGATGCGCACCGGGGCTTCGACATAGCCGCGCTCGCGCACATGAAAGATTTCATGCCCCGCATTGACGACCATCGCCAGACGGCGGTGGCCGTCGGCAGGCTTCAGGGCCGCGCGCAGCCGCGGCGGGCGGCCAAGCTGGACTGGATCTTCACGGATCGAGGCCAGCACCTTGCGGTTGTAGGCCGGCGGGCAGAGCGTGCCATATTTGCGCTCGAGCAGGGCGCGCACCACCTCGCGACAGAAGGAAGCTCTCAGGGTGTCAATAACACCACAGCCATCAAACATCAGGTGCGGTGGACAGCTGTCGGTGTCGCTGAGCGGCGCCTCATAGAGCGTGCCCAGAATGGGATAGGCACCAAAACGGGCATAGAAGGCAAGGCGCCTGCGGTTTTCCTCGAGCTCTGCGACCGGAAGCTTGCAATGCGCGGCGTCACCGGGCAGCACCTCGAAGAAGAGGGCAAGATCAAGACCTGCAGCGATCTCGCGCAAACGCTGGTAGAGCGCCCCACCAACCCCACCACCGCTGCGTCCGGGCGGAGTGGCCAGATAATCGAGAAGCAGAAACGACGGCCTGACGAAACGGTAGGCCAGAACGCAGCCCCGCACCCTTAGGCTGGCATCTTCGGCAATCAGCACGATCGGCGCCATCCCCTGCTGCGCCGGCCGGGCCAATCTGGCCTCAAGTCCGGTGATGTCCTCCTTGCGGGCCGCAGAAAAGCGCGCCGCAAGAATAGCCTCAACCTCACGCAGGGCACGGGCATTGGCAGGCGTAAATCCGTCAGCGATACGGCGAATGCGAAACAAAGAAGCGTCCGTCTTGATGCAGCGCAATCCTAAAGAGCTTGCCTGCATTTACATAGCGGGAACTCGGTTCGGGAACAGATGCCTATATTTTCGTCCCCGGCCGTGAAGGGACCCACTTCGCATGGTCCAGAACGCAAGGAGCGTTTACCGTGAACAGAACATCTCGGAAGTTTCTAGCGGCCCTGGCAGTTGCCGGCGCTGCTTTCCTCGTTACCGCCCCGGCGAATGCAGCCGTCAAGGCGGGCATGCTGACCTGCCACGTCTCAAGTGGCTGGGGATTTATCTTTGGCTCGTCGAAGAATCTGCGCTGCGTGTTCCAGCCTCCTGAGGGCGCGGTGGAACATTATCGCGGGACCATCAACAAGTTCGGCGTCGACCTCGGCTACACACAGGCGGGCGTCATCGTCTGGGGTGTTTTTGCCCCCTCTTCCACAGCCCGTCCCGGCGCCCTTTCAGGCCATTATGTCGGGGCGACTGCGCAGGCCACCGCCGGCGTTGGTCTGGGTGCCAACGTCCTTGTGGGTGGCTTCAGACATTCCATCACGCTGCAGCCCCTGAGCATCGAGGGCAGCACCGGACTCAACGTGGCTGCCGGTATCGGGGCCATCACCTTGCATCATGTCGGGGAGCACTAGCCCCTTCTTTCGGCATCGCCACGCCGGCCCGGAACAGGGCCGGCGTGGCCTGACCGGATGCACGCGTTAAAATTCTCCGGACTGGCGCAACCGCTTGATGAGAAGATCATCGACGATGAGCCGACGCACCCGCGCCCGTCGGACTTCGAACTGCCGAACTGCCAGATAACCGATAGCAATCGCTCCGACGGCACAAGCTCCCAGCGCCCACATACCAAGGGCGGATGCGGCGCCAAGCCGGACTGCGGGTGAAAGCGAACTTAACGATGGGCCATTTGCGGCTGCAGCATTCTGCGACATCAGAGCGGTACTGCCTTCCAGAAGTAACGGATAAATCCGCGTTTGGGGTCAAAATCCTTGATGCGAAAGGCCATGCGTACCCGGGCTCCGGAATCGACCTGTCCTTCATCCACATCGGTGATGTCGGCCATGAAGCGCCCGCCTTCGGCGAAGGTGATCATGCCATAATGGTTGGGCGGCGACATCGAATAGGTCAAGAAGTCTGCCGACCAGGATAATACTGTGCCCTCGCGCTCGGCGAAGCTGTAAGGCTCCTGGCTGTCCACCGCCTTGCAATTGGGATTGACGCAGATCCGTGTGCGCGGGAACTGGGCAGTCCCACAACGGGCACATTTGCCACCCACAAGGCTTGTCAGCATATCCGATTTGCGATGCTGCACAGTGAGGGCGGTTTTTTTGTCGATCTCCGCCCGCATGCCCTTTTCGAGTTCGATCAAGTCATTGAAGGCCAGATACTTCATGTAGTTGGTTTCTTCCTTGCGCCGCGACAAGGCCGCCATGAGAGTGCCACGCTGGGCTTCTGCGAGCGAAGGGGTAGTCTCGAAGAGGAGCACGTCACAGCCATTCCCAAACTGGGCAACAAGGATCTTTTCACCTGGCTTGGCTCGCTCGAGCGCGGCAATCAGCATCAGGAGCGGCTGCGCCGTGCCCGCGTCGCCGATGCGATCGCTGAAATCCTCCACCAGACGTTCGGGATTGAGTCCACACTGCTTGGCGATGGTGGCGTCGAGCTTGGCGAAAGCGGTCGGAATCACGACATGCGCAATGTCGCTGGCGTTAACTCCAGTCTTCTCCAGCAGGGCCTTGATCGCCGTTGGCACGATCTTGCTGTAGCCCTCGTCGCGGATCCAGCGTTCCTCCCAGCCATAGTCGAATTCCTCGCCAGCACCGCGAAAATGGTCGATGAAGTCGATGCTGAGCGTGTGGCTGGCAATGAAGCGGGCGTGAACCTTGTCTGCTCCAAGTTCCAGGGCTCCGGCCGCATCCCCGTAGGAAAGCTCCTGGCTGCTTGCCACCCGAGCCTTGCGTTTGTCGCTTGCCACCGCCAGCGCGGTCCTGGCGCGTCCGGCGGCCACGCCGTCAAGGGCAGACAGCAGCGCCGAGGTGCCAGCGCGCTGCGAGCCGGTGACATCAACCGCGGACACCGCGTCACGAAGTCCCAGCGCGCGGGCAGCCACTCCGCCATTGAGGCGATCGCTGAAGGGCATCGTGGTCGATGCGAAATAGAGTGCGTCCATATGGGCGCGACCGGTGAGGGGATCTGGCGTGGGCAGGCAGGCACGCGCGGCCTCCACTGCCATGGTGAGTGCATCCTCGTCCCAATTGGCTATGGCCCGTTCTCCTTTGGCCCGTGCCAGACCGGGGGCGAACCAGGCATTGGCACTGGTCACGCTTTTGCGCTGAAGGCGCAGTCGCGGCACATAAGCTCCCCAGGAGGTAATCCCGATCATGAATCTGCCTCGTTCAAAAATTTTGTCCAGCAAACCAGCTTTGGACGGCCCTGACAATCCGCGCCGAACCCTTACGCTGCGTGACGATTTCCCAATGTGGCAGGGCCTTTAGTCGCCAGCCGGAATCCTGTGCATGGACGCGTGCAGACTTTGCCGCTAAGACAGGTCTGTGACCTTCACCCATCGTTCAGACGAGCTCATGGTCAAACCCGTTCGCAAAGCCGTACTGCCCGTCGCGGGCATGGGGACACGTTTTCTGCCCGCCACCAAGGCGGTGCCCAAGGAAATGCTCCCGGTGGTCGACAAGCCTGTGGTGCAATACGCCGTCGAAGAGGCGATGAAAGCGGGCATCGAACAGTTCATCTTCGTCACCGGACGGGGCAAGCACATCATCGAAGACCATTTCGATCACGCCTATGAGCTCGAGGCCCTGCTCCGTGAACGGGGCAAGACCGAAGCGCTGAACGGACTTCTCGAAGATCTGCCGGTGACCGGCTCGGTGAGCTTCACCCGTCAGCAGCGTCCGCTTGGCCTCGGCCACGCCGTATGGTCGGCACGCCATTTGGTGGGCGACGAGCCCTTTGCCGTGCTTTTGCCCGATGATCTGATGATCGGTGAGCCGTCCTGCATGGCGCAGATGATCGAAGCCTATCATCGTGTCGGGGGCGGGGTGATCGTCGCCGCTGAGGAAAAGCCGCTCGAAGATGTCAGCCGTTACGGCGTCATCACGCCCGGAGTCGTGCGGGGCGATGCCATTGAGGTCAAAAGCGTTATCGAAAAGCCCAAGCCGGAAGCGGCGCCCTCACGGCTCTGCGTCATCGGGCGCTATATCCTGCAGCCAGAGATCTTCGCCGAGCTCGACAAGCACGAAACCGGTGCTGGCGGCGAGATCCAGCTCACCGATGCGATGGCGCGCCTGATCGGACGCATGCCCTTCCATGGCGTCAAGACCAACTGCGCCCGCTTCGACTGTGGCGACAAGGTCGGATTCCTGCAGGCCAATGTTGCCGTCGGCCTGACCCGCCCTGACATTGCACCGAGCCTGCGCAAGATCATCGATCAGTTTACCCGCAGCTGAGCGCATAACGCGCCACCGCGCCCAATGGCAAACAGGGCATCGCGTCTGCTGCTGCCTCTGGCTACGGCGCGCGCTCAGACCCGTCGCGCCGTGCCGGCTTCGTAGAGAACCAGATTGCGCTCGCCAATGGCGGGCGTCGGCCACGCTGCCCGCCAGATGATCCGAGGCCAGATGCCGGTCGAGCGAAGCCTGATCCTCCCACACCCCGGTGATGCGAATGAGACCCGCTTCGAGAACGTCTTCGGCACAGGCGTAGGCAGGACAACCGGCCTCGGCCCGGCTCTCTGCGATCCTCCTCGCCTTCAAGCTGCGCGCCGCCGACAGATTTTCTGCCGCAAGCCGGATGGTGCCCATAATCACCAGCATGACGTGCCTCCGCGTTCGCGCGGGACCCCGCACTCCCGCCGCTCGGCGCGGGACGCAAAGACCGGTATGGCAGACAGCTGAGCAGTCAAAATGCGCTGCGGCAAGCGCCTTGCGTTCAGATCCTGCCGGAAGCGTGCAACCAGCTTCTCCCGCAACAGGATCTACCGAAGCCGCACCGGTCTGCCAGCGCAGAACCGCGCGGGGTGAAGGACGCGCCAGCCCCATACCTATCTCCGGCACTGAGGCCGCCGGGTTGCTGTGCTGGTTCCGGCAGCACGCTCAAAAAGCTTCGGGGAGTACACAAGGCGGAAGCCGCAATCAGGACAGCGCGGCTACTATGGCCGGCCCTGCCGCGCGCTCTGACGGCGGAAATGCGTCGGCTCTGGAGCCAAAATCAGCTCGCGGAATTAAGTGCAGTGCAATATCGCATTCGTGCGCGAGGGTACTCATGCTGCGCTTGCGCGCAGCCAAACGCATTCCCGACCATCCCTTTAATGCTAAATCGCGTTCCAGCCACCTGATGCGACAAGGCATGATGCAGCGCACTTGGTCAACGTTGCTACGTCATGCCGCATTCTTGGGAAGAAGATGCGGTGAGAACGTCATAGCGCGCAGACAAGCCGATCTACCGAAAAGGCGCAAGAAACCCAGCGGGGCGAAAATCATGGCGGTGCAGGTTGCCAACACGGCGCTGTGCCCGGACGTACCGGGACTGCCCGAATGCGAGTTGTATGTCGAATTGCCAGAAACGGGATTTGAGGAACCGCTGAGCGGCCTGAAGCAGGAGACGCTCGAACTCGTCCGCCGTTTCGCCAGGGAGGTGATGCGGCCAGAAGGCATTAAGCTCGACAGGCTCAGCGCCGAGGAGATGATTGCCAAAGGCTCATCCTATTGGAGCGTTCTCGAAAAGCATCGAGCGCTGGGGCTAGAGGCAATTTTGACATCGGACCTCTCGCCCAGCGATCTTGTCGATCTGCAATCGATGATGAGCGAGGAACTGGGCTGGGGTGATGCCGGCCTTGGCGTTTCGATCGGCGCAAGCGGGCTGCCACAGATGATGGCGATGCGCTGGGGCAGGCTCGACCTTTTGGACGCGTTTCCGCAGCCTTATGTCGGCTGCTGGGGGATCACCGAACCGGTCGCCGGTTCCGACATGCTGGACTGGGACCGGCAGGCAGGGCACCCGCAAGGGTCCTATGACCGCCCCAGCCTTATCGCAACCTTGAAGGGCGATCGCGTTGTCCTTAACGGTCAGAAGTCGGCATGGGTATCAAATGGCGTCACTGCCGACGTCTGTATCCTTTACACCACGTTCGACCGCGGACAGGGGCGCGAAGGCATCTGCATTTTTGTCGACCTCAGACAGAAAGGTGTTACCCGCGGCAAACCGCTTGACAAGATGGGACAGCGCTGCGTTCCACAAGGCGAAATATTCTTCGACAATGTGGAAGTTCCGACGCGCTTCATAGCCGCTGGCCCGGACCGGTACACCGATGCGGTCTACGACATCCTGACGGAAGCCAATTCGGGCATGGGAACGACGTTCGTCGGCGTGGCGCGCGCCGCCTACGAGCTGGCGCTGGAGTATGCCCATGAGCGCCGTCAAGGTGGCGTTCCGATCATCCATCACCAGAATGTGCGCTACCGCTTGTTCCACATGCTCCGACGCACCGAGGCCGCACGCGCCCTGGCGCGCCGCGTCGCGCGCTTCAATGCCGTTTCGGGCAAACGCGCGCTCCAGGCTTCGATCTGCTCGAAAGTGACCTGTACACAGACTGCGTTCGAGGTTGCCAATGATGCCTTGCAGATGTTCGGCGGTAACGGCATGACCCGCGCCTATCCGCTCGAGAAGCTTTTGCGCGACGCAAGAGCGGCGCTGATCGAGGACGGCTGCAACGAAATTCTCGCGATCAAGGCCGGCAGCCTGCTCATCGACCCCGACAAGGCCTAGCTGAACCGCTCAGTGTTTCTTCCTCCCGGCCGGAGCCTTCAGCTTCCCACTACGGCCGCAACACCAGCCATCGTGGCGGCAACGAACGGCTCAACCACGTCGCGAAAGAGGACGTCGAGCTCCATGCCGCGAAAGTCGGGAAGATGCATGGCGTTCCAGTTGGCCCACAGTGGCATACCTTCCGGACACTCGGTCGCTGCAACACCGATGCCCATCAAGACCTCGGTCAGTGGCGAGCTGTTCTGGGCATAGGCAGCACGGAACGTGGTGCTGTCCATATACAGACGGTCGACCCTGCGCCCCAGGAACCTTTCCCGTGCCGCGAGCATTTCGTCCCACGACAGATAGGCTGTGGCAGCGACGGGACAGATGGCGTTGCGTGAAGCTGGATGGGCGAGCACATGAGGAATGATGCGGCCTACATCCTTTCCCGTCGACCATGATACCTTCTGTTTGCCGTCTCCATGCACGCAAACCGGTTCGAGCATGTAGTATTCGGGCCAGAGCCCCGCGGGAATGATGGTCCAGTCGAGACCTGCAAGTTCTATGACGCGGCGGATAAAGGCCTTCTGCCGTGCCATCTGGCGATGGGACGTATCCGTGGGCCAAAACTGTTCCCATTCATAGATAAATCCGAATTCAGAGGGTACGAAGCGTTCGACGCCTGCCTCCTTCGCCGCCCATATCAGCGGGTATTGCGATTCTGTTGCCGAATAGGGGACGCAGGAGACCAGATAGTCAGTGCCCTTCAGCGCCGGAATGAGATCGGTCTGCTCGGTTGCGTTGACTTCCCGGATCTCAACGCCGCGGCGCGTCCAGCGGTCGTAAAGGCGCTGTTTTTCGTCTGCAGCTTTCTGGGCAAGCCCGGACGTCTTTTCCTCCTGACCGGATTTACGCACCAGAACGCGCGGCTGGAACACGCCCTGGAGGAGGAGTTCGTCCACACAGGCGCTACCGGCGGTGCCGGTAGCGCCGAACACGGTGATGGTCTTTTTCATGGCGAAATCCCTTTAACTTTCTCTTCGCGTGGCATCGTCCGCCGCAGATATTGATAGAAGAGCGCGGCGAAGAGCGCGTCGCCGCTAACGACGAGCGCAACAGTGCCACTGGCATGGCCCGCAAACCAGTCGAGGTAACCGACGAGAGCAACCAGGATTTTTCCGATAATTCCCAGGACGATGATCGGCCTGTTCACAACGGGATCCTGCGCAATCCTCCAGTAGCCCCAGCCGAATGTCACAACAAGAACCAGTGCAATGTGCACATCGGTGGGGTCAACCGCCGGCGTGAGTCCCAGACGCCCCGCAAAAGGTGTTGTGGAGAGAAAGCCGGGCACGGAACAGATGAAATTATAGGCGGCTGCGATCGTGAATAGCCGGCGTGCGTAAATATCCATCGTGCACTCCCAATCGGGTGGTTCCGCACAGGATGCACTGAAATTCCTCATCACGGTCCGGAAATATTCAGAGGTGGTAAAACTGTCGCGGGGGGCGGGGCGATTGCTGCAACGCGGCGCGACGCGCAATTGGTGCGGCACGGCAAAGCGACAATGATTAGAATGGGCAGTCAAGCGCCAGCCCGCCGCGGCTGAAGGGTGTTCCAACGGGCCATCGGGATAGCGACATGACGTCAGGTCAGTCGCGGAACTGTTGCGGATAATAAGCGGAAAACACTCGGTCTTCCTGAACCTTCCGGTCGCAGCGTCGCCACAGATACGAAGCATCCTGTCGGCTGCAGAGATCACCCAGGCGACGCTATGGCATGGGACGACAGCGGAAGATGACCCTCCGCTTTTAGGAGCCCGCCAGCCTATCGCACGGCCCTTCCTGTCTTGACTTGGCGTCAGCGCTTTGTGTGCCGCAGGCATCGCAAAAAGGACGGTCGGTAGAACTTGTCGTGAGGGACTGCCCAGCACAGAAGACCGCGCCGGTCTTGCAGCACCACAAAAGCCGCCACCTTGAGGGGAGGGCCGTCATTGCTTTTATATCGTGACACGATATAAAACGCCGGCCAAACACCCGACCGACCATGAAAAAGACCAGTTTTACCGTTCGAGGACCTGACAGCCTCCGGGACTTCAGCGCCGACCCGCGCATTCTCGTGCTGTCGGCCATGGCACTTGCCACTGGCAGCTTCGGCGCCGCGTCGGCATGGGCACTGCTGAAGCTGATCGCTGTCTTCACCAACCTCGCCTATTCCCACATCCTCTCGACCGGTCCTTACGACCTCACAGGGATGACACTCGGTCCCTGGTCGATCCTCATTCCGGTGGTCGGGGGCCTCATCGTGGGAATCATGGCGCGCTATGGCTCAGACAAGATCCGCGGGCATGGCATTCCCGAAGCGCTTGAGGCGATCCTGATCGGCGAAAGCCGCATAGCGCCCAAGGTTGCGTTCCTCAAGCCGCTATCCTCGGCGATCGCGATCGGCACCGGAGGGCCCTTCGGTGCTGAAGGGCCGATCATCATGACCGGAGGCGCACTCGGCTCACTCTTTGCACAGTTCTTCCATCTCAGTTTGGCGGAACGTAAAACGCTCCTCGTGGCAGGCGCCGCCGCTGGCATGACCGCGATTTTCGGAACCCCCGTGGCCGCCGTACTTCTTTCCGTCGAGGTTCTTCTCTTTGAATGGAAACCGCGCAGCTTCGTACCCGTGGCGATTTCGGCGGCAGTAGCAGCGGCATGGCGCCCCTTTCTGGTCGGGGCCTGGCCCCTCTTTCCCCACACCGGCGCGCCGCTGATGCCGTGGTGGGGCTTCGCACTCTGCGCCCTGGTTGGCATCATCGCCGGCCTACAGTCCGTCGTGATGTCGCTGACGCTTTATGCCGTCGAAGACCTCTTTCACAGGCTGCCGGTGCATTGGATGTGGTGGCCAGCGCTGGGTGGTATCGTGGTCGGGGTTGGCGGCTGGTACGATCCTGCCGTCCTTGGTGTCGGCTATGGCAATATCCAGGCCCTGATCTCAGGACAGGTCACGATGGAAGCTGCGGTCTCGCTGCTCATCGGCAAGGCCGCAGTATGGATCGCGGCATTGTCCTCGGGAACGTCGGGCGGCGTGCTCGCGCCACTGCTCATGATGGGCGGCGCTCTCGGCGCAATCGAAGCCCATATTCTGCCCTTTGGCGATGTCGGCTTCTGGGCACTTGTGGCGATGTCGGCCGTGCTCGGCGGTACCATGCGTGCGCCCCTGACCGCCACAGTGTTCGCGGTTGAGCTCACCGGCGATCTTCATGTCATGCCGGCGGTACTTGTGGCCTGCGTGGCGTCCTTCACAACCACGGTCCTGATGATGCGCCGCTCAATCCTTACCGAGCGCCTGGCCCGGCGCGGACAGCATCTCTTCTATGAGTACTCGGTTGATCCGTTTGTGGTCATGCGCGTACAGGAGATCATGGCAAAGCCAGTCGAAACCCTGGCGGCGTCGCTGCAGATCTCCGACGCGGTCGCGTTCTTCAGCGTGGTTCCGGAAGAGCTCCGCCATAAAAGCTATCCCATCGTTGATGACGACAATCACGTGCTCGGACTGGTGTCGCGCTCGGACGTGCTGCGCTGGACCCGTGAGGGATGTAACGCGGATGACACACTGCGCGAGCACGCCAACCGGCAGACGCTCTTCGTCGGCTATGCCGATGAACTTGCAGGGGCGCTCGCGGACCGGATGGTGGCCGCTGATATCGGACGGGCTCCGATCGTCAACCGGAAGACTGGCGAGCTGGTCGGACTGGTGGCGCAGCGTGATCTGCTACGGGTGCGTGCACGGGCAGCGCGCGAGGAAAAAGAGCGGGCCCGCGCCCTCAGCTTTCACGGCTAGGCATACAGCGGGTCCATCCGGTGCGTGGCTGCGCCATACTGAGAGCGCGAGGAGCTCTTTCGGCCGGCATCGCCTACTGCGACCGAGAGGGCGGCGGAATGCGAGGTAAAGCCATGGCAAAGCTTTCGCTCAAGCGCGTCTATGAGCCCCGCGCCAGAGGTGATGGCACGCGCGTTCTCGTCGACCGACTGTGGCCACGCGGGTTCGGCAAAGACAAGCTCGCCGATGTGATCTGGTTGAAGGAGATCGCGCCCAGTACGGCCCTGAGGAAATGGTTTGCTCACGACCCGTCACGCTGGCCCGAGTTCTATGCGCGCTACTGGGCCGAGCTCCAGACCATGCCGCAAGGTGCGGAACAGCTACGCCAGCTGTTGCGGCAGGGCCCGGTCACGCTGCTTTATGCAAGCCGCGATCGCGAGCAAAACCACGCCGTGGTGCTGCGCGATTTTCTGCAGTCACGCTGAGCGCGAAGTATCAGTTCCCCGCGCCCTCACTGGGCGTAGTGGCGAGCATCATCTCGCTGCGACGGATGTTCTCGTCATGCCCAAGGAGCATGGCCGTGAGATCGGCATGCAAGCCGTCATCACGGATTCGCGGCAACATTTCCTTCAGCCTGCGCACCACCCAGCCCTGACCTCGATTGATGAAGCGTGCCCGCGCATAGAGATCCGCGATGGCAAGGCATTTGCCATAAAAATCGCCAATTCTGGGGCTTGCAGTGCCGTTCAGCTGCGTGATCCACGTCAGCAGCATGGCACACCAGCGGGCTTCATCGTGGCGGATCTCCTGCATCAGGCCTGCCAGGCTTTCGTCCTTCGCATCAAGTGCGGTGCGTGCGGTGATACGCGCGCCCGCGCGCTCGGCCTCGAGCAGCTCATTGAGGAAAACCAGGATTTCCTCGCGCGTGGCAAAGCCTGCATAAAGGTCATCAGCCTGTCGCGCATAGCACAGTTGGGAGGCAGGCACGGCATCAGCATCCTTGTCCGCGACAGCTTGCGCCCCATCGTTGCGCACCATGGCAAGGTGTTGTTCGGCCTCGGCGCAGATGCTGCGGAGACGTTCTGCGGCCGGAGCGATCGCGGTGATCCCGCCTACTCCCTCACCGGCATAAAGCGCCATCGCCTCGAAATCACCTGTCATATCGCGCAGGGGTGAGTCGGTGCTGAAGAGCCAGATGGAACGCGCGCCTTCCGCGCCGATCACGGTACGGTGGCCGGAAAAGGGATCGCCCCTCCGCCCCTCGGTGACCGAATTGGGCAATACGCGAACCTCGGCGTCTGGCGGCCAGTTGACGTGAAAGGCACGGGTGCGCAGGGGTGCCCCTGCGGACGCGGTGATGATGCGCTGCTTGTGGTAGTCGTGGGCGAAGGATTCTTCTGTGGCCAGAAATGCGGTGCCGATGACCGCGCCTTGCGCGCCCAAACCAAGTACCTCTGCCACTCCCTGCCCGTCGACGATGCCTCCCGCGGCCAGCAGCGGAACCCGCAGCTGCGGCGCCATCTCCGCCAGAAGTGTTCGCAAGGCCGTGCTCCCGCGCACATGGCCGCCGGCTTCAGCGCCCTGGGCGATGATGATCTGCGCACCGGCCCTGACGGCAGCGTGCGCCTCCTCGGTGCTGCCAACCTGACAGAGGACAAGAATGGAGGCATCGCGCAAACGTGCGATCGCCTCGTAGGAAAGATCCCAGAAAAGCGCCACGGCCGAAACACGCGCAGCGATGCAGGCCGCGAGTTCGGCGGTAAAAAGCTCAGGCGGTGTTGCCGCCGGGATCAGGCTGACGCCGAATTCCCGCTCGCACAGGCCGCGCACGCGGGCGATTTCCGCTGTGATGAGTTCCGGGCTTTCGCGCACCATGCCCAGAAGGCCGAAGCCGCCGGCCGAGCTCACTGCTGCCACAAGATCCGAGCGGGCAACGCCCCCCATCCCGGCGAGAACAATGGGGACATCACAACCCAGAACATCACAGATCGGGGTTTGGAGCGGGGTGTTCATCGTCTCATCCGACCGCCACAAGACGCTTTGCGAGGGAAGCGTTGCGCACGGTCAGATCTGCGAGGCTGTAGCCGTCCAGAACGTCAAGATAGGCATGCAGCGCATCACCCAGCACATGCTGGAGCCGGCAGGGCCCTTCGATGCGGCAATTGCTCGAATCCTTGGCAAAGCATTCCACCAGCGTGAAATCCTCCTCCATCCTGCGCACCACCTCGCCCAAGCCGATCTTTTCGGGGGCGCGGGCAAGGCGCAGCCCGCCGCCACGGCCTCTCACGGTCTCCAGGAAGCCGAAGCGGCCAAGGTCATAGGCCACCTTCATCAGGTGGTTGCGCGAGATGCCATAGGCGCCGGCCACCTCCTGGATGGTGACCAGACCCTCGTTCTTGAGCGCCACATACATCAGAAGCCGCAGCGCATAATCGGTATAGACGGTCAGCCGCACGCTTTGTCGCACCCGAATAAAAGCTATATCAACAATATTGCTTTTCGCCTCTCCCGGCAATAGTGTTGAAAACAAGTATTGATTATACTTGTTTCAGGGAGTGCTCCATGTCCGAGCCGGGTGGATCCAGGGCCGCAACCATTCCCAGCGAAGAGCAGATCCACGCTCTCGGGCACGGTTTCTACGCCAAGATCCGCAACGACACAGAGCTCGGGCCCATCTTCAATTCCGCCATCGCCGAACGGGCCGTCGAACCTGGCATGTGGATGCCGATCGGCTCAATGTTCTCCGTCATCGAGGTGCTGCCACTCATGCTCCTCGTCATCGAAGCCATCGAGCAACATCACCTCATCAGGGTCCATGGTGATTTCAAATACGGTCTTGCCTGTCTTTATGTGATCGGCGCCGCGTTCTGGAACTTCGTCGGAGCCGGCGTGTTCGGCGGCGGCCTGCTCAATGCCCCGCTCGTGAACTATTATGAACACGCAACTTTCCTCACCCTCAACCAGGCCCATACAGCGCTGTTCGGTGCCTTTGGCCTGCTTGGCATCGGGCTGATCTATTTCGGCCTGCGGTATGAAGCCGGCGATGCCCATCCATTCGGCGAAAGGGCCGGACGCTGGGTCTTCTGGCTCTACAATGGCGGGCTGCTGCTGTGGATCGTGTTCAACTTCTTCCCGATCGGCTGGTCACAGCTTGCCGCCGTCTATGATCACGCTCTTGCCTATGCCCGCAGCCAGGCCTTCTACAACACCACATTGTTCCGGCAATGGATGCGCATGCCGGGCGACTTCGTGTTCGCCCTGGGGGCCCTCGTGATGGCGTGGGATTTCCTCGTCAAGCTGCGTCCCCTCGTGCCTGGTTTTTTGCAGGTCCTCGTTCCGGCAGGTGATCGGGTCAATCAGGTCATGGAGCCCGCCGAATGAGCGCGGCTGCGATGCGCGCGCGCCCGGCGCGCGCGCTGACACTTCTGACCGGCGGCTTTCGTCCGTTCTTCCTTGCCGCCGGGATCTGGGCGGCGGTAGCGCTGGCGCTCTGGATCACCATGCTCAATACCCAGCTGCGCCTGCCCAGCCGCTTTGATCCTCTCGCCTGGCACATCCATGAAATGCTCTTCGGCTTCATCATGGCTGCAGTGGCCGGCTTCCTGCTCACGGCCATACCGAACTGGACCCGCCGCATGCCCGTCAGCGGCGCACCGCTCGGCATCCTCGCCGCGCTCTGGCTTCTCGGGCGCGTCAGCTGCCTGATCTCCCAGTGGCTGCCGGCCTGGCTTGCCATCGCTGCCGATCTTTCCTTTCCGCTGGCGCTTAGCGCCATCGTCGCCCGCGAACTCATCGCCGGCAAAGACCGGCGCAACATTCCCATGATCATGCCGGTCATCGTGCTCACGATTGCCAATCTGCTGATGCATCTTGAGGCCAACGGGGTTGCTGTTCCCAACGGCCTCGGCTGGCGGCTTGGCCTTGGCGCGGTGCTCGTCCTGGTCTCGGTCATCGCCGGGCGCATCATTCCGGGCTTCACCCGCAACTGGCTGTCACAGCGCCGCGTGACCGCGCTTCCCGCCATGCCCGGACCGGCTGACCGCGTCGCCCTTGCCAGCCTTCATCTCGGGCTCTTTGCCTGGGCGTTCTTCCCGCATCTGCCGGCAGCAGGAATTCTTCTCATCTTCAGCGCCATCGCCAATCTGTGGCGCCTGTCACGCTGGCAAGGCATCCGCACCCTTGCCGAACCCCTGCTTGTTATCCTGCACATTGGCTATGGCTGGCTCTGCGCGGGTGCGGGCTTGCTCGGGGCCGCGATCCTGAGCCCGGCCGTGCCCCTGAGCGCCGGCATCCATGCCATGACCGTGGGCGCGGCCGGCACCACCATTCTTGGAGTAATGACACGGGCCACCCGTGGCCACACTGGCCGCAAGCTCACCGCTGACCGCACGACCACGCTCCTCTATGGTGCCGTGCTGCTGGCAGCGCTCTTCCGCATTATTGCCGCCTTCTCTCCGATCTGGACCTTGCCGCTCCTGAGCGTGGCGGCGGGCTTCTGGATCACCGCCTTCGTTCTCTTCGTCCTTCGCTACGGCCCGATGTTGTGTCGACCGCGCGATCAGGCCATGCTCAGGACCTGATGAACGATATCGCCCTCGCTGTTGCCCTTCATATTCTCGCCATCGTCTGGTGGATCGGCGGCGTGGCCATGGTCACGACCGTGCTGCTTCCCGCTGCCCGGGCGATGGACAATCCGCACGACGGCCTCGCCATGTTCCGGCGCATTGAAGGACGCTTTGCCTGGCACGCGCGGGCGGCGACGCTTCTGGCCGGCGCAAGCGGACTTTATATGGTACTGGTCCTGGGGCTGTGGCCCTACTTCTTCGTACCGACCTACTGGTGGCTTGATGCGATGCTGCTCGTATGGACGCTCTTTATCGTCGTCCTCTTCATCGCCGAACCTCTCTTTGTCGAGGAGTGGCTGGAGGAACGCGGCGCAAGGGCCCCTGCACAGACCCTCGCGCTGCTGCAGCGCCTGCACTGGATCGCCCTCATCATCAGCGTCATCACCGTGCTGGGAGCCGCTGCCGGCACCAATGGCTGGGTCTACTAGCCCCCCTTCACGGCCGGCTGCACAGCGCTCACGAAACCCCAGCGGGCCACAGCAAGGCCGCCACGCCTTGCCGAACGCACGTCATCCATTCCGGGCGCAAAGTACTCTCGGCATTCGCGGCAAAGAATCCCGAGGCTGAAAAGGTGCGCGCGCCCAGCCAAATGCTGAAGCCGCCTCTTGCCTTGCCCACCCGTTTAATTGCTGGCGCTGCGACGGCGGGCCCTGCGCTCGCTCCAGCGCTGGATCATAAGGAAAAACAGGGGCACGAAGAAGATGCCGAGGAGCACCGCACTCAACATGCCGCCGATGACGCCGGTACCGATATCATTCTGGCTGGCCGCACCTGCTCCGGTCGCCACCGCAAGTGGCAGCACGCCGGCGATGAAGGCCAGCGACGTCATCAGAATGGGCCGCAACCGCAGCCGTGCCGCTTCCATGGCCGCGCGTCGGGCTTCCTCCCCGCGTCGCACCGCAAATTCCGCGAATTCGACAATCAGAATGGCGTTCTTGGCCGACAGCCCGATTGTCGTCAGCAGACCGACCTGGAAGAAGACGTCATCGGTGAGACCGCGACCGAACGCAGCCAGCAGCGCTCCCACGACACCGAGGGGAATGACGAGCAACACCGAGAACGGCAGCGACCAGCTTTCATAAAGCGCCGCCAGGCTGAGGAAGACGACGAGCACCGACATCGCATAAAGCGCTGGAGCTTGCGAGCCGGAGAGCTGTTCCTGATAGGACAGTGCCGTCCATTCATAGCCAATGCCCGAACCGAGCTTGGAGACGAGGTTCTCGATCACGTGCATGGCCGTTCCAGAGCTCACACCTTGCGCGGCTGAGCCCTGGATTTCAATTGACGGGAAGCCGTTGTAGCGCTCGAGCGAGGACGGCCCACTGGTCCACGAGGTTGTGGCAAATTCGGAGAACGGAACCATCGTGCCGCTCGAATTGCGCACCGCCCAGTCATAAAGGTCACTCGGTTGCATGCGATAGGGCGCATCTCCTTCGACATAGACGCGCTTGACGCGGCCATCATTGATAAAGTCGTTGACGAAGATGCCAGCCCAGGCCGCCTGCAGCGTGGTGTCAACTTCAGCAAGATTGAGTCCCAGTGACGTCGCCTTGAGCGGATTGATGGAGACATGGAGCTGCGGGGTATCCGGCATGCCATTGGGTCGTACGCCCATCAGCTCTGGACTTTTCGCCGCCATGGCCAGGAGCTCAAACTCCTTTTTCACCAGCCAGGCATGGCTGTGATTGCCACGATCCTCAAGCTCAAGGTCAAAACCCTGGCTTTGGCCAAGGCCGGGAACCGATGGCGGGATCAACGGATAGATCTGGGCATCGCGTACCTTGGAGAGCGCACGATAGGCGGCCATAACAATGCCCTGGGCGCTGTTGGCAAAGCCCGGACGCTTGCTCCAGTCCTTCAGATGGACAAAGGCCATGCCCGCATTCTCGCCACTGCCCGCAAAACTGAAGCCGGCATTGACGAACAGATTTTCCACGTTGCGCTTTTCGTCGACGAGGAAGAAGTGCTCGATCTTCTTGCCGACCTCAAGCGTCCGCGCCTGGGTTGCCCCCTGGGGCAACATGAACTCGACCATGATGAAGCCCTGGTCTTCGTTCGGCAGAAAGCTGGTTGGCAGATTGAGGAAGAGAAGAACCAGAAGACCAACGACACCCACATAGAGGAAGAGGGGCCGCACCGGGTGATCGATCACCCATTCAAGACCGCGGCGGTAGGCGGCTGTACTGCGCAGGAACCACGTGTTGAAGGTCCTGGCAAAACGGTTTCGTGCCGCTTCAGCACCCTTATCGATGGGCTTCAACAGCGTCGCACACAGCGTCGGAGTGAGGATGAGAGCCACGAAGATCGACAGCACCATGGCAGAGACGATGGTGACCGAGAACTGACGATAGATCACCCCTGTTGAGCCGCCAATGAATGCCATAGGCAGGAACACAGCCGACAGCACCAAGGCGATGCCAATAAGCGCCCCCTGGATTTCTTCCATCGACTGCATGGTGGCATCGCGCGGCGTTCGTTCCTCCTCACTCATGATGCGCTCGACATTTTCAACGACAACGATCGCGTCGTCGACGAGAAGGCCGATTGCCAGAACCAGCGCAAACATGGTGAGGGTATTGATGGTGTAACCGAAGGCGGCGAGCACCCCGAAGGTACCGAGGAGCACCACGGGGATCGTGATGGCCGGAATGAGCGTGGTGCGCCAGTTCTGCAGGAAGACGAACATTACCGCAACGACAAGGCCGATGGCCTCGAAGAGGGTAATGATCACATCATGGATCGACAGTCTTACGAACTTGGTCGAGTCCACCGGGAACGCCAGCTTGAGCTGTGGCGGTACCGACTTCATCAGCGCCTCGGCGCGTGCGATCACCGCTCTTTCGGTATTGAGGGAATTTGCCCCCGGAGCCAGCTCGATGGCAAAGCCCGCCGCGGGATGGCCATTGAGCCGGCTCACCATGCCATAGCTCTCGGCGCCAAGCTGCACCCGCGCCACGTCGCCGAGCCGCACCGTGGCGCCGCCGGAGCTGGTACGCAGGATGATGTTGCGGAACTGGGCCGGCGTCCGAAGCCGCGATTGCGCCGTCACTGTGGCGTTCAGTTCCTGTCCGGAGATGGAAGGAGCGGCACCAATCGAGCCGGCCGGAACCTGGATATTCTGTGCCTGGATCGCTGCGATCACATCCGAAGGCATCAGATGGTAGGTGCGCAACTTGAACGGGTTGAGCCAGATGCGCATGGCATATTCGGTGCCGAACAGCTGGACATTGCCTACCCCAGGAACCCGGGCGATGGGATCCTGCAGATTGCTCGCCATGAAATTGGCGATATCGATGTTGGTGTAGGTGCCACTTGGGTCATACAGCGCCACCACCATCAGGAAGTTGGAGCGGGCCTTGGCGACCGTGACGCCCAGCGCATTGACTTCGGGGGGCAGCAAGGGAGTGGCGAGCTGCAACTTGTTCTGCACCTGCACCTGATCGATGTTGGGATCGGTTCCGGGTGCGAAGGTCACGGTGATATCAACACTGCCCGAGCTGTCGCTGCTCGAGGAAAAATAGAGTAGCCCGTCAATGCCAGTAAGCTGCTGCTCGATGACCTGGGTCACCGAGTTTTCGACTGTCTCGGCCGACGCGCCGGGATAGTTGGCATGGATCTGAATCGCGGGTGGCGCGATGTCGGGATATTGCTCGATGGGCAGGCCGAAGATCGAGAGCGCTCCGGCCAGCATGATGGCGATGGCAATAACCCAGGCAAAGATCGGCCGCTCGATGAAGAAGCGTGACATGCGCCGCTACTGTCCCCCGATTTTGGTCGAGGTGCCGCCGGCGCTGATGTATTGCGGCTGATAGACCGGCAACGCCACCGTTTCGGGTTTGACCACCTGTCCGGGTTTGATCTTCTGCAGGCCCTCCACAATCAGCCGGTCTCCAGGCTTGAGACCTGAATGGACAAGCCACGCATTGCCAATGGCACGACCGACGGTCAGGACACGCATTTCGACCTTGTTGTCCTTGCCGACCACAAGAGCCGTGGGCTGACCTTTGGGATTGTGGGCAACACCCTGCTGGGGCGCGAGAATGGCGTGCGGATCCACGCCCTCTGCGACCTTGGCCTCGACAAACATGCCCGGCAACAGCACGCGGTTGGGATTGGGGAAAATGGCCCGCAGCGTCACCGAGCCCGTGTTGGGATCCACCGTGACATCAGCAAATTGCAGCTTGCCCTTCTGCGCATAAGCCCTGCCATCGGGCAACACCAGCTCGACATTGGCGCTCAGCTTCTGGACCGGCGTCATCTGGCCTTGCGCCACCGCCTGCTCCAACTGCAGCAGCTGTGCGCTTGACTCCGGAATATCGACATAGATGGGATCAAGGGTCTGGATGGTGGTGAGGGCGGTGCTCTGATCGGCCGTAACCAGCGCGCCAGGGGTGACGGTCGAGATGCCGATTCGACCAGAGATCGGAGCCGTCACCTGCGTATAGCCGAGATTGATGCGCGCGGTCTCGAGATTGGCCTTGGCCTGTTCGATCGCGGCCTTGGCCTGCTCAGCCGCAGCCTTGGCATCATCATAGGTCTGCACCGCAATGGCATTGACCTTGAGCAGGCTCGCATAGCGCTTGGCCGCGGCGACCTTGGTTACCGCATTGGCGACGGCACTGGCCAGCGCCGCCTTGGCGTTGTCATAGGCCGCCTGATAGGGCTTGGGATCGATCTCGTAGAGAACCTGCCCTGCCTTCACCTCGCTGCCTTCCACAAAAAGACGCTTGAGGATGATGCCACTCACCTGGGGGCGGACATCTGAAATCGCGTAAGGCACGGTGCGCCCGGGAAGCTCGCTCGTGAGCAGAACCCTGTGGGCGTGGATGTCCACCACCCCCACGTCCTGAGGAGGGGGGACAAACTTCTGGTTACCCGACCCACATCCGGTGAGGGCCAGCGCACCCAACATCAAGGCAAAGGCAAGTTTCCGCGGGGCGCGCATCAGGGCTCCTGAACCGAAGAACGAACCATTCATTCGTCGCGGGCGCGTGGTAGGCGGTCGCAATTAGACGGTCAAGTGCTGCTCTACCCGAATATTGTGTCGAATTTTATGGTTACTCCCGTCAACTCCTGCATTCTCAAGCACTTCCGCGGACCTTAGAGCAGCGCGGCCTTAGGATAATATACCGCTAAGCTTGAGGAAAATGCCTGGAACATGGGCCCGCGGCCCCCAAGTCCCCTGCCAGGTCATGTCAGGAGAGAAGGGTGCAGGCAATCTGAGTCACGCAGAATTGAGTCCCCGAAGGGAAAGGCAGGGCTCGTAACCCCAAGGCCTCTCCTCACGAAAATGCGCACCACAAGGACTTCCCCTCCACTTTCATCGTCAACACACAACCAGTGCGCTCGAACTTCAAGGTCCGGCCACCACTTCTCTATTCTCACGCGGGCCTGAGTGAGGAAAATCCGCGCGGGCCTGTGTTGCGGCGGGGCGAGGTGCCCGTTTGAGAGGACCGGCCACAACCAACCGTCACGGGATGCTACTCATAGCCCGCGAAGCCGAGAGCAGTCTCTTTCAGAATCCACCAGCCATGGGCGCATCAAACCGCCAGAGAGCCCCCTGCGTCACACCATGCCTCAGTAACTTGGAGACTGATTGGAACCCGCACAGTCCACGTTCGTCCAACGCAGATCCGCGCCTCACTCTGATGATCCGGACAATTCGGCTACCCGTCCAAGCTTATGTGCAAAGACGTGACCGCAGCCTATTTGATTGCAGCCCGCATGGAAGAGGCTCTCGCAAGAATCCCCCACGCGCCCAAAGTTTTGATGCTGATCTCCATGGCCAAGGGGCTCGCTGAAGAAATCATCGGCGCGGTTCAAGGTCTTACCAGCATCATCGCCACCTCAAGCGATGATGCTGGGCGCATGGCAGAGAACATCGCAAGGAAGGTTTTGGCTGCTACCGCGATCCACCTGCCGCCGTGAGGCGGCACAGCTCCCCGAGAGAATTGCGTCCATCTCTTCTGCATCCGCTTCGCCCAAAGCCCCTACCATAGGTTGGTGAAGGGATGGCAAACCCTGCCCGCACCGCATCGCGCGCGGCTTGGACGCTCAGAATCGTGGTGCCGTCCTTCGGTCACTTCGCGTTGTTGACAGTCCCCCCCCCCGCAATTTCCAGAAATTAACCGCATACAAAACATACCCAAATTCGCGCGCATAGATCTGGCGCAAAAACATCGCCCGTAATTGTCCGTAATTGTCCGTATGTTTCTTGAATCTGACATTCTGTTTAATATGTACCGTCGAAGCGGCATGATCCTCCCGGACATGCAGCACATTCTGTAAACGGAAGATCCTTCATGCGTATGCGCAAACTCGCTACTCTGCTGAGCATGGCAGCGATGGTCTGCCCGAATATGGTCGAGCCGGCTCTCGCTGCAACAGCAACCACCACATTTACTGTTACCGCCACCGCAACCAAGGCCTGCAACATCTCGGCAACATCGCTTGGTTTTGGCAATTACGATCCCACCGCTGGGACACCGCTCGATTCGACGAGCACCATCACCATTCTCTGCACCACCGGTACCACATACAATGTTGGGCTCAATGCGGGCTCGGCGCCAGGGGCAACGGTGACCGCACGCAAGATGACGAACGGGGCCAACACCCTGAACTATGCGCTCTACCAGGACAGTTCGCGAACCATAAACTGGGGCAATACGGTCGGTACCGACACCCTCGCAGGTACTGCAGGAGGAACCGCCGCGACGCTCACCGTCTATGGGCAGGTTCCGGCACTGCAGAACGTTCCGGTTGGCGCCTATACCGATACAGTCACCGCAACCATAACTTATTAGGACGGTCGAAAATGCGCAGATGGCCATTGGGGAGCTGGATGCTGGCCGGTCTTTTTCTCGCAGCCCTACCAGCCTCGGCAGCCAATATCATCGTCACGCCGGTACGGGTCACACTTTCTGCCAAGGCACCCATAGCCTCTCTTGAGGTAAAGAACGGCGGCGACACCGGCGTATTGATGCAGATACGTCTGCGTCACTGGACGCAGGACAACGGCAAGGACGTGCTTTCGCCGACAGATGACCTCGTAGCCAACCCGCCAGGCTTCCGACTCGCCGCCGGCGCCACTCAGATCGTGCGCTTCGGACTGGAACGGCCGCCCGCCAACAGCGAGGGAACCTATCGCGTGCTGATCACCCAGGTACCCGAACAGCGTCTTCTGCAGGCAGGAGAGGTGCAGACGGTACTGAATATCAGCGTCCCGATCTTCGTCGAAAGCCCGAACGACAAGCCGGACGTCCTCTGGTCGCTCCGCCGCGTTCATGGTGCGCGGTTGCAGCTGCAGGCGATCAATCGTGGCACCGCCCATATCGAAATCGGACGTCTCAGGATCACCGGGGCGCAGGGACACCTCCTCGTCACACTCGACAAGCCGGCCTATGTACTGGCCGGTCAGCGGCACAGCTGGACACTGCCCGAAACTGCGGCCCTCGCCTCCGGCACGACCGTTACCCTGAATGCGGAGACGGATAGCGCCTCCGTGGAGCGCAAGCTCGTAGTAGGCGCCGGCGGCGATGCTGAGGGGTCTGAGTAGATTCGTTCTCGTCCTCGGCTGTGGCTTGTTGATGGACGGGACCGCCCAGGCTCAAGCGCCAGCCCCTGTGCGGGGCGCACAGATCCTCCTGCTTTCGGTGGAGCTCAACGGCACCAGGGAAGGTGTCGTCCGGATACTGCAAAAGGATGGCCGGGTCTTCGTTACAAGCCGAGAGCTGCGCGCCTGGCGCATTCGCGAACCGCCAACGGGCCGGATCGAGGAGGCGGGCACGGCCTATTTCGATCTGTCGGCAGTTCCCCAACTGGACTTGCGCATCGATGCGCCAAGCCAGACCCTCGTCCTCACCCTGCCGCCGGCACAACGCCTGCCCAGCGTCTATGTTGGCGGAGCCCGGATCAAACACGCGATCACTCCCGCCACTCCCTCCGTGTTCCTCAATTATGTAGGAAGCGCGCAGCTATCCGGGGGACAAGTCTCAGCCGGCACCTTTCTCGATACCGCCCTGTCGGACAGTTGGGGCGTTATCACCAACACCATGTCGCTGCCGATCACGGGTACGACGGGTTCGACCGCGAACCATCTCATCCGCCTGGACACGAGTCTCGTCCACGATGATCCCGACACCATGACGCGGCTAACCCTGGGCGACGCCATCTCGCGCGGAACCGACTGGGCAAGTCCGGTGCGCTTCGGCGGGCTCCAGTTCGGCACCGACTTCACGCTCCAGCCACAGTTCATCTACATTCCCATGCCAAGCTTTTCCGGACAGGCGGCACTGCCGTCAACCGTACAGGCCTATGTCAATGATGCACTGCGCTTCAGCAGTACAGTGCCACAGGGTCCCTTCGACATCCAGCAGATCCCGGCCGTGACAGGCTCCGGCGATATCGCATTTACCATTGCCAATGTCCTCGGAGTTCAGCAGACCATCACCGTTCCCTATTACGCCTCATCGCATCTGCTCAAAGCCGGGCTTGACGACTACTCGGTGAGCCTCGGCGTGCTGCGCGATGGCTATACCCAGCGCAGCTTCGACTACGCAACGCCACTTGCCAGCGCAAACTATCGGCGCGGGCTTACCAATGATCTCACCGCCGAGGGTCATGTCGACATCGGCTCGACGACCCAGGTAGCTGGGATCGATGCGACCTTCGTCATCCCTGCCCTCGGCGAATTTTCGGCAGCGCTTGCAGGAAGTCACAGCGGACGCGGCGATGGCGTATTGGGGCGGGCCGCCTACAGCTACATCGGGCGGATATGGAGCGCATCGCTCAGCTACCAGGTCGCAAGCCAACGCTATCTTCCAACCGGTGTCACCTTTGTCGCCGCGCAATACCAGGAACAGGGAGAAGCCTATGCCAGTCTCTCACTCGGCAGATTCGGGGAAGTCGCGGCAAATTTCACACTGCTTGCGACAGCTGATCACTCCCGCACCCAGGTCGTGGGACTGAGCTACAGCGTGCCGGTTTCAGATCGCGTTTATGTCAATGCCTTTGCGCAGTTCAGTCACAGCAGTCCGGGAGGCTCTGCGACCGCCGTCGGACTTTTGCTCACCGTGCCCCTAGGCAACCGGGCATCCGCGGACGCAGGATTCAATTCCAACTCCTTGGGCACGAGCGGGCACCTCGAGTACCAGAAAAGTGCCCCCTTCGGCAGCGGCGTCGGATATGACCTGAGCGCGACCCCAGGCAGTTATACCCGCGCTGACGGAACCCTTACCTGGCACAACAGTGTGAGCACCCTTACCGCGGATGTCGCCGACACGCAGAACGGGCTTGCGGCAAGACTCCTGAGTGATGGCTCGCTTGCCTATAGTGACGGCAGCATCTTTGCCGCGCGCGATCTGGGTTCCGCCTTCGGTGTGGCATCAGTTCCGGGGTACCCAGATGTACGTGTCTATCAGGAAAACCAGCTCGTCGGACGGACGGATGCGAACGGGCGCCTGCCGCTGCCTCAGCTCGCTCCTTACCAGAACAATCACATCCGGATCGATCCGCGCGACCTGCCGCTGTCGGCAACCATGACACGCTCTACGCTCACGCTCGTTCCTGCCTACGGTACGGGTGTTGTGGCCAAATTCCCGGTTCACAAATCTGATGGTGCGGTGATCTTGCTGCTGCTGCCAGGAGGCCGTCCCTTCCCTGCCGGTGTTTCCATAACGGTCGACGGGCGTGCCGACGCCGCATTCTCAGGGTATGATGGCGATGTCTATGTGGAAGATGTCCACGACGGAAGCATGCTGTCAGCGACATGGGCCGGGGGAGATTGCCGGGTTCGAGTCCCCACTTTCCCAAGAGGGGTTCTGCAGCCGCGGATCGGCCCCCTTGTCTGCGAACCCATAGGAGGACATTGATGTCCGGACATTTTCGTACGCGACTGGTACTTGCACTCATTCTTGCATCAGGCTCAGGCATCCCTGCGTCCGCGGCCTGCCTGTCCTGCATCTGTTCGGTATCGGCGACCGGACTGCGCTTCGGCAATTTTGATCCTATCTCTGCAACGCCGACAAGCTCGACATCACAGCTGCGTCTGTCCTGCTGGACCACCGGAAGCCCAGAACTCGTGACCTATACAGTGGCTCTGAGCAGCGGTCTTTCAGGCAATTACGGCATTCGCCTCATGCTGGGCGCAGGCGACCAGCTTGCCTATAATCTCTACAGTGATAATGCTCACACGACAGTCTGGGGGGATGGCACCGGCGGCAGCAGCACGGTGTCCGGATCCATGAAGGCCACGCGTCGACGTCAACGCACGGATCTGACGGTTTACGGGCAAATTACGCCCCAACAATTGATCCGGGCGGGAAATTATTCGGACTCGATAGTCGTTACCGTCACCTATTGAAAGATAGCTGCAACACGACTAGGCTTTTTGATAGATCCGCAGCGGAGCCTGCGCCGGAGATCATATCCTCCGGCTAACGTCTCCGTAAGCAATGCAGGATTGAATAGCGCTTAGGAACCGGGGGTATCCGATGCGCACGGGTCTTGGCTGCTTTGCCGTTGCGGCACTCGTCGAAGCGAGTGTCCTCGGGTTTGTGCATCCGGTATCGATCGCCCGCGCCGGGACGCGGGCAGGTTCATCAGCCACCGCGCGCTTTGGCATCAGCGCAAACGTCGTCTCACACTGCGAGGTCGCAGCACCCAGCGCCATCGCGCCGACACTCCTTCAAAGGGCTGTGGTGGAGCATGCGATTTCCGCCCCGCTCGTCGCGTTCTGTGCCAGCGGGATTTCACCCGTGATCGCTGTTCGGACGGCAGCCATAGCCGTTCCCAATCTGGGCGGGCACACCACGCAACGACATCAAACCATCGAGGGGCGATCTCTCGCCGTCCTGACCATCACCTATTAGACCGCTCGCGGACGTGGTCCGGATCCGAGCTGTCCTTGCTCAGACCTTATCGGCATATCTGATGCCCCCGTAGCGGGGTACAGCACTGCCTGTCAGCGCGCTGTCTTGGGCTGACGGTAGATATTAAGGAGCATTGGCTGCTCGAATTCATAGTCACCGTCTTTGGTACGACCCGCCTCGAAGGCTGCGCGCACGCCGTCGGTCTCGACCTGGCTGCGCTGGATGTTATTGAAGGTCTGCCCCGTGACCTGATTCACGAAGGTCGCAAAATCCGCAAAGCGCGGATAAACGAAGTACGTGAACAGCTCAACGCTCTCGAAAAGCTTGTTGCCGTTACGGGCCAGGGCTGCCTGTGCGGCGTTGCGCACTACGGTCTCATCATGAAAGGGGCGCATCAGCGGAAAATGTGTTCCCGTCATACCCGGCTCAACAATCCACAAGAGCCCATCTGGCTTCAAAACCCGCGCCGCTTCGGCGAACGCGGCGTCCATCGCATCCATCGGAACGTGGTGCAAAGAACGGAAGAAGAAAACACCGTCCATGCTCCGATCTTCGGCCGGCAGCGCCTGTGCGCGAGCTTCGGCGAACTGAAGTCCTGCAAGCGGCTTGGCATTGCGGTTTTTCTCTGCCTGGATGGGATCAGGTTCAACCCCGAGCACGCTTGCACCACGGGCTACCAGTTCACGGTCCTGCGCACCAGAGGCGCAACCGACATCGAGAAGCTTCTGTCCGCTCACAGTGAGAAGCTTGTCGATGGCTTCCAGATCACTTAGCCGACCAAGGTCTTTGCGTGCGTTTTCCATAGCGTGTCTTCCGATTGCAACGCCCGTCTACTATTCCAGTCAGCACGGCAAATCTATCCTCACTCTTTTTTCCCGCACATCCTGTCGCAGTTGCCGCCAATCGTTCACGCAAGCCTGCGAACGGCTCGCAGCTTTGACGACAGGCAGGACGTCAGGGACCACAGACATTGAGTTCACGTCTCGCGCTGGCGGGGGCGCCGCGCAGGCGAAAGATTTCGCATCCGAACCAAAGGTCTAAATCGCGAGATTGTGCTCAGCCTTCGGCCACGCCGAGATCCAGAACAATCGGATGATGATCCGAAGGCCCGCGGTCAGCGACCTGCGCCACCCGACAATCGATGCCCCGGGCCATGCAGCGATCAAGACGGAAGGGAATGATGTTGGCGGTGTGGGTGGGCTCACGCGGGCCAATATCCCGAAACCCGCGCATGCGAATGGGCCCCACGGCATTATAGTCACCGATAATGGCCAACGGCCCCTCTATGTTGCGCACGATACGCAGGAGTTGCATCCGGTTCAAAAGCTGGCCATGGCTCAAATGCACATTGGCGAAGGTAACGCCGGCAAAACTGATGATCTGGGACAGGCGGGGCGGCACCCTCCCGGGCATGCGGGAGACCGGCAGCGGCAATGCCGAAGGCGGTGGCAGGGGGCGCGAACTCCAGGCGGCAAGGCCATAGACCCGCCGGTCCATCGGCTCGCGGTGAAGGGTGCCACCTACCAGCTCCGGCAGGGCGCCAACTTCGGCAGTCGCTTCCTGCATCAGCATCAGGTCGGGCTGGTAGCGGCCAATCAGCTCGGCCACGTCCTCGACCCCCGCGCCCACCAGGCGCAAAAGGTTCCAGCTCACCACCCGCAGCACAGACCGCGGGACGCCGGCAGGCCCGTCGACCGTCATTTGCTCGCTTGGCTTAGGCCCATTCAACCGCGCATGCATGCCCGGTATATGGAGTTGGTACCCCACGGCGTCAACGCGGAACTTTGCGCAACGGTTCAGCTCCGCGCTGGCTTATGGTGTCGTCACACAAAAAAGGCTGGGCCGGATCTGCCATGATGCTCCTGTCGTTCATTCCCGTTCATGGGCTGACCCGGCCGGAAGTTCTGGTCCTCATCCTCATCTACCTTGCGACGGCGGCTTTTGTCAGTGGCCACGTACTCCTGCGCAAGGCAGACGTCCGCTCGGCCCTGGGATGGATCGGCATCACCTGGCTCGTCCCCCTGGCAGGAGGGCTTCTCTACTACATCTTTGGCATCAACCGCGTGACCCGCCGGGCCTTACGCCTACATCGCCTGGAACAGGAGCCGGTAGCGGCCGGTATACCGCCCCCCGAACCACAGTTGCCCGAGCCCATCGCCAAGCTTGCCGCCATTGGTGGCCGCCTCAATACCAGCCCCCTTTGCACCGGCAACCGGATCACGCTTCTGCACGGGGGGGATGAGGCCTATCCGGTGATGCTGGAGGCCATCAGGTCCGCCCGCCGAAGCGTTGCTCTGAGCGCCTATATCTTTCGCGACGATGGGATCGGTCGGCAATTTGTCGAAGCCCTGGGCCAGGCCAGACAGCGCGGCGTTGCTGTGCGCGTGCTCATCGATGGCATTGGCGGGGGATATTTTCGTAGCCCTGCCTGGCGGCAATTGCGGGCCGCAGGCGTGCCAGCGGCCCGCTTCCTGCACACCTATTTTCCCTGGCGCATGCCCTTTCTCAACATGCGCAGCCACAAGAAACTCCTCGTCATTGATGGGGATCTGGGCTTTGCCGGGGGCCTCAATATCGGCGATGAGAATCTCGCCAGCTACAGCGACGCCGGCGCACGGGTCGATGACTTCCATGCCAGGGTTGAAGGCCCGGTAGTGCATCAGATCATGGATTCGATTGCCCGGGACTGGAGCTTCACCACCGGCGAAGTGCTCGAAGGCGAACTTTGGTGGCCACCTCTCGCCCCGGTGGGCGAGGTCTTTGCCCGCGGTGTGCGCTCAGGACCGGACGCCGATCTTTACACCACCGAGACGCTCTTCGGTGCAGCCCTGGGGCAGGCCCGGCGACGCGTGCGGATCGCAACCCCGTATTTCCTGCCTGATGAACGCCTCCTCTTTGCCATCCATCAGGCCCAGCTGCGCGGAGCTGACGTGAAGATCCTGATACCGGCACACACCGATCACAAAGCACTCGACTGGGCCATCAAGGCCCATCTGCGCTTCTTTCGGCATGGACTTTCCTGCATCGCCCTGGCCCCTGCACCCTTCCAGCACGCCAAACTGATGACCATCGATGGTGAATTCTGCTGCTTTGGCAGCAGTAATTGGGATACGCGCTCGCTGAGACTCAATTTCGAGTTCGAGCTCGAATGCTATGACCGCACCTTGACCGCGCAGATAGACAGCAAGCTTGCGCGGATCGAACAGTCAAGTACGCCCCTCAACCGGGAGGCTCTGCTCAATGCCCCCCTCCCCGAGCGCCTGCGCGATGCCGCGATGCGTCTCCTCCTGCCCTATCTGTAAGCTCACAGCATCCGGGCAATCAGAAACAGAAGGATGCCAATCAAGGCGCCCACCACTGTGCCGTTGATACGCACGAACTGCAGATCACTGCCCGCCTCCAGCTCAATGACCTCAACGATCGTGGCCGTATCCCAGGAGGCAACCACATCGGCGATGAACTGGCTGATGGCCGAGCGCCAGGGAGCAATGTAGTCGGTGACGAGCCGTTCGAGCGCGCTGTTCAGATAACCCTGCAGTTCGGGACTTTCGGCCAGCGCCGCGCCGAGGCGCTCGGTGCCTCTGGCCAGCAGGAGGGGAAGTTTTGGCTCATGCGCAGTCAGATCGGCTTCAATCTCGTGACGTAGTTCATCAACTGCGGAGGTGAAGAAGGTATGAAGTGCAGGGTTTTCGAAGATCGCAAGGCGCAGCTCGTTCATCAGAGCCGGATAGCCCGGCGCGTATTTGAGGTTTTCGAGGCTGCGCCGCAGCCAGGCTTCGACCTCCGCCCGTTCCTCACTTGTCGGTGTTGCAATCCTGTCCAGCCAGTGACGCAAGCCGAAGATCAGACCATCGGCGATCTTGCGATCAAAATAGGCCGGAAAGAACCGTCCGGTCCGCGCTGCGACGTTGGCCAGAAATATGGGTTCAAGTGTCTCAAGCGAGGTGCGGGCGAGCTCAACCCCCATGTCGATCAGAATCACATGGCGCCCGGACGCGATGAGCCCATCGATGGCCGCGCTGAAGAGCGGCGCGACGTCAATCCGGCCCAGAGTCTGCTGGACGAGCGCAAGAAGACGGCGCCGGGTCGCCGGCGAATCGCTTGTCTCCAGGAGAACTGGCAGGAGCGCGGCGGCCCGTTCTGCCACGAACGATGCTGCGGGAGGACTTCTCAGCCACTCGGCAATCTGACGGGCGCGATTGCTCTGACGCAGGCGCGCCACCACAAGATCGGGAGCAAGAAAGCGGTCGCGTACGAAGGTGGCGAGCGCCTCTCCGATGGCATCCTTGCGTTTGGGAATGAGCGCGGTGTGGGGAATGGGAAGGCCGAGGGGTCTACGAAAGATCGCCGTCACCGCAAACCAGTCGGCAAGGCCGCCGACGAGGGCGGCTTCTGACGCAGCATCCAGCAGGCGCACGCCAAAACTGTTGGGTAGAAACTGTGTAAGGATGAAGGCGCACGCCGCCAGAAGCAAAAGACCAGTGGCGACGCGTCGCCGGCGCGCGAGCGCGTGACGCTTGGCAAGGGTTCCATTGTCGGATGCAAATCTCATGACCCTAGTATCGCGAACCCCGCTCCCCTCTCCTAGCCCACGGCCGGGCAATCCCCGGGGCCACTGCCCTCAAAGGCAAGCTGTCAGAACGCGTCACCACGCATGGGCATCCAGAAAAAACCCGATCAGATGCGCGCAATCAGTCTCAGCAAGCAGACTGCGCTCTTCCCGCGTCAAGTGGGGGCTGCATTGGGGGCCTCCGCGCCCCAGGCGGGTCCCATCAGGGCGCAGCCTCCGCTACACGTTGGCGCCCACCAGAATCAAACCCAGCATCAAGCAGGCGGAGCTGGGTCACGTGCGACGAAACGCGCC
>JAJZGY010000019.1 GCA_021804785.1 Pseudomonadota bacterium | reverse complement strand
GGTGACCGCAGGACTTGCCGGAGCCAACGCTCCAGGCAAACCGGCCACATGGGGCAGCTGGTTCCGCCTGATCGGCGCGGATGCTGTCTCGGGCGAAACCCTGATGACGGGACCACAGGACCGTCCCCTGCTCGTTCTCGATCATGTCGGCAAGGGCCGGGTTGCCGAACTGCTTTCTGATCAGTCCTGGCTGTGGGCACGCGGCTTCGAAGGTGGCGGGCCCGTGGCGGAGCTTTTGCGCCGTGTGGCGCACTGGCTGATGAAAGAACCTGAACTGAGCGCCGAGCGACTGACCGCCAACATCCGTGGCGGCACCCTTTATGTGCATCGCCGCACCCTCGCCAAGTCCGCCCCACCGGTGATCCTTAGAGAGCCTGATGGCAAAACGCTGACGCGCACGCTGCACGAGGAGAGCCCTGGCAACTGGGGCACGAGCCTCACCATTCATCAGCTTGGTCTATATCGCCTGAAGAACGGTACGCTGACAGCGGTTGCCGCTGCCGGCCCTCTCAATCCCAAAGAGATGGCGGATGTCCGCGCCACGGCGCGCATTCTTCAGCCCCTCGCACAAAGGAGCGGGGGGAGGGTGCACTGGCTGAGCGATGGCGGCGTGCCGGACGTGCGCATGGTGGCGCCCGGCCACCCCTACTATGGCCGGCACTGGATCGGCCTCAGGGCCAACCACGCCTATCGCGTGACCAGTGCAGAACAAAAACCCCTCCTGCCGGCCTGGGTGGTGCTGCTTGTGGTCCTGTCCACAGTCCTCATCGCCTGGCAACGCGAAGGGCGCTAGGAGCCCACCGCTCAGGTGATCGCCGAGCGGCAGTTTGAACGGGTGATGCCCCCCACGCAGGTGAGGGTGGCACAGAGCGGGGAAAACGTACCGTGGGGCCGCTGCAATTGCTCCAGGCCTATTTTGCGACGGTCCGAATGCGTAACTTGGCAGGCGCATCTTCCGGCTGAGCGCGTTCACGGCGCGTGTTCCAGCAAACCTTTGCTGAGCACCATAAAATCATATCTGAATTTGCGCCGCCGCCGCGCTCCACTTTCCTGACCCTGTGCGCGACAAGCCTCGCCGTTCAGGGCGGGGAAGGATAGCGCGGACGGGGTAGCCGTCCTTGCCTTTGGTTTTTAATGTGGTGTCTGTTGCTGTTCGATGTACTGGCGCACGATGGAAATGGGCGCACCGCCATGCGGAGCCGTACAACACCTCTGCCGCGCCCATTCTGGTGTCCGACGCCCTTTTTACCCCCAATTTGCGGAGTTGTAAGCGCGCCGTCCGTGGCGGACGCTTGGCCGCGCGTCTGATTTGGCGTCAAGGCTGGCAGGGCTTCCCGGAAGAGCCCTCTGCGGTCCTGGCGTGATCAAGATGCGCCAAGGTTGCGAGCACAGGATGGGATGGGCGCGATGAGGGCAAACGGAGATGACCCGGTGCGCGACAAGCCTCGCCGTTCAGGGCGGGGAAGGATAGCGCAGCCGGTTGATGGCATCGCCATCGAACACCCTGCGGCGATATTTCGCCACAAAAACCAAATGGACGTGCATCCTGAAAACGCAATGCCGCCCGTGTCTAATATCGTTGAAATCGCTCATAGACCGAAAGCACAATTAACGTATGCTACGCCCTCAAGCCTTTAAGTACGAACTGATGCCAGACGGCCAGCAGGAGCGGCAGATGCGCCGCTTCGCTGGCGCGTGTCGGTTCGTCTTCAACAAGGCGCTGGCGCTGCAGAAGGAACGCCACGAGCAAGGCGAGAAGACGCTCGGCTACGCCGGGTTGTGCAAGCTGCTCACCGAGTGGCGCAACAGCACGCAAACGGCCTGGCTGGCCGATGCGCCAGTCCACCCCCTGCAACAGACGCTCAAGGATCTGGAGCGGGCCTATGCCAACGTCTTCGCCAGGCGGGCCGACGTTCCGCGTTTCAAGAAGAAGGGCCAGTCCGACAGCTTCCGCTATCCCGACCCGAAACAGATCAAGCTCGATCAGGCCAACAACCGCCTGTTCCTGCCCAAGCTTGGCTGGCTGCGCTACCGCAACAGCCGCGAGGTGCTGGGCACGGTAAAGAACATCACCGTGAGCCAGTCTTGCGGCAAGTGGTTCGTGAGCATCCAGACCGAGCGCGAGATTGAGCAGCCCATCTTGCAGGGTGATGCGGTCGGACTCGACATGGGCATTGCCCGCTTCGCCACGCTTTCGGACGGCACGTTCTACGCGCCCCTCAATAGCTTCAAGCGGCATGAAACGGCTCTGCGCAAGGCGCAGCAGGCCATGAGCCACAAAACCAAATTCAGCAGCAACTGGAAGAAGGCGAAAGCCCGCGTCCAGCGCATCCATTCCCGCATCGGCAACGCCCGCCGCGACTACCTGCACAAGTGCTCCACCACGATCAGCCAAAACCACGCGATGGTGTGTATCGAGGACTTGCAGGTGCGGAGCATGTCCAGGTCGGCGGCAGGCACGGCAGATGCACCGGGAAGAAACGTTCGGGCCAAGTCGGGCTTGAACAAGTCCATCCTCGATCAACGCTGGTTCGAGTTCCGCCGCCAACTGGACTACAAGCTGGCGTGGACCGGCGGGCATCTCATCGCCGTGCCGCCGCAGTACACGAGCCGCACCTGTCCGCGCTGCGGTCATGTGTCGGCGGACAACCGGCAGATGCAGGCGCAATTCCTGTGCGTCGAATGCGGTTTCGAGGAAAACGCCGATGTCGTCGGCGCGATCAACATCCTCTCTCGCGGGAATCAGACGTTGCGAGACGAAGGGCAGGACACGAGCGACGCTTCGCTCAGGCGGAGCACCGCAGCCCGGATCGCCTGTGAAGTGAGCGGTGCAGCAATGCCGCCAGCAGCAGGAACCCGCCGAAGCGACTCAGGAGCGGATCAATGCCGCGCCTGAGCGCCGTAGGTATCTCCGGCCTTCAGGCCGGGGAGGATGTCAAGTAATAAGGGCTCAAAAGGCGGTGACGCATGGGCCACCTGCGTCCTAGTTGCGCCAGACAGCGAACCCGCTACCGCGAGGGCCTGGCCATAGTCGTCATAACTTTGAACCGGCCTTTCCGGTGGCGGCTATGGCGTCAAGCAACGGCATGACCTCCATGCCACCAGCACCGGGATAGGCTTCCTGCCCCGGATAGACGAGCATCCTACGCTCTGCCTCGATGTCCGCGCAGGCCACGTGAAATCCCTTTTCTACTGATGGCGAAAGCGACTTCTTGAGCTCGAATGCCCAAAGGCGAGAGGCGGACAATTCGAGCACGAGGTCGATCTCTTGACCCGTCGCCGAGCGATAAAAATAGGCCTTCGTTCCATCTGGCGCGGCGGCGATGATCGCTTCCATCGCAAATCCCTCCCAACTCGCGCCAGCAATCGGATGACCGAGCACGTCATTGAGCGTCGGCAAATTCAGCAGCGAATGCAACAAGCCGGAATCGCGCAGATAGATTTTCGGCGATTTGACGAGCCGCTTGCCGATGTTGGCCGTCCATGGCGGCAATCGCCGTACCAGCAGTAAATCGCCGAGAAGTCCGAGATAGTGCGAGACCGCGTGCCAGCCGACACCGAGGCTTTGCGCGATGCGTTGGCCATTGAACAGGCCCCCTTGTGTATGTGCCAGCATGGTCCAGAAGCGCTCAATCGTTCCCGCAGGAACGCGCACGCCGAACTGCGGGATATCGCGTTCGAGATAGGAGCGAATGAACGCGGCGCGCCAACGGCTGCTCTCGCCGTCACTCTCGGCGAGAAAGCTATCCGGAAATCCGCCGCGTAGCCAAAGTTTGTCAGCCGCTTCGACGCCTTCTACCGGGAGCACCTCTTGCGGCTGGAATGGCATCAGTTCAAGGAAGCTGATTCGACCGGCGAGGCTTTCGGATGATTGTCGCAGTAGGTCGAGCGCGGCGGAGCCAAGGATAAGGAACTGGCCTGTCTTTTCTCCCGCCCGGCGGCGCGCATCGATTTCGCTCCGCAGAACGGTAAATATCTCCGGGGCGCGGTGAATTTCGTCGAGAATGACCAGGTGACCGCGCTGAGCGCGGAGATAAGCAACGGGATCGTCAAGACGGCGCCGGTCGGCCGGATTTTCCAGGTCGAGATAAATCGCCTTGTCTCCGCGCTCCTCGGCCAATTCCAAGGCGAGAGTCGTCTTGCCCGATTGGCGCGGGCCGAGAAGCGCCACCGCCGGAAACTGTTTGAGCCGGTCTTCGAGGGTTGGCTTAAGGTGCCGTGGTATCATTTATGCAAAATCGCGCATAATTCTCGTATTTGCAAGATATTATGAATATAACAATATTATCAGTATGATACATTCTGCACGTAGCGCCGAAAGTGTTGCATTTGAGGCATTCGCAGCTGATTTTCAAGTACTGCGCCGGCCAAAGCGGCGATGGTTGTGGACAAGGCGGCACCAAGAACCGACGACGCCCGCCTTCCCGCTCAGCTCAGCACCGCCCAGCGTCCGCAACGCTTCGCGGGTGATCCGCATGGCCCATGCTTGAGTGTCCCGCCTCAAGCTTGGTGCAAGGCCGGGTGATCGGAGCCAAAAACAGATCGCCAAAGTCTACCTCGCTGAGGCGACAAATCCGAAAGTCACCTCAATTCAGCCATCACCCACGGGAGCGGACACTCCGACCCGTGCGCGAATTGCCACGCGCTCAATGCGTCCGGCCGGCCCGGCAAAGTTTGATAAAGCCGGCAAGTGCCGCGCCATAAGGTCGTCCGGAAACGGCCGTGAGCCGAACCTCTCGACGGATCGGCGGCTCGACCACCGGTCGGGCCACAAGTGGCGCCGGCACTGCCATCCGTTCGGACAGCACCGCAATGCCAAGCCCGGCGGCGACGAGATCAAGAATATGCGCGGTCCCGCCATCACAGCGGCGGGTGCGGATGCCGTCCGCCCCGTCTGGTGCCAGCATCTGAACAAAGCCGCCACAACGCTCGCCATGAAGCAACACCTCGCCATGCAGGTCCTTGGCCGTGACGGTGGACGCCGCACACAGGTGATGATCGGGTGGCAGGACCGCCACCGCGCCTTCCTCGTAAAGCTTCCAGGACCTGAAGCGATCCGGCAAAGGACAGTCTGCCGGGAGTATGGCGCAGTCGAGCATGTCCGACAGCATGGCCTCTACCAGCATCGCAACCGCTGCTTCCTCAAAACGCACCATCAGTTCGGGCATGAGAAGCGCAATCTCGCGTACGGCACCCGCGATCGCTGCCGCCCCCACACCGGGCCCAAGACCGATCTTCAGGCTGGCCGCAGGCTGCTGACGGCGGGCCTCGGCAAGCGCCCGCGCCGCTTCAGCTGCGGTGAGCATCGCATCCAGATGGGGCAGCATTGCCCGTCCCAGCTCCGTCAGCTGGGTGAGGTTGCGTTCCCGAAAGACCAACGGACCACCCAACTCATCTTCCAGGCGTTGGATCGCCCGGGTCAGCGCCGGCTGGCTGACATTGCAGGCCTGCGCCGCACGTGTGAAGTTCAGCAGCCTGCTTAGCGTCACGAAATAGCGGACCTGCGTAAGCTCCATAACGTCAGCCCCGCTGCATGTCGCCAAGCCCACGCAGCGCGGCCAGGATCCGCTCAGGCGCCGCACGGCGCGTGAAATCGACATCAATAAAGCGCCAGGCTACACGACCGTCGCGCTCAAGTATGAAGGCGGCTGGTACCGGCAAAAAATCCGCTCCATTGCCATGGCGATCGCCGATATCAACGCCAGCCCGGCTTAGGAGCGCATGGTAGATGGGAGGAATGCGGAAAACGACGCCAGCCGCAAGCCCCACCCCGCAATCCACATCCGACAGCACGCTGAACGGAGCCTCGCGATCCAGCTTGGCCGAGCGCGCCCAAGGCCCAACCTCCGGGGTCAGAGCAAGAAGGCTGGCGCCAGCGTCCCTGATCTCGGGCAGAGCTTCAACCAGCGCGTTGAGCATCAGCTTGCAATAAGGACACCACATGCCACGAAAGAACTGTACGATCACCGGACCACGGGCGAGATGGTCGGCAAGCGCGACCAGGCGTCCCTCCGTGTCTGGCAGTATAAAGTCCGGAAACTGCGACTCCTCTGCCAGCACATTGGCAAGAAAGTCATTGGAGCCAAGCGTCCCCACGACTTCCTCATAGGCAACGCGCATCGCCTCGCTGGCATTACGCCGCTCGCGTTCCGCCGTCAGCAGATCATCGAGGCTCATGGCCATTGTGGTTTCCTTTCACACCCCAAAACTAACCAAGACGCCGGCTCGATCAAGGCCCGGCGCCTCGGCATTACAGAATGACAAGATCCGTTCAGGCGCCGCCATGTCCCATGGCGCTGTGGGCCATTTTGCTGTGGCCCATCTTGCTATGGCCCATGGGCGAATGTCCCATCTTGCTGTGCGCCATGGCTGATTTGGAATGTGCCATGACCCCATGGCCCATGGCCGAGCCCGAATGGGCCATGGCCTTGGCATGTGACATCGCATTGTGGCCCATCGCGTCATGGCCCATCGCCGAGCTGCTCTGGGCCCAGGCCACACCGGAGGCGAGGCTAAGCATCAGGGCTGCGGCGCCGAGAAAACGGATCATGTTGGTCTCCTTGAGTTCGGGGCAGGCGCCCCAGGTTCGAGAGTGCCTGGGCGGCACAGTGCCGTCCGGTCAGGCACAGGATGCGTATGGGCCGTACAGCACTCCAATACCGTTTGGTTATGGTTTCGATACCTCGATCCTATCCAGGGAATTAGGGCATGACGTGGGCTGCGTAAGACCCTCGGAGGAGCAAGACCATGCGCCGCCATCGCCCCATCCATCCATTGCCGCTCAGAATCATGCACTGGCTCAATGTGATCGCCATCGTCACACTGATCGGTAGCGGCTGGGAAATCTACAACGCCTCCCCCATTCTGCCCTTCTCCTTCCCGCAATGGGCCGTCATCGGCGAGTGGCTTGGCGGCGCCATTGCCTGGCACTTTGCCGCGATCTGGCTCTTGATGCTGAACGGGCTGGCCTATCTGATCTGGGGCACAGCGAGCGGACATTTTCGCCGCAAGCTCCTTCCCATCACCCCGCGTGCGGTATTCGACGATCTGTTGGCGGCGCTTTCCCTACGTCTGCAGCATGAGGAAGGGGTCTATAACGCGGTCCAGCGTCTTCTTTATTGGGGCGTCATCAGTCTTGGCATCCTTGCGGTGCTGTCGGGCCTTGCCGTGTGGAAGCCGGTCCAGCTCTGGTATCTCTCCGATCTCTTCGGCGGCTTCGGGTTCTCCCGCATCGTGCATTTCGCGGCAATGAGCGGGATCTGCGCCTTCCTCCTCATCCACGTCCTGCTCGTTGCCCTGGTGCCGCGCGTTCTGCCGGCGATGATCTTCGGCGGCCGCGTCCCCGAAACCACCCACGCGGAGTAAAATATGACCTCGCCCCTCGACCGACGCGCACTGCTCAGCCGCGGCCTCATCCTTGGTGCTGCCACCATGCTCTCCGGCTGCAACTACGACGATCTTCAACATCCCGACATGGCCGACCGCTTCCTGACCGGCATGTCACGCTGGAATGATCGGGTGCAGGCAGCCTTGTTCAGCGAGCACCGTCTTGCTCCCACCTATCCAGCCTCGGCGATCACCCGTCCGCCGCGCTTCAACGCCTATTACGACATCGATCAGGCGCCGCAGGTCGATCCCGCTACCTGGCGTCTTGAGCTGACCGGCCGCATCGCAGACAAGCGCCCCTGGACACTCGGGCAATTACGCGCTCTTCCCCAGGAAAGCCAGATTACCCGTTTCATCTGTGTCGAAGGCTGGCGCGTCGTTGGTCAGTGGAGCGGTGTGCCACTCGGTCAGTTTCTTCGTCGTATCAATGCCGATACCAAGGCGCGATACGTTTCGTTCCAGTGCGCAGACGGCTATTACGAGAGCATCGACATGCCCTCAGCCCTCCATCCGCAGACCATTTTGGCGCTGGACTTCCTCGGCGAACCACTGACTGCACCGTTCGGCGCACCGGTGCGGCTGCGCATCCCAACCAAACTCGGTTACAAGAATCCAAAATCCATTGTCGCCATGGGCGTGACCAATGTATTCCCGAGCGGCTACTGGGTGAAGCAGGGATATAACTGGTTTGGCGGCTCCTGATCGGCAAACTCTGCTACAAAACGTGAGCGGACACAGGCAATGCCGCCCCATCGCGTCCTGTGTCCTCGGCCAAAGCCTTTCAGCCTTTCATACCAAGACTTGCCAGTGTGTGCCGCGCAATCATGAGATCCTCCGCGGTCGGTATCACCCAAGCTGATACCTCGCTCCTCGAAATCAAGGGCCCGCCCTTCTGATTGGCCTGCGCATCGAGCTCAATGCCAAGCCAGCACGCCGCAGCGCAGACCCGCGCGCGTATCTGGGGGGCGTTCTCACCGATCCCCGCGGTAAATACCAAGGCATCAAGGCCGCCCAGAACAGCGGCAAGCCCACCCAATTCACGCCCGATACGATAGACAAAGAGATCGATCGCCCGCTGTGCAGAAGGCGCGTCACTTGCAAGCAAATCGCGCATGTCCGCGCTGATGCCCGACACCCCCAGAAGACCGCAGTGGTGGTAGAGCAGATCGCCCAGCGCCTTCGCGGTCAGTTTCTTTTCGTTCAGAAGATAGAGCAGCACGCCCGGATCGAGCGCGCCGGGCCGCGTTGCCATCATCAACCCGTCAAGCGGCGTGAAGCTCATGGTGGTGGCGATGCTGCGGCGCCCTTTGAGCGCACACATGCTGGCCCCGCTGCCCAGATGGGCAATGATGACGCGGCCTTCGGCACGCACCGGTCCCAGAACCTCCGGCAGACAGCCGGCGATGTATTCATAGGAAAGACCGTGAAAGCCGTAGCCCTGAACACCCTCATCATGAAGCGCTTGTGGGAGCGCGAAACGGGTGGCGAGGTCAGGCTGCGTGGCATGAAAGGCCGTGTCAAAACAGGCAATCTGCGGTAAGGCAGGATGAAGCTGGGCCATCGCCTCCACCGCCGCCAGATTGTGGGGCTGGTGTAGTGGCGCGAGCGGGCTCAGCCTTTTCAGTTCGCCAATAATCTTGGCGTCCAGACGCACCGGCCCTAAAAACTTACGCCCGCCATGAACGATGCGATGGCCGACGGCTTTGAGCTCTGCCGCGTCAAAACGTTCCTTCAGAACATTGAGTGCCGCGCTCAGCGCGCGATGGTGGCTAAACACGTCATCCAGATGGCGGGTGAGGAGCACCCGCCCTCGCCCGTCCTTGAGCTGAAAGCGCGAGCCTTCGCCAAACCCCAGGATCATTCCATCGCACACGGCATCCTGTGCATCAAGCGGCGTACGCAGCTCAAACAGCGTGAATTTGAGGCTCGATGAACCCGCATTCAGAATGAGGAGCATGTCCGTCATCTGCTGATCTCGGTGCATGAGAGTTACGGCATCACCCGCTCGTCAGGCGAGACTTGTGTTTGGCCACTGCCAGTTCCGGATCTCCGGCAGATCAAGGCCCTGTTCGCCAATGTACTGACGGTGCTCGATGAGCTTGTCCGTGAGCCTCTGCTTGAGGTAGACGCCACGGGCCTTCGTCGCCGGCATCCGGTCGATGACATCCATCACGAGGTGAAAGCGATCCAGATCATTCAAGACCGTCATGTCGAACGGGGTCGTGATCGTGCCCTCCTCCTTGTAGCCGCGAACATGGATGTTGTGGTGATTTGTGCGCCGATAGGTCAGGCGATGAATCAGCCAGGGATAACCGTGAAAGGCAAAAATGACCGGCCGGTCCCGGGTAAAGATCTCATCGAATTCACGGTCGCTGAGGCCATGGGGATGCTCGCTTTGCGGCTGCAACTTCATCAAATCGACGACATTGACGACCCGGAGTCGAAGCTCTGGCAGATGTGTCCGCAAAATGCTCACCGCTGCGAGTGTCTCAAGCGTCGGTACATCACCGCAGCAGGCCATGACAATATCCGGCTCATCGGCTTGGTCATTGCTCGCCCACGGCCAGACACCGATCCCCTCCGTGCAGTGTATCACCGCCTGCTCCATGGTCAGCCATTGCGGTGAGGGGTGCTTGCCGGCAATGACCACGTTGACATAGTGCCGGCTCCTCAAGCAGTGGTCCATCACCGACAGCAGGCAGTTGGCATCCGGAGGCAGATACACCCGCACCACCCCTGACTTCTTGTTCACCACATGATCGAGAAAGCCCGGATCCTGATGGGTGAAGCCGTTGTGATCTTGCCGCCAGACATGCGAGGACAGCAGATAATTGAGCGACGCGATTTTGTACCGCCAGGGTAATCCCGCGGTGACCTTGAGCCATTTGGCATGTTGATTGAACATCGAATCGACGATGTGGATAAAGGCCTCATAGCAGTTGAACAGGCCGTGTCGTCCGGTGAGCAGATAGCCCTCCAGCCAGCCTTCGCACTGATGCTCGCTGAGCATCTCGAGCACCTCGCCCTCCTTTGCCAGATGCTCGTCACTGGCCTTCGTCTCACCTTCCCATTGCCGCGCAGTGACGTCGAACACGGCTTCAAGGCCGTTGGAAATTGTTTCGTCCGGACCGAACAGACGGAAATTGTGCGTCTCGCGGTTCTGCCGCAGCACATCGCGCACATAGCGTCCCAGAACATGGGTATCCCCGATACCAGGGGTCCCAGGCTCCGGGACCTCGACGCGATAGTCACGAAAATCGGGCAGCCTCAGATCCTTGAGCAGGCTGCCGCCATTGGCATGAGGATTAGCCCCCATGCGCCGCACGCCCTTGGGGGCAAGCGCGCGCAATTCCTCTTTCAGCCTGCCCCTGGCGTCAAAGAGTTCCTCCGGGCGATAGCTTCTGAGCCAGTCTCCCAACATCTTCACATGTTGGGGATGCTCGTCAAAGCCAAGCAAGGGCACCTGGTGCGCATGAAACGTGCCCTCAATGGCGACCCCATCGACCACTTTTGGTCCGGTCCAGCCTTTGGGCGAACGCAACACAATCATCGGCCAGCTGGGGCGCGTGCTCTGGCCCTCTTTGCGTGCCCGCTCCTGGATGTGCTGGATGCTTGCGATCGCCTCATCAAGGGCGGCGGCCATCTTGCGGTGCATCGCCACGGGCTCGTCGCCCTCCACATAAAGCGGCGTCCAGCCATAGCCGCGCAGGAGCTGATCAAGCTCCTGCGGGCTGATGCGCGCCAAGACCGTGGGATTGGCGATCTTATAGCCATTGAGGTGCAAGATGGGCAGCACGGCGCCATCCCGGCGCGGGTTGAGGAACTTGTTAGAGTGCCAGGAGGTCGCCAACGGCCCGGTCTCCGCCTCACCGTCACCCACGACGCAGGCGACAACAAGATCTGGATTGTCAAACGCCGCACCGAAGGCGTGGCTCAAAGAGTAGCCAAGCTCGCCACCTTCATGGATCGAGCCTGGACATTCGGGTGAGGCATGGCTGGGAATGCCGCCGGGAAAGGAAAACTGGGTGAACAGGCGCCTGAGGCCATCCTCGTCCTCACTGATCTGGGGATAGATCTCGCTGTAGGTACCCTCAAGATAGCTGTTCCCCACCACCGCCGGCCCGCCATGGCCGGGGCCCGAGATGTAGATCATGTTGAGGTCGTAGGTATTGATGATGCGGTTCAGGTGCACATAGATGAAGTTCTGCCCCGGCGTCGTCCCCCAATGACCGAGCAGCATGTGCTTGATGTCACTGCGCACGAGCGGACGACGCAAGAGCGGATTATCACGCAAATAAATCTGCCCCACTGCAAGATAGTTGGCAGCACGCCAGTAAGCGTCCATCTGCAGGAAAAGTGTGTCGCTGTCGATTGCCATCTTGCTGCCCCGCCTTCTGATCCGATCAGGAACGCTGCGAACGGCGCGCGTGCTCAGGGCCCCTCACACCTGGATGCGGACACCGGGGACCCGTGCCCCGTCATCATCGTCATCCCCAAGACCCAGCTGCGCCAATGCCGTGCGCGTCTCGGTAAAACTCTTGTGCAACAGAGCCTGAATGCCGAGCCCGCGGGCGACCTCCACGAACATCGCCGTGTTTTCGATATAGACGACCTCGGAAGGCGAAACCTGCGTCAGATCAAGAGCCAGGCGGAAAATCCCCGCATCCGGCTTCAGCCTTTGTACATAACAGGACGAGACAAAGATGTCAGCGAGCCGATCAAGCTGGAAGGTATGGATGCGATGGGCGTTGAGTTCGCGTCCCTCATTGCTCACTACGACCACTTGAAGCCGCCACTTGCGCTTCAGACGCGCGACCAGATCTAGCATGTCCTGGCACGGTATCGACTGGGCAAACATAAACGCCTTGAGTGCCGCGCGTGAAAAAGATTGCGGACGATAAAACAGCACCCGCTCAAAATACTCATCGAGCGAACACTTGCCGAGCTGGTAGCTGTTCCAGATCTGAAGATGCCGCCTGCTGAAATCCTCGGCATCAAGGCCAAACTCGGCGATTGCCCGCTCACGCTGGCTCCGGCCCCAGCCATCGCTGAGCAGGACACCGCCGATGTCGACAAAGAGGGTCGAGGGCCGCACTGCGGCCGGGACCTTGGCGCTGCGCGCGCCCCCGGCTTTTTGCTCCTTGCCGGGCTTAGCCACCCGAAAGCGTCCGGCTGATCATCGCCTGTGCCTCATCCTGAATCCGCTTGAGATGCTCTTTGCCCAGAAAGCTTTCGGCGTAGATCTTGTAGATATTCTCTGTGCCCGAGGGTCTGGCCGCGAACCAGCCATTCTGCGTGCTTACCTTGAGCCCGCCAATGGCAGCGTGATTGCCCGGTGCCTCCGTCAAGATCTTCCGAATGGGCTCGCCCGCAAGCTGCCTGGAAACAATATCGCAGGCACCAAGTTTTGCCAGTCTTGGCTTCTGTTCTGCACTGGCCGGCGCATCGATGCGGGCATAGACGGGGGCGCCGAATTCGTTTTCCAGAGCGCCATAAAGTTCTCCGGGATCACGCCCTGTCCTGGCCGCGATCTCCGCCGAAAGAAGCGCCGGAACAATGCCGTCCTTGTCGGTGGTCCACACCGTGCCATCCTTCCGGCAGAAGCTCGCCCCGGCGCTTTCCTCACCAACAAAGCCCAGCCGGCCAGCCAGAAGCCCGTCGACAAACCACTTGAAGCCGACCGGAACCTCATATAGCGCACGCCCCAGCCGGATGGCCAGACGATCAATCATCCCGCTGCTGACAACGGTTTTGCCGATGCCGGCGGCTTGCGACCAGTGCGGACGATGGTCAAAGAGATAGGCGATCATCGCACAAAGATAGTGATTGGCCGCCATCAGTCCGCGGCTCCGGGTGACGATGCCATGACGGTCGTGATCGGTGTCGCAGGCAAAAACGATGTCAAATTTTTCCCTGAGCGCGATCAGTCCCTGCATGGCATAGGGTGAGGATGGATCCATGCGGATCTGCCCGTCCCAGTCCACGCTCATAAAGGCAAAGGTGGGATCAACCCCCTGGTTCAGAATTTCAAGCGTCAGGCCGTAATCCTCGGCAATCCGGCCCCAATAATGGACCCCCGCCCCGCCCAGTGGATCGACCGCGAGCTTGAGGCCGCATCCCTTGATTGCGTCCATGTCAAGGACATTGGCAAGATCCGCAACATAGGCACCCTGAAAATCATGGCGACCAACCCAGGCTGTGCGCAGCGCCTGCGCATAGGACATGCGCCGCACCTCGCGCAAGCCGGACGCAAGATGAACATTGGCGCGCGCCTCAATCCAGCGCGTCACCTCGGTGTCGGCAGGTCCACCATTTGGCGGATTATATTTGAAGCCGCCATCATCAGGGGGATTGTGCGAGGGCGTGATGACGATGCCGTCCGCCAGGGCATCAGGCCGCGTCCGATTGTGCACAAGGATGGCATGCGAAAGGGCAGGTGTCGGGGTGAAGGCATCGGTTTCGGACAGGCGCACCATGACCTCATTGGCGGCCAGAACCTCCACCGCACTCTCCCTTGCGGGTGCCGAAAGAGCATGGGTGTCTTCGCCCAGAAACAACGGTCCGGTGATGCCGTGACGCTTGCGATAGTCGCAGATCGCCTGGGTGATAGCCCAGATATGCCAGGCATTGAAACTGCGGCGCAGCGAAGATCCGCGATGACCGGAGGTCCCGAAAGCAACCCGCTGCGTGGGTTCGTGCGGATCAGGCGTCAGTGTCTGATAGGCTGCAAGCAAGCCTGGGACATCGACGAGAAGAGCTTCCGGCGCAGGTTTGCCGGCAAGGGGACTGATCTTGGTTTCCATATGGCTCTTTTGCAATGAGCTTTCCTCCGGCGACATTGACCTAGCGCAAGACATCTGTACTTGTCATCAGCACCGTCCTTGGCATTTTGGGCGTGATCACCTGGTTCGCACTTTTCTTCATCGCAGAGCGCCTGTTCCACCTGCCGCGGCCAACGGTCCGAACGCTCATCTTCCTCAGGCTGCTGTTCGCCGATCAGTTCGCCATCGACCGGACGCGCAACCAGAGCTGGTTCCGGAAACGGCCATGGCCGAGCTCGAAACTGGTCGTCGCCGGCGAATCTACCAAAGTCGTAGGCACGCGCGCCGCGGTCTGTGGCTGGCTCATGCCTGCCATCGGCTGGAAATATGCCGCCTTGGTCTGGGGCTGCTCCATGCTCTGGTTCGTGTTGAACGACATCGTAAGAATGGCAGTCTGCCGCAGGGAACAAGAAGTCCCGCACTGGCATGCACAGAGCTGCCAGAGGCTCTTCACCCCGACGCACTAACGCTCGATCCCCAGACCGGGCGCGCCAATTACATCGGGACCTCTCAAGGTACAGATGCACCCTTGAGAACCATGCACGACCCCACGCAGGGCAATGAGGCTGTGACGTCTCTTGGTGCCGCTTTTGATGGAGCCCGCAGCACTTATCACCTTGCCGGACACGGGCGTGAGGATTGGCCTCTGGCCAAGATCACTTTTGCGTCCGTGGTGTGAGACATTTTCCATGTCCCACAGAGCGGGTGGTAGAACCGGAGCGCGCAACGGCCCATGCAGCCTGGAGGCATGGACAGGCTTGCCTCTAACCGAGCCACCACACCCCAAAGGCCACGCTGAGGGCCGTGACCGGTATCCCGACGAGGAGATAGCGCCAGAACGAAATCTGGATACCTGCCTGACGGGCGCGCTCGACCACGATGAGATTGGCAACCGAACCGGTAATGGTGAGGTTGCCGGCCAACGTCGAGGCCATGGCGAGGACAAGAAAGGCACGCCTCGGATCCGCCACGCCCTGGACAAAAGACTTCAGCAGAAGCACGGCCGGAACATTACTCACCAGATTGGCGAGCAGGGCGCTGACTGCCGCAAGCACCTTGGGCTGGGCCAGGTCCAGCTGCGCCATGGCGGCAAGGTGTGCTGGGGTGAAAATCGCCACTTCAAATCCACGCACCACGATGAAAAGACCGGCAAACATCACCAGCAGCGGCCAGTCGATTTCGGACCATAATTGTGCAGGCTTGACCCGCCCGCTGACGAGCAGAACGCTGCCGGCCACAATCGCAACTTCAGCCGGAGGCACGCCCAGAAAGAAGAAGATGATGGCCCCAAGCGTCGCCGCAAGTGACTTGGCGAGCGCGTAAGGTTTGACCTGTGCCTTCGGCAGTTGGACATCGAGACGCGCAGCAGTGGCAAACTCGCTGCGATAAAGCAGCACCACCACCACGGCCACGATGCCCAGGCTGACGAGCGCAATGGGCGACAATGCCTTGGCGAAGCTCACATAAGACAGGTGCGAGACGCTGTCGATGACCATGTTCTGGGGGTTGCCAGTGATGGTGGCAACACTGCCGGCATTGGACGCCATGGCAAGGGCAATCAGGTAAGGCTCAACGCGCCGCTTCATGGCAAGAGCGATTTCGGCAACCAGGGGCGCCATCATCAGACATACCGTATCATTGACGAGAAAGGCCGAGAGCACACCAGTAACCAGCACCACCGTCACCAGCAGCAACAGCGGACGGCGGGCATGCCGGCCGGCATAGTCAGTGCAGGCCTCGAAAAATCCCGCCAGACGCAGATTGGCAACGAGGATCATCATGCCAAGGAGGAGCACGATGGTATTCAGATCGATGGCTTGATAGGCGGCCTCAAGGCTGAGCGAGCCGCCGGCGACCATCAACGCCGCGCCCAAAAGCGCTGCGCTTGCGCGGTCAAGCCGCAAGCCCGGTACCCGTCCAACTGCAATCACGCCATAGGTTGCGACAAAGACCGCAAGGGTAAAGATCACGCCGTTCCCGCTCCATCGGCACAGACCGGCTCATCAATCTTGACTCGCCGCACCTCGCCACTGAGACCTGCCAGTGTTCCTTGCTTGAGGTCCAGTCCGAGGACACGGGCCGGATCCACCGGCCCGGGAAAACGCAGACGCTGGGTGAGGCGGCTAAAGCCGACCCGGCTGTAGTAGGGCTCATCCCCGACCAGAATGATCACCTCCCAGCCGGAGCCCTGGGCCTCGGCGATCCCGCGGCGCATCAAGTCGATGCCCATACCGCGGCCGCGCTGAGGCTGCTGGACGGCAAGTGGCCCAAGGAGCAGGGCAGCGGTGGCGCCCACGAGGACGGGCCAGAAGCGCACCGAGCCCCTCAGCTCGCCCTCCTCAATGGCAACAAAACCGAGGTTTGCCACGGCCTCGACCCCTTCGCGCAGGCGAAACGCCGACTTGGCAAAGCGGCCAGGACCGAAGCTTTCCGCCAGAAGCCGCTCCACCAGTGGCCCGTCCTCGGCCCGTTCCGCTCGTATCTGCCAGCTCAATGCCGCTTTTCCTCAGTGCCTGTGCGCTTTAGGCTCGGCCGCGCAATCATCTCAAGAAGGAGGGTAAGCCTATGGGAGTGCTGAATGGCAAGGTCATTCTCGTCACGGGCGCAGCCAATGGCATCGGGCGCGAATGCGCCGTTCTGGCTGCGCGTGAAGGTGCCAGGGTAGTGGTCAACGATCTGGGTGGCGGGGTCGCCGGTGGCGACCACGGCGATGCCGGTCCCGCCGAAAAAGTCGCCCAGGAAATTCGAGCCGCCGGCGGTGAGGCCGTGTCCAACTCCGACAGCGTCAGCGACAGGAAGGGCGTCGAGCGCATGATCGAGCAGGCCAAGGACAGCTTCAAGGGCCTGCACGCGATCATCAATCCGGCCGGCATCTTGCGTGACAAGATGTTTCACAAGATGACGCCCGAGGACTGGGATGCGGTCATCGAGGTCCATCTCAAGGGCTCGTTCAATGTCTGCCACGCCGCCATCAATCACTTCCGCGAGCAGGAAGACGGCAGTTTCGTCCTCTTCACCTCGACCTCCGGGCTCATCGGTAATATCGGCCAGGCCAATTACGCCGCCGCCAAGATGGGCATAGTCGGGCTCTCACGCATCATCGCGATGGAAGGCGCGAGCAAGAATGTGCGTGCCAATACCATCGCGCCGTTTGCCTGGACGCGCATGATCGCCACCATTCCGGTGAAAGACGAAGCCAGCGCCCAGCGCGTCGCCCGCATGAAAAACGCCATGCGTGCCGATCAGGTGGCCCAGCTCGCCGTCGCCCTTGCAAGTCCGGCGACCAAGAATGTTTCAGGCCAGATCTTTGCCGCCCGTGGCAACGAGATCTTCCTGATGAGCCAGCCCCGTCCGGTGCGCGGCCTCGGCCGGGTGGAGGGCTGGACGCCCCAAACCATCGCCGAGCACTGCATGGCGGCGATGGCGCCCAGCTTCACCGATCTCGGCGCCACGGCAAGCGTTTTTGGCTGGGATCCCATCTAGGACCTACCAGCGGTGGCTGCGCGGCGCCTTGCCAGCCAGTTCGGCAAGGCGCCGGCGGACACCCGGCTGGGTGTTGGAGGGCAGCGCCTCTGGATCGAACCAGCCGGCATCGGCGATCTCAAATCCCGGCGTAAAGACAATGTCGCCACCCTCAAGACAAAACAGCGCGATGTGATTGCTCACCCCGGCAAAGGTCCTCAGATAGAGCCCGAACAGCGTGAGCTCTCCGCCGCCAAAGTGACCGCTCTCCTCGATCAGCTCGCGCCGTGCGGCCGCGGCAAAGCTTTCACCCCGCCCCACCCCGCCACCCGGGAACACCCAACCTGAAGCAAAGCGCGGACGCACCAGGAGAATTTGCCCCGACGCGTTCCGACAAAGGACGCTTGCCCCAAGGCTGACCGGGCTTCCAAGGGCACGCAGCCAGGTGATGGCAATGCGCAGCGGGAGCGAGCCAAGACGCCGCAGTTTCATGGACACAGGCCTTCCCTGGGTAAGACTTTATGAACCACCGCTCTCTATGATCCCCCCTGTAATGACATGCGACCTGCCGATAGTTACGCGCAAACTGCCGCCCCAACGGCGCAGTATGAGACAGAATGATGCGTGATCCCAATTTCCATCAACTGCACGCCCTCATCATTGAGGACAATGGCCACATGCTCACCTTGCTCCACACGCTCGTGCGCAGCATCGGCGTCAAACAGGTCAGCGAGGCTCCCGACGGCACCAGCGGGTTGGTCACGCTGCGCGAATCCAACCCTGATTTCGTGATCACCGATCTTAACATGCAGCCCATGGATGGCATCACTTTTACCCGCCAGGTGCGCAGCGCCAGCGATAGCCCCAATCCCTATCTGCCGATCATTATGGTCACCGGTCACACCGAATATGCCCGGGTAATCGAGGCGCGTGACGCCGGCGTCAACGAATTCGTGGCCAAACCCATCACCGTCGCCAACCTGCGGGCGAAGATCACCCAGATCGTCGAGCGGCCACGGCCCTTCGTGCGCAGCAAGAACTATTTCGGTCCGGACCGCAGACGGCGCAAGGATCCCTCTTATGTCGGGCCTTTCCGCCGGCAAAGCGATACGAGCGAAGAGATAACCCTGCGTTGACGCGCGCACGGCCCCAATTTTCCCGCAAGTATCTGCATTTAGGGCGTCTAATCGGTTCCATATTCACCGCTCCTTAAGTGCTTCTCTTAATACTGACAGAGGTCAGGCCGGCACGCAGCGAGCGCGCCGGAACAGCGGATTTGCGCACAATGCTTCAGATCGGCGGCATTATCTTTTTGTTCGTGGCGGTGTTTGGCGGCTTTATCCTGAGCGGTGGCTCGCTCGGAGTGGTGCTCGAAGCCCTCCCGCACGAGATGATCACCATTGGCGGAGCAGCGCTGGCGGCGACGCTCATCGGTGGTTCCATACATTCGCTCAAACAGATCGGTCGCGAGCTCGGCAAGATTGTCTCGGGCCCCAAGTGGAAGCATGGCGATTATACTGATCTTTTGTGCCTGCTTTACCTTCTCACCAAAACCATGAAGTCCAAGGGCCTGATCGCACTGGAGGCCCATATCGAAAAGCCTACAGAAAGTTCGATCTTCAAACGCTACCCGCGCATCACCAAGGATGCCTTCGCGCTCGCCTTCATCTGCGACACGCTGCGAATGATGACCATGAGTCTCGAGGATCCGCACCAGGTCGAGACCGCCATGGAAAAGCAGCTCGAGAAATTCCACCACGAGGCCCTGTCGCCAGCCACGGCGCTGCAGAGCATGGCCGATGCCCTGCCCGCCCTCGGCATCGTCGCCGCCGTGCTGGGCGTGATCAAGACCATGGGATCGATCTCAGAGCCCCCCGAAATCCTCGGCAGCATGATCGGTTCGGCCCTCGTCGGCACCTTCATGGGCGTGTTCCTCGCCTACGGCATCGTCGCGCCGGTCGCCACACGGCTGAAGTCGATCGTCGAAGAGGATGCCCAGTTCTATCATGTGATCCAGGACATTCTGGTAGCCCACTTGCACGGCAATGCCGCCCAGGTCTCGGTCGAGATCGGCCGCGGTAGCGTACCGAGCGAGGCCCAACCGAGCTTTCAGGAACTGGAAAAGGCGCTCGAGTCGATTCGGCCGGATCACTGACGCGGCAAGGAGGTCTCCTGCTGCATCGCTCGCTGCTGCCGATGTTGGGCATCGAGCGCGACAAAGAAGGTCGCAACTCCGCCAGCCATCACGCCCAAAGCCACCGCCAGTGCAAAATCATGCCTGGCACCAAGAACGGTGATCGTGGTGACCACAATTCCAACCCACTGAGCGAGCGTGCGCGGCATGGCTGCAAACTCCCTGACACGACGCCGAGGCTAGGACGGAATGTCTCGGCCACAAACACTGGTGTTAAAACAAGGTTAACGCAGCTTTGGCTCCCGCTCAATGCCCGCGACGTCCGACCGGCACTTGACCCTCTGCGCGGATTGGGCCGCAAATGGCTCCTTCACCATCAGGCCGCCAACGGTTCATGACCCCTTCGCCTCTCTCCCCAAGCGAACCCAGCCCCGAGGGTCCCCGCGCTTATTCCGCCAGCACTGCCTTCACCCGCAATGTGCGCCTGCTCCTCGCCGCACGCAGCGCGCGCAGCCTCGGACAGGGGGTAACGGTGGCAAGCTTCAGCCTTTATCTGCACGCCCTCGGCTACAGCGGTGCTGCGATCGGTACGGTGCTGATGGCAGGCCTGATGTTCGGCGCCATGCTAACCGCCATCGTGGGGCCACTGAGTGATCGGCGGAGCCAGAAGCGGCTGCTTCTGGGCTACGAGGTAGCTGCCAGCCTTGCCGCCCTCGCTGCCATGCTCTCCCGCAACGAAGCCATTCTCATCTTTGCCGCCACCATCGCCGGCTTTGGCCGCGGTGCAAACGGCGCCGCCGGCCCTTTTGCTCCCGTCGAGCAGGCCTGGATCGCGCGCGAACTCGAAGGAGCGGCCCGCCGTCGCGCGCTCTCGTTCAATGCCACCCTCGGCTTTTTGGGCATGGGCGTTGGCGCCGCCTCGGTGGCCATTCCAGGACTGCGCGCACAGGGCTTTGCCGATCTCGCCAGCTACCGCCTGCTGTTTCTCGTGCCGCTCCTGGGTTCCCTGATCGCGATCGGCCTTCTCATCCTTACAACAGAAAGATCGCCTGTCCCCGTCACTCCGCCTTCGGCTGACACCCGCGCCCGCGAGGTCAGCATCACCCGCGAGGAAAACCGGCAACTACGGCGCCTGGCAACCGCCAATGCCATCAATGGTTTTGCCATCGGCATCATCGGCCCCCTGATCGCCTACTGGTTCGCGCGCCGCTTCGCACAGGGCCCGATCCTGATCGGTCCGGCGATGGCCATCACCTTCTTCTTCGGTGCCATCGGCTCCGGCCTGAACCGCCGTCTTGCCAATCGCATCGGTGTCGTACGCTCGGTGCTGTGGATGCGCGGCACCGGACTCTTACTCATGATCGCGACCGCACTGGCCGCGAGCTTTCCGGTTGCCGTTGCGCTTTATGCGTGCCGCGCCGCCTGCAATCAGGGCACTGCCGGAGCCCGTCAGGCGGTGGCCGCAGATTTGACCCGCGCCGAACGACGCGGTCTGGCCGCCAGCGTGCAGAGTCTGTCGCTGCAGATCCCACGCGCAGCGGGCCCCATTCTCGGCGGCATGCTGATCCATCAAGGAGCCTTCGTGCTGCCATTCCTGATCGCAGCAGCGCTACAGGGGCTCTACCTCTTTCTCTACGGAAAATATTTCGGCGCCCTGGATCAGCGCGCCTGACTCTCGCGATCGATCCGCATGTTCACGCGCTGGCGCACAGTGGCGTTAGCGTATCGCGGCAACCGCAAGAGGCTGCGCCAGGACGCTGTCATGCAGGCGTGCACCCATCTTCAGCAGCGCCCGCGCCGCTGGCCCCAGAGGCAGACGGGCAAGCAACGGCAACTGTCGGCGGATGGCATCTTGCACCGCCCTGTCGTGTGGCACCGTCCCCAATAGCTCCGGCACCTGACGCAGAAAGGAGCGGCAGGTTTGCGCCATAGCCTCACGCGTATGGTCCGCCTCGGCAGCGCTATGGGAGCGATTGATCACCAATTGCGGCAGGCGCGAACCGGTGGCCTTCTGCAGCAGCTTGGCAAAGGCATAGGCATCGGTCAGAGACGCCGGATCAGGGGTCACAACCAGCAGCGTGGTATCGGCGCGCGCTGCAAAGCGCATCACCACGCCGTCGACACCGGCACCCAGATCAAGCAGCACATGGTCATATCCTGCAGCCTTGCGCAGTCTGGTACAGAGATTCTCCGCCGCCAGCGGCCCCACATTGGCCAGGGCTCCCGAACCTGAGGGCGCGGCCAGAAGATCAAATCCGGCAGCGGTGGCAACCACCGAACACTCCAGTGGCTTCAGACCAGCCATGAATGAGGGCAGGTCGCCACTCTCGCAAAGCCCCATCTGGACGGCCGCATTGGCGAGGCCAAGATCCGCGTCGCAAAGCAGTACGCGCGACCCGGCCTTGACCAGCGCCTGGGCAAGGCCGATCGCAATCACGGTCTTGCCGGTGCCCCCCTTGCCCGAACCGATGGCGGTCAGATGCGGTGTACGCATGCAGTCTCTCCAGCATGGGCAAGGGGAGTGGCCGTCTCAACCAGGGCACGGGCCAGTGACAGTGCACTCAGGGTTTCAAGGTGTCCGCCCAGAAAAGGTGAGCGGCTGACATGAGCAAGCGCCAGCGAACTTGTTGCCGCGGCAGCAAGACTGCCAAGGCGCCGTGTGCCATCGAGCGCAGAGATGAGAAGTCGCGCAACGCCAAGACCGGCCAGCGCGGCGCAGATCTCCCCTGTCTCTTCAGCATCACCCTGTGCCGAAACCACCGCCAGACACTCAAGTCCACACAGCGCGCCATAGTTGACACAGAGAGCGCCCGACGCCGTATCGCGCGGATCAAATCCTGCAGTGTCAACAAGTGCGAGCGCGCCTGCGTCACTGCTCTGACGGACGAGCTCAAGGAGCGTCGTCTCGCTCTCGGCGACGTCAAAATCGGCGCCCACATGATCGGCAAAGCGCCGCAGCCGCTCCACCGCTCCCGCACCTTCAGTGTCGGCGGCAATGAGGTGCACCTGGCGTCCGGCGCGCACGGCCTGCGCTGCAATCCGGCCCGCCATCACCGTCTTGCCCGTGCCCCGCGGCCCCAGAATGACAAAGCCTTTGGCCTGCGCCAGCTCGAGCGGGGCACTGCGCAGACGCTGATCGAGTGCCGCAGCCAGCGCCAGGGTCATGTCGGAGAGCCGGCTCTGTTCGGCCGCTTCAGCCAGCGCGTGCGCAAGCCCATCCGCCAGACGATGACCGCGCAAAAGTCCAAGCAGTTCGGCGCGATTGAAATGACGCTGTGGCCGCGGTGAGGGTGGTGCTGCACCGCGCAGCCGGGCGATGAGGCTCTCCCGAAACGCCACCGCATAGGGCTCTGCCACCGCCTCGCGTCTTTCATCCTCAGCCAGCGCCAGCGACCGGGCCACACCTTCTTCGATGCGCTCCTCGCTCAGACTGCCATCGATCGCCACGCGTACCAGAACACCCTCGCCCTTGGTCTTCTGGTGCGAAAGTATGAGCGCTTCCTCGCCCAGCTCGGCACGGATCGCGGCCATTGCCGCGCGCATGTCGGACGCAATGAAAGTCTTGATGCGCACGGTATCTTACACCTGTCCCAAAGTGCGCAGCTTGATACTGGCGTGGATCTCGTTCTGACTGATCACGGTAGTCTGGGCACGGAAGCGCTCGATGATCGAGCGCACGAAGGGACGCACCTGTGGCGAGGTCAACAGCACGGGGACCTCACCCTGCTGCGCCGCCGCGTCGAAGCGATCGCGGACACTTTGGATGAACTGCTGCAGTTGGCTTGGCGCCATCGCCAGCTGTCGCTCTTCGCCCTGGCCGACAATGCTCTCGGCGAAGGCCTGCTCCCAGGCCGGTGACAGCGCGATCAATGGCAGATAACCACCTTGCGACAGATTTTGATGGCAGATCTGCCGGGCCAGGCGCGTGCGCACATGTTCGCTGAGATAAAGCGCGTTCTTGGTGTGCGCCAGAGCCTCGGCAATACCTTCCAGCACGCTGGGCAGATCGCGGATCGAAATGCGTTCCGCGAGCAAGGTCTGCAGCACCCGCTGCACCCCGGTAACCGAGACCTGCGAGGGGATCAGTTCCTCCACTAGCTTCTTCTGTTCGGCTGGCAATTCGTCGAGCAGCTTCTTGGTTTCGGCGTAGGACAGCAGTTCGGCCATGTTGGCCTTGAGCACTTCGGTAAGATGGGTGGTCAGAACCGTGCCCGGATCAACCACGGTCAGACCGCGGAACGAGGCCTCTTCCTGCAGCGACTGGGCAACCCACATGGCAGGCAGCCCAAAGGCTGGCTCGCTCGTATGGGTGCCCGGCAGATCAATGGGCCGACCTTGCGGATCCATCACCATCAACGAGCCGGGGAACAGTTCGCCGCGCCCGGCTTCGACCTCTTTGAGGCACAGGCGATATTCATTGGCACCAAGCTGCATGTTGTCGAGAATGCGCACACTCGGCATTACAAAGCCCACTTCCTGAGCAAGCTGACGGCGCAGGGCCTTGATCTGATCCGTGATACGCTGTCCCTTGACGTCATTGATCAGGGGCAGCAGCGCGTAGCCCAGTTCGATGCGCAGCTGGTCGATGGCGAGGCTCTTGGAAATCGGCTCTTCACTGGGTTCGTTCGCCGCTTTGGCGCTTTGCTCGGCAACGCTCTCGGCCTTGGCAGCCTCGCTCTTCTTCTTGTGGGCAAGATAGGCGCCACCGCCAATCAGCGCCGACAAGAACATGAAGACGACCGTGGGCATGCCCGGAATGACCGCAACGATCGCCATCACCGCGCTGGCTACGCCGAGAGCCTGGGGATAATAGGAGAGCTGGCCAATCAAGGCCTTGTCCGTCGCCCCTTCGACACCGGCCTTGGAAACCATGAGACCGGCGGCGGTCGAGATGATGAGCGCCGGCAACTGGCTGACCAGTCCATCGCCCACTGACAGCACGGTGTAGGTCTGGGTCGCGGCGGTAAAGCTCATGCCGTTCTGGGCCATGCCGATGATGATGCCGCCGATGATGTTGATACCGACGATCAGAAGTCCGGCGACCGCGTCACCGCGCACGAACTTGCTCGCGCCATCCATCGCACCGAAGAAATTCGATTCGGCTTCCAGATCCTTGCGCCGCTGGCGTGCCGCCTTCTCATCAATCAGTCCCGAAGACAGATCGGCATCGATCGCCATCTGCTTGCCAGGCATGGCGTCAAGGTTGAAGCGCGCCGCGACTTCAGCGATCCGGCCCGAACCTTTGGTGATGACGACAAAATTGACGATGACAAGGATGGCAAAGACGATCAGGCCAATGACGAAATTGCCCTGCATGATCAGCTTGCCGAAAGCCTGGATCACGTAGCCGGCCGCGGCTGTGCCACCATGGCCATGACCAAGGATCAGACGCGTCGAGGCCAGATTGAGGGCCAGACGCATCATGGTGGATATCAGAAGCACGGTCGGAAACGAGGAAAACTCGAGCGGCTTTTTGATGAAAACCCCGGTCATCAGGATCAGGATCGCGAAGGACAGCGAAAATGCCAGCGAGATATCGAGCAGCCACGGCGGCAGAGGAACAATGAGCACGACCAGGATCGCCATGATGCCGATCGCCAGCGCAAGCTCGGAGCGCCGGATGAGTTCGCCAAGGCTCTGCAAATTGAAGCGCAGAGCGACAGGCGGTGTGGTAGCGATATCAGTCATGCTTGTTCAACCCCGCTCAGCCCGCCAGTCTCGCTTCGCCCGGAGCCGGAACCGCAAGGCCGGCCTGGCCATATTCACGCAGCTTGTTGCGCAGAGTACGGATCGAAATGCCCAATATGGTGGCGGCATGGGTGCGGTTGCCGAGACAGTGGTTGAGCGTGTCCAGGATGAGGTCACGCTCGACATCGGCCACCGTGCGTCCAACCAGAGGTTTTGACCAGGCACTGTCACTGGGGCTGCTCTCTGCTCCCGTCGGCAGCCGTGTAACCATCTCCCCGACCTGGGTGCCGTCCGGAAGGCGGATGGCGTCGGGGTCGATTTCGCTGCCATGGGCGAGAAGAACCGCCCGATGCATGGTGTTTTCGAGCTCGCGGACATTGCCGCGCCAGCCATAGCCGATCAGGAGCCGCTCCGTCGCCGAGGCGAGCGGCCGGTGTGGCGTGCCATTGGCATCGGCATATTTGTGGCCAAAGTGCCGGGCCAGCGCCAGGATGTCTCGGGGCCGGTCTCGGAGCGAAGGCAGGCGCAAATTCACGACATTGAGCCGGTAGAGAAGGTCCTCGCGGAAACTGCCCAGGCGCACCGCCTCCGCGAGGTCGCGATTGGAGGTGGCGATGATGCGGATGTCGACCTTGACCGGCTTGCCGCCGCCCACCCGATCGATCTCGCGCTCCTGAATGGCGCGCAAAAGCTTGGCCTGCAGCCGCACATCCATCTCGCTGATTTCATCGAGCAGCAGCGTGCCGCCATTGGCCTCCTCAAACTTGCCGACACGCCTTGCAATGGCACCGGTAAAGGCCCCTTTTTCATGACCGAACAGTTCGGATTCGAGCAGATTGTCAGGAATGGCGGCACAGTTGACCGAGATGAACGGCTTGTCGGCGCGCGCGGATTTCTTGTGGATATAGCGCGCCATCACTTCCTTGCCGGTACCACTCTCACCGGTGATGAGGATCGAGGCCTCACTGCCAGCAACCTGATCGGCCAGGACGATGACCTTGGCCATCGCATCGTCCTCGTAAATCATCTGGTGGCTGTCATCGGCAACCGCGGCCAGCACCGCTGCAATCAGTTCCGGATCGGGCGGCAAGGGCAGATATTCCTTGGCCCCGGCACGGATCGCATCGACGGCACGGCGGGCATCGGTGCCCACACCACAGGCCACCACCGGCGTGCAGATGCGTTCACCTGCCAGTGCCCGCACCAGCCGGCCGATGTCTTCGCTGACATCCGCAAGCACGAGATCGGCACCGCGACCGGCCCGCAGCTCCGCCAGCGCCTGGTCGATGTCTCCGGCATGGGTAACTTTGGCACCGCGCGCCATCGCGATCTTGGTCGCTGCCCCGATCTGGCCCTGCAACCCGCCGATGATGAGTAACCGCATGATTGAGTATCCCTTTTGCCGATCTATTGCTGGCCGGTCTTGATGATTTCGGTCATGGTGACACCCAGGCGCTCTTCGACGAGCACCACCTCCCCGCGCGCCACCAGGCGGTTGTTGACGAAGATATCAATCGCTTCACCCACCTTGCGGTCGAGCTCGACGATGTTGCCTTTGGTGAGCTTGAGCAGCTCGCTGACCTCCATCGCGGATTTTCCGAGTACCGCTGAAACCGTGACCGGCACATCAAAAACAGCTTCGAGATCATGGGAGCCCAGCTTGATCTCGTTCTCGGCTCCACCGGCTGCGCGCAGCAAGGCTTCACCGTCTTGCAGCTCGTTCTGGGCCAGATCCGGCAGATCAACGTCATCCTTTTCTGCCATGGTCTACTCCTTGATCAGTGAAATTGGACTGGATTGAAATTGGGCGAAATGCTGGGCCGCTGTTGACATCAGCGCCCGTTCGATCACTGCGGTGGCACGCTCTGCGCCACCACCGCGCCATTCAATGCGACAATCGGCATTGGCCAGGGCCGGATCGACGATGAGTGCAATCTTGCCATCAAAGCCTTCATGCTCGGCGATCTCCTCAAGGCGCGGTCCCAGCGCCTTGGCCACATCCGCGCTCGCGCGCAGTGTCAGTCGTGGCTCACCGATAGCCTGATGCAGGGCCAGCCGCAGGGCATCCTCCACCGCCGCCGGTGCAAAGGCATCGAGCGCCGAACCCGCGAGCGCCCGCGCCGCGGCCAAGGCAATGGTCGCCGCCTCGGCCCGCAACTGCTCAACCTGAGCCGAGGCACGGGCAAGTGCCTCGCGTACCGCCTTGACTGCATCTTCTGCACTGGCCGCAACCGCCTCGAGCGCGCGCACTTCACCGATCTTCATGCCCTCGTTCATCGCCTGGCGGCGCAGGGCCTCAATATCGCCCTGGGAAAGCGACTGGCGCTTACGCGCAACGGCTGCGTCGGAGACAACATCCTTGCCGCCGCTAAAGACCGTATCGAAGGTAAATTTGACCGGTTCCATCAATACACCAGCTCGTCCTCGCCCTGTTTGTTGGCGATCATGATTTCGCCCTTATTGGCGAGATCCTTGGCGACATTGACCATGCGCATCTGGGCTTCATCGACGTCCTTAAGACGGACCGGTCCCATTGCTTCCATGTCCTCACGCAGGATCTTGCCGGCGCGCTCGCTCATGTTGGAGAAGAAGACGTCACGCAGCATGTCGGTGGCACCCTTGAGGCCCAGCGCCAGCTTGTCCTTTTCGACATTGCGCAAGAGGGTCTGAATCGAACCCGGATCGAGCTTGCCCAGATCCTCAAAGGTGAACATCAGCGCCTTGATGCGTTCGGCCGAATCGCGGCTGCGCTCCTCCAGCGAGGTCAGGAAACGGGACTCGGTCTGGCGATCGAAATTGTTGAAAATCTCAGCCATCATTTCGTGGGCATCGCGTTTGGCGGTGCGCGCCAGGTTGGACATGAACTCCACCCGCAGGGTCTTCTCGACCTTGTCGAGAATGTCCTTCTGCACGCTTTCCATGCGCAGCATGCGCTGTACCACCTCCAGAGCAAATTCCTCCGGCAGGGCACCGAGAACGCGGGCGGCGTGTTCCGGTTTGATCTTGGAGAGCACCACCGCGACAGTCTGGGGATATTCGTTCTTCAGATAGTTGGCGAGGACGGTTTCATTGACGTTGGCGAGCTTGTCCCACATCGTGCGTCCGGCCGGACCGCGGATTTCCTCCATGATGGAGGCAACCTTGTCGGTCGGCATGATACGGCTGATGAGCCGTTCGGTGGCTTCATAGGAGCCCATCAGCGAGCCAGTCGCCGACATCTGACCGACAAAATCGACCAGGACCTTCTCCACCACGCTGGCCGTGACCGTACCCAGATTACTCATCAGCTGGGAGACTTCTTTGACCTCGTCCTCATCCATCAACTCCCACAGCCGTCCGCCGTGATCCTCGCCCAGCGCCAGCATAAGCACCGCCGAACGCTCCGCGCCCGTCAGCTTATTGATATCGTCCTTGCCTAAAGTTTTGAGCGAATTGCGTGCCATGATGGGTTACGCCGGTTGATGGAGCCAGGTGCGCAGGATCGCGAGGGCTTCTTCGGGATGGGCGTCGACGACCTCGCCGACCTTGCGGATGGAGGATTCGCGCACCTGCCCTTCGATGCGAGAAATGTCGATCATGGCGCCGCTGGGCGGTGGCGGCAGGGCGGCTGCTGACGGCGCTGAGCCATCGGCAAGCTGCGCTGGCGCAGCACCAGGAGCCGCCAGCTGTCCCATGGGCTGGGGCGCTCCCAGCTGGGCGACGCCCACCGGCCCCACCGGCGCCACGCTCGTGCCTGCAAACATGCTGCGGATCAGCGGACGGCCGACGAACAGGCCAATGAGAAGAGCAGTGATCGAGAGAATGGCCGCTTCGATGATCTTGAACCAATAGGCACTGCTAAGCCCCAGCAACGGCGCCGCGGCGGGGGGCAAGGGACCCTCATCCATGCGGGCAAAGGGCATGTTGACCACCTCGACCCGGTCGCCACGGGCCTTGTCAAAGCCGATGGCAGTTTTTACCAGGCTCGTAATCTCAGCCAGTTCCTGCTTGCTCAGCGGCGCTTCCTTGGTCTTGCCGGAGGCCAAGGGGGTGCGCTGATCATCGACCACCACCGCGACCGAAAGACGCTTGAGATCGCCGCCATCATTGACCGACAGCGTCGTCGTCTTGGAGATCTCGTAATTGGTGGTCTCTTCGCTGCGCCGGGTCTTGGAGAGCGACTGATTGCCGCCACCGGCAGTCGTGCCCTGCTTGCCCGGCAGGGCATTGGACACCGACACCGCATTGCTCGCCTGGCCTTGGGTGCTGGTCGAGGACTGGTCAACCGACTGCGTGGAAAGCGGAACTTTGCTGTTGGGATCGAAGGTTTCGGAAGTCTGCTGGGTGTGGTTGTACTTGATGTCGGCCGCCACCTGGACCCGCACATGCCCGGGTCCGACCACACTCGCCACGATGCTCTGGATATGCTTCTCGAGCCGGCTTTCAAAATCCGCGGTCTGCTGATCCTGACGGGCCGCCATCACGTCCTGGCCGGCATTGCCATCTCCGCCGGCCAGTAGATCACCATGATCATCGATCACCGCGACCCGATCCGGCTGGAGCCCGGCCACTGCGGCGGCCACCAGATGCTGGATGGCAAGAACCTGCTCGCGACTGAGCTGGCTTTCCGCCTTCAGCACCACCGACGCGGTGGGCGGCGTGCTGTTGCGCGCAAAAATCTGTCGATGCGGCAGGACGAGATGTACACGCGCCGCCTCAATCCCATCGATGGTCTCAATCGAGCGGGTCAGTTCACCCTGCAATGCCCGCAGTTCATCTATACGTTCCACGAAGGCGGAGGTACCGAAGGCATTGCTCTTGTCGAAGATCTCATAACCGACGCCGGCCGAAGGCAGGTTCTGCGTCGCCATGTCCATGCGCAGCTTCTCGACACGGTCCGCCGGCACAAGGATGGTGCCGCCACCGCCTTCGAGCGTGTAGTGCACGTTCATGGTATCGAGCTTGGCAGTGATCTGGCTGGCATCCCGGGTCGAGAGCCCGGCGAAGAGGATGGATTGCGGCGGTGTCGCGATGACATCCGCAACATAAAGAAAGAACGCTGTCAGCGCCGCAGCTACTCCTGCCATCACGCCGAACCGTGCGGCGCCGACACCTCTCAGGAATTCCGGCAATGTCCTGCCCCCTCGTGAGCCGCGAGCACATCCCCCGGCACCTTCTGCTAGGCAAACATTGCCGCCTCTGGGTAAAGGCAGCATTAACGACAAACACAAAGACAGCGACACAGTTACGTGACTGTACCGCTGTCCCCGCGTTTAGGATTTGCTAACTAATGACGATATTGCTGCACCCGTGTGGCACGCAGCCCGGCCAGACCAAAGCGCTCGATCGCCCGTTGCCAGCCGAGAAATTCTTCGATCGTCAGCGTATAGCGCCGGCAGGCATCCTCAAGACTGAGTAATCCGCCACGCACCGCTGCAACCACTTCGGCCTTGCGTCGGATCACCCAGCGTGTGGTGCCAGGGGCCGGCAAATCCGCCAAGGTCAGGGGACTGCCATCCGGCCCAATTACATATGTCGCACGCGCTCTGCGGTCTTCGCCCATATTCGTCTGTTCTCCCGACTCACTACCCACTGCGAACATAGGTCCTCGCGCTTTAAAAAAGGGCCAAGCGGCATGGTAAAGGAAGTTGAAACGACATGCGCGCAATTCGAACAAATGCCTGATGCGCCGCCACTCCTGCGGCGCATCAGGCGAAGCTTATGGGATCACTGCCAGAAGCGTATTGAGCATGCTTGACGAGGTCGTGATAACCTTCGACGCTGCCGAATAGGCACTCTGCATGCTGATCAGATTGGTGAATTCCGTATCGAGATTGACGGTCGATGACTCAAGTGACTTGGAGTTGATCGCGCCGGCACCACCGGTATTGGCCAAGCTGATGCTGGGCGTACCTGAATTATTCGAGGTCGTGTAGGCCTGACCGTTGGCGGCATCCAGACCATTGGGATTGGCAAACGTCGCCACTGGCAGCTTGTAGATATCCTGTGTCAAACCGTTCGAGAACTGGGCCGTCACAACGCCGTTGTTGTCGACACTGACGCCGGTCAGCGAGCCGAACAGCGCACCGTTGACGTTGGACGACACCTGGGTCGAGGTACTGTCGAACTGGGTCATGCCATTGGAGCTGCCCACCGTACCCAGATTGACTGTGACACTCTGGGCAGACAGTCCCGATGCCGAATTCCACGGCAGGTTGAGGGTGATCGTGCCACTGGGTGGATTGAGCGATGTATTGGCATTGGCAAGGGTGCCATCGGTGTTGAAGCTCATCGTTCCGGAATAGATCGGATTGGTTGCCGGAGAGATGTTCGAAGAGCTTCCCTCATAGCTGACCTCGTAGCTCCACTGATTGGCCGCAGTCTTGACGAAGGAGAACTGCACGGGCTGAGAACCGCCCTGCCCGTCAAAGATGTTGACCGTGCGCTGGAAGGTCGGTGTCACCGTGCCATTGGCCATGTCTCCCGCGACGTATCCGGTGGTGACCGGCGTGGAAGCCTGCAGATTGGCCGCATAGCTGATCGAGGTGGTGGGATCAGCCTTGCCCGCCAGGGCGTTGACATTGACCGGTGTCAGATCGTTCTGGTTGGAAGGAATATTGCCGTTGGAATCAAGGGCCCACCCCATCAGATAATATCCTGAGGCGTTCTTCAGATTGCCCTGGGCGTCCGGCGTGAAACTGCCCGCACGGGTGTAGTAAAGTGAATTGGCGGTGCCTGGCGAGGTCGGCGAGGTATTGACCACAAAGAATCCGTTACCCGTAAGGGCAAGATCGGTGTTCGAATTGGTGGTCTGCAACTGCCCCTGCTGCGATATCAGCTGTCCGGTCGAAGACGATACCCCCGCGGAGGACACGTCCGAATTACCCATGGTCGAGGCCAGCAGCGTCGAAAAGCTCGTCGCGCCGGTCTTGTAACCGACCGTGTTGAGGTTGGCGATATTGGCCGAGGTGGTTCCAAGCGCCGTCGAATAGGCGTCGAGGGCCGTCACTGCGGTAGACATTGCACCATAGATGCTCATGACTTTCTTCCTTACCTAACCGTTGTCGCGGCTTCGCGCCTCACGGTCTCATACGTTGCCGGGCGTGCTTCTCACTCCCGCACGATTGCAAAAGCGGCTCAGCCGGAAACGGCCGAAACAGATGACAGCGGGAACGACATGGCGCCCATCATGAGCTGCGGCGTTGAGCCCGAAAGATCAACCTGGGTCACCGGACCGCTGGTGGACACCGCTGACGTCACATTCGCGCCACCGCTGTCGGCCGCAGTGACCGTGAGCTTATAGGTGCCATCGGGCAACTGTGTGCCGTTGTTGTCCTGGCCGTTCCAGGTAAACTGATGCATCCCTGCCGTGGTCTGCCCCGAACCGACATAAACCACTTTGTTGTTGGCGTCGGTGACGGTTAGCGTCGTCGCTGCGGCATTGGTGCCAAGCGCATAGTTCCAGTTTGCCACACCACCTGTCAGCGGTGCCTCGCCATTGGTCAGCGTCACCGTCTTTCCTAGATAGGATACCGCACTGGAGGTGCCGTTGCTCTGCGCCAGATTGATCAGGGTCTGCAGATTGGAGTTGGTGTTGATCTGCTGCTCGACCTGGCTGAATGCAACCAGCTGCTGCGTAAACTGCGTGCTGCTCATCGGACTGGTGGGGTCCTGGTTCTGCAATTGCGTCGTCAGCAATTTCAGAAAGCTGTCGAAATTACCGGAGAGCTGGTTGAGCGCATTGGCCGTCGTTGCCGGCGCTGTGCTCGAGGTCGCGGGAAGGTTGGGGGTAATCGTCGTCATGGGACGTCCTCTTAGACGTTGATGTCGAGCCGGCCGCTGCCGGAATAGTGGATGGCATTGACGGTGGTGATGGCTTGGCTGTCGACGCTTGGCACCGCCGACAACGCCAGATTGGAATTGGGCCTGGGCGTAAACCCACCAGCGTTCTGCTGCTGGCCCTGAAGTGAGAAGTTAAGTCCGTTACCAGCAAGATTGATGCCAGCATCCTTGAGTGCGGTCTGAAGTTGCGGCGCGTCCTGACGCAGCAATTGCAGCGTCTGCGGATTTGCCGCCTGCAGATGCAGCTGCGCGGTGCCATTGGCGCTTACACTCATCTGTACCGCGATGCTTCCAAGATCGGCCGGGTGCAGTGCGATGTCGAATTTCCTGACGCCGCCTCGGGTCTGCGCGGCGATGTTGAAGGCCAGAAGACCAAGATTGCTGATCGGCACCGCCGACGGGTTCGCGCCAGTGGAGGGCATCAGGGAAACGCTCACCTGCTGGGTCGGCAGCGGTGTCACCGCGGCTCCTGGAAGGGTGGTCACAGTTAGAGGCGAAGCCCCTCCTGCTGAGGGTGTTGGCGCGGATTGCATCGCGCCGGCCGCTACGCTCCCGGCTCCGCCAGGGCGCGACGCAGCCGCAAGACCACTGCTGCCATGCGCGGACGGAGACGAGGCGGGCGGTGACTCCGACTTTGATCCTGGACTGCCGTTCGCAGCATTGGCTGCCACCATGGTCTGGGCGGCCGCCGCCCCTGGCGCGGGCATGGAACTGTTGCCCCCGGCACCCGCGCTGCCGCCGTCCGGCTGAGCGGTCGTGGATGCCAAGGAGCCCTGCGTGCCTGCCACACTGCGGGCAAGACTATTGCCGCCATCAAGCGTGATCGCGTCCGAGGCTTTAGCAGATGCCGGCTTTGCTAAAACGCCCGGGGCGAACTGCACCGCTGCAGCTCCCGACATGGCCAGCACCAAGGTCGAAGGAGCTGTGGCGGTGGTGGACTTATTCTGCCCACCCGCTTTGGCGGCAGCATTCGCCGCGGCGCCAGCAGATGACGCCGTTTGAGGGGCCGACGCAGCAGATGAGGCGGCGCTCGGCGTCCCATCCGCAGTGGAGGGAGTGGAGAGCAGAAGAGCGGAATTGGCCGCAATGCTCGCAGTCCCATTGCTACGGGCCTTGCCCGGCGCGTCGGGCTTTGCCGTCGCCGCTTTTGTGGATGATGCGGACTGGGGATTGGCGCCTTTCGATGCTGGCGCGGAAATCTGTGGCGCAGCTGCCCCAGCAGGATCAGCTGTCACTGACACCTTCGCTGCAGCGATCTGGCTGCCCGTGCCCGTATTCGGCAACGTCGACGCCGAAGGGGTGCTCTTTTGTACGGAGGGCGGGGCGGGCACGGGCTTGCCTCCAGCCTGGGTCTGCGCCTGGCTGGCGACCACCGGAAGAATTGCGCTGGGCGAGGTGCCTGAGTGCGTAGGATCCAGGGCCTGAGCCTCGCCCGTTGTGGCTGATGACACGTTGCCGGCCGAGCTGCTCCTGGGGGGCTGCGCCGCGGCTGTGGCAAGACGCAGGTGGGTATCAAAGTGATCGCCTGCACTGGAGCTGGACGCAGACGTCTCCATCAGCGCCGGCATCGCACTTGCCTTAGATAAAGGTGCAAGGACAGCAGCTGCAGCCAAGCGGGCACATCCCAAAGGTTTCGCGCAAACACCCAAGCAAGAGCCGGACCAAGTCGCAGCCGCCAGACATTCCGCGGATATTCATAGGCGGCCGCCAGGATTTCGGGCGCTGCCGGCAGAAGCTGCCGGTCAGACCGGCAAAGCCTGCCGCTCGAGTCCGTGCCAGGCAGAGAAAGTGGCCGATTTCACCATTCAAGAACTGGCACGGCATTTGCGTGTGCGTCAGCGGCAGATCGTATCCTGCGCACGCCCGCAGGACAGGAGTGGAGCAAGCCCCGTGTCCATCAATGGCATCTTCGGAAGCGCCTTGTCAGGGCTGTCGGTAAGCCAGACCGCGCTCAGCACCATTTCCAACAACATCGCCAATATGAATACCACGGGCTACGCCCGTGAAGTGGTCAACCAGCAGGCCCAGGTTTCCGGCAGTCAGCTCAGCGGCGTCGATGTGGCCGATATCCAGCGCATCACCGACCAGTTTCTCAATGCGCAGGTGCTCTCCGCCCAGGGCGCCGCCTCTCAGGCCGGAGTGCAGAACGATACCTATACTCAGCTCAACGCGTTTCTGGGGTCCCCTGGAAGTGGCAGCTCGATCTCGAGCCAGCTCGATAACGTGTTCTCGGCGCTCAGCAGCGCTTCGCTCGCCCCCACCTCGCTGCCTAACCAGCAGGCCGCAGTCAATTCCTTCGGCAATCTGGCCAGCACGATTTCGAACCTGTCAAACTCGATTCAGGGCCTGCGTACCAATGTCGACCAGCAGATCTCGGGCTCGATCGCGACAGTCAACACCCTCATCAACCAGATCTATACCCTCAACACCCAGATCAGTGCCGCCAATTCTACCACCACCCCGCCAAACGGGCTCATGGATCAGCGCGACGCCGCACTCCAGCAGCTCTCCCAATATATCGGAGTAAGGAGTCAGCCAGGACCCAATGGGCAGCTGATTGTCTCGACGCAGGATGGGGTAACGCTGGTCGGCAGCAGCTACGGACAGCTCAGCTACACCTCCTCGAACGGGGTGGGGAGCTATCCGCCCATTCAGCTCGCGATGATCGATCCGGCCACCGGCCAAAGCGTTGGCAGCACTACCGCGCTCGATCCGCATCTGTCCTCTGGAAAGCTCCAGGGCTTCATCGATATGCGTGATGGCGCCCTGGCCCAGCTGGGACAGGAACTCGGCAATTTTGCCCAGACCACCGCCAATGCGTTCAACGCCCAGAGCAATGCCAACACCTCCTATCCCGCACCAGCGTCACTGACCGGGCGGGACACTGGTCTTGTTTCCAGCGACGCAATGAACTTCACCGGCAACACGACGCTTGCCATCACCGATGCCAATGGCAATCTCGTCCATCGCATCGACATCAATTTTACCACAGGCCAGATGTCGGTGGATGGCGGGGCCAATATGGGCTTCGGCGGCACGATCAGCGATTTCCTGTCGACCCTGAACGGTGCATTTGGCTCCAGCGGCAGCGGCAGCTTTGCCAATGGCGCGCTCACACTGGCCGCCACCGGTGGCAATGGCATCGCAGTTCAGGATACGACGAGCCCGCCCTCCAGTCGGGGCGGTAGCAGTTTTGCCCAGTTCTTCGGGCTCAATGACATCTTCCGTACTTCGGGCCAACCCATCACCGCCACCGGAATGTCGACTAGCGACGCCGGCAATTTCGCTGCCGGTGGCGTTATCTCCCTGGCCCTCAAGGACACCACCGGACAGATCGTCAAGACCGCAAGTGTGACCTTGAACGGCACCGAAACCATCGGCTCCATCATCAGCGCACTCAACAGCGCCTTCGGGGGCGCCGCCACCTTTTCGCTCGGTGCGAGCGGCACACTCACACAGAGCCTTGGCAGCAACTATGCCAATGACAGCCTGTCGGTCAGCCAGGATACCACCAGCCGGGGCGATACAGGCATGTCCTTCACGGAGCTCTTCAATGTGGGCCCCGACCAACAGGCAGCTCTCGCATCCGGCTTCAGCGTCAACCCGGCGCTGACGAATACGCCACAAGACATTCCCTTCGCGCAGGCCAACCTCTCAGGAGCAACCGTTGGCAGCACCGTCATCACCGCAGGCGACGCACGTGGTCTCACCGCCCTGCAGAACGTCGCCACCAATCAGCAGAGTTTCGCCAAAGCCGGTGCACTGACCGCCCAGACCACGAGCCTCGGAAGTTATGCCTCCGCGCTCTATCAGGACATCGCCACGCGCAGTTCCTCGGCGCAAAGCGCAAATACCCAAACAAGCGATCTTCTGACCGCCGCCCAAACCCAGCAATCGTCGGTTTCAGGCGTCAATCTCGATCAGGAACTGACCAACATGATGAGCTATCAGCAGGCTTACAGTGCCGCAGCGCGCGCCTTGCAGACCGCAGATGCGCTTTACACCACGCTGCTGCAGATCCAGTGAAAGGCTAAATCATGAGCATCGACCGCATCACCAACAGTGGCCAGACGCAGCTGATGATCGCCCAGCTCAACACCGCCAATGCCAATCTGGCGCAAAGCGAGCAGCAGGTCAGCAGCGGCAACGTATCAAACACCTATGCCGGCTATGGCGACAAGGTTCAGGCCCTGGAAGCGGCGAACTCCGCCGCGTCACGCGCCAACACCTACAAGGCAGCCGCCCAGGCCGGACTGAACCAGGCGAATCTGCAGGATACCCAGCTCACCCAGCTCTCCAATCTTGCCAACCAGCTCCGCCAGGACATCACCACCGCCAGCGCCAACAATGACGGTTCCAACCTCATGACCCAGGTGCAGGGGGTGTTCGATCAGGCCGCGCAGATTCTCAACTCGACCGATGCCAATGGCAATTACCTGTTTGGCGGCGACAAGACCAATACGCCACCGGTCAGCATCAGCAGTCTTTCACAGCTTGCCTCCGCGCCCAGCGGCGCCTCTGTCTTTGCCAACGGCACCGTGAAGTCCACAGTCACCGTAGCACAGGGGCAGACCGTGACCGTGGGCGTTCTGGCCTCCGATGTCGGCAGCCAGCTGATGCAGACCATCAAGGACATCGTCGACTACACCACCACCAATGGCGCCCTCGGCAGTCAGCTGACCTCGGCACAGAACAATTTTTTGTCCGGCGAAATCACCAGCGCCGCCACCGCCGCCGCCACCATCAACACCGCAGCGGCGAGCAATGGCGATACCTATCAGCAACTGCAGAACGCAGTCACCCAGCAAACCACCATGAACACGCTCTATCAGGGCTTCGCCTCCAACATCCAGAACGTCGACATGGCCCAGGCGATCTCCACCCTGAACCAGAACCAGACTGCCCTGCAGGCCGCCCTGCAGGTGACCTCGCAGCTTGGCAAGCTCTCCTTGCTCAACTACTTCCGCTGAGCTCTGGGAACCCCGCTCCGCCGCTGCGTCACCCAGGGCAACGAGTCGAGGTTAACAAGGCACTATCCCCAATATTTGGAGCAGATAGTTTGGGTTCCGAGCGGCATGCTTTCGTCACCGCTTGATGGATCGCTGATCGACGGCCTGGCGGAGCAGGTTGCGGGCAAAGTGGCGGACGACGGCCATACTATTGACCCCGTCCCCGATACACAGACGGGACTGATCTTCGTGGAACGTCACGTCGAGGATCCAATGAAGATTGTTTTCGATGGCCCAATGGCCGCGGGCGGCCTCTGCAAACTCAGTGGCGCTGAGCGCACGCGAGCAGATGTAGAAGCGCTGTTCGGTCTCGATCCTGCCGCCACGCTCGATGTGGCTTGCAACCATGGCAATCGTCGTCAGCCGGGGAAGCGGAGTGCGCCCGGACAGGAGCGCAATCCTCGGCGTTCCGTCAATGATTGCGTGAATGCGGTTGGCGGGAACGCCAATGGCGCTTGCCAGCTGGTTTTGGCTCATGCCTGTCTCACCCAGAAATTCCGCCTTTGGAATTTCTCCGGGATGCGGGTTGTGCAGCAGTGCCATGCCTCATTACCCCTTCAGTGATAGTCCGAAATTTCGACATCGCGGGCTTCGCCATCATTCCATCGAAAACAGATATGCCATTGATCGTTTATCCGGATGCTCCACTGGCCATTGCGATCGCCTTTGAGGGCCTCCAGACGGTTGCCTGGCGGATTGCGCAAGTCGTCCGGCGTAAGGGAAGCATCCAGTTGGCGCAGCTTGCGCAAGGCTCGATCCCGAATATCTCCGGGAAACTTTCGGCTGTTGGGCGGTGGAAAATAGCCTGCACGGGATCATGGACATGATGTTCCGCGACGACGAATGGCGGATCCGAGCCGGGCACGCGCCCGCCAACGTCACCACCCCGCGCCACATGACGAACAACCTCTACCGGATGTCGCCCATCCAGGACTCCATGCCCTTCAAGCGGAAAACCGACTCCTGGGACGACGAATACCTCCCAAGCCTCATCGCAGCATGAGTTTTCCACCCGATTCTCCTGGACAGGAGAGGCGATGGGTTGGATCGCATTCGATACCGTCCGATGACAATGTCCGCTGACATCTGGGTACGTCCGGGAATCATCGGGCGAAAAGTATGGGTATTTTCTGGATACGGGGCGAATTAGAGCCCCCTCGCACATGACCTTTCAATGGCTTAGGTGACAACCTAAGAGACCTCTTCTGGGCACCATTTGTTCTCTCGCGGACATTCGCGAATGTTCGCTGAGAGACGAAAACCCAATAAAATAGGGCTTTTTAACGTCCGCCGGCAGCCGCCGATGCTCTGGGATGCCCACCGCTTCTATGGGTATTTTATGGGTATTTAGGGCCAAAAAAGACCCTTATGGGTACAGGTCGCCGGACCTGTGCGTGATGCGACGTCTCTTCAAACGAGGAGAAGGACATGACGCTTACAGACGCCAAATGCCGAGCCGAGAAGCCCGGCGCCAGCCGCAGAAAACTGTCTGACGGACAGGGCCTCCAGTTCTGGGTGCAGCCTAATGGATCGAAGCTCTGGCAATTGATCTATTACTTCGCTGGAAAGCAGCGGCAGCTGTCGCTCGGACCATATCCCGAGGTGACGCTGTCGGAGGCCCGCTCGCGGCGTGACCTGGCTAAGGCGCTGCTGCGGGACGGCAAGGACCCTGCACAGGAATGGCGACAGCCAGTACCTGAGGAACGGCTGCCCGGCGACACCTTCAAGGACGTCGCGCTGGAATACATCGAGCGCCGGCGGCGCGAGAACCTGGCTGTGCCGACTATGATCAAGAAGAAATGGCTGCTGGAGTTCGCGTATCCGACCCTGGGCCGGATGAAGGTCGCCGAAATCAAGCCGGTCCACGTCCTCCGGGTACTGCAGGACATAGAGGAAAAGGGCAATTTCGAAACTGCCCGGCGGGTGCGGGCGACCATCGGCGCGGTTTGTCGCTATGCCGTCATCACCGCCAGGGCCGAGAACGATCCGACGATTGCGCTCAAGGGGGCAATTGCGTCGCCTCGCGTTGTTTCCAGGGCCGCGATCACCGACCCCAAGGCGTTGGGTGGGCTGCTTCGGGCGATCTTCAGCTTCGACGGCCTGCCGCCGACTGTGGCGGGTCTGAAACTGATGGCGATGCTGTTTCCGCGCCCAGGCGAACTGCGCTGGGCTCACCGTACGATGCGCGCTCGATGAAAATCGCTATACTACCGGCATCAAAATATCCGATGCCGAAATGGCCGACCTCAACATCGTGCGTGACCCATTCCATGGTGAATGGAATTATACCATCA
>JAJZGY010000077.1 GCA_021804785.1 Pseudomonadota bacterium | reverse complement strand
GCCTCGATGTTGAGTACTGATTTGCCACATATTGAGGATATTTAAAGCTGCAAGCGCATAGCAAGCCTTTTTGCCGCCACGGATCTTTCATGTCCGTGTTGCAAGGGGGCGACCCTGCCTCGCACCGCCAGGCGCTGCGATGACAGAATTGGTGTCACGCAGTCCTTGCGCTGTGCGGCCCTGACGTTGCTCATGTCTCTCTCTGTGCATGCGTTGTAACGGGGTGTGGTGAATTGCACGCGTCATTGCGCGGTTGCGTGTCTGTCGATGTCATCGCGGCTCTTCCAGACTGTCAGTACAAGGAGCAAGCGCAAGGTGACGATGGCCCCCCATGTTCGCCTGCGTGCCTGCGCATTCCGGCCATTCGTCATTGTCTTTGCGTTTCACTTATTATACGATCAACAAGAAACATGCTGCAAAGTCCGGGCGTACGCTGTCCGGGCGCAGGCGGATGACTGAGAGGGTGCCATGGTGGCTGAGGTTCCCCGCGACATTGCCAATGCCATTGTCGACCCCAAGGCCTATGCCGATGGCCGGCGCATTGATGAGGCGCTGCACTGGCTGCGGTGTCATGCGCCTCTGGCGTGGGTTGAGCCCGATCATTACCGGCCGTTCTGGGTCGTAGCCCGCCATGGCGACATTCAGGAGGTGGAACGGAACAACGATACCTTTCACAATGGTGATACCTTCGCCACCCTCACCAGCATCGCCGAGGGCAACGGCATCAGGACCATTACCGGTGGCAGCCCGCATCTCGTCCGCGCGCTCGTGCATCTGGACGGCGAGGAACATTTCAATCACCGCCGTCTCACCCAGCCCTGGTTCATGCCGCAGAATATGCGCCGGCTGGAAGCGCGCATCCGTGAGATCGCCCGCCAGCATGTAGAGCGCATGGTCGCGTACGGCGGGCACTGCGATTTCGCCAAGGACGTGGCCGTACACTACCCCCTTGAGATCATCCTCGAACTCATCGGCATACCGGCCGCGGACGCCCCCCTGATTTTGCGCCTTATCCAGGAACTCTTTGGCCGCTTTGATGCTGAGATGATGCGCAATTGCGCGCAGGCAGGAACTGAGGGCGCCAGCATCGCGGGACTTCAGGCGACGGTGGCCGAGTTCATGGCCTATTTTGTCGAGTTGAGCGAGGCTCGGCGCAAAAGGCCGAGAAACGATTTGGCGAGCCTCCTCGCCACCGCCAGCATCGATGATCAGCCGCTGGGCCAGCTGGAGATGCTCTCCTATTACATCATCGCCACCTGCGCCGGGCACTCCACCGCGCACACCATCGCGGGCGGGCTGTGGGCGTTGCTCGACCATCCCGACCAGATGACGAGTCTGCTGACGGAGACGGCGCCGATCGAGAGCATGATCGAGGAGACCATGCGCTGGGTGACGCCGGTCAAGCACTTCATGCGCTCCGCCGCTGCAGATGCCGAAATTGCGGGTGTGAAAATCGCCCAGGGCGACTGGCTGATGCTCAGCTACCCCTCCGGCAACCGCGATGACGACGCTTTCGAGGCACCCTTCAGCTTCAATATTACGCGGTCCCCAAATCGGCATCTGGCCTTTGGATATGGTGCCCATCTGTGTCTGGGCCGGAACCTCGGACGCCTCGAAATGCGTATTTTCTGGGAGGAATTGCTGCTACGCCTCAAGACAATCGAATGGGACGGTGTACCGAGCAACGTGGAAGCCAATTTCGTCTGCGGTCCCAAATCCGTTCCGGTCCGTTTCACGCTCCAATGACCCCCCGCCATCCGCAGCAACAAGGTGACGCCAAGGCATGCCGTCAAGGGGATACAGGGAGCAGATAATGGCGGGAACAGCTTTCATACTGCGGATTTATGCAGCAGCATGGCCGCGGGATACCTGGCAGTGGCGAGGCCTGAGCTCGGGGTGTCCGCAATGTCCTGGACCAGAATTTGGGTGTGACCGTCAGGCTGGAGAAAAATGATGCTGAACAGGCTGGATGACTTTCCGATCCATCAGACCCCCGAGCCGATCGCCCATCCGGCGACCAGTGATCGCAACGCCTATGACCGCACCTGGTTCAACGGCTATGCCGAGGATGGCTCTTATTATTTCGGGATCGGCTTTGCGGTTTATCCGCACCGCATGATCAGTGACTGCGCCTTCAGCGTGGTAGTGCCAGGAGGCCGTCAGCATTGCTTCTTTGCGTCGCGGCGCGCGCCCCGCGAGCGAACCGACATGCAGGTGGGACCATTCCGTATCGAGGTGGTCGCACCCATGCGGCAAACCCGCGTCATCCTGGACGACAATGAAAGCGGGATTGCCTGCGATCTCACCTTTACCGCTCGCACCGCCCCGATCGAGGAGGCGCGCCAGACCCTGTGGTCAGGCGCACGACGCTTTCTGGACCTGACGCGCTTCGACCAGTTTGGTCACTGGAGCGGCACCATCCATCATCCCGATGGCGTCATCACCGTACGCGAAGCCCAGTGCCGTGCCACCAAGGACCGTTCCTGGGGCGTGCGGCCGGTGGGTGAGCGCGATATCGGCGGGGCCCCCATCACACCCTCGCCGGTGTTCTTCCTCTGGGCGCCGCTCATCTGGGATGATCATGTCACCAATGCGATCTTCTTTGACGGGCCGGCAGGAGAGGCCATTGTGCGGGAAGGCCTCCAGGCACCACTCTATCCGAGCCCCGCGGCAACGCCGGACGGCGAAGACGGACTGCTGCAGCGCTTGGCCACCGCACGCCACCGCATTGCCTATGTGCCCGGAACGCGACTCGCCCGCACCGCCGAGATCGATCTGGTGCCCCATCAAGGCGCGCCACGCACCATTACCCTTGAACCAATTCTCAAGTTTCAGATGAAGGGGCTCGGCTATGGCCATCCGCAGTGGGGGCAGGGCATGTGGAAGGGCGAACTTGCATTCGGCAGTGAGTCTTTTGATCCGGCCAGCCTTGATCTGCTCGCACCGGAAAACCTCCATGTCCAACAGGTCGTGCGTGCCAATGATGGTTCACGCAAGGGCATTGGTGTGCTGGAGCAGGTCTGCATCGGCCCCTATGCGCCCGCGGGGTTCAAAGACTGGTTCGACGGCGCATCAGCAGGCCCGCAATAGGCGACAGGAGAAACTCGCATGAAGATCACCGCCGCAGTTACCCCGGCGCCGCAACAGCCCTTCGAGATCCGCGCCGTCGAGCTTGAAGCACCACGGGCCGACGAAATCCTGGTGCGCATCGAAGCGGTCGGAGTCTGTCACACTGACATCGTTGCACAGGCCGGTGCCATCATCCCGCTTCCTGGTGTCCTTGGTCATGAGGGCGCTGGCGTGGTTGAAGCGGTGGGGGCCGAGATCAAAAAGGTCGCACCCGGGGATCGCGTGGTTGTTACCTTCCGCTCCTGCGGCCACTGCCCCAATTGTGACAAGGGCCTAGCCTCCTATTGTTACTCCATGCCGATGCTGAATTACACTGGCGCAAGGCCGGATGGCAGCACGCCACTCAGTGCCGATGGCAAGTCCCTGGCCGGCGCCTTCTTCGCGCAATCCTCGTTTGCAACCCATTGCCTGGCCTATGAGCGCAATGTGGTGAAGGCACCCAGCACCATTCCGTTCGAAGTGCTGGCGCCATTCGGCTGCGGCGTGCAGACCGGCGCTGGTGCGATCCTGCGGTCACTTGACTGCGAGACGGGCTCAAGTCTGCTGGTGCTCGGCGGTGGTGCGGTTGGCCTCAGCGCGGTGATGGCGGGCATGCTGCGTGCATGCAAGCCGCTGATCGTGGTCGAGCCGCTTGCGGTGCGTCGGCGTCTTGCGCTCGAATTTGGCGCGAGCCATGTGATCGATCCCGCCGACGGCAAGCCGCTGGCGGAGGCGGTGCGTGCAATCAGTCCTGTCGGCGTCAATTTTGCCTTCGACACAACGGGACGGCCGGAGGTGCTGGAAGGGGCGATGGCCTGTCTGGCGCCGCATGGCACGCTTGGCGTGGTGGGCATTCCGCCGCCTGGAACGAAACTGCCCGGAGACATGACCATGGCCATGACGTTCGGGCATTCGGTCAAAGGCATCATTGAAGGGGACAGTGATCCTGACAGTTTCCTGCCCGAACTCTTCGGTTATTATCTGACCGGGCGCCTGCCCGTTGAGCGGCTGATCAAGACCTACCCCCTGTCCGAGATCAACCGCGCCGTGGCCGAACAGCATGACGGGCTGTGTACCAAGCCGGTGCTTTTGCCGCAGCCCCGGAAATAAGTGAGCCAATGGTGTCGAGGTCTTGCTTGAATACACCTGCAGCCGGACTATCGTGACCCGCAAAGATGGATCTGCGCCCACTGCGCAGGATCAATGCAATCGAGACGTGGAGACATGTTCATGGCAGAAATGGCTCGGGGACTGAAGGTACGTCTCGAACCTTTGGATGAATTTCCTCACGCGCCGGGTGAGGCGAAGAACTATAACGAGAGCATGTATTTCAACGTGATTGATCCGGGCACGCAGCTTGGTGGCTGGTTCCGGATCGGCAACCGTCCCAATGAAGGATACGCGGAAGTCAGCATCTGCCTTTATCTGCCAGATGGTCGGGTCGGTTTCATGTTCCAGCGCGCGCCCATCAGCGGCAACACGCAGATGAACGCGGGCGGCCTCAGGGTCGACGTCCTCGAACCCTTCAAGCGTCTCAAGCTCAGTTATAGCGGCAATATCCTCGTCCTGGCGCAGCCAAAGCAGATGGCCGACCCGAAGACCGCGTTCAGGAACAATCCAGTGCTGGCCTGCGAGATCGTGCTCGATTATGAAGGCGTCTCACCCATGTATGGCGGGGAGACCATCAACACAGACGGCTCTGCCCTCGCGATTGATCCCGAAAAATCCTTTGCCAAGGCCCATTACGAGCAGCATTGCGCCGCCACTGGAGAATTTGTCGTCGGCAGCGAACGCTATGCGCTCTCCGGCTACGGCCTGCGTGACAAGTCGTGGGGACCGCGATACTGGCAGGCCATTGACTGGTATCGCTGGTGCCCGATGAATTTTGGACGCGATTTCGGCATGATGCTGTCGGTGATCGGAAATGGCGAAGGTGACGTGCGCGAGGGCGGCATGGTGTTCAGCGATGGCGCCTATGACCTGATCAGCACCTGCCGCATTGAAAGCGAGTGGGACCCGGACGATTGTCAGACGGCGCTGCGCGCCAGCGTCAAAACCCATGGAGGCAAGAGCTACGAGGTCACCGGCCGGGTATTGTCACTTATCCCCCTGCGCAACCGCCGCACTGCAGCAGATGGTACCGAACTGATTACACGCATCACCGAGGGCATGACCGAATATCGCTGCAATGGCATGGTCGGCTATGGCCTTAGCGAATATCTCGATCAGATCATAAATGGCATGCCTAACGGCAAGGCTGCGGGCTTTTGAACCGCGCGGCCCGAACAGATGATGGTGCAAGCCTGGCCTGGGCACGACAGAGGGGCTTCCTGACCGCGTGCTGGCGTGAGCGAATTGACAGCGGGGAACGTGTCGTCTGATTTGCCCTGCCCAGGAAACCGAGTGTTTCAGGTTTACGCCTGGAGGCAAAGATAATGCCTGCGACATAGTGAGCCTGCGCATCAAAGCGGTGGCCTTTTCAGATTAGGATCTGTTCAATAGCAGGAACGGTTTTTTGCTGCAGTCGCCAGACCAGGGTTGCATCACCCGGCACGAAAAAGCAGAAGGCTTGTACTGTGCGTCAGGAGGACGTCTGCACGACACTACAAAGAGCCCGGACGTTGCGCAGTGCAACATCGTCTCTCTGCGTGATCGCAATGGCAAGTTGACGTAACGAGAGTTGAAGAGCGTTGCTTGCCGGCTTTGGCAGGCGTTAATAGAACTGCTTGCCGCGAGACGTGGCGCGGGCCGGGGAGGCGAAGATGGAAAGAACTGTTCGCATCGGTGGCGCCAGCGGCTTTTGGGGTGACGCAGCGATGGCCACGCCGCAGCTGCTGCGGGCAGGCGGGCTCGACTACATCGTCTATGACTATCTCGCTGAAATCACCATGTCGATTCTCGCACGCGCGCGCGCAGAGAAGCCGGAGATGGGGTACGCGACCGATTTTATATCGCTGACGCTGAAACCCAACCTGGTTGAAATCGCCCGTCAGAAGGTGAAGATCATTGCCAATGCGGGCGGTGTGAACCCGCAGGCCTGTGCGGCGGCTGTGCGTGCACTCCTCGCTGAGCGTGGGCTCGCGCTAAAGGTTGCGGCAGTGACCGGTGATGATCTTTTGGCGCAGAAGGAGGAGCTGGCACGCGCTGCTCCGGCCGAAATGTTTTCCGGAGAGGGCTTTCCTGCTCCCGACAAAATTCTCTCGGTCAATGCCTATCTCGGGGCCTTTCCCATCGCCAAGGCGCTCGATGAAGGCGCAGACATTGTCATTACCGGACGCTGTGTCGACAGCGCCGTTACACTGGGCGCCCTGATCCATGAATTTGGCTGGCAAGTGGAGGACTGGGACAAGCTCGCCGGCGGCAGTCTCGCCGGGCACATTCTCGAATGCGGGCCGCAGGCCACCGGTGGCAATTTCACCGACTGGGAGAGCGTGATCGACCGTCTGGAAGATATCGGTTACCCGATCGCCGAAGTGGTGGCGGATGGCAGCTTCATCTGCACCAAGCCGGAGGGCTCCGGTGGAGTGGTCAATGTCGGCACAGTGTCCGAGCAGATGCTGTATGAGATCGGTGATCCTGAAGCCTATCTCCTGCCGGATGTTGCCTGCGATTTTTCCCGCGTCTCGATCAGCGCGGAAGGCAAGGACCGCGTAAGGGTCTGCGGTGCCAAAGGCCGGCCGGCACCCGACAGCTACAAGGTCTGCGCAACCTATCTCGATGGGTTTCGCGGCGGCCTCAGCATGAGCTTTTATGGTATTGATGCCAGCCGCAAGGCCGAGCGCTTTGCCGAGGCAGTATTCAAGCGCGCGCGGCGGACGTTGCGCGGACTAAATCTGCCGGAATTTACCGAGACCAGCATCGAGGTCATCGGCGCGGAGTCACAGTTTGGTCCGCAGCGGCGCATCAACTCGGCGCGTGAAGTGGCAGTGAAGATTGCGGCCAAGCATCCTGACGCCAGCGGCATTGGCATCCTTCTCAAGGAGGCGACAGGACTTGGACTGGCGACGCCGCCCGGACTTTCCGGCTTTGCTGGTGGCCGGCCCAAGCCGATGCCAGTGGCTCGGCTCTTTTCCTTCATGCTGCCCAAGAGGACAGTATCCATCGGTGTCGAGGTCGACGGACGTCTGCATAACCTTGCCGATGCTCCTGGTACACACTTTGATCCCACACAGCTGGTGCATCCGGCCCCGCCGCTGCCCTCCGCACTCGAAGATCCCGTGCCCGTGCCCCTCATTGCCCTGGCGTGGGCCAGAAGCGGCGATAAGGGCAACAAGGCCAATATCGGTGTCATCGCCCGGCGGGCAGATTATTTTCCCTATATCTGCCGCTCCTTGAGCACGGAGGTGGTTGCTGCCCGCTTTGCCCATTTTCTTGAAGGCAAAGTGGAGCGCTTCGTGCTGCCGGGACCGTCGGCGCTCAATTTTCTCCTCCACGAGGTGCTGGGAGGTGGCGGTGTGGCCAGCCTGCGTAACGATCCGCAAGGCAAAGGCTATGCCCAACTGCTGCTCGAGGTACCGGTCGAAATTCCCCGGGCGCTGGCCAGGCGGGACCATCTTCTCTGAGAAGGACAACGCATGCCGCGGTTCGTTTCCAAGATCAGCACAGGCAGCGAAGCATTCAGGACCAACCGCGCCGAGATGCTGGCGCTGGTCGAACGGCTTGGGGAGATCAACGGCCGCTCCCGCCGCGAATCCGAAAAGCGCAAGGCTCATTTTGATGCGCGCGGGCAGCTCACCCCGCATGAGCGGCTGACACGGCTGCTTGATCCAGGGCTGCCCTTTCTCGAAATCGGCAATGCCGCCGGCTATCTCCTCGACACCAAGGATCCTGATCGTTCCATCCCAGGCGGCAATGTCATCGCCGGCATCGGCTTTATCGCGGGTGTGCGCGTTGCCATCGTCGTCGATGACAGCGGCATTAATGCCGGTGCCATGACGGCCGCTGGCGGCTATCGCCTGCGGCGCTGCCAGGAGATTGCCCTCCAGAAGAAGCTGCCCTTCGTGCATCTGGTGGAAAGTGCGGGCGCGGACCTCATGAAATACACGGTGGAGGGCTTCGTCGTCGGTGGCGGGCTCTTCGCCAATCTGGCGCGGCTGTCCAAGGCAGGCTGTCCGGTGGTCACGGTCCTGCATGGGGCATCTACTGCAGGCGGTGCCTATATGCCCGGCCTGAGTGATTATGTTGTCGCCGTGAAGGGGCGTGGCAAGGCGTTTCTCGCCGGACCTGCACTTCTGAAAGCGGCTACCGGCGAGGTGGCCAGCGAGGAAGAACTGGGCGGGGCGGAGATGCATGCCACGGTCTCGGGCCTCGCCGAATATCTGGCTGAAGATGATGCCCATGGTCTGCTGATCGCCCGCGAGGTGGTCGCGCGCCTGCAGTGGAATACGCGCTGCCCGTCACTCCGGCCAAAGGCTGTGACCGCGCCAGCCTACGATCCTGATGAGGTCGCCGGCATCGTGCCCCTCGACTATCGCAAACCCTATGACGTGCGCGAAGTGGTGGCGCGGCTGGTTGACGGCTCGGAGATCCTCGATTTCAAGCCGCTTTATGGCCTCTCCACGGTCTGTCTGCAGGCCGAAGTGCACGGTCACGCTGTCGGACTGATCGGCAATAATGGTCCGATCGATCCGGATGGTGCCACCAAGGCGGCGCAGTTTCTGCAGCTTTGCGACCAGGCAGAAATACCGCTGGTGTTTCTGCAGAACACCACTGGCTATCTGGTCGGCAAGGCCTATGAGCGCGCCGGCATGATCAAGCACGGTTCCAAGATGATCCAGGCGGTGACCAATGTGAGTGTACCACGCCTCACCTTCATGATCGGCGCCAGCTTTGGGGCAGGTAATTACGGCATGTGCGGGCGAGGCTATGATCCGGATTTCGTCTTCTCCTGGCCCAATGCCAGGACCGGTGTAATGGGTGGCGAACAGGCCGCGCGGACCATGACGCAGGTGATGCAGGCGGGAGCCGCGCGCAAGGGTGTGACCCTCGATGAGGCGCAGATGAAGGCGCAGGAGGCCATGCTGATCCAGCATTTCGATGGCCAGTCCGACGCCTTTTACACCTCCGGTCACATGCTGGATGACGGGCTGATCGATCCCCGTGACACCCGCAAGGTGCTGGGCTTTCTGCTCGAAACCTGCTGGGAGGCACGCCACCGCACGGTAACGCCCAACAGTTTTGGCATCGCCCGGATGTGAGGGACGCGGACATGACTAAGCAGCAAGAAACCAAGGCGCTCATTGTTGAACGGCAGAACAGTGTGCTGCGCATCTGGTTCAATCGACCCGAGGCACGCAATGCTCTTTCCGCGGAGATCGTGGGCGAACTGCACGCCGTACTCGATCAGGTGCGCGAAGATCGCAGTGTCCGTACCCTGGTGTTGCGCGGCAATGGTGGGGTGTTCTGCGCCGGGGGCGACATCAAGGGCTTCAAGTCAGGCATGCAGGGCTCAGGCGATGCCAGCCAGATCGCCCGTTCCAATCGCAGCTTCGGCGATCTGATGATCAAGCTGAATGAGCAGCCGCAGGTCGTGGTGATGCTGGTCGAAGGCGGCGCGGTGGGTGGCGGGCTCGGACTTGCCTGCGTGGGTGATGTCACCATCGTGGAGAAAGAGACGCGCTTCCAGCTGAGCGAGACCAGCCTTGGCATCCCCCCGGCGCAGATCGCGCCCTTCGTGGTGGAGCGCGTGGGGTTGACTGAGGCCAGGAGGCTGATGCTCACCGGCGCACGCTTCACCGGCGCAGAGGCGGTGCGTCTTGGGATCGGTCATATCCTTGCTGATGGTGCAGAGGATCTCGAGGGTCAGTGTATCACGGTATTGGCGCAGATCGCGCGTTGCGCTCCCGGCGCCAATGCCGTCACCAAGGCAATTGTCTTCGAGGCCCTGCGCCGCCCGCGCGGTGAGGCACTCGATTTTGCCGCGGAGGGCTTTGCCCGCTGCATGCTGAGTGCGGAGGGACGCGAGGGCGTTGCCGCCTTTATCGAGAAGCGCAAGCCGCGCTGGGCGGAGGATGCATAACGACATGGACAGGCGCAACTTCAACAAGATCCTGATCGCCAATCGTGGCGAAATCGCCGTCCGCATCCTGCGTACCGCGAAGGCCTGCGGCTATCGCACCGTGGCGGTCTACTCGCAGGCCGATGCCGCAGCGCCACATGTGGCGCTGGCTGACGAGGCAGTCCTCATCGGGCCCGCACCTGTCGCGCAGTCCTATCTTGATCCGGACCGGCTCATCAAGGCGGCCGAGCGGACCGGAGCTGAAGCCATCCATCCCGGTTACGGTTTTCTCTCCGAGAATGCATCCTTTGCGCGTGCCTGCCTTGAGGCCGGTCTCGTCTTCATCGGGCCCTCGGTCGAGGCGATCGCGCTCATGGGCAACAAGGCGGAGGCGAAGCGGCGGATGATTGCGGCCGGCGTTCCGTGTGTGCCAGGCTATGAAGGCACTGATCAGTCCGATGCCGCCTTCATCGCCGCGGCAAGGAAGATCGGCTTTCCGGTCATGGTGAAGGCGGCGGCCGGTGGCGGCGGACGCGGCATGCGCCTGGTAAGGGAGCCGGAGCAGTTGACCCCGGCACTGGCCGCTGCCCGTTCCGAAGCCCAAAATGCCTTTGGTTCCGATGAGCTCATCCTCGAAAAGGCGGTCCTGCGTCCGCGCCATGTTGAGTTTCAGGTGTTTGGTGATGCCCATGGCAATGTCGTGCATCTGTTTGAACGCGACTGCTCGGTGCAGCGCCGCCATCAGAAAGTGGTGGAAGAAGCGCCCTGTCCTGTGATGACGGCGGAGCTGCGCAGCCGGATGGGTGCTGCTGCAGTCGAGGCTGCTCGTACCATTGGCTATGAGGGCGCTGGCACCGTCGAGTTCCTGCTCGATGGTGAGGGCGATTTCTATTTTCTCGAGATGAACACGCGCCTTCAGGTGGAGCATCCGGTCAGCGAATGTATCACCGGACTTGATCTTGTTGCGCTGCAGTTCGCAGTGGCGCATGGCGAGGCATTGCCATTTGCCCAGGACGGGCTGGCGATCTCAGGCCACGCCATCGAGGTGCGTCTCTATGCCGAGGATCCGGCCAACGGCTTTCTGCCGGCATCTGGGCGGGTCAGCCTGTGGCGGCCGGCGCATGCTGAGGGACTGCGCATCGATCATGGGTTGGGCGAAGGTGCCGAGATCTCGCCTTTCTACGATCCGATGATGGCGAAGCTCATTGCACATGGCCAGACGCGCGAGGAGGCACGTCGCCGCCTCATTCACGGCCTTGAGGAAACCCTGGTGTTTGGTCTTCCCACCAACCGCGACTTCCTCATCGATATTCTGAAGCATGAGGTGT
>JAJZGY010000076.1 GCA_021804785.1 Pseudomonadota bacterium | reverse complement strand
ACATGGGCGCATTTCATGCAGCCTCTCGTTCCAGTGGCAAAATATGCATATATCTTTCGCTCAGTGCGATCGTCTCAGTTCGTCAAATGAACCTGCGGGGTGCGACACTGTCCATCTGCGCAGCAGACTTTGATCCAGCGCAATTCATTCGCAAACAGTCTGTGCGCTTCGGATCAGCGGCATCACCCGCTACCACTCGAAAATGAGCCTTCCGTGCCTTTTGACCCAATTCCGGCGTACAACTCCTACCTCGATATTCATTCTGATATCACGCGTGAGCCAAGAGCCACTAAATGACCAAACCTCAAATGCAGGCTTGCCTGACCCAGACTGTGGCGCCAAAGAAATAGTCCTCAGGCAAGCGTCAGATACCGCGATGGCATGGCACCGCCATTGTTCGCTTGAAAATAGCCACCTTGCAATCGTTGTCGCGATTCTATGCCCAGCCTCCACCTCAGTCGCATGTATCTGGGGCCGCGCGGGTGGCTGACCCGAGAATCGAAGGACACGTCAAACGGGCTTCAGCGCCAAGTGCCATCTAGCTTTCAAAAAGGCGATCTATCTCATCCTGTGATGCAGCGTTTGCCGCCAATTGTGGTCCATTCAGCAGGCGATCTGGCGCACGAACCACCACTCTGGGCACTCCATCCTCGACGGCATGGCCGCAGGCTTCGGCGAGCGCGATCAGCCGACGCTCGATCTGCTGCAGGGCTTTAATCACCTTGTTAATTCTCTGCCCTGTAATGTCCTGAAATGCGCTGGCTTCATAGATACGAGTTGTGGCCTTGATCAGAGCCGCGCTTAACTCCGGCCCGGCGCCACAGGCAAGTGCTTCGATACTCTCGGCCGCCTCCATGATTTCATCGGCTGCGCGCCTGGTCTCATCGAGAATCTCGCCCAGCTCATCCGTGCTGCTGGCAAAGCCCCCCTGTCCTTCTGGCTCCAAACCTGAAATCTCATCCCACGCTGTAGATACAAAAGTGGAGAGATACTCGAGAACGGCTAACAATTCTCCTCCACTCTCGCCCTTCAGCTTCTGCAGATGCAGAATGACCCGATCGAGATACACCTGCGCGTCGTGCAGATGCATCCCTGGTCGCAATATCGTTGAATTCATGCCGCTCGCGCTCCCATCACGCTTGATATCTTTGCCTGCAGCGTTTCTGCATTAAATGGCTTGACAATATAGTTGGAGACGCCGGCCTGCTTTGCCGCGATCACGTTTTCGGTCTTGCTCTCGGCTGTTACCATGATAAAGGGGATCCGCCTCAGCGTGGTATCCGCCCGCACCTTCTTGAGCAGCTCGAGCCCCGTCATTGGTTCCATGTTCCAATCCGAGATGATCAGACCTGGTGGATTGCGCAGCATTTTGGTGAAGGCGTCACCTCCATTCGTCGATTCCTCAACGTCCATGATATCGAGCTGACGTAAAAGATTTCGTAAAATGCGCAACATGGTCGTGTAATCGTCGACAATATGAACCCGAAGATCCTTGAGGGCGGTCATGTTGCTCTCCATTGCAAGCGTGTTTCAGGAGCGGCTGACTTCATGAGCCGTTCTATAGAACCCAGTAGCTGCCGGGCATTACGGCGATAGACTGCACGAAGCTGCTGGTCTGGCACCCAGGCGTCACTGATGCCATAGACGGTTTCGGAGGCACCCAGCAGCAAGGCTCCTCCTGTACGTAGACGCTGCGACATCCTCTCGAGAATTGTCCGCTTTGTCTGCACGTCAAAATACAGTAAAACGTTTCGACAAAATATGATGTCGAAGGTTCCGAGCCCAACTGGGTCGTCCAGAAGGTTGAACTCACGGAATGTCACCATACGGCGCAATTCCGACCGGATACGCCACATGTCCTGCGTCTGTTCAAAGTGACGCACCAGCAACTGAACAGGAAGTCCGCGCTGGACTTCAAAGTTCGTGTAAAGCCCGTCTCTGGCACGATTGAGTACCAACGGAGATATATCCGTTGCCACAATCTCGAGCTGCCAGGTCGACAGCAGTGGAAAAAAATCGCGTATAAGCATCGCGATCGAATAGGATTCTTGTCCCGTAGAGCAGGCCGCACTCCATATGCGCAGACATCTGCTCTGTTCCCGCAGGGTAATGAGTTCCGGCAGGATGTCACGTTGCAGTGCATCGAATGGATGACGATCCCGGAAAAATAGCGTCTCGTTGGTCGTCATAGCCTCTATGACGTCGGCCTCGAGCTCGGGGCAACCATTACGCAGCACACACGGAATCTGGTCAGGAGCCGAAAGGCCATGCTTTCGCGCCACCGCCATAAGACGAGTCTCGAGAAGATAGGTCTTGTCCTCACCCAGCACGATGCCTGCACGATTACGAAGCAGTGTCGCCAAATACTCGAAATCGCTGCCGTTCATTGAGTGACCCCGAACAGTTGCACAAGATGAGGAGCGATGGATTTGAGCGGCAGGATGTCGTTACACAGACCGGCGGTGGCAACCGCGCCAGGCATGCCCCAGACGACGCTGCTGGCCTCATCCTGCGCGATGAGCGTTCCACCGGCTCCTGCAATTTCCCGGGAACCCTCAAGACCGTCCGCGCCCATGCCTGTGAGCATTACCGCAACCGTCGCCGCACCGCTAACCTTGGCTGCGGTGCGAAACAAAGGGTTGACGGATGGCCTGCAGAAATTTTCCGGTGGGGCGTCGCTGAGCCGAAGTTTCAGGCCACCTTCTGCCACTGCGATTTCCATGTGGCAGCCCCCGGGCGCAACCCGCACAATACCGTCGACCACCGGCTCATCAGGTTTGGCTTCACTGCATGGTCGACCTGTGGCCCGACCAAGATGCTGGGCCAGCACCGTCGTAAAAGTGGGTGGCATATGCTGCGCAATCAGTATCGGTGCCGAAAATGACGCCGGAAGGGCTTGCAGCATCTCAGTAAGGGCCTGCGGCCCGCCGGTCGAAGACCCGATCACAAGCAGTCTGGGCGGCAGATGGGCCAGTTGCCGACGCAACGACAAGGCCGGCCTCGACGGCGGCGCTACACCCTGTGGCTTGGCAAGTGGCCGCTGCTTGCGTCGCAACCATCCGAGGACCTTTATCTTCTCCTGAAGCTGGTGGTGGAAGTCGCGCGCATTCGCTGGTGAGGCGGCCGAGGGCTTGGGCAAGTAATCGGCGGCACCAAGGGTCAGCGCTTTTAGGCTGACCTCGGCGTTTCGCTGTGTCAGCGTCGATGCCATAACGACTTTGAGGCCAGGATCAGCTGCGAGCAGTTTTGGCAGAGCCGTCAATCCATCCATGACCGGCATTTCGATATCCAGGATAACGACGTCTGGCGCCGCTTTGGGTAGTTGCTGTAGGGCGATTGCCCCATTGGCACAGCTCGCCACCACCACGATTTCGGGTTCCGCCTCCAGCGTGCGCACAATGAAGCCCCGGATGACCGCGGAATCATCGACGACCATGACACGGATGGGTTGAATGGAAGACGCAACCGGCACAGCCTTCATGCCGCACACCCTGTTTGAACCAGTCCGAGTTGTGCGAGCTTACCCTCCAAAATATCCATATCTACCGGCTTCATGATGTATTCGTCAGCGCCAGCCTCGAGTGCCTCGCGTATCTTGAAAATGCTGCTTTCTGATGTGCAGAGGATTACAATGGGGCGCGGCAGCAGCGTCTTTGCCCGCATTGCCTTAAGACAGGTCAGCCCGTCCATCACCGGCATATTCCAGTCCAGGAGGACAAGAGTTGGAGAGGTGGCTGCAATCTTTTCAAGCGCCTGCACCCCGGTCGGAGCCTCACTGCAGCTCCAACCGAGATTATTCAACGAATTCCTCAGCACATGACGAACCGTCGCTGAGTCATCAACGATGAGACAATGTCTATTCATGGCGCTCTCCGTGTATTGTCGAGCTGATGAATGGAAGCCCCAACTGCTACATTGAGATTGGCCGCGAGATTGGCCTGATCGGCCTTGCTGATGTAATGCAGGAACCCTGCAGCTTGTCCCGCAGCCTTGTCGGCCTCGCTTACGTGGCTGGACAACGCAATCATTGGGGTATCCTGAAAGCGGGGGTCGCGCTTGACTTCCGACGCCAGAGTCAGGCCATCAACCTGCGGCATCTCTATGTCACTGACGATCAGATCGAAGTGCTCACCCGCCTCGAGGAGACGCAGGGCTTCGGCACCATCGGCAGCCATGGTCACGCGCAGGTGGGCCGCGCGCAGCAACGGCGCGACCAGATTGCGGAAGAAGGCGCTGTCATCCACCAGGAGTGCCTGACGTTCAACCGCGCCCTGCTCGGCAATCTTGCTTCCAGAGAACCAGTCGTCATAGGCCTGGCGCAGGAAGAAGCCGACATCAATAATGTCCACTGCGCTCCCCGCAATGATGGCGCTACCAATCAGGCCACTCTGGCCGGCCTTGAGTTCTACCGACATGCGATCGTCCACGACATCAATAATGTGTTCCACAACGAGGCCCATCGAACGGACACCGTCGCTGAACACTATGACCGGCAGCCTACCGCGCTCAGGCCAGCTGAAGTCGCTACTGAAGGGTACGAGGGGCATCAGCCGGTCGCGGTACTGAACCACTCGACGGCCGCCAATATCCTCGATACTGGGCACTTCGATTTCTTCAATGCGGGCCACGAGTTCGAGCGGTACTGCTTTGCGCTCGCGCTTCTTCGCGGCGAACAGCAGGAAGGCGGCCTTGGTATCGGAAATGTCTCTTACCGTGCTTGCCGTATCACGCTGGTCATTCAGATCACCGCAGCTGATCGTAGAGGCTATACCATTTGCATCCAGGATCATGATGACATTGCCGTCCCCAAGGATGGTGTTTCCGGCGTAGAAGGAGGTTCCCCTGAGGATGGGTGCCACAGGCTTGACGACAATCTCTTCAGCGTCATAGACGCGGTCTACAATCAGTCCAAAGCTCTGCGCGCCGACCTGGGTGACAACCACAAACTGGTCAGCACTGGAGGATACTTTTTCCAGCTGCAGAAGATCGCGAAGCGAGACCAGCGGAAGCAGTGAATCACGCAGTCGAAGTACTGCTGCTTCTTTCACTTTTTCTATACGGCTCGCGGAGCGGCCGCCTGCGCGGACCAGTTCCATGACATGGATCTGCGGTAATGCGAAGCGTTCACCGCACACTTCAACAATCAGTGCTGAAACGATGGCGAGGGTTAGCGGAATCTTGATCAGAAATGTAGTTCCGAGCCCAGCCACGGAACTTAGCTCGATTGTTCCGCCAATCCGTTCGATATTGGTGCGCACGACGTCCATGCCAACACCACGACCAGATACGGCGGTAACCTGTTCGGCAGTGGAGAACCCGGCCCGAAAGATGAAGTGCAGCACCTGCTGCTCACTCAACGCTGCCAGTTCGCTCTCCGTCGCAAGCCCCTTGGAGAGGATTTTCTCCCGAATACGAACAACGTCGAGACCTTTGCCATCATCGGCAATACGGATAACAATATGGCCGCCCTCGTGATAGGCTTCGAGCGTAACCGTGCCACTTTCATTTTTGCCGCATTGTCGGCGCTGTGCCGGCATTTCAATGCCATGATCAGCCGCATTGCGCACCATATGGGTGAGCGGGTCCTTGATCATTTCGAGAACCTGTCGGTCGAGCTCGGTGTCTGCACCCTTGGTCACCAGCTCTATCTTCTTGCCGCTGTCGACAGACAGATCCCGTACAATGCGCGGCAGCTTGTTCCAGGCATTGCCTATGGGCTGCATCCGCATCTTGGTGACACCCTCTTGCAGATCTGAGGTAATATGGCTCAGCCTCTGCAAGGGCACTTTGAATTCATTGGTTCGCTGAACCCGTTGGGTCTGCAGCAGCTGGTTTCGTGTCAGTACCAGCTCACTGATCAGGGTCATGAGATTTTCGATAACCCCAACCTGAACCCGAATGGTGGCGGCAGGGGAGGCGGAATCACGTGGCTCCTCCATACCGCTACGGGGCTGGGGTGCCGGGCTGGGCGCGGGGGCCGGGGGCGGTGCGGGCAGGGCGGGCTTCACCTCACCCCGCGCAAGGGCCGCCTCAACCTCGGCCAGGAGCTCGGCGGCGACAGGAAAGCCATCCTCAGCGAAGACAGGACCGGATTCACTGACTTCAACCCCAACGGAGGGCGGGCTGAACGGCGCCTGCGCCACTTCGCCATTTGCCATTCGGTTCAACGCAGCAATAAGCGCACTGTCGTCACCATCCGGTTCGTGGCCTGTAGCCTCCAGAGCTCCCAGCAGATCGCGGATGGCATCGATACAGCGCAGGATCAATGTCACCGCATCAGGCGTGACAGCGAGCTCGCCGTCACGAAACTTGCCCAGGATATTCTCACCAGCATGAGCGACTGCCTCGAGCCGAGGCAGTCCCAGAAAACCGCAGGTTCCCTTGATCGTGTGCATCAGGCGGAAAATGCAGCTTAGAACCTCGTGATTGTTTGGCTCCTGCTCAAGCCTGACAAGTTCAGTATCGAGCTGCGCGAGGCTTTCGTTTGTTTCAGTAAGAAATTCGCCAATTAGATCGTCCATAATCCGCTCCTTCAGCGTGTGCGGATGGCCAGGAGCCGTGTCACGTTGAGCACGACCAGCAAGGTGTCCTCGGTGGTAAAGATGCCGTCAGCGATGTCGCGCCAAAGAGGATCAAGGGTGGCGGGATTGGCTTCACGTCGGGCGCAATCGTGCTGCACCACATCACCTACCGCGTCGACGAGCAGAGTGTAGAACTCGCCCTCACTTTCCACCGTCACGCCCATCGCCCGGCCACCCGCCGCGGTGCGCGGTGGCAGCCCGAGCCTGGCGCGTACATCGATGACGGTCACAATACGCCCGCGCAGGTTGATCAACCCACGAACATCCTTGGGTCCCAACGGTACATTGGCGATAGCTTGGAGGAGGAGTACGTCCTGAACCTCGGTCACCGGAATACCGAAGGTCTGGTCAGTTACCGTAAACGTCACGAGCGACAGGAAATCGGTGGGCGAAGAGGCGCGCACCTTCAGACTGGTTGCCGTTTGCATGGCATGCCCCTGCTTCTGGCTGATCCGAAAGGGAACGGAGTGCGTCTTGCGCGCTGGAGAATATCGCGTGCAAGGAGCGCAGATCCGCTCCCTTCGTGTTCAGGCGGCCTTGATGTTGGCAAGGAAGCTGCCAACCAGCTTCTGCAGATCATGGGACTGCTCACTGAGGTGCTGGGCTGCACCCAGTACCTGCTGGCTGGCAGCCCCCGTCGTATTGGCGGCATCAGTAACACCTCCGATACTTGACGTGACCTCCTGCGTCCCACGTGCCGCCTGCTCGACATTGCGGGCAATTTCCTGCGTCGCGGCACTCTGTTCTTCCACCGCGGCAGCAATTGCAGTCGCAATCTCATTGATTTCAGCGATGGTCTTGGAAATCGACCCGATCGCGTCCACCGCATTACCTGTCGCCCCCTGTACCGAGACGATTTGCGCGCTGATGTCTTCCGTCGCCTTTGACGTCTGGGTGGCCAGGTTCTTGACCTCAGCCGCAACGACCGCAAATCCCTTCCCGGCCTCACCTGCGCGGGCCGCCTCGATGGTGGCGTTCAAGGCCAGGAGGTTGGTTTGATCGGCAATATCATTGATCAGAGAGACAATTTCTCCAATCTTCTGGGACGCTGCCACAAGCCCCTGCACCATTTCATTGGCGCGACCAGCCAGAGACACCGCATTGGACGATATCTGGCTTGAGTGGCCAACCTGTCGGCTAATCTCGGAAATCGATGCCGTCAGCTCTTCCGCCGCTGCCGCAACTGTCTGAACATTAGCCGAGCTCTGCTCTGCTGCCGTCGCCACTGTGGTGGCCTGCGTGGTTGCCTGGGCTGCAGTTCCGCTCAAGGATTGAGCGGAATCCTTGAGCTGACTGGCCTGCGCCGATACCGTGGTCACGACCTGGCTGACACTGGCATCAAAGCTGGAAATCAATTCGTCTATACGGGCTGTCCGCTGGGCACGGGCCTTTTCATTGGCAATCCGCTCGTTTTCAATGTCCGTAACATCGGTGGCAAACTTCATCACCTTGAAGGGTTTGCCATTGAGATCAAACAGGGGGTTATAGCTCGCCTGAATCCAGACTACCTTTCCACCACGTCCAATGCGTTTGAATTTGTCTGCAACAAACTCACCGCGATTGAGCCGTTCCCAGAACTGACGGTACTCGGAACTGCGCGCATATTCCGGATCGGCAAACATGGAATGGTGCTTGCCAACAACTTCATTGAGCGAATACCCGAGCGCAGCAAGAAAGTTCTCGTTAGCCGTAAGGACACGTCCCTCAAGATCGAACTCTATGGTAGCCTGGGAGCGAGACACGGCTGCCAGCTTGGCTTTCAGCTCGTTGGTCTCTTTCTCCGTGGCCGTGATGTCGGTGGCAAATTTGACGACCTTGTAGGGCTTTCCGTCGGTGTCAAGGACAGGGTTGTAACTCGCCTGGATCCAGACTTCGCGACCTCCTTTGGCAATGCGCTTATACTTGGCGGCATCGTACTCACCGCGCCGCAGCTTGTCCCAGAATGCCCGATACTCAGCCGTATCGCGGTAGCCTGGATCCACGAACAGACTGTGGTGCTGACCCCGAATTTCCTCGATCGTATAGCCGAGAGCATCGAGAAAGTTCTTGTTGGCATCAATCACCCGCCCTTCAAGCGTAAATTCGATTGTCGCCTGGGAGCGGTTGATGGCCGAAACCTGACCCTCCGCTGTATGCAGCGCCGACTTGTCGGTCCATTGAAAAACATATCCAACGGGACGCCCTGAACTGTCACGAATGGCGTCCACCGCAATCTCAAACCGCGCCGCGCCAACCTTGGTTTCCATTCGATTTGGCAGGCGCCCAGGATCTGCCAAAAGCTGACGCTGGGCCGCAGGATTACCGCTCAGAAGATCGACCGATTGGCCAACCAGATGGTCAGGATCAAGTGTCGGCGCCAGCTGCCGAAAGCTGTCCAAATGACGGCGCAGCAACCCCCTGGCTGCCTCGTTGGCGTAGACAATGGTAAAGTTACGATCGACCCCCATCACCGCGTTATTGCTCAGTGCAACCGATAGCTGCGCCAGTTCTGGAGCCAACCGCGGTTCCGCCGCTTGATATCGAGTAGGTCCACCAAATGCCGATTTCATCGTCGTCCACATATGTAAAGTCTCCTTAGCGCCTCGCCACACTTGAGCGGCGAGCTCTTCCGTCCTTGATCCGTGCGATTAAAGCTAATTGGAGAGTCTTTGGAGGCGATTAATCATGCAGTGCAGATCGGAAACATGAGTTATCAGTCAGCCGAGCGAGGTCCCACTTAGGTGGCTGAAATCCGAGGTTTTCCGACCTGGCGCGTGCCCGCCATAGGGGTTTCTACGTAAGTATCTGTTCCCAAACCCCACGTCTTTTTTGCGCGAGTTGCTTCTGTCAAGGCAGGGCCATTTGTTCGAAACATCGGAGAATTTTCCCAAGTCCGCCGATAGCGGATGGCATAGAGAAGAAGCATGGTCTACTATTCTGGTGGCCGGCTCATTACTTATCGCTCGATGAGCGCTCACATCTTGAGCCATGTCTTTCAGAATACCGTGCCGTCAATCAACGCACGAAGTATTCAAGCTCACGTCTCACGCACGTGGTGGTCAATTCGCCCTGTGAAATGTCATCTTCCACAAATGGATGCCCGGATACCAGCCGCTTTTAGCCAAAAGCACTTTGGGACTTTTCATCTGCAAAATGCTGCGCACTGCCTGAGGCTTACTTGCAGCGTGTTCATAGTATGACTTCACGATGCGATAGCCGACCCAGTAGCCCAGATTGCCCGGTTTTGTCAGTGTGCCATTGTCGATCCAATGCGACAGATCGGTCTGGTTCTCGTCTGCAACGAACCTGATCTCCACGATCTTATCGTGCGCACGGTCTTCTGGCGCGTAAGGCGAACGAAAATCTCGTTCATGCGCGATCAGGGTCGCCAGAAATTCCGCAGCTCCTTCAATCAGTGACGCATCAAGCACTGTGGGCTTGGGGTTGCCATAGAGAGCCGGCGACTGCACTGCCTGCTGAACGTGAATATATTCATGGGAAATTGTGTGCACAAAGCGCCAGAAGATGTCCGGGTTAAGGTATCTAACGGCACAAAGCCCCTCCAGGCCAATCATGACGCCTGTGGAATCCGCAACGCCTACGGGTTTGCCATGGCTTATCGCGATGGTAACCGGCGGGAAGACCGCCTTGGGGTAAAAGCGGCCAAGCCTGCGTAATGCGGTGGTTACCTTGTGGCGCACCTGAGGCAAGATCGCCATGCACCGTCTGGCGTGCGCATATAGCTTTGGGTGCGCAGCGATTTCTGCGGCAATATTCTTGCCACTCACTCGGCGGATCTTTGCAAGGTGATGAAGCCCGGGCGTTCCCGGATCAAGATAGTCACGTTGCAGCTCTTCGGCGGTAGGATGTCCATGCGCAGCGTCATAAACCTTATAGAAGCGAGAAACGTCGCTGATATGGATAACCGGACCTTTGGTGATCTCCACATTCGCCGCCAAAACTGTCGTCACTGATATTGGAAGCACAAGCAGTATCGACGCGGCTGCAAGAATTTTTAAGCTACCCCTTTTCACAATGTGCCTCATCGGCCTGACGCCTTCCCAACTCTCTTTAGGCACGAGGATCTGGCAGGATTTTGAATCCTGGACCGATTGATCCAGCATTCTGGTCCAGCACTGAAAGAGCTGACCTTACGCCTAATTTTTCTATTCCCTCTCCGCCGTTTCACCCAGGACATGGCGCAGCGCATTTCGGCTGTGCATTCTTGCTGCGACGGCAACAGGTGCGTCAGGAGCAATGTCGAATGCATGAAACGCACCCGGGTAAACATGCAACTCGACAGGAACTCCGGCGCGCATGAGCCGACGGGCGTATTCGAGATCCTCTTCGAGAAACAGATCCAGCGTCCCAACACTGATGAATGTGCGCGGCAGTCGGCTTAAATCATCTGTCCGTGCGGGAGACGCGTAATATGACACGCGATCCGACCCTGGTGGAACTCCAAGAAGTGAGGTCCAGCCGAAGACGTTCTTGTCAGGGGTCCAGAGAAATTCTCCTGTATAGGGATGGGCATCCTCTCTCACACAGGTGCGATCATCCAGCATAGGATAAATGAGATGCTGGAAAGCCAGAGGATATTCTCCCCTGTCGCGTGCCAGAAGCGCCAAGGCTGCGGCAAGTCCACCTCCAGCGCTTTCGCCCATGACACCAATTCGTGAGCGCTCGACACCGAGCCTGTCTGCACTATCAAAAACCCAGCCTAAGGCCGCATAGCAGTCTTCTACCGCGCCAGGGAATGGGGTTTCGGGGGCGAGCCGATAGTTGACAGACACGATGCAGCAATTGAGATCCGCCGCCATGGCCCGGTGTATGGGTTCAAGCACGTCGGCGGAGCCAAGGACATAGCCGCCACCGTGAACATGCACGATACAACCCATCAGTGCAGCAGGATGCACCGGGCGATAGATCAGGATCGGTACATCCGGGGCGCCGTCGGGTCCACTTATGGACGTCCGGGTAATGTCTACTTTGCCGACACCCTCACCATTGTCAGGGATCATCATCGGGCTTGCCCGTACGGCCGGCAATACGTCCATGGAGAGTTCGAACTTCGGGAGCACTTCGAGTAGCGGCAGCAGCGCTGGATCCACAAGATGA
>JAJZGY010000075.1 GCA_021804785.1 Pseudomonadota bacterium | reverse complement strand
AAGGACGCCAAGTGCCTTTCACTCTTCGCAGTGACACAGGGTGGTAAAAGTGGCGGGGTGATCTACGAGCGGCACTGAGTGCGTGACCGGGAGCCGGCAGGTATCATAATCCGCCCATGCGGCAGATTTCGCGCCATTCCTTCTCCGCCACGGGCTGTACCGACAGACGTGACTGCCGCAGCAACGCCATGCCGGAAAGCCGGGGATTGGCCTTGATCTCGGCCAGCGTTATCGGTGTTGGCAGGGCACAGACTGCTCCGACATCGACCAGGCCGAAACGGCCGGAGCTGTCGGTGGGGTCGGGCCGATAGGGACCAATGACTTCTACGATCCCCATGATCCGCTTCTCGCGTACTGAATGGTAAAAGAAGCCCCGGTCTCCTAGCTGCATCGCCTTCATGTTATTGGACGCCTGGAAATTGCGTACGCCGCTCCAGGGCTCTCCCGCAGCACCTCTTTGTAGCTGTTGCTCCCAAGACCAGCTGGAGGGTTCGCTTTTGAACAGCCAGAACGCCATCAGAACTCTGCTCCGCAGGCATTTATCGTGGACTTCCAGGGTCTTACCGAGATGCTCTCAAAGAGGCCGGACTTGGTATAGGGATCATTCTCAGCAAAGGCCTGCGCCTGGGCAAGATCGTCTGCTTCGAACACGATCAGGCTGCCCACCATATTGCCTGCCTCATCGAGGAATGGACCGCCAAGACGCACACTCTGGTTGTCGCGCACATAGGCAAGATGGGCCTGGCGGGTGGCCAGGCGCAGCTCAAGGGCATCCTTGCGGTCGAGAGAAGAAATCACGAAGAGCATGTGGGAGTTTACTCCGCTTTGAGTGGCCGCTGCATCAGCCGGGCCGCGGCGTGCTCGAGTGCAAGCTTGCCACTTAGGATGTCGGCAACGGCTTCTGCGATCGGTAGCTCGATGCCATGTCTTTGTGCCCGTGTCACCAGGGCGGGTGCGGTGTAAACGCCTTCCGCCAATGCGTGGGGTGGCTGAGCCCGCCTTTCACCGATGGCAATACCGCGTGAAAAATTACGTGACGTGCGACTGGTTGCGGTCAGGACAAGGTCACCCAGGCCGGAAAGGCCCATCAGGGTCTCACGCCGCGCCCCCAAAGCCTCACCCAGGCGTGTGAGTTCGGCGAAAGCGCGGGCCAGCAGGGCGGCGCGCGCGCTCTCGCCCAGGTGCAGGCCTTCGACGATGCCACAGGCAATCGCGTAGACATTCTTTGCCGCTCCGCCGAGCGCCACTCCAGTCAGGTCGTCGCTGGCATAGGGGCGAAAAGAACTTGAACTGAGGGTAGCCTGTAGACGCTCGGCGGTTGCTATTTGCGCGGCGATGGTCACCGCTGTGGGCAGGCCAAGGGCGACGTCGCGCGCAAAGGAGGGGCCGGAGAGCATCGCCGGGAGTAGCTGGGGAGCCGCCTGCTCCAGCACTTCGTTCATCAGCAGACCGCTTTGCTGCTCCACCCCTTTGGCGCAGATGACCGCCGGCACCCGCGGAGGAGTAAATGGCGCCAGGGCCAGAACACATGCGCGCAAGTGCTGCGCCGGCACCGCAATGAGCAGCGCCTGACTGGCGCAGACCTCAGCAAGCTCGGTGGTAGGCATCACCCCGTCGGGGAGTCGGATTTCGGGCAGGCTCCTGTGGACTCTGAGCTCGCGGGTCAGTTCCTGCATGCGGGCACGGTCGCGTCCCCAGAGGCTCACGTGGCACCCAGCTGACGCCGCGGTGATCGCCAGGGCGGTCCCCCAAGCACCCGCACCCACGACGCCGATGTTCTGGTAAGCGTCTGGACTAACGCTCATTTTTTATGCTGCTCCGACTCATGCTGCACTGCGAAGATTGAACGAATTGTTGAACATTTAGGTTTTCGTGTTACCCTCATGTCCTTAGCTAGATAGACAACCGTGGTTTTAAAGGAGGCGCAATGTCGGGCAAGGACACGGTCCGCTGCAAGATCGTCGAGGCGGCGAAAAAGCGCTTCTCCCATTTTGGCTATGGCAAGACCACAATGGCCGAAGTGGCGTCGGATTGCGCGATGTCGCCGGGCAATCTTTACCGGTTTTTCCCAGGCAAGCTCGACATCGCCGAAGCCATCGCAACCGAAGACTTTGAAAAGCATCTGACGTCACTGCGCAAACTGGCGGTGGCACCTGCCCGAGATGCCCGCCAGCGGCTGCACGATCTGCTGTTTGAGGAGTTGCGTCGCACCTATCATAAATTGGAAAAGGATCCGCGCGCCTATGAAATGGCCAGCGTGATCGCCCGGGAGCGTCCGGAATTTGCCAACTGGATGCTGGCTACGGAGCGCAAGATACTGGTCGAACTTTTGGAAGAGGCCGAGCGGCGTGGAGAGTTGAGCTGCGACGACAAGGAATACGTCGCGGAAATGGTGCAGTCAGCAACCATGAAATTCCGCTACCCACAGCTGTGGTCGAAGCTCACATTGCCCGCGCTGGAGCGCGAACTCGAGGGGGTTCTGACACTCCTGATCCAGGGGATCTGTCCGCAGAGCCTGGCTCATCAGCGCCACGGTCGCGTAACGACAGTACCTGCCTGAGGGCTCTTGTTCCCGACACAATCTGATTCTAAGTAGGGCCATGCGCTCGGTTGTTATAGCTGCCCTTTTCCTTGCTCTCTCTGCCACTGCTGGCAGGGCGGCGGGCTTTGATGCGGCTCAGAAAGCTGAACTCGATAAACTTTCGCAGGCCCTCAACTCGATCAAGACCATGAAGGGAGCTTTCGTACAGATCGATCCCAATGGCAGTTTGGAAAATGGCAAGTTCTGGATCGAAAAGCCTGGACGGGTCCGTTTTGCGTATGCCTCGCCCTCGGACACACTGATTGTTTCCAATGGGGTGACGGTAGCGGTCAAGAACACCAAACTTGATACCGTCGACCGCTATCCACTGGTCTCGACCCCGCTTGATCTGGTCCTGTCCAACAAACTCGATCTGGCCAACAATCCCAACATCATTGCTGTTAATCGCGAGGGCAGCTCGCTCATCGTCAAGGCGCGTTCGACGGACAAGAAGGTCTCTGGAACCGTCACGTTGGTCTTCTCAGATCCAGGCTATGAGCTGCGTCAGTGGACTGTGCTTGACCCGCAGGGCCTTAAGACCACCATCGCTCTGCAGAACGTTGAAATTGCTGTCCAGTTAAAACCCTCCCTGTTTGTGCTGGAGGAACGCAACCGCTTTACCAAGGGGCAGTCAGACTAGCGCTCTTGTCGACGGAGACTACCGTGCTAGCCGCTTACCATGACGCGTCAGCCACCATCTGTCGGCATTGTTTGTGATCGCAGACCCTTAAACGGACATCCGTTTCATATGGCCGGCGAAAAATATATTTCTGCGATACGCGATGGCGCTGCGGCGTTTCCGCTTCTCATTCCATCTCTTGATCCAGCGCTCGATCCCGAATTGGTGCTGGCTCATGTCGACGGCCTGTTGCTGACGGGTTCGGCATCGAATGTCGATCCTGCCTATTACGGCGGTGATGGGCCACGTCCCGGAAATCTTGCCGATACACACCGCGACGCCACCACTCTTCCGCTAATCCGCGCTGCAATCGCTGCAGCCAAGCCTTGTCTGTTCATTTGCCGTGGACATCAGGAGCTCAATGTTGCCTTCGGGGGCACGCTGTTCCAGCACGTGCGAGAGGTGCCCGGCCGATTCGATCACAGCGACGATGCCAAACAGGGGATCGAGGCGAAGTATGCTCCAGCACACGAGGTAACCGTTCAGGCCGGTGGAGTGCTCGAATCGCTGCTGGAACGGCGGCGCTTTGCCGTCAACTCCTTGCATGGGCAGGCAATCGACCGCCTGGCCGTTGGTCTGCGGATCGAGGCCCTGGCCGATGACGGCACTATCGAAGCCATTTCAGTCGAGGGGGCGTCAAATTTTGCCCTGTCGGTGCAATGGCATCCGGAATGGCAGTGGTCGGGAAATCCCGAAAGCCGGACGCTCTTTGCGGCGTTTGGGCGGGCCCTCGCTGCTCTCTGATAGGGCAGAGTCGCGGCTGCCATCATCTACCCTGACCAAGATTGACGTAGGCTGGTGACCATTTTAACCCAACCCTAATACCACGTCCGCCAATCTGCGCCCGGTCTCCGGAAATTAGCCATGTCGACTGTTGTCCGCTTCCTTGGCTTTGCCTTCGCCAGCGCCGACATGCTCGTGGAAGTCGATGCGGCGTTGCGGATCAGTTTTGCCGCTGGGGCACTGAACGAGTTCGCTGCGGGCAGTATTGCTCCAGGACAGGAGATCGCGAGCCTCTTTGCACCGGTCGACGCTATCAAGGTAAAGGCCCTGTTTCGGGATCTGCCGCTAGCCGGAAGGCTTGGCCCCGTCGCTGTTCGACTTACCGATGGACGCACGAGACTGTTGTCGCTGTGCCGTCTGCCACAAGACGGTGAGCATATTTTTTGTACACTGAGCCATCCAGGAAGCCGCCGTGGTGCAGCTGGTACCATCAATGCGCGCACCGGGCTTATTGAGAACAACGGCTTTCTGCAGCTGGCCAGTCAGTTGGGCACGGACAAGACGGTTCTGCTTCTCGTCGATATTCATGGCTTTGGCGAGGCACTGGTACAGCTGTCCTCGGCGCGGGCAGAGCGCCTGCTGGCGCGTCTGGGGGCAGTTCTGCGTGGTGTTGGCTGTTGTGGCGCAGGACAGCTGGGGCCCTCGACCTTCGGAGTGATCTGTCCGGCCGGCGGCCCGGTACATCTGGACGAAGCCCTCAGGAAAGTTCTGGACGAAGAAGAGCTTGGGCATCTTCAGCTTGCTCAGTGTGCGATTGATCTTTCTGATGACGAACTCAGCGCGGAACAACGGCTTTTGGCCGTACGCCATAGCGCGCGCGTGGTGACACATGCCCGTTTGCCGTCTCAACCTCGGCTCGGTATTGGTCAGGCGTTTGCCCAAATGGTTGATGAGGTTGATGGCCATCTGCGCCATCTGACGGAGACGGTGCTGAAGAGCCATCTGCACGTAGTCGTCATGCCGGTCATTCGCCTCAGTGACGGGGTGACCGTCCATCACCGGACGGACGCGCATCTCGACCTTGATCTGGATACGAAGGCAATTCTCGATGCTGCGGAACTGGTCAGTCCGGCAGACATCCTTGATCTGGCACTGGTGAGCCGAAGCCTGGCGGCACTGGCTGCCTGTGCTGATGCCAGACTTGCGCTCAACATATCAGGACAGACGCTGGCATCTCCCTTCGGCTGTAGCGTTCTCTGTAGCTTTCTAGCTGCACAGGTTGGACTGTGTGGACGGTTGAAGATCATCATCACTGGCAGTGAAGGGATTGAAGATCTGGATTGCGTTTCGCACGTGGTTACACTGTTGCAGACGCTGGGTATCGAAGTCGGGCTTGCAGAGACGGGTTCTGGCGCAGAACTTCTGCGCTGGCTGCCAGAGGTTCACCTCGACTTCGTAAGCTTTGACCGCAGTCTGGTGCAGAGGCTTGATCAAGGTACCCGGCAGCCTGCGCTGGTGCGTGGTCTGGTTACGCTGTGCCGCGAACTTGGTGTCGCTACCATTGCTGAAGGTGTGCAAGAAGATTGTGATCTCACTCCACTCAGGGCCTGTGGCTTTGAGTTTGTTGAACGGCTGCGCCCGGCAAGTTCCGACGCAGAGTTCACGCAGGAGATGCGACGTGAGCTGGACGTCTTGTCCGGTGCCACCAGCGGTGTCGTTTGAACCCTGCAGGCAGCCAGAGCAAGATCTGGGAGCCATAGGTCTTGCCGATGCTGGCGGGGCGCGGACCACTCTTATGGTGGGCCAGAGCCTGCCACCGCACGGCGATGCTCAATCGCAAAAGGCCGCGGGCAATGCCCGCGGCCTTGGCTTAACCAGTGTGGATCGCAGCGTTTAGCGCGAATAATATTCGACCACGAGGCTGGGCTGCATCTGCACGGCGTAAGGCACATCACCCAGACGCGGTGTCCGAAGATATTTGGCGGTCATGTGGTTATGATCGACTTCAATATAGTCGGGGGTATCGCGTTCTGCCGATTTTGAAGCCTCAATGACAAGGGCCATCTCCTTGGCCTTGCCGGATAGCTCCAGGACATCCCCTTCCTTCACGAGGTAGGAGGAAATGGTGACGCGCCGGCCATTGACCTTGACATGGCCGTGATTGACGAGCTGCCGGGCCGCAAAGGGGGTGGGCACAAACTTGGCGCGGAACACCACTGCATCGAGCCGCCTTTCAAGCAGGCCGATCATATTCTCGCCAGTATCGCCGGGACGACGGGAGGCTTCGGCATAGTAGCGGCGAAACTGCTTCTCCGTGATATTGCCATAATAGCCCTTCAGCTTCTGCTTGGCTTGCAGCTGGGTACCGTAGTCGGAGAGCTTTTTGGCGCGGCGCTGGCCATGCTGTCCTGGACCGTATGAGCGCTTATTGACCGGGCTTTTGGGGCGGGCCCAAAGGTTTTCACCCAGGCGGCGATCAAGCTTGTATTTGGTCGTACTACGTTTGGACATTTTTGTTCCGGCAATAGGCGTGGAGAAGGAGCTGGGCTCCTTCGGAAGGCGCGCACTATAGTCAGGGTGCGGCGCCTGTCAATGCAGCTCTGTAGTGCGTTAAGTATATGATAATACTAGTAAAAGACATGAGTAATCTACTACAAGTTGTATAAAATTATCTTCACAACTCAAATCGCCGGCGGTGGGCACCCGTCACCGGTGCTGAAGGCCGCCGCAAACCAGCGCACAATCTGCTCTTGCCGGGTTGGCCCTCTGCCAGCTTAAGGCTATGTATCGGGTCGGCTCCGCGGGCGTGGCGGAATTGGTAGACGCACCGGACTTGAATCGACCTTGAGTGCTCCTCGGGAAACCGAAGATGCAGAACTGCTCAAATTCGGGGAAACCTTTACGGCAATCCCGAGCCAAGCCCCCGAAGGGGGAAGGTGTAGAGACTAGACGGGCAGCACCTAACCCTCGGGCGACCGAGGCACGGTGAAGGGATAGTCCAGACCACAAACGCCTTGAGTCAGGCGGCGGCGAAAGTCGAAGTGGTACGAAAATCCGTAGGGCCGAAAGGCCTGTGCCGGTTCGAGTCCGGCCGCCCGCACCAATCGAATGGGAGTTGAGTAATACCGCATGGACGATTGCTGCGCAGGCAAAGGTAAGGAGCTGGAGCGGATTGCTCGCCAGAAGGACTAGCGTCGCGTGCTGGTCATTGTTCTGGTGCTCAACGCAGTCCTGTTCGTTCTTGAATTCGGCGGCGGCGTTATTGCCGGATCAGCATCGCTCATGGCGGATTCCGTGGACATGCTGGGCGATGCGCTGGTCCATGGCCTCAGCCTCTACGCGCTCAATCGCGGACCTCGCCGGCTGGCTGGTGCAGCTGTGTCGAAGGGAAGCTTCATTCTGCTCTTCGGCATTGGAGCGTTGGTCGAAGTATAAGTGAAGATTACGACCGGAGTGCCACCCTCCTCGCACCTGATGCTGGGAATCGGCGGACTGGTGCTGGCCGCGAATCTGACATGCCTCGCCATACCATGGCGCTATGGCAACCAGGACCTGAACATGTCGAGCACCTTTGAGTGCTCGCGCAATGACGTGATCGCCAATCTTGGCGTTCTCGCGGCTGCTGGCGAAGTCGCGCTGTTCCAATCGCCATGGCCGGACATTTTAGTAGGCCTTGCCATCGCGGTACTCTTTCTCCGTTCCGCTTACCGGGTGCTCGAAGAAGCATGGTCCGCCTTTCGCACCATCAACACCCAGGCCAGATAGCGTGAATCCAAGCTTGGCCGGTACCGCGAATGGTCGGAACAGCGTGTCAGCGGGACTTCTCGAAAATAACCCCATAGTGATAGGGCGATACTTCCACGACGGTTATGGGCCTGAGACCGGACGGCGTAACGCTGGTGATCGTTGCATCCGGCATTAGCCTCAATTCGGTTTCCGGTCTCGCGGAAGCCCCAGCACCAATGTTTCTTCGCGGGCACAGGCGTGCCAGTTCACGATGACGAAGCGCCCCCCGGCTTCAAAGCCGAACATGCCGCCCTGGCCAGGCGAGCCTTGTCAGGCACGCCGTGGAAGGCGTTAGCCAGGAACACCAGATCCACCGGCCTCTGGACCAGCCAGGCCATGTCGTAAGCGTCGCCTTCGACGAATTCACAATTACTCACACGGCTTTCAGCCGCGCGCTGTCTTGCGATGTCCAACAGCTTTCCGTCGATGGCAATAACATGATGCGCGACCCGCGCAATCGGTAAGGTGAACCAGCCATCGCCGGAGCACAGATCAATCACATCCATTCCCGGCAAGAGACCAATATCAGCAAACACCCCTGCCGGATTGGGCCACAAGGCCTCCCACCACCCAGCATCGGGTATCGCTGTCCCTTCAAAGAATCCCGTAACATCGCTCATGCCTTGACCTAGTGAACCCCGATGAATGCTGCAACCACCAAATGGAGGCTGCGCGCCTCTCGGGTAGAATCGGTATGCAGTCAGATGGGACCCGCGCGTTGCAGGGTTGGGCCAAAACAAACTGAATAGTGCTTGCCTCACCCTCCCCCACAGGGTAGGGGGAAAGCATGAAAAAATCTCACCACCGCAGCCATCCGGCAATCGTCAAGCGCCTTCGCTTTGTCGAAGGACATGTCCGCAGCATCATCGAGATGATCGAGACCGAGCGAAGCTGCGCCGAGATCGCCCAGCAGCTTCATGCCGTTGAAAAGGCCATCGCCAAAGCCAAGCAGACGCTCATTCACGACCATATCGACCACTGTCTTGAAGAGGCGACCGCGAGCCTGCCTCGCAGCGAACGAGGAACCATCGAGGAATTCAAGACCATCACCAAGTTTTTGTAAGCCATTTATGACTTCGAGCGCCACCGACACACATGATGGGCCTGACCATCACGATCATGACCACGGTCATCATCATGGTCACGGTCACCTTCATGCGCCGAAAGACTTTGGCCGGGCTTTTGCTATCGGCACCACGCTCAATATCGGCATCGTCGTCCTGCAAACCGTGTATGGGCTCATTGCCCGTTCGGCGGCCCTGCTCGCCGACGCCGGCCATAACCTGAGCGATGTTCTGGGGATCGTTATTGCGTGGGGCGCCGCTGGCCTTCCCAAACGCCCCGCTACCGCGCGCTACACCTGCGGCTTGCGAGGTTCATCCATCATCGCAGCCCTGTTCAATGCCGTGTTCCTGCTCGTGGTGCTAGGCGGTATTGCCTGGGAGGCCATTCGACACTTCACCGAGCCGGTTGCGGTGCACGGCAACATCGTCATGGCCGTGGCGGGGGCAGGCATTATCATAAGCGGCATCAGCGCATGGCTTTTCGCCTCTGGTCGAAAAGGCGACATCAACGTGCGCGGCGCTTACATGCACATGCTATCTGACGCCCTTGCTGCTCTCGGCGTCGTCTGCGCCGGAGCGCTCATCGTATTCACGGGCTGGGCATGGCTGGACCCTGCGGTCACGCTCGTCATTGTCGTCATCATTATCCGTGGGACATGGGGGCTGCTGAGGGCTTCTCTCAGCAAGGCGATGGCGGCGGTTCCTTCCGGCATTGAGCCAAAGGAAGTCCGGCAACTTCTCAGCACACTTCCCAGCATCAGCCGCATTCACGATCTGCATATCTGGCCGATGAGTACGACCGAAACGGCCCACACCTGTCACCTGGTCGTTCCAACCGGCCATCCCGGCGACGAGTTTACGCTCCGCGTGGCGCATGAATTACGCGACCGCTTTAAGATCAGGCACGCCACCCTACAAATCGAAACCAACGAAGAGACTGACTGCGCCCTGACTACAGATCATGCTACCTAAGGACGTGGGTGGCGGCATCGAGAAACGACGACACTTCAACACCCCCCTTATCCTGTGAGCGTTTTATGATATTTGACACACCCAAACTCATACTTGTCGGCGCTGTTGCAGCCGTCGGCGTCCTTCATACGATTGTGCCCGACCATTGGGTGCCGATCACCCTGATCGCGCGTCAGCGGGGATGGTCCAGGTCCGAAACCGCGCGCACCGCGCTCAAGGCGGGCACGGGGCATGTTCTCTCCACCCTGGCAATTGCGGTGGCGGTCTGGATTGCCGGTGTCGCATTTGCCCAGCACTTCGGTCAGTTTGCCGATACGGCGGCGAGCATCGCATTGGTCGGGTTTGGCGGGTGGATCGCCATCTCTTCACTGATGGAGTTGCAGCGGCCGGATGGAAATGGACACGGTCATAGTCACAGTCACAGCCACTCGCACGACCACTGGATTTCTAGCGATATGGTACACGGACCGGAATTGCAGCAGATCAAGACCGGTCATGGCACGCTCGACCTTTCCATATTCGAGTCAGGAGTCCCGCCCCGATTCCGCCTGACCGGCGCGTACGACGACACGGTGCAGGTGGAGACGATCCGCGACGACGGCTCACGCCAGGTCTTTATTCTTGCCAAGGACGGAGCCTATTGGGAGTCAGTGGACGAAATTCCGGAGCCACATCAGTTCTCCGTCGTAGTCAGGACCCAGCATGGCGATCACACACATACCTACAATGCGCGTTTTACCGAACATAAGCACGGTCCATGTGGGCACACTCACGGCGAGCATATCCACAAGAAGACTTCGTCGCGCACAGCCTTGTTGCTGATTCTCGGTTCATCGCCAATGGTCGAAGGCATTCCGGCATTCTTTGCAGCCGGAAAATATGGCCCTTGGCTGATTGCGGTGATGTCGTTGGTCTTCGCGCTTGCGACGATCATTACCTATGTCGTGCTTTGTGTATATTCAACGGCAGGTTTGCAGCGCGTGAGCTTTGGATCGTTTGAGCGCTACGGCGAGGTCCTGAGCGGAACCTTCATTGCAGTGATCGGTGCGGTCTTCTGGATTTGGCCGGTGCTCTGAGTCACCTCGGCGGACGAAACTGCTGCCGCGTCGGTACCTGCCAAATGCGGTACCTCCTTTTCGATGGCGCGCCGCAGGGTCACTCGCTGGACCCAATTGTAGCTCGCTGGTTCGCGTTCAACGACGAGATGCGACTATTCTCGCTGCAGATGCGGCACGCGGAAACCGCTAACCGCTTCTAAACATTGAAAAGTCTCCCTTTGGCAGTACCCAAAATCATGGAGACAGCGATTACCCCATGAGTCAACATGCTGAAGTATCGCGTCCTGCTTCACGAAAGGACGCCGCGTGTCTGCAATAAGCACGATTTCTCTCGACAGGTTTCTCCGCCTCGTCGGCACTCCCAAATGCCCGGACACCATTGATGTCCGCACAGCGGAGGAATTCGCCACCGACCGGCGATTCATTCCCGCCTCCCTGAAACGCAACGCCGAGACAAGCTGGAGTTCCTCCGATAGCTGGGCGGAAAGCGATCTCGACACTGCCAAGCGCGACGCGGCGGACGTGCGCCGCTATTCATAGAGGAATTTAACGATGGCTGTACGACGCTTTATGCGCAGCACCCTGATCTCGCGCTTCCCGATATGGCGCATATCAATCGCGTTTTGACGAAACACAACAGCGGATATGAAATCCGGCCACCGGACTTGGTAACGCTGCGCGAAGTCGTGCCCATCGCCGTTCCCGAACGTGTCAAATCACTCGACGAGCAAGTCGTCGATCTTATTCAACGGCCATTAGCGACTTCGGAAAACCTGCTAACGCAGGGACATGCTCGCCCCGCCGTTCAGGAGAGTCCTTGGCTGCTGAAA
>JAJZGY010000018.1 GCA_021804785.1 Pseudomonadota bacterium | reverse complement strand
GCATCGAAGTCGCCGAACGCTTCACCAAGGACTGTCATGATCTGGGGATCACAATTCACGGCACCTTTATCCTTGGTCTTCCGGGCGAAACCACCGATACCATTCGGGAGACCGTCGAGTTCGCCAAGCGCATCAATCCGCACACCATTCAGGTCTCGCTGGCCGCACCCTATCCAGGTACCTATCTCTACAATCAGGCCGTACAGAATGGCTGGCTTGATGCCGCCAATGCAGAACTGGTGGATGAGCATGGCATTCAGATCGCGCCGCTGCATTATCCGCACCTCAGCCACAAGCAGATTTTTGACTCGCTGGAAGACTTCTACAGACAGTTCTATTTCCGGCCGACCAAAATCGCCGCAATTGTTGGTGAGATGGTGCGTTCCACGGACATGATGAAGCGCCGTCTGCGCGAAGGTGTGGAGTTCTTCCAGTTCCTGCGCGAACGGCGCCACGCAGCGTGACCGTCAGGCGATGAGGCCGGGCCATGAAGGGCCTCATAGTCAATGCCGATGATTTCGGCGCCGCTTGGGAGGTGAACGAGGCGGTCGAGCGCGCTCATTGCCATGGCGTTCTGTCGGCAGCGAGCCTGATGGTGGGCGCTCCTTTCGTCGCCGATGCGGTTGCACGCGCGCGCCGCATGCCCCAGCTGCGGGTCGGGCTGCATATCGTTCTTGTCGAGGGCAAGCCCATGTTGCCGCAGGCGGCGATACCAGATCTGGTCGATCGCAATGGCTGGTTCCGAACCGACATGGCGGTGGTTGGTGCGGAAATGTTTCTGCGCCCCGGGGTACGCCGCCAGCTGGCCCACGAGATCGCGGCCCAGTTTGAAGCCTTCCGCAGCTGTGGCTTACGGCTTGATCACGTCAACACCCACAAGCATTTTCATCTGCATCCCACCATCACGACGCTGATCCTCAAGATCGGAAAGCGTTACGGCATGCGGGCGATGCGCGTGCCGCAGGAGCCCCGCCAGGTGCTGGCTGCCGCGGAGCCAGGTCAGCTGCCACCATCACCGGCGTGGGTGACGGCGCCCTGGGCCAAACTCATGCGTGGCCGGATCGCCCGGGCGGGCCTTTTGACTCCTGACCATGTCTTTGGCCTTGCCTGGTCAGGGGCGATGACACGCACACGCCTTGCCGGGCTCCTGGCCCATCTACCGGAGGGGTTGAGCGAAATCTACCTGCACCCAGCCACACGCGGCGGCTTTTTTGGTGCAGCAGAGGGCTACGCCTATGCCGAAGAGCTGGCGGCACTTTGTGATGAGGAGGTTGGCCGGCTGGCCGCACATCCCAGCATCAGGCGGGGCGGCTTCGTCGATTTTTAGTGCGCAACCCCGCGCCCTTTCGTCTCTTTTCATCCGTGCAAAACGATCGGATATACTCGTAGCACGGCAGCCGGATTGGGCATGCCGACTTATCAGCGGACGCAAAAGGTGACCTCATGGGAGCTGTTTCCCTCGATATACCCGCTTCTCTCACCCTCAACGCGGGCAATCCCCCCGGCCCAGGCCCCATCCGGCTGGGCAGCGACGCGCACAAGAATTTGTTCTGCCATACGCTGTTGGCAACCTTTGATCCCTATCGACCGGCCCTCATGGAATGGCCCCGGCTGTCGGCTGCCACGCAGCGCAAGATTATCTCGCTGCCGATCTGGGACATTGCCGTGCAGACCGAGGGAAAGGCCGGCTTGCGGGTCGCGTCCTATGGTGAAACGGTACGGGACCCCTTGCTGCGGCGGGCGATCGAGCTCAATGCCTACGAAGAGAAGCGGCACAAGCATGTGCTGCACAACATGGTCGAGGCCTACGGCATCCGCCTGGCCCCCGAGCCTGACTATGTGACGCCACGCGATCCGGAATGGGCCTTCATGGTCACCGGCTACAGCGAATGCATTGACAGCTTCTTTGCCTTCGGCCTGTTCGAACTGGCCAAGCGCTCCGGATTTTTTCCCCCCGCACTCGTGGACGCCTTCGAACCGGTTATGCGCGAGGAGGGGCGCCATATCCTGTTCTTCGTCAACTGGGTGGCCTGGCATCGGCGCAATATGCCCGCTTGGCGGCGGCCATGGTTTGCACTCAAAATCATGGCGGTGTGGGCGTTTCTGATCTACGAACGGATCAGCCTCGGCAATAACCTGGCCAATGGCCAAGACAACAACTTTACCGTGACGGGCGCAAAGGATCTCGGGGCAGAGGTTTCGGTGCAGGAACTGATGGAGTTGTGCCTGGCTGAAAACGACAAGAGACTGGGCGCATATGATCCACGCCTGTTGCGTCCGCGCCTTGTGCCCAGAGCGGTACGCCTCTGGCAGCGCGTGCTGCGCGGAGTAAGTAGAGCGTGAGCATAACCAGGTCCAGCCTTGAGGAGACAGCGTGAAACTCAGCGTCATTCTTGCTGCGCTGGCCGGCCTTGCGGGTGCTGGCTACCTCATTGCCTTTGTCGGATTTGAGGCAATCTGGCACGCCGTCGAGCATGTCGGCTGGACCGGCTTTGGGGGTTTGTGCGTGTTCGCATTAGCGAATTTCATGCTGCTGGGAACCGCCTGGTACCTGATCGTTCCTCCCCACCATGCGCGACGGCTGGTCACGTTCGTCTGGGGGCGTGCGGTGCGCGATTCGGCCGGTGACGTGCTGCCGTTCTCACAGCTGGGCGGGATGCTGATCGGTGCCCGTGCCGCCAGCCTGCGCGGGCTACCGATCGCCAATGCGCTGGCCACAATGGCCGTGGATGTCACGCTCGAGATGGTCGCGCAGATCTGCTTCATAATCTGCGGCATTCTCATCCTCGTCATCACCTTGCCCCCCAACGGACGCCAGCTCGACATCCTCGAGGCTGCTTCCGTGGCCATCGCGCTCGGTGTTTTGGGCGCCGGCGGCTTCATCGTTGCCCAGCGTCGCGGCTTCGATGTCCTGGAACGTATCGCGACCCGCTTTTTACCCAAGGCCGCCCCCTATGCCGGCGACATCCATCGTCTTATTGGCCAGGTTCACGCCCAGCCCCGCCGCATGGTCGCAAGCTTTTGCATCCATTTTGCAGGATGGGTTGGAACAGCCCTCTTCACCTGGCTCGCACTCAGACTGATGGGCTGGCATGTGGTGTTAGCAGACGCGCTGGGCATCGAAGGACTGATGTGCGCTTTGCGCAGCGCCGCCGTGTTCGTGCCCAACGCCATCGGCGTGCAGGAAGCCGGGTACGCCGTCCTGATGCCACTGTTCGGGGTGCCCGCCCAAATCGGGGTTGCGCTGTCGCTGCTGCGCCGGGCTCAGCAGATAGCCGACGGTGCACCGATCCTGCTGGGTTGGCAGCTGTCTGAAGGCAGCTTTGCAGCGCGCTTGCGTGCGGAACGGCAGGCCAAGGTGCAAGGATGAGCCGCGTCCTTGTCACCGGTGCCTCCGGCTTTGTCGGCTCAGCAGTCCTGCGGGCATTGCTCGCGCAGGGCGAGGAGGTCCGGGCCCTCGCCCGTCCCTCCAGCCCCAAAACCAACCTGCAGGGGTTGGGTTGCGAGGTTGCGCTCGGAGATCTACGGGACCCGGCATCGCTATGCCGGGCGATGGATGGCTGCGACGACCTTTTTCATGTCGCCGCCGATTATCGTCTGTGGGCGCGTAATCCCGCGGAGATCATCGCCAATAACCGTGAAGGCACGCGCAATGTGCTGGAGGCAGCCAAACAAGCTGGCGTTCGGCGGATCGTATACACCTCCTCGGTGGCAACGCTGAAGCCGCACAGCGATGGTGGCGATGCCGATGAGCGAGATCGCGCCTCCTTCGACACCGCCATCGGTGCCTACAAGAAGAGCAAGGTGGTGGCCGAGCGCATCGTCGAGGACTACGTCCAGCAAGGCTTGCCGATTGTGCTTGTCAGTCCGTCGACGCCCGTTGGCCCCCGCGATGTCCGTCCGACACCGACCGGACGCATCATTGTGGAAGCAGCCCGCGGACGCATTCCGGCGTTCGTGGACACCGGCCTCAACCTGGTTCACGTCGATGATGTTGCCGCAGGCCATCTGCTGGCCCGCGCCCATGGCCGCATCGGCGAGACCTACATACTCGGTGGCCAAAACGCGACGCTAAGGCAGATGCTCGCAGAAATCGCCCGGCTGACGGGCAAAAGGGCTCCGGCAATCCGCCTGCCCAGGCTCCCGCTGTATCCCTTGGCCCTGATGGCGGAAATCGCAGCCGGACTGAGCGGCAAGGAACCGTTCGTTACGCGTGATGCGCTCGCCATGTCACGCCATCACATGTTTTTTTCTTCGGCCAAGGCGACAGAGCAGCTCGGTTATCGCGCACGCCCCTATGCAGAGGCTTTGCGCGATGCGCTAGGCTGGTTTGAAGCCGAAGGATATCTGTCGTGATGTGGCTCGCCTTTCGCGATGTGGTATTTGGCGCTCTGCCGCTGGTGATCTGGCTTTACCTGTTGCTGTTTCGCGGCCTGTTCTGGCAGGCTCAGGAGCGCGACGACCGCCACGTCCCCAATGCCGAACCGACCAGCTGGCCCTCGGTGACTGCAATCGTGCCGGCGCGCAATGAAGCGGATGTGATTGCAACCACGCTGTCGAGCCTTCTAGCGCAGACCTACGCAGGCCGCTTCCGTATTCTGCTGGTCGACGATGAAAGCAGCGACGGAACGCGTGCTCAGGCCGGTGCCCTTGGCAATGAAGCACGCCTGCGCGTGCTCGCCGGAAACCCACGCCCCTCCGGGTGGACCGGTAAATTATGGGCCGTTCACCAGGGCGTGCTCGAGGCGGCCAAGGAGCCGAGCGACTATCTCTGGCTGACCGACGCCGATATCCGCCATACTCCGGACAATCTGGCAGAACTCGTCCGCCGCGCCGAGGCCGACGGTCTTGTGTTGACCTCGCTCATGGCAAAGCTGCACTGCACGACGTGGCCAGAACGGTTCTTTATCCCTGCCTTCGTTTATTTCTTCGCAATGCTTTATCCGTTCAGTTGGGTAAACAGTGTTCGTAAAAAAATGGCGGCAGCGGCAGGTGGTTGTATGCTGGTCCGGCGCTCTGCGCTGGAGGCCGCCGGTGGCATCGAGGCTATTCGGGGCGAGATCATCGATGACTGCGCCATGGGCCGGCTCATGAAGCCCCATGGCCCGATCTGGTTGGGGCTGACCGAGCGGGCAAAGTCCATCCGCCCCTATCGGCATATGGGCGAAATCCGCCGTATGGTCGCTCGCTCGGCCTATGCCCAGCTCCGCTTCAATCCACTGTTGCTCCTCGGCACCTTCCTCGGACTCTGCCTGATGTTCCTGAGCCCGCCGGTCTACATGCTGCTTGCACCAGACGGAAGCTGGTTGGCGGCAGCCGCGGCCTATGGGCTGATGACCGCATCCTTCCGGCCGATGTTGCGCTTTTACGGCCGCACGCCGCTATGGGGGCTGGCCCTGCCGGCGATCGGTCTTCTATATGCCCTCTTCACCCTCGATTCCGCGCTCCAGCACTGGCGGGGGCGGGGCGGCATGTGGAAAGGTCGGCCCCAGGCAATGGGACAGTCATGAGCATTACGGCAGCCGAACTTCAGTCCGGAAAGGGATCGGGGGACGAGAATTTTCCCGTCGCCTCGGCACTGATCCGCAGGCGTCACCGTCCGGCCATTCATGCATTCTATGCGTTTGCCCGCGCCGCCGACGACGTGGCCGATCACCCCTCCGCCCCGGCCGATGACAAACTCAGGCTGCTTGAGGAATTCCGCGCCAGCCTTCTGGGTGAAAAAAAGACTATTGCCCAAGCTGTTCGGCTGCGGGAGGTCGCCACTGCCCAGGGACTATCGCTCCAGCACGGACTTGATCTGCTCGAGGCCTTCCGCCGCGACGTGACGCAGCTGCGCTACCGGGACTGGAACGCACTGATGGATTACTGCCGCTATTCCGCCATGCCGGTTGGTCGCTTCGTACTGGATGTACATGGCGAGGACGTCGGCACCTGGCCTGCCAATGATGCGCTTTGCGCGGCGCTGCAAGTGATCAATCACCTGCAGGACTGCAAAAAAGATCACCAGAAGCTCGATCGCGTCTATATCCCGATGGAAGCATTATGGGCCGAAGGTATCGGGCCGGAAGCCTTGATGGAACCGCGGGCAACTCCCGCACTGGAACGGGTAATCAAATCTTTGGCACGGCGCACCAGCCAGCTGCTCGCCCATGCCAAACCCTTTTCGAACCAGATCCGCGATCCTTGGCTGGCCTTCGAAGTTGCGATGATCCAGGAATTTGCCCAAGATCTGACCGCCAAACTGCTGCGCAAGGATCCCTTGAGCGAACGGGTGCATCACACCAAGCTGGAGCTCGTACCGCTTGTCCTTGGCACAGGCCTGCGCTTCGCTGCCCAGCGCTTGAGCCGTAGTTCCTTGCAATTGGCGCGGACACGGCAATGAGCGCAACGATGCAAGAAGAGATACGAGCTGCCGTGGCGCCGCCGGTCCAACAGAAGGCAGCCAAGAGTTCCTTTTATCTCGCCATGCGTCTGATGCCCACGGTACAGCGCGAGGCGATGTTTGCCATCTATGCTTTTTGTCGTGCGGTCGATGACATCGCCGATGACGGGCTTGGCACACGCAGCGAGCGGCAGACCGCCCTGGACTCATGGCGCACGGACCTTGCCAGCCTTTACGCCGGCAAGCCCCCATCATACCTTTCCTACCTGGTTCAGCCGGTGCACGACTTCGCCCTGCGCCTTGAGGATTTTCTCGCCGTGATTGACGGCATGGAAATGGACGTGCGCGAAGACATTGTGGCGCCAGAGCTGGCCGTGCTCGATCTATACTGCGATCGCGTTGCCAGTGCCGTCGGACGGCTCTCAATCAAGATTTTCGGCATGAACGAAGACGCGGGGTTTTCCCTTGCGCACGATCTGGGACGGGCGCTGCAGCTCACCAATATTCTGCGCGACCTTGATGAGGATGCCCAGATCGGCCGGCTCTATCTGCCACATGAATTTCTTGCAGCCGCCGGCATCACGAGCCGCGATCCGGCAACAGTGCTGAGCGACGCCCGCCTGGACGACGCCTGCCACCAGCTGGCCGCCCTCGCCCATCGCCATTATGCCAAGGCACATCACCTGATGGCGTCAAAACCCAAGGGACGCATCGCAACGCCCCGTCTGATGGGTGCCGTCTATTCCCAGATATTGTCCGAGATGGAGCATACGGGCTGGCGAGCGCCGCGCCATCGCGTGTCCCTGTCCAAGCTCAAGCTGGCGCAGATTGTCCTTGCCAATGGGCTGGGCAGATGAGCTCGGGACGCATCTATATCATCGGCGCAGGGCTCGCCGGCCTCAGCGCCGCTGTGAACCTCGTTGCGCGTGGGGCCAGGGTAACGCTGATCGAAGGCACCAATCAGGCGGGCGGGCGCTGTCGTTCTTACTTCGACGCTGCGCTGGACCAGGTCATCGACAATGGCAATCATCTCGTTCTCTCCGGCAATCCTGCCGTCAACCGCTATGTGCAGAAGATCGGCGCTCACGCCCAGCTGAAGGGGCCAGAGCATGCGCGCTTTGCCTTCTTCGATGCCACTAATGGCACCCGCTGGATCATCCGTCCCAATGACGGCCCGCTGGCTTGGTGGATCCTGGCGCCGGACCGTCGCGTACCAGGCACGCAGCTTGGCGAATATCTCGCGATCCTGAAGCTTTTCAGCGCCAAAGACGATGCACGAGTCGAAAACGTGATCTCGTGTAATGGCCCGTTGTGGGACAAGCTACTGGCTCCGATCCTGCTCGCAGCCCTCAACACCGATCCGCGCACGGCGTCCGCAAGACTGGCTCAGGCCGTGATCCGTCAAACCCTGTTCAAGGGTGGGCGGGCGTATTGTCCGCGCATTGCCTCACCCCATCTGGCCGATGCCTTCGTGGCGCCGGCACTCAGCTTTCTGGCGCAGCACGCGGCCGATGTGATTCTGGGCAAGCGTGTGCGAAAACTCCTGTTCGCTGATGCCCGCGTCGTCGGCCTTGAACTTGCGGGTCAGAGCATCGCGCTGGGGCCAAATGACGGGCTCGTGCTAGCGGTGCCCGCCTGGGTGGCAACCGACCTGGTTCCTCAGATCGACGGACCCAAGGGATTTCGGGCCATCGTCAATGGTCACTTCGCGCAGCCCGCGCCAGCGGGTGCCGAGCCCATCATCGGGGTGATCGGTGGTGTCGCCGAATGGATTTTTGCCTTCTCCGACCGCCTCTCGGTCACGGTGTCTGGTGCCGACCGATTGCTCGATGAGGATCGTGAGAGTCTGGCGCGCCAGCTGTGGGCAGAGGTCGCCGCGGCGCACAACTTGACCGGACCTCTACCGCGCTGGCAGATCGTCAAGGAGCGCAGAGCGACCTTCGCCGCCACCCCTGAGGAGGACAGCCGGCGTCCCGGGCCAATCACACCCTGGCGTAACCTTGTTCTCGCTGGGGACTGGGTCCAGACCGGGCTACCGGCGACGATAGAAGGCGCGCTGCGTTCGGGCGAAACCGCAGCGGAGCTTAGCTTGGGCGCTACGTAAACCTAAAGGCGTTGGTACCCCTCGCGCGTTCCGCTAAAACATCGGCCCGCCGCGCGCAAAAATTCGGAGACGGCAGATGGACAGGATCATGAGCGTGGAACCGCAGGCGCTGGAGCAGGCGATCGGCGCGGCCACCGCGGCGCTGCTCAAGGATCAAAGACCGGACGGGCACTGGGTTTATGAGCTCGAGGCCGATGCCACCATTCCGGCCGAATACATCCTGCTCGTCCATTATCTCGGCGAGGATGCCAATCTTGAGCTTGAGCGCAAGATTGGCAATTACCTGCGACGCATTCAGTCGTCGCATCATGGCGGCTGGCCGCTCTTTCATGACGGGGTCTTCGACCTCTCGGCCACCATCAAGGCCTACTTTGCTCTGAAGATGATCGGTGATGATCCTGACGCGCCACATATGCGCCGCGCCCGCCAGGCCATCCTCGATGCAGGCGGCGCGCGCAAAGCCAATGTCTTCACCCGCATCCAGCTTGCGCTCTATGGCGAATGTTCATGGCAGGACACACCGAGCGTCCCCGCCGAACTGATCCTTCTGCCGCGCTGGTTTCCGATTCACCTGTCCAAGATGAGCTATTGGGCACGCACCGTCATCGTACCTCTCCTGGTACTGCAATCCGAAAAGCCCATGGCAAAAAATCCGCGCGGTGTGCACGTGCCGGAACTATTTCTGCCCAAAGGCAGCAGGGCGCAATCGCGTTCCGTCCATCAAAATCCATACTGGGCAGCGTTTTTCGGCATACTAGACGTTATCCTCAAAAGCCTCGAACCGATCTGGCCAAAAAGGCTGCGTCGACGAGCCATCGAGGCGTGCCGGAACTTCGTTCACGAGCGCCTCAATGGCGAGGATGGTCTTGGCGCCATCTATCCGGCAATGGCCAACAGCGTCATAATGTTTGACTGCCTAGGCTATCCACCCGTCCATCCCGACCGTGCAATCGCGCGCAAGTCGGTAGAAAATCTGTTGGTGATCAAGGAAGACGAAGCCTATTGCCAGCCTTGTGTCTCCCCGGTCTGGGACACCGCACTCACCTGCCATGCCCTCATGGAGGCCAGTGCAGATGCGGCTCTGGCCGCGGTCCGCCGAGGCCTCGACTGGCTCAAACCCCTGCAGGTCCTTGAGGTGAAAGGTGACTGGGCCGAGTGGCGCCCCAATGTACGACCGGGCGGCTGGGCATTTCAGTATAACAATCCCCATTACGTCGATCTTGATGATACTGCCGTCGTGGTCATGGCCCTCGAGCGCGCCCAGCATGCGATTGCGCCAGATCCGGAGGCACCCGAGGCCATTGCTCGCGGCGCGGAATGGATTGTTGGCCTGCAAAGTCGCAACGGTGGCTTTGCCGCCTTCGACGCCGACAACACCTATCATTACCTCAACAATATTCCCTTTGCGGATCATGGCGCCCTGCTCGACCCCCCGACCGAGGACGTTACCGGGCGCTGCCTTGGAATGCTGGCGCAGCTTGGTGAGCCCAAAGACAGTTCCAGAATGAAGCAGGCGATCGATTATCTGGCGCGGACCCAGCTCGAGGATGGCAGCTGGTTCGGGCGCTGGGGTGTGAATTACATCTATGGCACTTGGTCAGCCTTATGTGGCCTGAACGCTGCCGGCATTGCGCCCGAGCACCCGATGCTAAAGAAGGCGGCTGACTGGCTCATCGCTATCCAGAACGAAGACGGCGGCTGGGGCGAAGACTGCAACAGCTACAGGCTTGATTATCAGGGTTATGAGCGAGCGCCATCCACCGCTTCCCAAACGGCGTGGGCGCTCCTCGGCCTGATGGCTGCCGGCCAGGTGGATCATCCATCAGTCGCACGCGGCATCGAATATCTGCGAGCCAGCCAGAACTCCGATGGCCTGTGGGATCAGGACCATTACACAGGTGGCGGATTTCCCCGTGTCTTCTATCTGCGCTATCACGGCTATCCGAAGTTTTTCCCGCTTTGGGCGCTTGCCCGCTATCGTAATTTGCGTACCTCCAACACCCGTGCTGTCGCGTTCGGTCTATGACAGGTCTTGTTGCCGTGAGCGGAATGCGGCGCGAAGCCAAATGCTTCGGCGCGGACTGTACAATCGTCCTGTCCGGGGGCGGAGATAATCATGCTCTCGCTGCAGATCTTGAGGCCGCGATAAAACGCGGCGGCCGCGCCATTCTGTCTGCAGGTCTATGCGGCGGGCTTGATCCTGCACTTGCTCCAGGCAGCGTGATTCTTGCCACCACGATCATGACTTCAGGCGTGCGCTTCGACTGCGACGAGCAATGGCGTGCTGCGGTGCGCGACCGGCTCGCGGTCGTCGAAGGCCCGCTTACAGGCAGCGATCGCATCGTTGGGCTTCCGGCACAGAAGGCGCAGTTACGAGCGGCGACGGGAGCGCTCGCCGTCGACCTCGAATCTCATATTGCCGCTCATTTGGCAGCCCGCCATGGGCTACCGTTTTGTGCGCTCAGAGTGATTGCAGACGGTGCCCAGCATCGCCTGCCACCAGCTGTGCATGTGGCCATGACGCGCGAGGGCAAGGTGTCATTGCCGCGTGTGCTCATGGCGCTCACGCGCGAGCCCAAACAGCTCGGCGAGCTTGTCGCCACTGGCTGGCGGGCGCAAACTGCCTTCTCCAGCCTATTCCGCAGCCTGCGCCTTCTTGGTGTCGGGTTTGCTTGCCCTTATCTCGGTTAGCTTGTGTTCGACATGGCGCGAGAAAACATATTCGGCCGGGCGCTGGTGCGACAGATCGATATCTGGCGCCATTGGCCCATCTGTACGCACGCCGTTGCGGTGTAACCCCACCAGCTTCCAGGGATGCCTGACAGAGTCAGCCACAGCAGTGCCCTCAAACCCGCAATGAACCATACAGTTGGCGCATTTCTCGTAGTTTCCGACGCCGTATTTGTCCCAGTCAGTATCTTCCATCAGCTCTTTGAAGGTCTTCACATAGCCTTCGCCAAGCAGATAACAGGGCTTCTGCCAACCGAACACGCAGCGCAGCGGCATCGACCAGGGCGAGCATTCATAGGTCTGATTGCCAGCCAGGAAATCGAGGAAGAGATCCGACTGGGTAAAGTCCCACTTCTTGCCGCCGTCACCGCGACGCAGGATGTCACGGAAGAGGTTGCGCGTGCGTTCGCGATTGAGGAAGTGCTGTTGATCTGGGGCGCGCTCATAGGCATAGCCAGGCGAAACGGTAATCCCGTCCACGCCCATCGCCATCACGTTATCGAAGAAATTCGCGGTGCGCTCAGGGTCGGCGTCGTTGAAGAGCGTGCAGTTGATCTGCACCCGGAAACCCTTTTGTTTGGCCAGCTTGATCGCTGCAACCGCCTTCTCATAGGTGCCATCCTGACACACGGACTTGTCGTGCATCGCCTTGTCGCCATCGAGGTGTATCGACCAGGTAAAATTGGGGTGCGGCTGATACTGATCGATCTTCTTGGCCAGAAGCAGGGCATTGGTGCACAGGATGACGAATTTCTTGCGCGCGATATAGCCTTTGACGATTTGCGGCATCTCGCGATGCAAGAGCGGCTCTCCGCCTGCAATTGACACCGCTGGCGCTCCGCATTCGTCAATCGCCTGCATGCACTCGTCGTACGACAGGCGTTGATTAAGTATGTCGTCGGGGTAATCGATCTTACCGCAGCCTGCACAGGCCAGATTGCAGCGAAACAGAGGCTCCAGCATCAGCACCAGTGGATAGCGCTTGCGGCCCATTACATGCTGCTTTGCGACATAGGCCCCAATACGGGCAGCCTGCTTAAACGGGATCGGCACTGAACGCTCCATGCTTCGCGTCCGCTTCGAACGAACGCTCGGTTATGTTCTGAGCCCGGCTGGACGACAAAAGGCGATGTGTTCGCGCTTGCCGTCCATCTGGCTCACTTCCAGCTCCGGATAAAGCTCAAGCTGTACCCGGAACCTCCACACCCAGCTCCTCCGCCACGAGGGGCCAACAGTCAGGTCCCCGTTTACTTGCCAACAAGCCAGCGGGGTCGCGTTCTCCTAACTCGGCGAAGAGATTACTCGGAACGCCGTTTCCATTGCTGATCTCGCGCAGGCGGTTGGAGCTGTAATAGGACCCGACTACTAGAACAATGTCGGCAATCTTGCAAAGCTCGCGTGCCGCCCGCTGCCGGTTGCCCGTCGCTCCACAACGCTCGCGCCGTTGCCGGCACCAGACTGGCTGCTGTGGATCATCTCCCGCATTTTGGTATTGTGAGGAATATCAAGGGCTTGATTGCGCCCACGGGATAAGGCCTGGACCAGCCATGTCGGTCTGCCTGTCAACATCTCAACCATATGATGAATGTGGATAATGCCATGGCGGAAACAAGGCGCCTTGCCGAGCTGATCCGCAGGTCCGCCTGCGCCATCGTCTCTGCCCACCACACCGGCGTGCATGCCTGTGGCTGAGGTGAAATCACCGGCATGGAAGACTCTCAAGCCTCGGCCCGCTGTCTGCGCGGCATGGGGGAGAGCTGGACTTCCGTTTTGGCGTAGCAGCGGTGCCGGATTTGTTTTACAGCCTGCTCGGTCCAGGAACATTTAGGCCAGACAGCCAATCAGGAAGGCATCATGACGGGTGTAGACGGGGGCGCAAGTGCGTCCATCGATATTTTGCAGCTCCTCAAGGCGGCATCTCAGGCGGTGGAAGGTGAGATGGAACGCCTGGTGCCGGCCTCGCAGGCTCTGCATGGCCGCATTCACGACGCCATGCGCTACGCTCTCTTCGCTGGCGGAAAGCGCCTGCGCCCCTTCCTCGTCAGCCAGAGCGCCAAGCTGTTCGCGGTAGACTCTGCCCGCGCCCTGCGGGTTGGTGCCGCCATCGAATGCCTGCATACCTACTCCCTGGTTCACGACGATCTTCCCTGCATGGATGATGATGATCTGCGCCGTGGCCGCCCCACCACCCATCGCGCCTTCGATGAGGCGACCGCCGTGCTCGCAGGTGATGCCCTTTTGACCGTCGCCTTCGAGATCCTGGCCGCAGAGGCCACACATCCGGACTCAAGTGTGCGCTGCAGGCTGGTCGAAGAGCTGGCTAAGGCTGGAGGACGCGACGGGATGATCGGGGGACAGATGGTCGACATGCTGGCAGCACAACGGACTTTCGGCGCCGACGAGATCATCTTGCTGCAGCAGATGAAGACAGGTGCCCTTTTCGAATTTTGTTGCATAGCCGGTGCCATACTCGGTCAGGCGAACGCGGCCGAGGTGTTGCGGCTGCGCGAATATGCTCGCGACATCGGACTGATCTTTCAGATCACCGATGATCTTCTGGATGTGCTTTCGACCGCGGATAAAACCGGTAAAGCGGTCAGAAAGGACGCCGCCGCAGGCAAGGCGACGCTCGTCTCGCTGTGGGGCGTGGCCGCCGCAAGAACCAAGGCGACCGAACTCGCAGACCATGCCGTCAGCCTCCTGCACCCGTACGGCACAGCTGCCCAAGGCCTGGTGGCGCTGCCAAGATTTCTGCTTGAACGGGAAAGCTAAAAACAGCCGCAGTCCGCTTCTGCACGCTGCAGAGCAAAATCGGGCCTGGCCGCCGGCAGCATGGTCAGGCGGCAGGCCCCATTGAAACTCCCAGGGTCAGAAATTCGGGAGATTCTGGACGTTGGGTTTGCCGCGGTTCACCTTTGCGGCACGGTACTGCAGATAGAGGTTGCGGGTGGTCGCATAAAAGTCGAGCGAGGTCCGTTCCAGGCTCTCGACCTGCCCCAGCTGCTGTGCTCTGGCATCCAGGATCCCAAGGAAGCCTGCACCCAGGCCGTAATAGAGGCTGCTGCGATACTGAATATAGGTCGAAGGGTCCAGACCAATATCGACGAGCTTTCCGGTCAGATCGCGCGGCGTGGTAGGGCCAATCAAGGGCAGCATCAGAAAGGGGCCCTGATTGACGCCCCAGCGCCCGAGGGTAATGCCAAAATCGGTCGAATGATCAGGGATCCCCATCAGCGACGCCACATCGATCAGGCCACCGATCCCTGCGGTCGAATCGACAAAGAAGCGCGCCAGAGTATCGCCCGCGTCATCCGGTTCACCCTGAAGGACCTTATTAATGAAGATCACTGGCTGATCGAGATTGCCCAGGAAGTTATGCACGCCCTCCCGTGCCGGTTTGGGAACCACCGCGACATAGCCCTTAGCCAGAGGACGGGCGACATTGCGGTCCAGTTCAAGGTTTAGCTTGAAGACCTTGCGGTTGAAGCTCTCGTACGGATCATAGGGTGCGTTGGGTGAATTACTGGCACAGCCGCTGACCATGAGGCCCAGAGCCAGGACCAAACCGCCAATGAGCTTTTGGCGATGCTGCGAGCGAGGGCGAGCCGTGGCCCGATGCTGTGTGGTGGTCAAGTCGTCCTCCGCTGCGGCACGCCGCAAATGAGCAATTCAAAGGATAGTGTATATGAGTAAAATGCTGGTTTCATTTGATATTCGCAAGTGCAACAAAATCTGGCCCGGGCCTGGCCAGAGGCCTATAACCCGAGTCACCTGATTTTACCCTTGTCTTGGCCGCATTTTTGCCCTTCCCAGATGGAACAAGGAAACCTCTACAACTGCTAGCCGTGGCCCGAAGCCCCTATGGGTTGTTCCCTCCTGTAGAAATTTTTCGGGTCCTGCCCATATAGATTCATACGCTTCGGAGACGACATGAGATTTCAATACCGAACCCGCCTGCTGGCGACAGCAATATGCCTGTCCCTGGGGGGCCCTGTCATAGCGCTGGCGCAAAGTCCGGCGCCGGCTTCCAGCCAGGTTTCCCCTGCGGAAGCCCGGGCCGCGACCCTGCCCGTAAGAGAGTTCTATGATGCGCTTCTCTACACAATGAAGCATGCCAAACAGCTTGGAATAAGAGGGCGTTTTGCCCATCTTGAGCCTGCTGTGAGCAACGTCTTCGACTTCGAGGTGATGACTCAATTCACCGTGGGCCAAAACTGGGGCAAAATGACGCCTCATGAGCGCGTCGCCCTGATGGACGCCTTTCGCAAGCTCACCACCGCGGATTATGCGCGCAGCTTCAACGACTATGGCGGCGAAAGTTTCGTCGTTAGGCCAAAGGTCGAGAAGCGCGATGGCGACGATATCGTATCGACGCAAATGAATGTGCCGGACAAGGCGCCAATTCCCTTCGTCTACCGCATGCATAAAACACCGAGGGGTTGGCGTATCGTGGACATCTATCTCAACGGCTATATCAGCGAAGTGGCAACGCGGCGGGCAGATTTCGCGTCAACCCTGCAAAGTGGCGGCGTGACGGCCCTGACCAGGAAACTTGACGCGATGGCAGATCAGACGCTGAAGAACTAACCACGAGGCCTGGTCAAACGGTGCCATGCGGACGGGCCAGCCCCTCCTGTGGCAGCATATAGGTCAGAAGTGCCGGCAGCACCAACAGCATAGACACCAGGATCCAGACCAGGGCCAGCATGAGAATAATTCCCATGCTGGCAGTACCTGGATGAGATGAGATCGAGAGTGTCCCAAAGGCGGTTGCCGTGGTTGCCGCGCTCATCACTACTGCACGGGTCAGAGGCGAACGCAGCAACTGTCGCTGGCCACTGCGCCAAGCCATGACAAAATAAATGTCGAATGCGACCCCAATGCCAAACAGCAGTGGCAGTGCAATGATGTTGGCAAAGTTGAGGTCGATCCCGGCCAGCACGCATGACGCCAACGTCATAACCCCTGCGAGCACGAGCGGTGCCAGCGCCACCAGCACCTCACCGAAGCGGCGCAGGGCAAACAGCAAGATGATGGCGATGGACAGGAATGAATAGATACCAGCCATCAGGAAAGCGCGTACAATCGTCCTGCCCGATTCCAGGATGATGATTGGGGTTCCAGTGGCGCTGGGTGCCACTTTCAGAACGGCAGCGGTGAAGCGCGTGAGGACGGCATCCTTGTTCGCGTCACCCGATGGAAAGGCCTGGACGCGATATTGGCCACTGGCCGAGATCCAGTCTGCCTTCAAGGATGCGGGCAACCCTGCAAAATCAATTTCGTAGGGCGACAGCGCAAGGCGTAGCTGTGCGAGCAGGGTCTTTAGTCCGGGCACGAACGCAGCGGCGGCGGCGTTGCGCGGCTCGGGTGGCGCGGCAGCGAGCCGGTCCAAGGTCACTGCCAGAGCTCTGGCATCCTTAGCCGCCTTGAGAGACTTGGTGTGGGGTGCTGCCGCAACGAGCGCAGCAGCGACCGTCTTCAGCGTGGCAATGGTCTGCACATCCGTCGGAGGCAAAGGCGTAAATACCGGATTGAGCGTGGGGCCAAGAACATTGGCCGCATCCTTGACGATCGCAATCTTGGCCTGCTGATCGGTTGGCAGGAAACTGTCGATGGTCAGTACCTGGCTTACCTCCGGAAGCTTCTCCAGCCTGGCGGCCAGTGCCTCAGCAGCGCTGCGAGAAGGTTGCAGGACATTTATGGTATTGGGTGAGGTGTTCGGGTTCTTCATCAGATCAAGAGCCGTCGCCACAGCCTCGGTGTGACGATTGCGCAGATCAAGAGGATTGGAATCAAAGCGCAAGAACGGGATCAGTGCGGCGCCCGCGATGAGCAGGACAAGGGCTGTGTGCAATACACGCTTGGGCTTATTGCAGAGAAAGTCATCGACCGGCCCCAATGCCGCCCACCCCACTTCCGTCTGTTCACTGTGGGGCCGGAAGAGTTTCAAAAGCGCAGGCAGAAGGGTGATGCTGAGTACGTAAGTGACCACCATGCCGGCGCCAGCGATCAAGCCAAGCTCCTTCACACCGGCATAGTCGGTCGGAAGAAAGGAAAAGAACCCTGCCGCCGCGGCCAACGCCGCCAAGGTGAGACCGGCGCCAATGCCCTTGCCGGCGGCAACCAGGGCCACATCAAGGTCACCGTACACCCGACGCTCATGGCGGTAACGCACGCAGAATTGGATACCGAAATCGACGCCCAGTCCGACAAACAATTCGATGAAGGCCACCGAGATAATGTTGAAGGCCCCGTAGGTGAGCAGCCCAATCGAAGCCGTAACCGAAAGGCCGATGACCATGGTCGTCAGTACTGCAAAAATCATGCGCTTTGAGCGCAATGCCAGCCAAAGCATTGTGAGAAGCAGACCGATCATCAAGCTGGCGAGCAGTGCGCCATTTTGAATGATGGTCGCAAATTCCTCATCCGCCATGGGCACCGGTCCGGTCAGGCGTACCCGCACACCGGTTGACGCATCGAGGCGGAGGGCACGGGCCACGCGACGGATCTCATTGGTCGCTCTCTTGCCGGGCATCAAAAGAGCATAGTCGAGCTTCGGCTTGACTTCGATGAACGCCCGCGTTGCAGGAACGCCGCCGCGCGACGAGGATTCAACGAGCTTGCTCCAGGGAAAAAAGGCCGGTCGATGAGCCAGGACATTGGTGAAGGTCTGATTGAAGATGACCAGCGGCGTGTCGAGTGAGGCGAGCCTGGCTTGCCCACTTGTGACCCCCTGCAAAATGGTCTGCAAGGTCGTCAAGACACCGCGTAAGCTGGGATCTGCGGCCAGGCCACCGAGAAAGGGCTGCGCCTTGATCAGCTGCTGCATGGCAGTGTGGATCTCGTCCTTGGACAGCAGCAACAGTCCGTCACGATTGAAATAAGGTCCACTGTCAGGCTGGCGCACGTTCCGGAAGAATTGTGGCTCCTTGCGCAGGGCGGCGGCCAGCGCCGTCGCGGCTTCTTCGGTGCGCTCGGCCGTGGCCCCATCAAGGACAATCAGGATTAGGTTGTTCTGCTGGGGAAATTCGCGGTCATACTGAATTTCATTCTGGCGCCAGAGGGTATTGGGCGCGACGAGATTGTCGCTGTTGGTATCCATCGCAAAATGGTTCACCGTGTACCAACTGCAGACCACGCCGAGCACAACCGCCACGAGCACGACAAGGCTCGCAAACCGCGTCGAGGTGCGAACGATAGTACTGACAAAACTGGCGAGCATCCGAATATCCGTCGGGAATCGCAGCCGCTCACACTGCTGATAAGTCAAGCGAGGTCAACCAGCCACGCACCGAGAACGCCAGCTGGTCGCGGCGCGGTGTATCCCGAAAGCGTCAGGTCCTAGGGGGCGGTATATATAGGTTCATCCCGCGGCGCAAAATACCGATCTGTAGGGAACCTCGCTCAGGGCGCCGGTGCGGAGCAATAACCCTACGAGATTAGGGAAATTCCGGCTTTCGCCGGAAGGCCAAGCGTCCGCTGACCAAGCTCAAGCACATAGATCCCGCCCGGAGCCCCAGGCGCGTCGACCGTGGCTCCCGCAGACACGCAATTGGCGCCGACAGGCCTGAAAATCATTTAATCATCGCGCCCGGCCCAGAACCCGAGAGCCTGGTCGCGTACCAAGCCAACGCAATGTCGCAGATCCTCCGCCCCATTGCGCGTCTCAACCGCCTGTGCAATCGAGCAACCGAGGCTCAAGTGACGAGGCCGTTGAATGTGGCCGCTAATAGGTATCGGCGTAATCATCACTGGGTTTGCGGCCCGGGTGAACCCGCTGATTGTCATCATCGCGGCGGCGCTGGCGACAGGCATCGCCGCACATCAGAGTCCGCTCGCCATCATCGCCACCTTCGGTAAAGCCTACAATGAGAGTCGCTACGTTTCGATCGTGTGGCTGATACTTCCGGTCATCGGCCTGCTGGAACGCGAAGGTTTACAGGAGCGTGCCCGCATGCTGGTCGGGCGCGTGCGCGCGGCCACCGCGGGACGCCTGCTCGTCGTCTATCTGGCTCTGCGCCAGGTTACGGCAGCTTTGGGACTGCTGTCGCTGTTTGGTCACGCCCAGACCGTTCGGCCCCTGATTGCTCCCATGGCTGAAGGTGCCGCCGAAACGAGGCTGGGTGGTCTATCCGAGAAATCGCGCATGCTGATCCGCGCCTATGCCGCCAGCGCCGACAATGTGGGAGCCTTTTTTGGTGAGGACATTTTCCTGGCGGTGGGCTCCATCCTGCTGATCAAAGGATTCCTGCAGCAATTGGGTATCCTCGTGGCGCCTTTGAGTCTTTCGCTGTGGGCCATCCCCAGTGCACTGCTCGCCTTTGTCATACACGGAGTGCGGCTCTGGCGGCTTGACGCCAAACTCACCCGCCAGAGCAAGGATGAGGCAAGATGATCGGGCTGGAGCAGGTTTACTGGCTTATCGGCATGATGTTCATTGCCATCGCCGTGCAGTCCTGGCGCGACCGCAGTCATCGCAAATGGCTCGGCAATACCGCATTTTGGGGGCTTCTTGGAATCAGCTTTCTGTTCGGCACGATCATCGGCAGTCTTGCCAATGGCATCTTGGTTCTTGCCCTCGTGGCCCTGGCCGGCAGTGGTGCAACAGGCCTGGGGTCGATCAGAACGACCAGCGCCGTGGCGCGCGATGCACGTGCCCGCAGGCATGGTAACTGGCTCTTCGGGCCAGCCCTGCTCATCCCGGTCATCGCCATCATCGGCACCTTCATGCTGGGACGGATCCAGCTTTGGGGGTTTCCCCTCGCAGATCCCAAAGAGACGACGCTGATCGCTCTCGCACTCGGTATTGCCATCGCGCTGATCGCGGCCATGCTATGGTTGCGCCCGTCGCTGCACGCGCCAATCGAGGAAGCAAGGCGTCTGAGCGACACCATTGGTTGGGCTGCAGTCCTGCCGCAGATGCTTGCCGCGCTAGGCGCTGTGTTTGCCGTCTGCGGAGTAGGTCAGGCTGTGGGGCAAATCGCGACCACATGGCTGCCGCTCTCTCACCCATTGGCCGCGGTAGCGGCCTACTGCATTGGCATGGCCTTCTTCACGAGTGTCATGGGCAATGCCTTCGCTGCCTTTCCCGTGATGACCGCAGCCATCGGAGTCCCCTTGATCGTGGAGAAGTTCGGTGGCGATCCTGCGATCATGGGTACGATCGGCATGCTCTCCGGATTTTGTGGTACGCTGACGACACCGATGGCAGCCAACTTCAATATTGTTCCTGCTGCACTTCTTGAGCTGCCTGACCGCAATGGCGTGATCAAGGTGCAGATTCCAACTGCCATTGCCCTGCTGATTGGCAACATCGCACTCATGTCTTTTCTCGTCTTCCGCTTCTAGAGGGCCCTCCATGACAAGCCTTGTCCTGACGACCGCGAGCCAATTTGCCTCAATCGCGCTCAAACATGTCGGCCGCGAATATCCCAACAAGCTCGATCATGTTCTCAATGGGCCAGATGATGTCCGCTCCCCGCAGGAGCTCCATCCCATCTTTTTTGGCAGTTTTGACTGGCACTCCTGTGTTCATGGCCACTGGCTGCTTGCGCGTCTGTATCGCCGCTTCCCAGAGCTGCCTGATGCCACGGCAATAAGGACGCTGTTCAACCACCAGTTCAGCCCGGCGAAGGTCGAGGGCGAGCGCGATTATCTGCGCCGGCCGGGCACACGCGGCTTCGAGCGGCCTTACGGCTGGGCCTGGGCACTCATGCTGGCCGGTGAACTCGAGCGTCACGACAGTGCCGAAGGGCGCGGATGGGCTCAGGCACTCAGACCCTTGGCGGAAGAATTCGTGCAGCGCTTTGAGTCCTATCTGCCGCTTTGCACCTATCCGGTGCGGGCTGGCGTCCATTCCAACACTGCCTTTGCCCTGATCTTGGCACGGGACTACGCCCGTACGGTTGGCAACAGGGATTTTGACGCCCTCTGTGTTCAGACCGCCCGCCGCTGGTATGGCGAAGATCGTGACTATCGCAGCCTCGAACCATCTCAGGACGAATTCCTCTCCCCGACACTTATCGAAGCAGCGCTGATGGCTGATGTGCTATCCCCGGAGGAGTTTACGGCGTGGTTTGCCGCATTTCTTCCAGGCGCAGGACATGGGGCACCTGCCAACGTCTTTTCACCGGCCAGCGTGAGCGACCGCAGCGATGGTAAGATTGCCCATCTGGATGGTCTCAATCTCTCACGCGCCTGGTGTTTCGAGCTGATCCTTGGGCAAGTTTCGCAGACAGATCCGCTTCATGCGCGCGCGCGCCTTGCCATTGATGAGCATCTTGCCAGCGCCCTGGCACACGTTGCCGGTGACTATATGGGGGAACACTGGCTTGCCAGCTTCGCTCTGCTGGCCCTCGATCCCGTCGCGGCGTGACGCTCAGTAGCGCCATAGCCAGTCGAGGCCAAGCGAGTTGGCATTGTTGGCTCCCACCGTACCAGTCACCGTAACGTGTGGCGCTACGTTGATTCGTACTTCAGCAGAACTCGCAGACGTGTTTGCGCCCTGCGTAACACCGACATAGACCTTCCCTCCGATATATTTTCCAGCCGTCACGGAGGCCCCGGTACCCTGGGCGGTGTCTGGGCCAGTGACGTTCAGGACATCAAGACCTGTCAGATTGCGGGCAAAGCCTAAAAGACCGCCCTCACCGCCACCACCAACCCCGAGGCTACTCAATGCACCTGACATCTGAGCGAGCTGAAACGCCTGTCCGAGGCTGAGCTGCGGCGTGCCTGATCCGAACATCAGATTGGAGAGAATCTCGGATTTGGGCAATGCCGGCACGGAACTCCAGTTGATCTTGGGATCGGTCACAGCACCGGTGATGGTCAGTATCACCGAAATATTGGTGCCGGTATGCTGCGCCGTAACATTGATATTGGCGTTGCCCGGCAGGGCGTTACTGATTTGAACTACCCCGCTTTGCAGCGTGAATGCCTTGCCGATCACATCGGCTGTGCCATTGATGAGCTGCAACTGCCCACGGAAGGCGGGCCGGCCTACCGTTCCAAAAACATCAAGATGTCCGCCCCACTCTGAATTCAGGCCACGACCCGCGATGTAAAACCGGTTGGGAATGTCCACAGCAATGTCAAGCTGCGCGGCGTTGAACATCGTCGGTGCTGGAGGCCTGGCTGTGTCCGCCGCTAGGCGCTGCACCGGGTCTTCCTGCTGTCCAGCGTAGCTTACTTTGATAGTGGGAATGGCGGGCGGAATAGCAGCACCGAGGTCAACACGAACGGTATCGCTGCGCAGCTTGCCACGGATCGCCGCAACACCTGTGGCAGGCAGGTTCACGTTCAGGGTACCGCTGAGCGCACCGCGGAAGAGATCCTCGCGAATCAGCTCCGCATCATTCAGCGTCACCGCCAAGCTGCCAGTGACATGGCCGAGAGTTCCTGACTCGGAGACCACAGGAGAAACCCTGCCACTCAGCTTAATTGTGCCGGAGCCGCCATCATTGGCAGTCAGCATCACATCGATCTGTCCGCCGTGCTCTGCCACTAATTTGGCGTCAAGATTTGTCAACCTCGTTCCGGTGCGCAGATCGCTGAAGCTGCCCTTCGTAACCTGGAGGCGGCCGTGGAAGTGGGGTTGGGCCATGTCGCCGTCAAGATTAACGTCGGCGGTGACGAGACCTTTTGCATTCTCTTCGGCCAAAGGCAGCAAAGCGGACAGGCGGCCAGCATCAAGGCCTGCGAAAAGAATTTGGCCATTGACCGCTCCAGAAGCGGGCAGAACGGGTACAAAGCTGCCGGCACGACGCTGCACGGGCAACTCAAGACTGATCTTGGCCGGTTCAGGGCTGAAGCCATTGATGCGAGCAGTCGCCGTCAACCGCTTTCCGTTCCAGTCAGCCAGGAAAGCAAGGTCAGCTGGCTGGACAAGTTGGGCCCCGGAGGAAAATACCAGGTTGTGCCCATATAACGCGAAGCGAGCCGCTGTTGACGATTGGGTGAGCGCAACGGTCAGGGAGCCGTCGAGGAATCCGCGAGCATGGTGCAGCTGAAGCATGGCAGCGAACGCAGAGATGGGCAGCGAAGTTAGCTGTGCGTGTGCCAGTAACTGGTTTGCGTCGCCTTGGGCTGCAAGTTCAACGGTACCACTGGATATCGAGACCCGTGTGCGGGCAAGCTGGAACTGGCTCTGCTTGAGCTGCAGCGATGTTGGGGCTGTAAGACCAAAGTGGATTGTGGCCCACTGACCCTTTAGTTCTGTCAACGTGACCGTGAGCGGTGTCAGGCGGGCCTGGGCACGAGCCTGCAGCTCATTTGCGCCCTCCCGGAGCCGGGCCGCGAAGTCGACTGGTCCCGACAGCGCATGCAGGCTGGCCATCGCGGTCAGGCTGGCGCGCTTGAGCGACGCCACAGTGATGTGATGGAGATTGGCACGGAACTGAAGATCGTGGTCGTGTCCTTGCACAAGGATGCTTCCTACCCCTCGTACCGGTTGTCCAAGCAACAAGCCTGCTGGCGCCAGCAAATCCCCTGTCAGACGCAGCTGGCCAGAATAGGTGCCATGGTCAAGCGCAAGCGTCCCTGCAAGCATCGCAGGTCCGATTGCGCCCTGCGTAACCCCGAGCGTCCAGCCTTGCCTGCGCACATCAAGGGTGCTCGCGAGCGCCAGCGCGCCGACGGCAGTTACGGCCGTCATATGCAGAGCGCTGTGCGAACTGGGCGTCAACGTGGTGTGCAAACCTAGTTTGACCTCACGCAGGAAACCACTGCCCAGACGCAGCTTGGGGGCGTCGACATCCAGAGCGATGACTGGGGCTTGCAGATTGCCACTTGCACGCGCCTCTAAGGCGAAGCGTCCCGCAAGAGGCAAGCCAAGCACGGACGCGAACGGCGCAAGCTCGCCATGAAAAATCCTAAGATGGCCGAGGAGTGTGCCAGACTTGGATACCGACAACGCTCCCAAGCCGGATAATGCCGCCAGGTCGAGCCTTAGATTGCTCAGCTGGTAACTGCTGTCATGTACCGCGATGCGCCCTGTCAGGGTGGGTGAGCGGCCCAAGGCGCGACCCAGTCCTCGCGCGCTGATGGCCCGGCCCGCAACCTCAAACTCCCCCGTCAGCGTGCCACCCAGCGTGAGGTTGGTCAGTTTCAGGCCTGCATCCACGCTGCCACCAAAACCGGTCCCCGCTTTCATGAGGTCCGGCACGTGCAGGCTGAGAATGCCAGCACCCGTCGTCTGCCCCAGTGACGCCGTCAATTCCGCGTTTGCGGCATTGCCCTTCAGGCTGGCTTGAATCATGAGCCGGCCATGGCCCTGGCGATCAATATGGGCATCAAAACTGAAGCGCGAACCCAATAGTGCTGACAGTTGACGCGGCAAGCGCGCAGCAGTAGCGGCGCCGGTAAGCTGCAGCGAGAGCGCTCCGTCGGCTTTTTGCGCTGCACGGAGATTGGCCTTGAATTGAGAGACCAAGGTGCGGGCGGTGCCGATGTCCTTCAGCGTCGCTGTGGCGTGCATAAGCGGCGCTTCTTCGCTGCCACCAAGTATCACTCCAAGCTCGAAGCTGCCGACGCGGATGCCTGTGATGCTGTGCGCCATGCTGCTGCTGACAGCGAGTTGACCATAGAGGGCGCCCTTGGCGTTCTCCCCCAGTTCACCCTTGGCGTTCACGCCTCCCCATGCCAGCGTTAGGAGGCGTAGCAGGCTTCCGCTCTTAGGTCCGTAGGAAAGCGTGGCCGATACCGTGCCGCGGGTGGTTGACGCAAAGCCGGGTAACCTCTCGGGCGCAATCACAAAGTGTCCGTCGATCCGGGTTAGATCGGGCGCCTTCGCCTGAAACGTCGCGGCCATGCTTCCAACTTTGTCTGCACGCAACTGGATGGTGCCGTTGAGCGCAGGAAAGGTGCCTTCCAGATCGAGCGAAAGCTGCGTTGCCCCGACTCGTTTAAGGCCAACAAGCTGCGCCAGCAGCATGCCATCATCAGCAGCCTTTGCATGCAACGATACTTTTCCCGTGGACTTTGTGTACGCACTGCTAAAGACAAATTCTCCATTTCCGGGATGGCAACGCGCTAGTTTCAGCTTGGTGCTGAGGCCACCTGGCCCGATGGCTGCCTGGCCGACAAGACCGACACACGCCGCAGGAGCCTTGAATGCTGCAAGTACAAAGTGCTGGATGTCAATTTGCGCCAGTGTGATCTTTGTGCTGGGCAGAAAACTCTGCGAGTGGCTTCTGGGTGTTTTGGGGAACCGCGTAAGTCTGGCGTCCTGCAAAACAAGACGCTGAATGCGGACGTGGTTGGCAATGATCGCCGCCAAATTCCATGCAAGTGCCGCTTTTTTGGCAACAAGGAATGTGCCCTGCTGATCGGCAACAGTCAGGTGTTCGCAGCTGAATTTGCGGATGAGACTTCCCTTGAGTTGCGCGCAGGAGATTTCATAGCCGCTCACGCGGCCAACCAGCCAGAGGACCGGACCGTTCATAAGACCCGCTTCAAGCGCCGCAAAGAGGATCAAGAGGATGGCAAAAGAAGCGCCGCCGCCCCACAGCGCCCATTTTCGCCAGCCCGTGTACCATCGTTCCGACATCAGAATGCCTGCCCAAGGCTGATATAGAGCTGGATCGGCGCATCACTCGGCCCGGGATTGAGTGGTGTACCGATATCCAGTCGCAGCGGACCGAAGCTCGTGAAATAGCGCAAGCCGATTCCCGCGCCCACGCGCGGGCTGCCGCTATAGGCAAAATAGGGGCTGGTCGAAACCATCCCAGCATCCACAAAGCCCACAATGCCGATATTCTGCCAGGCGCGATAGCGCAGTTCGACACTGGTTTCAGCGAGCGAGCGGCCGCCGATCAAGATGCCATCTGCATTGCGCGGTGAAACATGCTGATAGGCATAGCCGCGCACTGACCCGCCACCACCTGCATAGAATCGCAGATAGGGCGGAATGGAAAATTCCGGAGCAAAGAGAATAGTTCCGAGTTTGACCCGCGCGGCCGCGATCAGCTTGTCGTTCAGCGGCTGATAGGTCGAGGCCTGGGTTTTGAGGATCACAAAAGCGGTACGCGTAACCTGCGTGCCGCCGACCGGCATGGCGGAGACGTCGAAGCGCATCCCGTGGCTGGGATTAAGCAGTGAGCCTGTGGAATCATAAGCCGCTTCAACGGCCAGAGACGCAAGCAGGCTTCCTGTCGAAACGCCCCCCTGATTCACCGTTGCAGCTTGAAACCCGAGGCTCGCCTTGCCGCTCCAGTCGCCCCCCAGTGGCGTCGAAATCTGGGACAACTGACGGATGCCGCTAAGCGTGTAGGCATCGGTGGTCTCGTGCGCGGTGGTCGCCGAAAACGCTAAAGTCTGGTCGAGACCAGGTCGATCGGGCAATGTCAACGACACGCTGAGCAATTGACCAAGGGTTCCTTCTTGGGCCCTCAACTTCAGAGATTCAGCATCACCCCACAAATTGCGATCCTCCCAGCCGACCAGAGCTCCCGGCCCGGTGTCAGTTGCATATTTGGCTCCCAACTGAATGGTGTGGTGGGGCATTTCGTGCACATCCACGAAGATCGGCGTCTGCCCGGTAGTTCCCATCGCCTTGACGTCGGGTTGAACGAGGATCGAGTCAAAGAGATCCAGATTGGACAGCGTCGTGCGATATTTGTGCAGCAGGCGGACATCATAAAGTGCGCCTGGCTTCCAGGGCACAATGCGCTTCAGGAACGCCGGGCGTGTGCGCGCTGTACCGGTGACTGTAATCTTGCCAAAGCTGCCGACCGGTCCGGGATCCACCCTGAAATCAAGTAACATGCCGGCATCCGCGCTATTTACAACCGCCTTGCGCTCGACAATCCTCGCCGCGGGACGCCCTTCGCTGTGCAATCTGAGGACGAGTTGGGAGGCTGCCGCAAGAATGGGGGCGGCCCTGGCCGCCTGACCAAGCTTGAGGCCGATCTGTGGGCAGGATTTTGGTGCAGCGGATGGCGGCATAACCATGTAGGTGATCTTGCAGCGTCGCAGGGTGAAGAGCCGCCCTGACTTGACGATGAGCGTGACCTGGGCAGGCAAAGACTTTGCATCGATCCTCGCCGTCACTTCGGCGCCGTAATAGCCGTTGGAGAGCATCACCTTGCGGAAGGTATCCAGATCATTGTCTACCCGCTGTTCCAGCCCGGCATAGCCGGGAGGCGGATGATTCTGGTCCTGAAACAGCCGCGAGACCTGTCGGAACTGGCTGTTCAGCGCATCGTTACCACCAGTAATGTGAACTTTGTAGTTGAGCGTACCACCGCCCGCCCGCGCCAGCACAGGCGCGAGGAGCCCCAAAGCGCTCACAAGCGCGACTGTGCGGGCCATGCTCAAGGTCCGGACAAGGAACGGCTGATATTTCCACATCGACGACAACAAAACGCACAAAGCCGCCAATAGGAACCCTTGACTTGCACAAAATTGTCGCACGGCGATCAGGTGCTCATGCGCATCAATCGCCGGATGCGTTACCTGTGTCATTGCGCAGCACAGACAGCGCACCCATGAGGCGCATCAGCGCTTCATGCCAGCCATCATGTCCAAGACAACGGCAGCGCCCATCAGCCTGCCTGCAAAGCCGCACTCATCCGGCTGCTAGCGCCTGCTCGAGATCGGCGATGAGGTCCTCGGCCGTCTCAATCCCAACCGACAGGCGCAAGAGATCCATTGGACAGGGCGAACCCGCCCCTTCCACGGAGCCACGATGTTCAATGAGGCTCTCAACTCCACCCAGGGAGGTGGCGCGTTTCCAGAGCCTTACCGCGGCCGCAGTCCTGACCGCCGCGGCCTCTCCACCCTTGACCCGCAGTGACAGCATGCCACCGAAACCACCCTGCATCTGTCTGGTCGCCAGGGCATGATCGGGTCGGTGGACTAGACCTGGATAGAGTACCTCCGCGACATGCGGGTTTTCGCGCATCGCCAATGCGATTTTCAGCGCATTGGCACAGGCAGCCTGCACGCGAACAAAAAGCGTGCGCATGCCACGCGTCAACAGATAGGTTTCAAACGGGCCAAGGACACTACCCAGCCTGACGCGAAGACTGGTGATCCGCTGCCAGTAGTCGTCACAGGTTTTGGCCACCAGGGCACCGGCAATGACATCGCTGTGTCCATTGAGATATTTGGTCGCCGAATGCATGACGATATCGGCACCCAGTGTCAGCGGACGTGTCAATACCGGCGTCGCACATGTGGAATCTACGGCCAGCTGGGCTCCGGCGCCATGGGCAAGCTCTGCGACTGCGGCAATATCGGTGATCTGCCACAATGGATTGGAGGGCGTTTCAATCCATACGAGCTTGGTAAGCCCCGGCTTCAGTGCGGCCCTCACCGCCTCAAGATTAGCCATGTCGACACCATCGACATGAAGTCCCCATTCCTGCGCATAGCTCTTGAGCCAGGCCCGCAAGGACCAGTACATCACCTCTGGCACCACAACATGATCGCCGGGATGCAAGGCCAGAAAGCAGCTAGTGGCCGCCGCCATGCCCGATGAGAAAATCAGCGCCTGCGCACCGTGTTCAAGGGCCGAGAGCAAAGCCTGTGGTTGATCGAAGCTGGGATTATCAGCCCGTGCATACTGCCGGCCCCGGCGATAGAGATTGTCCTCATCGCGCAGATAGGTGGTGGAGGGATGCACAGGCAGCACCACGGCACCTGTTTCGGCATCGGTCCAGCCCAACGCCTGCGCGGCCTGTGTCTGCGGTGTCCAATCCTTCTTTCCCATTATCGGGAACTCCTTCTGTCGAACGGCCAGGTGGCCCACTCTTGGCCTGTGGCGCGATTGTCTGACGTCTCATCGGCTGCGCGTGAAAGGGCGTGATCCAGCGGGATCGTAATCAGACACCCCTGCCTTGCGCTCACAGACCAAAGCATGAGGCAGGGATGCTTGCATCGGAAAATGTAGCCCGTCCACTGCAAGCGACTGGAGAATTCAGGGAAGCTGGAAAGGGCACGCCGGTGGCGCGACCCCACCGGACGTGGCGCCACGTCGCCGCCGGCCTGCGCCCCGCGACCGAGGCCAGGGCCAAGGCCTTGTCTTCAGTCGTGGGGATGCTCAACCAGTTCAGGGGCGATATGCATCCACAGCTGAGCAGGGTCCAGCTTGACCAGGTCCTTGCCGATCTCGCGCCAGAAGGTCCGGCTCAGTTTTTCCTTAGCCAGCGTACGTATTTCACCGATCGTCCGCTCTGGTGCCACGATCGCCAGCCGGACAAACTCATGCGCGTCGTGCGCGGACTGGAGACGCTCAACCACCTTCCGGATAAAGTCGTGCTTTTCCAGCTTGTGAGGATCGTGCTCGGGTTCGAAGGTGTCCTGCTGCTGGCGACTGCCACCCCGCTGGTAGCGACCGGGCTGGTCGCTTCGCACGTCACGCCCATGGGCATGCAGATGCGAATACATAGGCGTGGCTACCTCTTCGATACGCTCTTGCCCATTCTCATCGGTTTCGAGCCGCCAAAAGAAGGCGCGTGACGAATCCATCACCACGATCCATGTGGCAGGAAAAGGACGGCGCATATGTTGCCTCCCGTGCTTATGCGCCCTCATCCAGTTGCGAAGGCACGCTGTTTCCTAGCGCCTGAGACCGTCGCAAGTGTTGATCTGGCGCAGCACGCGAAAATCACGGCCTAGGAACGTGCAATGCGGACGGCTGCCAGGATTTCGCCTGCAAGCTCAGACCCATCCAGCCCCTGCCAATACTGGCCAATACGGCGACGCCAGTTGGGGTAGGTATCGGTGGTGCCCGGCATGTTGATCTGGGCGACTTCTCCTGCCAGGTCATCGAGCTGGATCATCAGGAGACGGCTGGGTGCTCGTGCCAGAAATTGGTGCAGCGCCGCAGCCAGAGACACCGTCAGATGCAGCGGCACGCCAGGTTCTGCGCCGGGCAACAGGTCTGCCTCGACCAGAGCAGCAATGAGTGCCGCCTTGGCCTTGCGGCGCTCACGCTGGGCCGCAAGGCGCTCCTCGTCATCGGCAAATTGCCCGGCCCGTAGACGATCAGCGATGTCGTGCTCCTCCCAAAACCCCCGCAAAGTCGGCAGGTCATGGGTCGAAACGCAAGCTGCCGCATTCTGCGGATAATCCCGCGGCTGCTTGTAACGTCCACCCTCTACTTCGAAATAGAGAACACGATAGGAGAACATGTTTTGTTCGCCTAGAGCTGCACGAAACCCCTGCGGTACCGTGCCCAAATCCTCACCGATCACCAGACAGCGATTGCGCACGCTTTCAAGCGCAACAACGGCGGAAAGGTCAGAAAACGGATAAGCCACGTAGGTGCCTGCGCCCGACGGCAGATCCCGGGGGATCCAGAACAGACGTTCCAATTCCATGGCATGATCGATGCGCAGGGCCCCGAAGTGGCGCATATTGGCCCGCAGCAGCGCGATCACCTCGCGGTAGGCATGGCGTCGTAACGATTGTGGGTTCATGGGCACCACACCCCATTCCTGTCCACGTTCAGCCAGAGGATCGGGGGGCGCACCGATGCGCGCATCGGTCGCATACAATTGCTGGGCACCCCACACATCCGCGCCGTCCGGTGAGGACGATACGGCCAGATCGCCATAGATCCCCACTGCCATGCTATCGGCCTGTTCCGCTGCAGAGCGGAGTTGCAGGTCGCACAACCACTGCAGGTACATATGGAATTCGAGCCGCTCAGCACGATGCCTGGAAAATTCCGTGCAAGCCGCAGAGTCCGGACTGCGGTAAGAGATCGGCCACTGCGTCCAGTCACAGGTGGCGAACTGCTCGCACAGTGCGGCATGCAGCGCAAAGCGTCGCAGCGCCTGACCCTGCTGCTCGACAAATGCGTTATAGGTTTTTATGCGTCCGTGATCGGGTTGCTGCTGCTGCCGCGTACGGAAGGCAAAATGCAGCATCTCGAAAAACTTGTTCTTTAGCCGGCTAACCGCCTCATAGTCGACGAAGAGAGCGTCCGACGTCGCCGAGACCCTGAGCGATGTGAGCCCGTCGCAGGCCGCGAATTCCTCGATCTGCGCCAGATCAAGGTAGAGCGGATTGAGAAACTGCCGGCTACTTGGCGAGTAAGGACTGACGAGATTTGGCTGGGTCGGGAACAGGCTGTGTAGCGGATTGATTCCAGCTGCGGCGGCGCCTTGATGGCGCGACCAGACGATCAGCTCCTTGAGGTCGGTGAAATCCCCCATCCCCAGATTGCCGGCCCGGCGCAGCGCATAAAGCGGAGCAGTGATGCCAAAAACCCGCTGGCTCTCGAGTTCGGGTGGCAGATAGCAGCGTCTGGGGGCGACAATGAGTGAAGTCTCTACCTGCCCGTCATCGTCCTCGCGGATCAGGCGGTGATAGCCGCAAGGTAGCTGCGGCAGCGTCAGCATCACGCGGTGATAGTTCCGGCCGGCCAAAGAATGGCATTGCGGCGTTGGGTCAAGCTGCGCGCGCAGTTCGCACATCTCCTCGCCTTCCGGCTGCAGCCGAAAGGCGCCGGCAGATTTGCCATCCTCCACCACCACGCCGACCACGGCGCTGTCACCCTGGCGCAGGACAGCCACGGGCGGCAGCTTTTCATGCCAGGGCTCCTCCTCCAACAAACGCAGGCTTGCTGCGATCTCTGTCGGTGTCTTTGCGGCAATCCCCATTGCGGCCAGAATAGCCTGCGCGGTCTCGCGGCTGGTGGCATGGCGTTGGCCACGCACATCCCAGTATTCCGCGAAGATGCCGGCTTTCCTGCTTAGACGAAATATAAGATCGTCGTCGGTCATGCGGTTCCTTGCAAGATCATGAGCGCGTTGGCCGGCGCCGTCACCTTCTTGGCCCCGTGAAACTGCGTGTGCGGCAGAGCCAGCGTGCAGAGGATCTCAAGCCAGTTTCCTTCTGGAAGGCAGAAGTCCTGGGGCGCAGGCCCGCCATGAAAAAGAATGAGAAAGCGCTCGTCCCCGGCCTCGCGCAACATGGCTAGGCTGCGAAGCCCGCCATCCTGCCAGTCGACAAGGCCCATCTCGTGGCCAGCCGGGGCAAACCAGCGTGCAGGAACCCCCTCACCGCGCAGGGCCCTGTGCCTGTGACGCAGCTGCGACACGGTCACGACAAAGTCCTGCAACTCGCCTCCAGCCGATGACCAGTCAAGCCAGCTCACCGCATTGTCCTGTGCGTATGCATTATTGTTTCCCCCTGGGCTGTGACCAAACTCATCTCCGGCACGGAGCATCGGGGTACCGCGTGAAATCATCAGTGTGGCGAGGAAAGCCTTCATCCGCGCCAGCCGCAGCTGCGCAATCGCCGGCTCTGCACTTGGTCCCTCGACACCGCAATTGTCACTGAAATTATCATTCGTACCGTCCTCTCCCATTTCACCATTGGCCATATTGTGTTTGCGGCTATAGGTGACGACATCGGCCAGGCTGAAGCCATCATGGGAGGTTACAAAATTGAGGCTGCGCGCAGCGTCTGAGCCAAAAAGATCGGACGAACCGGACAGCCGCGTCGCCAGCTCGCCCACCTGCCCCGCATCACCGCGCCAAAATCGACGCACACAGTCCCGATAGCGCCCGTTCCACTCCTTCCATGGGGCGCCGAACTCGCCAGCATGATAGCCATCTGGGGCTGCATCCCAGGGTTCGACGATCAATTGACAGTCGGCGAGAGCAGGTTCGGCCTTGATGGCGGCGAGCAACCCCGCATCGCCACGAAACTGGCCGGCACTGTCGCGACCCAGAGTTGCTGCAAGGTCAAAGCGGAATCCCGCGACCCCCATATGCGCCCAATGACGCAGGCTTTCGAGGATCAAGCGCTGCACTGCCGGATGGGCGGTATTGAGCGTGTTACGGCATCCGGTGAAGTCCGCATAGTAGCGTGGATCAGCGGCAAGCCGGTAGTAGGATGCATTATCCAACCCGCGAAAGCTGATGGTCGGCCCCATCTCGTCGTCTTCACCACTGTGATTGAACACGACATCAAGGATGACACCGATTCCAGCTTCACCCAGCGCTGCAACGGTCTGCCGCAAGCCATCTTCGCCGGCGGCAAGAAAGCGTGGCTCGACTGCAGCAAAGGCGATCGGATTGTAGCCCCAGTAATCGGTCAGCCCGAAAGGTGTGATCCTGCGGCTCGTCGCGGACGGAGCAATTGGAAGCAATTCGATGGCGCCCACCCCGAGCGCGCGCAAATGCCTGAGCACGGCATCACTGCGCAGTGCATCCAGGCGGCCCCGCAGCGGCCCGGGCACGTCGGGATGACGCATCGTCATACCACGGACATGCAACTCGTATATGAAATCGCTGTCAGCAGGTCTTCGCGGTGGCTTAGGCGACGACGTTGGCGCGACCAGGGACTTGATCGCGAAAGCGCCATTGTCGCGCCTATCAAAGGACAGATCGCCACGCGGATCTCCGGGCGTGTAGCCGCAATGGCGGTCGTCCCAGCACCAGGACCCGCTCAATGCGCGCGCGGCGGGGTCAATGAGTAGTTTCTGGGGGTTGAAGCGATGACCCTCACCCGGTGCATAAGGTCCGAAAACCCGGAAGCCATAGGCCAGTCCGGGACCGGCACCAGAAAGGCGCCCATGCCAGACATCGCCCGTTCGTGCAGGCATATCGTAGCGGTGTTCGCCCATTTGATCGAAGACGCACAGCTGAATATTGCTGGCATGGGCCGAGAATACCGCAAAATTGACACCTTCGGCATCGACGCTGGCGCCAAGGCGTTCGGTATTGCCCACTTCCAGGGCGGTTGCGCGCATATTCGCCATGACAGCCCGCCTCCATCGAACTTTCTTAGCCGATGCCAGCAACCAATAGAGACTTTCTGATGTTGATCAATCGAGCGTACCAGCGTGTTGTTAAAAGTTCCGCAATACTTAAATCTCACCCCTAAGGAGGATGGAATGCGCCTGCTCTTCGTATCCTCCGAAGTCTATCCGTTTGCCAAAACCGGCGGTTTGGCTGACGTCAGTGAAGCCTTGCCGCGGGCGCTGGCCAATCTGGGCGCAGATGTCCGCATTCTCATGCCGGCATATGGCTGCGCGTTGCGCACGGTTTCTCGGCCACAGCCGATCGCGGATTTGTCAGGAATATTGGGCGTTCAAGATGCGCGCTTGCTGTCAGCACGACTTCCTGGCTCCGACATACCGGTCTGGCTCGCAGATGCCCCTGAACTTTACCAACGTGACGGTCTCTACCAGAACAGCCAGGGCGAGGATTGGCCCGACAATGCGCGCCGTTTCGCCTTCCTCAGCCATGTGGCGGCGCGGATAGGCCTGAGTGCACTTGAGCCGCGCTGGCAACCGGACGTCATCCACGCCAATGACTGGCATACGGGCCTCGTGCCACTGCTGGTTTCCGCCCACGCTCAGCGCCCCGCCTGTGTCTTTACACTGCACAATCTGGCTTTCCAGGGCCTCTTCCCGGCCGAGTGCGTGGCCGGACTGGACCTGCCGCCGGGCAGCTTCAGTCCAGACGGTGCGGAATATTATGGTAAAATCTCGTTCCTTAAGGCGGGCATTCGCTTTGCAGACAAGCTGACAACGGTCAGCCCCACCTATGCCCGCGAAATTCTCACTGAAGAGTATGGCTTCGGCCTCGATGGCCTTTTGCGCTCTCGGGCCAGCAATCTGACCGGCATCCTCAATGGAGCCGATTACGGCATCTGGGATCCGACATACGACGCGTCTCTGCCGGCTAATTATGATTTCAGCGGTCTGAACGGCAAAAAGCTTTGCAAGGCCACTCTGCAGCAAGAACTCGGGCTGGCCCGAAACCCCGATCTGCCATTACTGGCCTTCATCAGCCGCATGACGGAGCAGAAGATGGCTGATGTGTTGCTGGAGATCATGCCCAAACTCGCACAGCAAAATCTGCAGCTCTGCGTGCTGAGTGATGGCGATCACGGGCTCGAACAGCGTTTTCGGGAGATGGCCCATGCCCACACCGGCACCTTTGCCGTGCGCATTGGCTATCAGGAAGCTCTGGCACATCGCATGCTGGCTGGTGCGGATCTGCTCCTTGCACCTGCCCGCTTTGAGCCCTGCGGCCTGACCCAGATCTATGGCATGCGCTACGGCACGGTACCGGTGGTACGGGCGACCGGCGGCCTGGCCGACACGGTGGTTGATACCAGCAGAACCTCCATCAGTGATGGCACCGCAACCGGTTTTGTATTCGCCGATCCCTCAGTGGCTGGCCTTTGGGAGGCTATCTTGCGCGCGGTGGCGTTCTATCGCGAACCCCTCGCCTGGCGCCGTCTGCAGCTCAACGACATGAAGCAGGATTTCGGCTGGCATCGCAGCGCCAACGCCTACCTTTCCCTCTATCAGTCCCTCACCGCGGACCTCCCCGCGGTGACCAGCGGGGTGGCTGTCGTTGCCGGCTCCAAGCCAGAGCCGGCAACCGAAAAGGCCACGGCCTGATCAAGCCAGGACGCCGCTTCCGGAAAATTGCCGGAAACCCGCTTCGGTCAGCACCCCGTCAAGGGGTTCATCGAAGTCCTCGCTGGCAATGGCCTCGACCTCCTGGCCGGCAAAGGCCACACCGACGGCACAGACACGCCCGCCCCGGCGCAGCGCCTGCAGCGTCCGGTCGTAAAACCCGCCGCCATAGCCCACACGGTGGCCCTTTGCATCAAAGGCAAGCAGCGGCACGAGAATGAACCTGGGACGCAGGCGGGGAGCGTGGGCCTGCGGCTCATAAATGCCATAGGGGCCCTGCTGCAGTGGACAGCCCTCTTCATGACGATGAAACGCCAGCGGCGCCTTGGCACCGCACATGCGCGGCAATCCAATGGGATGGCCAGTTTGGCGCAGACGCGCCAGCAGAGCGGCGGGATCAGCTTCGCCAGGAAGCGCGCAGTAGCCGCCAACGGCCGCGCCGGAGGATAATGGCAGGTCACCGGCGTGCGCTGCCAGCCGCCGGGCATGGTCCGGATGCGCGGCGGCAAGCGCTGCCCGCCGCTTTCGCATCAGTGGGCGCAGGACTTGCTTGGCATGAGGGGCATCAATCATGTGACCGGGACCGCAGCCGCCGTTGGAATTCGGATCCTCACGGGCCTGCAAGTGCAGGTGGGCGCCATGTGCCCAAGACCACGATCCTGGGCAGGGACAGCTCCCGGTGAGTACCATTAAGGCCCCTGGGCATCGCATACCTGACGTACGGAGCAGTACCCGGTCAATCCGAACTTAAGGCTATGTCCCCGTCTCTACAAGGTGAGCGATCACAGCTTCGGCCCGACCGACAGCCTGCTCCAGGACCTGCGCGGCAATCCTCTCCGCCTCGCCCCGCCCACCACTGTCAGCTGAGGGCTGCGGGGGCACCGGGGCGGGTTCCTGGTTCAAGGCGGCCTGGCGGTTGCGGGCCTCGAAGACCTCGTCTGCCATCAGCAGCGCCGCCATCAGCAACAGACGCTGGTCTCCGACCTGGCCCACCGTCTCCTGCGCCTCACGGGCTTTGGCGTCCACCAGGGCTCCCAGTTCACGCAAATGCTCTTCTTCACCATCGTCACAGGCGATGGTGTAGGCCCGGCCGCTGATCATGACATTGACAAGCGCCATTCAAGATTTTCCCAGTGCGCTGCGGATTTCTGCAATTGCGCCGTCGAGGCGCTGCTCAACTTCTTCGGTAATTCCCGCCAGCTGCCGGCCTTCCTCTTCAAGTTCCTGCACCCGCGCAATCAGGGCTTCACGCTCCTGTCGCAAACGGGCAATCTCAGCGGCATCGCGCTCGGCGCGCGCCCGGTATCCGGCCAACGACAGGGCGACCTCTTCAAGACGCGTCATCGCCTCGGCAAAGCGGGCTTGTGCGGCTTCAAGCCTGGTCATTCGCGCAATCTCCCTCGCGGGCGCCGCGCGGCGCGCGCAAATCACCCCGCAAATGAAGGCCACCTTAGGCATGGGGCTAAGGCAAGGTCAACGCCGTCGGCGCCCCTGAGCACCGGCACTTTTGGGCCTTTTCACCTTATTTTCGCTCCCGTACGCGCCTGGTTTCGGTACCACCCTTGACGGGTGGCACTAGCTCTCTTAAGGCCGGCAGGACGATCTCAAGTCCCAAACAGAAAGACTTTGGCGATGACCACCACCGCGCCTGCGTCCTCCGTAGCCACAGCGACGGAGACCCTTGAGCCGGGGGAGATACGCCGCCTGGCCAATGCCATCCGCGCCCTCGCCATGGATGCGGTGCAAAACGCCAATAGTGGGCACCCTGGCATGCCGATGGGCATGGCTGATGTCGCAACGGTCCTGTTTTCCCGCTTTCTCAAGTTCGATCCCAAGGACCCCGCCTGGCCAGACCGCGATCGTTTTGTCCTGTCGGCAGGCCACGGCTCGATGCTGCTTTATGGGCTGCTCTATCTCACCGGCTATGCTCGCCCGACCATCGAGGACATCAAACATTTCCGCAAATTTGGCAGCCCCTGCGCCGGCCACCCCGAATATGGCCACCTGGCCGGGGTCGAAACCACCACCGGCCCGCTCGGCCAGGGCATCGCCACCGCGGTCGGCATGGCCCTGGCCGAACGCATGCTAAACGCCCGCTTTGGCGATGAGCTCGTCGATCATCGTACTTACGTGTTCGCCGGCGATGGCGATCTCATGGAAGGCGTCAGCCATGAAGCCTGCAGCCTCGCGGGCCACCTCAAGCTCAATCGCCTGATCGTGCTCTACGACGACAATCATATATCCATCGACGGCGCCACGAGCCTGGCCGATTCCACCAACACGCTTGAACGTTTTGACGCGATGGGGTGGAAGACGATGTCCTGCGACGGCATGAGCGGGGCCGAGGTGCACGCCACACTCGAGGCGGCCCAAAACAGCGATCGTCCCGTCCTCATTGCCTGCCGTACCACCATTGGTTACGGCCTGCCGACCCGCGCTGGCACCAACAAGGCCCATGGCGAAGCACCGGGGGCGAGCGAAATCGAAGGCGCTCGCAAGAACCTCAACTGGCCCTACCCGCCATTTATGGTTCCCGATGATATCCTGTCGGCCTGGCGCCGCTTTGGTGGGCGCGGGGCCAAGGCACACAGCGACTGGACGGGGCGACTCGCCACGTCGGCCAAGCGCCCCCTCTTTGAGGCGGCGATCAGGAGCGAGATTGGCCCTGAAGCCCTCACCGCCCTTGCCGCCTTCAAACAGAAGCTGTTTGCCGAGAAGCCCAAGCTTGCTACCCGCAAATCCTCGGAAGCGGCGCTTGAAATTATCAATGCGGCGACCGAACTGACGCTGGGTGGCTCGGCCGATCTCACCGGCTCTAACAATACCCTGACCAAAGGATTGGCGAGCATAGGTCCGCAGAGCTATGGCGGGCGCTACATCCACTATGGCATCCGTGAGCACGCAATGGCCGCCGCGATGAACGGCATCGCGCTGCATGGTGGCTTCCTTCCCTATGGCGGCACGTTTCTCGTGTTTTCCGACTATGCCCGACCGTCGATCCGGCTGGCGGCGCTCATGCAATGCCATGTGGTTTATGTGATGACCCACGATTCCATTGGCCTTGGCGAGGATGGCCCCACGCACCAGCCGATCGAACAGCTGGCTGCCTTGCGGGCCATTCCGGGGCTCTGCGTGTATCGTCCGGCCGACGCCGTGGAAGTTGCCGAGTGCTGGGAACTGGCATTGACGCGCAAGGCCCCGGCTCTGCTGTCGCTGACCCGTCAGAACCTTTCCACACTGCGGCTGACGGCTTCCGGTGAAAATCTCTGCGCGCGCGGCGGCTATGAGATTGCCGCGGCAGATGGCATCGCCAAAGTCACGCTGATGGCAAGTGGCTCGGAGGTCGAGATCGCCGTCGCCGCGCAGGCACTGCTGAAGGAGAAGGGCATAGCGGCCCGCGTGGTGTCCATGCCAAGCCTCGAATTATTTGCGGCGCAGGATGCGGATTACCGTGCCCGCGTGCTTGGGAACGTGCCGCGGGTTGCGGTGGAAGCGGCGGTTCGCATGAGCTGGGACCGCTATCTGGACTCTTCTGACCGCTTCATCGGGCTCGATCATTTTGGCGCCAGCGCACCTTATCTCGAGCTTTACCAGAAATTTGGCATCACGGCACAAAACGTGGCAGCAGCCGCTACAGAGATTTGTCTGAAGGTGTGCTGAGATCGATCAATAACGCCGGAACGGCCCGCTCCTAGTTTGTGCCCACCTCATTCAGGCTCCGGCGCGGCCGGACAGATCGGAGATAATTCAGATGAGCATTCGTGTCGCTATCAATGGTTTTGGTCGCATCGGCCGCAATACTCTGCGTGCCATTATTGAGTCAAAGCGCGACGACATTGTCGTCGTCTCAGTCAATGATCTGGGACCTGTCGACACCAATGCCCATCTGTTGCGCTATGACAGCATACACGGACGCTTTCCTGGCCGGGTCGAGGTCAACGGCGATGTCATGACTGTCGATGGCCACAAGGTACGCGTTACCGCCATCAAGAATCCGGCGGAGTTACCGCATCGCGAGCTTGGCGTGGACATTGCACTGGAATGCACGGGAATTTTCACAGCGCGAGACAAGGCCAAGGCGCATCTCGATGCTGGGGCCAAGCGCGTATTGGTGTCTGCTCCGTCCGATGGCGCTGATGCAACGATCGTTTATGGCGTCAATCACCACATCCTGACCAAGGATCACGTTGTTGTCTCAAATGGCTCGTGCACGACCAATTGCCTGGCACCGGTGGCCAAGGTGCTGCACGAAACCATTGGTATCGAAAAAGGCATGATGACAACGATTCACTCCTATACCAATGATCAGAACATTCTCGACCAGCTGCACAAGGACCTGCAGCGTGCCCGCGCGGCAGCGATGTCGATGATTCCGAGTTCGACCGGTGCCGCCAAGGCAATCGGGCTCGTGCTTCCGGAACTGAAGGGCAAGCTCGACGGCGTCTCGATACGCGTTCCCACACCCAACGTATCGCTGGTTGATCTCAAGGTGATTACCAGCCGCTCGACCACGGTGCAGGAAGTCAACGAAGCTATGAAAAAAGCCGCAACGGGGGCCCTCAAGGGTGTGCTCGAGATCGTTGACGTGCCACTTGTCAGTCACGATTTCAATCACGACCCGGCCTCCTCGTCCTTTGTTTTGGCCGAGACCAAGGTGATGGATGGCAATCTCGTGGCGGTGATGAGCTGGTATGACAACGAGTGGGGCTTTTCCAACCGGATGGCTGACACCGCGGTCGCCATGGGCAAGCTGATCTGAGGGAGGAGCCGATGCGCGGCCGATACGCCACCTTGGATGACCTTGAGGTTCGTTCCAAGCGTGTTCTGGTTAGAGCTGATCTCAATGTGCCGATGCGCGATGGCAAGATCACGGACACTTCGCGCATTGATCGGCAGGCCCCCACCATCCGCGAACTCGCGCAGAAAGGTGCCCGCGTCATTGTGCTCTCGCACTTTGAACGCCCCAAGGGCAAGCGCGTGGCCAGCATGTCGCTGGGACCGATTGCGCCAGCGCTGGCCGAAGCGATCGGTCGGCCGGTAGCGTTTGCCGATGACTGTATCGGTGAAGCCGCACAGAAGGCTGTCAGCGCGCTTCAGGATGGCGAAGTGCTTCTGCTCGAGAATACCCGTTTTCATGACGGTGAAGAGAGCAACGACCCAGGTTTTCGTGATGCGCTGGCCGCATTGGGCGAGATTTACGTCAATGATGCGTTTTCGGCCGCCCATCGTGCGCACGCCTCAACCGAAGGCCTCGCCCATTTGCTGCCATCGGCTGCTGGTCGGGCGATGCAGGCTGAACTTGAACATCTGAGCCAGGCTCTCGAAGATCCCAAACACCCGGTGATTGCGGTGGTCGGTGGTGCCAAGGTCTCGACCAAAATTGCCGTCATCGAGCATCTGATGGACAAAGTTGATGTTCTGGTCATCGGCGGCGCCATGGCCAACACCTTTCTGGCCGCCGAAGACATCAATGTTGGCCGCTCGCTTTACGAGCACGATCAGCTCAAGACCGCGCAGCGCATCGTCGGGTTGGCGACCATAACCGGTACGGTGCTGATCCTGCCCGCGGACGTAGTGGTGGCGAAGGAATTCAAGGCCAATGCCCCCTATCGCACCTGCAAGGCACGCGAGGTCGCTGCGGATGAGATGATCCTGGACGTCGGCCCGGCGACTCTCGCCGAGTTCCAACGACGCCTGCTCACCGCAAACACTCTGGTGTGGAACGGTCCTTTGGGCGCCTTCGAAACCATTCCCTTTGATGCGGGAACCGTTCATGCTGCCCGTCTGGTTGCAGCCCGGACGCGCTCCGGTGCGCTGCTCTCGGTAGCGGGGGGCGGGGATACGGTCTCGGCGCTCAATCATGCCGGCGTCGGCGATCAGTTTACCTACGTCTCGACCGCAGGTGGGGCGTTCTTGGAGTGGCTGGAAGGCCGCGAGTTGCCGGGGGTGGCAGCACTGGCGGCCAACAAGGGAAAAGTAAGATGAACAGTGCAGAGCTGAACCGCATCGCCAGGGCGATGGTGGCCCGCGGCAAGGGAATCCTCGCGGCCGACGAATCCACAGGCACAATCCAGAAGCGCTTCGATGCCATCGGCGTTGCCAACTCGGAAGACAACCGCCGCGACTATCGTGAACTTCTGTTCCGCTCCGAAGCGGCGATGCGGCAATATATTTCCGGTGTCATCCTGTTCGACGAAACCCTGCGCCAGAAGGCGAAGGATGGCACATCTCTGGTGGAACTGATCGAGCGCGCCGGATCCATTCCCGGCATCAAGGTCGATGCCGGCGCCAAGCCGCTCGCGCTCTGCCCGGGAGAAATCGTCACCGAGGGCC
>JAJZGY010000017.1 GCA_021804785.1 Pseudomonadota bacterium | reverse complement strand
CCGCCAATCACAATGACATCAAAGCCTGCCATGGCGGGCAGACATAAGCGGCCGTCCCAAAAGGGGCAAGACGTTTCACGTGAAACATTCTCTCGACGAACGTTTCACGTGAAACACGATCACTTACCGATACAAAAATCCTTGAAAATCACGTCAAGGAGCTCCTCGACATCGACTGCACCGGTGATCTGCCCCAGAGCCCGACCAGCCAGCCTCAGATCCTCCGCCATCAGTTCCGGCGCGCCCTCGGGCACCAGCAACGCCCGCTTAAGGGCCGTCACCGCCTCCTCTACCGCTTTGCGGTGTCGGGCGCGGGTCAATACCGGGGCTTCACTCGGGGACTCCAGCCGCTCCCGAACCCGTTCTGCCAACGCTTCGATAATGTCTGGAACGCCCTCTCCCGTTCGCGCGGAGATTGCCAGCCCTCCAGCATCTGGAACCCGAGCCCGGTCGACCTTGTTCCACACCACGATATCGGCAGTACTGCGCACCTCGAGGGGCACCAAATCCGAGGTCTGTGGCGCGCTGGCGTCGAGCAACAGCAATCGCAGATCGGCGCTTCTCGCGCGAGCCAGAGAACGACGAATACCCTCCGCCTCTATTTCTTCACCGGCTTCGCGCAGACCGGCCGTGTCCACCAGCGTTACCGCATAGCCCGAAAGATCGAGACGCACCTCGATCAAATCGCGGGTCGTGCCCGCGGTTGGCGCCACAATCGCCACATCGCGTCTTGCCAAGATATTGACAAGACTACTTTTTCCAGCATTTGGCGGACCTACAACAGCAATCGTCAGGCCATCTCTTATGAGCTCGCCACGCTGGCCGTCATTCAGATGCTGTTGCATCTCGTTTGCAAGAACACGCGCGTCCCTAGTGACTTTTGTCCAGACACTCTCCGGGACCTCCTCCTCGCCAAAATCTATCACCGCCTCGGCCCAAGCCAGCGCCCGGATCAACTGCCTGCGCCACCGCTCATAAAGTTCACCAAGCGCGCCCTCCTGCTGGCGCAGCGCCAACAGCCTTTGCTGCTCGGTCTCAGCCGCGACGAGATCCCCAAGCGCTTCCGCAGCAGTAAGATCAAATTTTCCGTGTTCCACAGCGCGCCGGGTAAACTCACCGGGCCGGGCCGGCCGCAGTCCCTCAATCTGGCCGAGCGCGCCCAGCAACGCCGCGATCACGGCCCGCCCGCCATGAATCTGAAACTCGCAGACATCCTCCCCGGTAAAGCTCGCGGGCGCGCCAAACCAGAGGCAGAGCCCATGGTCAATCAACGTCCCCGCACCATCACGCAGACCCGCCAAGACCGCCTGTCGCGGCGCCGGAGGTGCCCGTCCCGTCAACGCTTCGACTGCGTCCCGGGCCCTGTCGCCAGAGACCCTTATCACTGCGACACCGGCGCGCCCCGGCGCGCTCGAAAGGGCAAATATCGTTGCCGTCATGCTGCTAGCGGGAAGTCCCTTTGTCGCTACCCCGGTCCTTCCCGGCGTTGCGCCGCGCCGCCTCCTGGAACAATCGATTGAAGGCATCCCAACCCTGAAGCCCGGGCGCCATCCACGCCTTCACCATCGCTTCCGGGTTTGCCGCATCCAGCGCCTTGTGCATGCGCTTTTCCATTTCGGCCAGCACCACCGCCTGCAACGGTCCCAGATCCGGCAAACCCATCACCCGCCGTGCCTCTTCAGGGGTCATGTCAATCTCGATGTTAAGCTTCACCGCACACCTTCCTCACCAACCGCTTGTCCAGTCGGACATTACCACGCTAGGAAAGCACAGTTCTCTCACCGAAAGCCCAGGATTCATTCATGAGCAATCAGCTCGCCCACGCGACCAGCCCCTACCTCCTTGCCCATAAGGACAATCCCGTTGACTGGCGCGTCTGGGATGAAACTGCCCTTGAAGAGGCACGCACGCAAGGCAAGCCAATTCTTCTGTCCATTGGCTATACCGCCTGTCACTGGTGCCACGTCATGAACGCGGAGAGTTTCTCCGACTCAGCAACGGCCGCGCTCATCAATGCGGATTTCATCCCGATCCTGGTCGACCGTGAGCAGCGTCCCGACCTCGACCAGCTTTACCAGGCTTCAGCCAATATGCTCGGCCATGGCGGCGGCTGGCCATTGAACGTGTTTCTCACCCCCCAAGCCGAACCCTTTTTCGCCACCAGCTATCTGCCGAAAGAAGAGCGTTTTGGCTCACCCTCCTTCACCCGCGTCCTCACCGACCTCGCCCGCTCCTGGCGCGAGCAACAGCAGGATGTACTCGCCAACGCGACGCGCGTACGCGACGGCCTTACCGAGCTGTGGGCCAGTGACCGTCGTGGGCCAATCAACAACAGCGTGCTCGATGCCGCCTCCGTCCGCATCGGCCAGGCTTTCGACATCTTCTACGGTGGCATAACCGGACCACAGAAATTTCCTTCACCACATCTGCTCGACGTGATGTGGAACGCGTTCCTGCGTACAGGTCTCGACCAATTCAGCCAGATCGTGCTTACGTCCCTTCATAACCTGTGCATGGGCGCTGTCTGGGATCACGTGGGCGGCGGGTTTGCGCGCTACGCCACGGACGAGCGCTGGACCGTACCCAATTTCGAGAAGACGCTGTATGATCAAGCCCTTCTCATAGAGCAGCTCATTCGCGTTGCCCAGTTCAACCAGTGGCCGCTCTTCATCGATCGCATCCACGAAACTGTGCAATTTTTGCTGCGCGACATGCGCCTTGGCGATGGCTTTGCCGCGTGCATCGACTCTGACAGTGACGGTGAAGAAGGAAAGTTTTATGTCTGGAGCGAAGCAGAAATCGACGCCACACTAAAAGGCACATTTTCGCAGCGCTTCAAGGAAGTCTACAACGTCACGCGCGAAGGCAGCCTGAACGGCAAGAACGTTCTGCACCGGCTGGGCCCTATTGCCGGCTACCCTCTCGCAGGCGCAGATGAAACCCTGTTTGCCCGCCAGCGCAGCCTACTCCTGGAAGCACGCTACAAGCGCCCCGCGCCTCAGCGCGATGAGCAGATTCTGACCGACTGGAACGGCCTGGCGATCGCCGCACTTGCCCGCGCTGGCGTCACGCTGAAAAAGCCCGAATGGCTGGCAATCGCCCAAAGCACCTTTGAATTCATCCGCAGCACACTTGGCGATGGCGACCGCCTCTCACACAGCTGGTGTGCCAATTCCCGCAGCAAGGAAGGCTTCTCCGACGACTATGCCCAAATGATCCGTGCAGCGCTCGCACTCTTTGACGCCACTCAGGATGCCCGCTACATCGAACATGCAAAGGCCTGGGTGCGGGTGCTAGATGCGAGGTATTGGGACCCAATTCACGGTGGCTACTGCATCACTGCAAATGACGATCCCGCCCTTTTTGTCCGTCCACGGACGATATTCGATCAAGTGACGCCTAGTGCAAATGGGGTGATGATCGGCGAGCTGACCAAGCTTTTTCTCGTCACTGCTGATACCGCCTATCGCGATCGCCTCAACGCCATCCTGACCGCTTTTGCCGGTGAGCTGGGACGAGCGCCCCTGTCAATGCCGACCTATCTGAGCAGCTTTGAAACCGCGCTGCTCTCCCTGCAGATCGTGATCGTAGGCCCCAGCGCGAACGCTAAGACGCGCGCTCTTGTTGATGCCGTACGCTCGCGGACTTTACCTGCGCATGTGCTCTTGGTCATCTCGCCGGCACACAAATTGCCGCAAGGTCATATCGCGCACGGCAAGACGATGCAGGACGGAGAACCAACCGCCTATATCTGCCAAAACACCATGTGTTCGGCGCCAATCACCGATCCGGGACAGCTTGCCCAACAGCTGATCCTGCCAGCACAACTTGCGATGGCAATGAAGGCCCGTGCCGAGGCGGCAAAAGACGGCCAGAAGCCAAACTGACGGGCCGGCTCAAATCTGCAATTCGAGACTTTGCCACAGCGCCAGCTCGGGTTAGCCTGCGGGCGCTGATTTCCGGGGAGACGAGCTATGGGTGGAAGCCAGATTACGCTTGAAGGTAAGGACGGCCGTTTCCAGGGCTATCTTTCAGTACCGGAATCCAGGCGCGGTCCGGGCCTTATCGTCATCCAGGAAATATTCGGCATAAACCAGGTCATGCGCGACATCGCTGACGCCTATGCCGCGCGCGGCTTTTTTGCCCTCGCCCCCGACCTATTCTGGCGGCTCGAACCTGGCGTGGAATTGACGGACAAGACCGACGCAGAGTGGAAGCGTGCCTTCGATCTTATGACCCGCTTTGACATCGACAAGGGCATCACCGACATCGCGACCGCGATCAACTACACGCGCCACCTGTCCGGCTGCACCGGCAAGGTCGGGGCCGTCGGCTATTGTCTGGGGGGACAGCTTGCCTATCTGACCGCCTGCCGCACCGACGCTGATGCTTGCGTTGGCTACTATGGCGTGAATATCCAGGACCGTCTGGCAGAAGCCCGTACTATTCGCGCTCCGCTCATGCTGCATATCGCTGGCAAAGATCAGTTCGTGCCGCCAGAGGCCCAGGAAAAAATCACCGAAGAGCTCAAAGTCAATCCGCTGATCACGCTCCACCACTACCCTACAATGGACCACGCCTTCGCCCGTCAGGGTGGCACCAATTACGATCAGGCCTGTGCCGATCTTGCCAACACCCGCTCAACGACCTTTCTGCGTCAGCATCTTAGCTGAGATCCTGTGACACGACCACCAGCTGCCGCAGGTGACGCTGGCGGCGCTCGACAAAATAAAGACCTACAATGACGGAAAGACCGCACAGCATGAGCGTCACCGCGAGCCAGAGGACGGGATCCACATTATTCCGGCTTACCAGCTGAGAGGAAACCAGCGGACCCAGGGCGCCCGCCAGAACCTGGGCCCCCCCACCCATCATCGCGGCTCGCCGTGAGGGATCAGCCTCAATCAGCATCGGCACCAGAAAAGGCGTGATGCCGAGATAGCAGAATCCCGTCACAGTTACCGCGGCGATGAACGCCCAGCTTGGCTCCTGAACACCCATCACCGCCCAGCAACCGACATAGATCGCACTCCCGCCAAGCAGCACCGGAAGATAGTGAATGCGCCCGGCAATCCATGTCGCCATGCTCCCGCCAACCAGCTGGGCGAGCAGCGACAAAGTCAGCGCCAGACGTGCCACCTCAGCATCATGACCTGCCTGATGGGCGATAGGCAGCAGAAAGACCGCAACTGCGGGAAACGACGCGGTAAAGATCACTGTTGCCGCCAATGCAACCCAGCCGCGCAATGGCGGCGCCGAACTTTCCCCTACGGGCTTTATAAGGGGCGCGTAGGACCGCGGTAGTTTCCCCGCTGCCAAAAGTGCCATCAGGCTTCCCAAAGCCAGCGCAATGAACCCTCCCGACACGCCAAATCGCGGCAGCACCACCAGCGTGAGCAGCAGCGCAAGGACGAACTGTGCTGCCGTCATCGCCGCCAGCAGCACCGCACTCATCCGCTCGGGAGTCGCGTGTCGGGCAATCATGCCGATGCTGATCCACAGCAATATGCCTTCAGGTAAACCCGCCATCGCGCGCAGCCCGATCACGAGGGTGCCCGACGCCCAGGCTCCGGCCCCACTGATCAGCGCCAGTGCCAGTGACGACCCTACAGCCCATGCCCGCAGACCGCGGGGCGGCAAAAGTGCCGAGGCCGCCGCCGTCGACAGCCCCATGACAAGACCTTCTGCCATGGCGGTTACCCCCAGCTGGGAAGGATCGATCCGGTGCAGATCGACCAAGCTGCCCATCAGGACAGGCATCACCCCGGACATCAGCAATCCGCAAACGCCCATCATGATCACGGCAACGGCCTGTATCAGGCTGAGGCTTTCTCCCACCGCCTCATTTACCACTAGGCTGTGCCCACCCGCTTCGCGCACCATTCGTCCTACCAAAGCCGCGTGACTTCTCGTGCGAACGAGCATTGTTCTGTTAGCGCCACGACGCAAGCCATCATCCGGAACTTGATTTTGGCGCAAAGCGGGTCATCGTGCTCCACCACCTCGTACCCATGACGCCCGTCCTCGCCCATCTTCAGGAGACGCTGCCGATGAAAGCCATTCGCATTGCCAAGACAGGCGGGCCCGACGTTCTCGAATATGTCGACATTGATCTGCCCACGCCCCCGCCGGGTCACGCACGGCTGCGTCACACCGCCATTGGCGTCAACTTCATCGACACCTATCACCGCAGCGGCCTCTATCCTGTGCCCCTGCCGGCCACGCTTGGCGGTGAGGCAGTGGGGATCATCGAAGCCCTCGGTGACGGGGTGACGGGCTTTCATTTGGGTCAGCGCGTGGGCTATTGCACCCAGCCTCTTGTCGGCTATGCAGACGGTGCCAATGTTCGGGCCGACCGGCTGATTACCTTACCGCCACAGTTGGGCGATGACATCGCTGTCGCCGCCATGCTCAAGGGCATGACCGTACAATTTCTGCTGAAGCGCTGCTTTGCCGTTGCGCCAGGCCAAACCATCTTGTGGCATGCAGCTGCAGGAGGAGTGGGCTCAATCGCCAGCCAGTGGGCCCGTGCCCTCGGCGTACAGGTGATCGGTACCGTAGGCTCAGACGACAAACGAGCTCTCGCCCTCGAGTATGGCTGTGCGCATGTTCTGAACACACGTACCGAGGACTGGGTGGAAAAAGTGCGCGCGCTGACCGGAGGTCGTGGCGTACCTGTCGTCTATGATTCAATCGGCAAGGACACTTGGGACGGCTCCCTCAACTGTCTGGCCCGACGTGGCATGATGGTCAGCTTTGGCAACGCGTCTGGGCCGGTGCCCGCCTTTTCTCCGGCCGTGTTGGCCCAGAAGGGCTCTCTCTTTGTAACCCGGCCAACACTTTTTGATTATGTTAGTACACAGCAGGAATTACAGGCCACCGCCAACGACGTCTTTGACCTCATTGTGCGGGGGACCATCAAGATCCACATTCATGCCGAGTTCCCGCTCAAAGAGGCCCGCGCTGCACATATTGCTCTGCATTCGCGCACAACCACCGGGGCGATCGTGCTGCGCCCCTGACCGAAGCGCCCGGCTACATCACCGTCGCGCCAGCCTCTTGCTTGCGCAGATAGATGGAGCGCTTGGGACGGGCCATCACCCGCTCCAGCATCGGCACAAAGGCCTGCAGTGGCATGGTATCGTAATCCGGATCAAAGGCGTTCTGGTCGTGCCGGGCACAGAACGCAGCGGTATGTTCGAAAGCCGGATGGCCACGGAACTTATCGCGCAGATTGCGATCAAGGCCGAGGTGATGGAAAAAGTAATAGCCCTGGAAAATGCCGTGGTGCTGCAGCATCCACCAATTTTCTTCACTGACGAAGGGCCTTAGGATCGTCGCCGCAAGCTCGGCATGATTATGTCCAGCAAGCGTGTCACCGATGTCATGAAGAAGCGCACAAACCACATACTCCTCGTCCATACCATCGCGGTAGGCTAGGCTGGCCGATTGCAGGCAATGTTCCAGTCGATCGACAGCAAACCCGCCGCAATCCCCTTCGAGCAGCTTCAGATGGGCGAGAACCCGTTCCGGTAATGCCCGGTTGAAACTATGTGCGGCGCTGCTGATCTTGCTCCAGTCCTCAGCCGTGCTCTGGCTCATGGCCCGAAAATGGGCACGCTCGTGTTCTTCCTCGGCCATCATCTACGCCCTCGGTTTCACCAACACTGTGCGCCCGCCACAAAGCCCTGGTCAATAGAGGCCACTATGGGGCCTCCCTGAACCAAGACGATGTGATCCCCGCCCCTAGGTGTTCATGCTCTCGAAGAAATCGGCGTTGTTCTTGGACGAACGTAGCTTATCGAGCAGGAACTCGATGGCATCAACCGTGCCCATCGGCGCCAGAATCCGGCGCAACACATACATCTTCGACAGCGTGCCCTTGTCAGCCAGCAGCTCGTCCTTGCGGGTACCGGAGCGCAGGATATCGATCGCCGGAAACACACGCTTGTCGGCAACTTTGCGGTCGAGGATGATTTCCGAATTACCTGTGCCCTTGAACTCTTCGAAAATCACTTCGTCCATGCGGCTGCCGGTGTCGATCAGAGCGGTGGCGATGATCGTCAGCGACCCGCCTTCCTCGATATTGCGCGCGGCGCCAAAAAAGCGCTTGGGCCGCTGTAGCGCATTGGCATCGACGCCGCCGGTCAGAACCTTGCCCGAAGACGGCACTACGGTGTTATAGGCACGGCCAAGACGGGTGATCGAATCGAGCAATATGATCACGTCGCGTTTGTGCTCGACGAGCCGCTTGGCCTTTTCGATAACCATTTCGGCCACCTGCACATGGCGCTGCGCCGGTTCGTCGAAGGTCGAGGAAATCACTTCTCCCTTCACCGTACGCTGCATGTCGGTGACTTCCTCGGGCCGCTCGTCGATGAGCAGCACGATCAGGTAGCACTCCGGATGGTTAGCCGCGATCGCCCGTGCGATGTTCTGCAGGATAACGGTTTTACCAGTCCGAGGAGGCGCGGTGATGAGCGCGCGCTGGCCCTTGCCCTGCGGTGCCACAATATCGATCACCCGGCCAGTGCGATCCTTCAATGTGGGATCCTCGATCTCCATCTTCAGCCACTCTGTCGGATAAAGCGGCGTCAGATTGTCGAAATGCACCTTGTGCTTGGTCGCTTCCGGGGGCTCGAAATTGATTGTCGATACCTTCAGAAGCGCAAAATAGCGCTCGCCATCCTTGGGACTGCGAATGGGTCCGTCCACCGTATCGCCGGTTCTAAGGCCAAACCGCCGGATCTGTGAGGGGCTGACGTAGATATCATCGGGACCTGCAAGATAATTCGACTCCGGGGAGCGCAGAAAGCCAAAACCATCCTGCAGCACTTCGAGCGTGCCTCCGCCAGTGATTTCGACGTCGCGCTCTGCCAGTTCCTTGAGAATAGCAAACATCATGTCCTGCTTGCGCATGGACGACGCGTTTTCGATTTCAAGCTCTTCGGCGAAAGCGAGCAGTTCAGTGGGGGATTTGGCTTTGAGATCCTGCAGCTTCATGGCCTGCAGGCCGTCTTGAACAGTCATGAAAGAAACACCTGAGCAAGTGGAAGGGCGGGCCGGATGGGTTCCAGACGACCTCAAGACGCCCAGACGACATCAACGGATTTGAACGATACGCCAGGCCGGTCTCGGCCGGTTCTGCGCGCCTCTACCTGCGCGTCAGCCCGTGGCGTGTTGGGGAACTAAAGCCTTATAGCCTGATTTAGTGCCATTGCAAAGTCTCCACAAGAGGCACCTGGACCATTTTCTAGAACGGCTTGACTGTGGCCAGGATCACGATCGCTATCATCAGCACCGTCGGCACCTCGTTCCAGATGCGGTAGAATCGCGCTGGCCGCGTGTTGCGGTCCTGGGCAAAAAACCGTGTCCAGCGGGCAAAAAGCCCATGGACCCCGCTCATTGCCAGCACAAGAAGGAATTTCACGTGGAACCAGCCAAACTGCCAAGCTCCACTCATGATGACCAGCGTAACCCCAAAACCCCAGGTTGCCACCATGGCCGGATTGATGATCGCCTTGAGCAGCCGCCGTTCCATGACCTTGAAGCGCTCGGACGCCTCCGAGCCAGGAGCCGCCTCGCAATGGTAGACGAAGAGCCTTGGCAGGTAGAGCATTCCTGCCATCCATGCGATCACCGAAATGATGTGAAACGCCTTGACCCAAAGATAAGCCGTCCCCGCTGCCATCACGCCCTTGCCCCCTCATTCAGACCATAGCCGCAGCCAGAGCAGGATTGCGGGCAGATGCGCCCTGGCCCCGAACTGACCACCCCTCTGCTCCTCAAGGCCGCGTCGACAAGCGTGCCCAGCCCCTCAAGGAACTCTGGCGCCGTTCCCACCGTCGGCACCCGGATATAATCGACCACGCCATTGGCTTTCGCCAGATGCCCATATTCGATGTCGAGCTCAACCAGAGTTTCTGAGTGCTCGCTGACGAACGCCACCGGGACCACAATGACGCCCTTGCCCTCATCACCAGCCCTGGCGATTTCCGCATCGGTCGCAGGCCCGATCCACTCAAGCCGTCCCACCCGGCTCTGATAGCAGACCACATGTTCGATCTCTTCACCGAGGCCTGCCACGATTGCTCGCACCGTGGTGTTCACCTGCAGCGGATAGGGATCACCCTGGCTGACAATCCGTTTGGGCAGACCATGGGCAGAAAACAATACCCGATAGGAAACCCCCTCACGCCGGGCTTGAAGTGCGATCCGCAGCAGACGGACCTGGGCCGCGATAAATCCTCGTTCATCGGGAAAACAGCACACCCTGCGGACGGGCTGACTAAGCCCCGCCTGTCTTGCTGCATCCTGGAAGTCACGCAACGACGATGCCGTGGTCGTGGTCGAATACTGGGGGTAGAGCGGCAGCAATACGATTTGCTCGGGGCCAAACGCCTTGATCTCGGCGGCCGCCGCCGCCGCGAAAGGTTTCCAGTAGCGCATCGCCATCACCACTTTGGCCTCGTGTCCATGGGCTTCGAGTACGGACTGAAGCCCCCCTGCCTGAGCCGCGGTTTCAGCAACAATGGGTGACCGGCCGCCGATTTTTTCATAAATCTTCCGTGCCACTGGCGCCCGTCGCCAGGCGATGAAATGACCAAGCGGCAAACGCACGATCGCAGGCAATGAGATGATCGCCGGATCACAGAAAAGATTACTCAGAAACGGTCGCACCGCCTCTGGTCGATCTGGTCCACCCAGATTGAAGAGAACGACCGCCACCCTCATAAAGGTGCCCGGACCGCTTGCAGCAAGGCCATGACGTGTTCTGGCGGCGTTTGGGGTACTACGCCATGACCAAGATTGAAAATAAAGGCCTTACCTGAGGTCAGTGCACAGCTTTCGCGAGCCTTGCGCACAAGCCTCTCGCCTCCCGCAAGAAGGAGAAGCGGGTCAACATTCCCCTGAAGTGCACAGAGTGGACTCAACATCTCCACTGCCCAGTCAAGTGGTACGGCTGTGTCCAGCGATACCGCGTTGACACCACAAACCTCTGCGTAACGGCGATAGCCTTGCAAAGTCGCTCCTCGGGGAAACCCGATGATGCGTGCGTTCGGGATCTCTTTGCGCACTCTCGTTACGATTCGCTGCGTCGGCCCGATCACCCACTCCTCAAAACAATCGGCAGACAGTCCACTCGCCCAGCTGTCGAAAATCTGCACCGCATCAGCGCCTGCCTTCAGCTGTTCTATCAGATGATCGGCGACGCACTCGCTCAGCAGCTCCAGCATTTCCAGAAACCTCTCTGGATCGCGATAGCCCCAGAGCTTGGCCGCGCGCTGGTCCGTCGAACCACCACCTTCTGCCAGGTAAGTTGCCAGCGTCCATGGTGCTCCAGCAAAGCCGATCAACGTCTTGCCGCTATTGAGCCCCTCTCGCACCAAGCGCAGCGTGTCATAGACCGGAGCCAGTTTCTGTCGCCAACTCGCCGGATCCCGGTCTATGTGCGTGATCTCCTCATAACGGGTCAAAAGCGGGCCCACGCCTTCTTCAAAACGCACAGTCGCCCCCAGAGCATACGCTATGACCAGAATGTCCGAAAAAACGATCGCTGCATCCAGGCCGAAGCGCCGCATCGGCTGCAGCGTGATCTCGGCCGCCATCTCAGGATCCATGCACATGGTCCAGAACGAACCCGCCTTCGCCCTCAAAGCGCGATACTCGGGAAGATAGCGACCCGCCTGCCGCATCAGCCAGACCGGGGGTGGCGATACCGCAGCTCCATCGAGAACCTGTATAAGCCTCTTTGCTTCAGCTTCTACCACAGAAAGACTCCTAAGGATTCTGTTTATGATGTTAGGTCTGTGAATTGTGCATGGATGGGTGGAGCAGGACCAGCTCTAGAACCCAAAGTGCTGGGACACAAGACTTCAGAGGGCTTTCTCCGGGGCAGGGGTCAGCTCTCGTCATGCACATATTGGGACCAGTGGTGCACCATGAGCGCACCGTTTCTGGTTCCCCTGGGGATGAAATGGTTTGCCTGGAGGTCGGAGCTGTTGAAGGGTGTGGTCCTGCCATGATGGAATGTGTACGAGCTGGGGGTAATCCAGAAGCAAAGATGCTCATCCTATGAACAGGCGGTTTCATCTCCATCTGGTCTCAGATTCAACCGGCGAGACCTTGAATACCATCGCTAAGGCCGCCTGTGCCCAGTTCGAAGGCATAGATGTGCTGGAGCATTTCTATGCCCTGGTGCGCTCCTCCCGCCAGCTTGAGCGCGTCATCAGCCATATCCGCGAAGAACCAGGACCAGTATATTTTACCGTCGTCAACCCGGACCTCAGGCGGGAACTTGAACTGCATTGTGCCGCCCTCGGCGTGCCATTCCAGGGTGTCCTCGACGGACCTATCGGCATGCTTAAATCCTATCTTGGCGGCGCCGCCGAAACGCATCGCCCAGGAGCTCAGCACGGCCTGGATGACCGTTATCTGCAGCGGATTGAAGCTCTCAATTACACCATCACCCACGACGATGGTCAGGCAGTTGACCGCCTCGCCGACGCCGAGGTGATCCTCGTAGGTGCCAGTCGCACATCCAAGACACCAACCTGTGTTTATCTTGCGATCCGCGGAGTGCGCGCCGCGAATGTCCCGATTGTAGCCGGACTTCCTGTCCCTGAACCACTTCTCACTGTCAAAGGCCCGCTTGTGGTCGGGCTCTGGGCCTCCCCTGATCGTCTCGTTCAGGTACGGCGCAACCGTCTAAATACCTTGGGAGAGGTCCGGGATACTTCTTACGTGGACCTTGAAGCTGTGCGCTCAGAAGTCACCCAGACCCGTAAACTCTTTGAGCAGTATGGCTGGCCCTCCATCGATGTCACCCGCCGCTCCGTGGAAGAAACCGCAGCGGCCGTTCTCAACCTGCTCACGGAGCGCAAGGACCCGGTCCCATGAGCCTCATACTGGCCTCCACGAGTTCAACCCGTGCACGCCTTCTTGCTGCGGCAGGTGTCACCCACACGAGCGTAAACCCAGGTCTCGACGAGGGCCCGTTGCGCGCGGAGCTTCAGCGCCAGGGCCACTCCGCGCGTGAAATTGCCCAGCGGCTTGCCCGCGAGAAGGCCTTTGCGCTCAGCTCTCGTCTACCCGGGCAGGTGATTGTCGGTGCAGATCAGCTCCTTGTGCAGAACGGAGAGCTTTTCTCAAAACCATGCAATCTTGAAGACGCAGCGCGACAACTCCATGCCCTGCGTGGGCACAGCCACAGTCTGATCAGTGCGGCGGCGCTTGTGCGTGACGGACAGGTTCTGGCTGAGCCCTGTACAGAGGCCCGACTGACCATGCGGGCATTTTCCGATGCCTTTCTTGAGGCCTATCTGCGGACTGAAGGCGATGCCATCCTGGGATGTGTGGGTTGCTATCATCTTGAAGGGCTCGGTGCGCAGCTGTTTTCAGCAATAGAAGGGGATTACTTCACCGTTCTTGGCCTTCCACTCTTCGAATTGCTGGCATCTCTGCGCGAACTTGGCATGCTACAGACATGAGAACCCCACTCGCCGGCGTGGTCGGCTGGCCCGTTGCCCATTCCCTGTCACCATCTCTGCATGGCTACTGGCTTGCAGCCCATAATATCCCCGGAGCGTACGTCAAAATGCCCGTGCGGCGTGAAGACTTCGCAGCCGTGCTCGCAAGCCTTGGGCGTGCCGGGTTTGCCGGGGTCAATGTCACCGTTCCCCACAAGGAGGCGGCCTTTGCCTTAGCTGCCAGCGCCGATGCGCCAGCGCGCGCGACACAGGCTGCCAATCTTCTGGTATTTCAGGACGACGGGAGTGTTCTTGCCCGCAATACAGATGTCTTTGGTCTGCGCCGCAGCCTTGAAAGTGAATTTGGCCTTGCCACACTCGAGAACCAGCATGCGGTGATTGTTGGTGCCGGTGGTGCTTCGCGGGCAGCGGTCTTGGCTCTTTGTGAGCTCCATGTGGCAAAAATCACAATCGTAAATCGCAGTCAGGCCCGGGCCCAGACACTTCTGGCCGCGCTTCGCCCTCACCTCACCACACAACTTGATCTGGCCGATTTTGCTGAGTGGCAGAGCCTGGCTGGGGGGGTTGATCTTCTCATCAACTGCACAAGTATCGGGCTTGGTCAGGATACGCATTTCGTGCTTGATCTGGGGCTGTTGCCGCCGACGGCTCGGGTCTGTGACGTGGTCTATCGGCGGGGCGGTACGCAGCTCGTTCATACCGCCCGCGGCCTTGGACTGTTCGCGATCGATGGTCTTGGCATGTTGATGTATCAGGCGGTGCCGTCCTTTGCCGCATTTTATGGTGTCACCCCCGAGGTCTCGCCGGCGCTGCGCCATCGCCTGGAGGCTACGACACCATGAACCGCCCCTTGCTGATCGGTCTGACTGGCTCCATTGGTATGGGCAAGTCGGAAACCGCCAAGATGTTTCGGCAACTTGGCGTTCCAGTTTACGATTCTGATGCCGCGGTGCATCGGCTCTACGATAAAGGTGGCCGCGCAGTTGCGCCAATTGCCCAGGCGTTTCCTGGCACCGTCCGTGAGGATAAGGTGGATCGGACGGCGCTGAGCAAAGCAGTTGCGGATCGCGCCGATGGTTTTGCCGTGCTCGAACGTATTGTACATCCCTTGGTTGCCGCCGATGAAGCGGCATTCATGGCGCACCACAAAGATGCGCCAATGGTGGTTCTGGATGTCCCGCTGCTGTTTGAAGCAGGCGGTCATGGCCGCGTCGATGTCATCGTTGTCGTCTCGGCGCCAGCCGAGATGCAGCGCGCCCGGGTTCTTGCCCGCCCAGGCATGACACCTGAAAAGCTTGACCTCATTCTGTCGCGCCAGCTTGACGATGCGGAAAAGAAAAAACGTGCCGATTTTGTGGTTGATACCAGTGCCGGTCTTGACCATGCGCTCGCTCAGGTTCGATCTATACTTGATCAGTTGAGGCGCCGCTGATGATTCGTGAAATCGTCTTTGACACCGAAACCACCGGTCTTGATCCCAATGACGGCCATCGCATCATCGAACTGGGTTGTGTTGAGCTGATCGACCATGTGCCGAGCGGCGCGCATTTTCATGCCTATCTCAATCCGCAGCGCGCAGTACCGATTGAGACCACGCGGGTGCATGGGCTGACGGATGAATTCCTTGCCGACAAGCCGCTTTTTTCCGATGTGGTCGATGAATTCCTGGCCTTTCTCGGTGAAGATCCTCTCGTCATTCATAATGCTGTCTTCGACATCAAGTTCGTCAACGCGGAACTTGGCCGGCTGGGTCGGGCGCCCATCGCGTTGACGCGGGCGATCGACACCATAGAAATCGCCAAGGCCAAACTCCCCGGCGTGCGCTATTCTCTCGACGAATTGTGCAAACGTTTCGGCATAGACCTGTCGGCGCGCAGCAAACACGGCGCACTGCTTGATGCCGAACTGACCGCGCGCCTTTATCTCGAATTGATCGGTGGACGCCAGAAAGCCCTGGAACTGGCGCCCCTGGTTGCTGAGGACAACTCAGCCTTGCGCGAGGGCAGCGCAGCACGACCGCGTCCCCAGCCGCTCATGGTGCGGCTGAGCGCGGAGGAACGGGCCGCCCATCAGGCATTTGTCGCCGAACTGGGAGATGAAGCGCTCTGGAACTGGGGTCGTGAACGTCTCCCGCCAGCCTAGGCGTTGCCGAGGGTCTCGCCGCCTTGCTCCATACGCGCCCGATAGAGGCTGGCAAAATCGATTGGCTCGATCATGAGCGGCGGCATACCGCCGTCACGCACGCAGTCGGCGACAATCCGTCGCGCAAAGGGAAAGAGCAGATGGGGGGCCTCGATCAGGAGCACCTGCTGCAAAATCTCCGCCGGCACATTTTCGATCAGGAAAAGTCCACCATAGGACAGTTCCATGAGAAACACCGTTTTGTCTTCGGCCTTGGCCCCTACGCGCAATTTAAGTTCAACTTCATAATGTGTGTCATCGAGACGTCGGGCCTGCAGATCGACGCCAAGATCAATATTGGGTCGGATGTTGAGCCCGGCGGGCGCCGCGGGGTTTTCGAAGGACAAGTCCTTCACATATTGCCCGATCACCTGGATGCGGAATCCTGGCTGCTGACCGTCACCGAGCGCATCGGCTGAGGTGTCGCCGGAAAAATCGTCACTCATGGAACGTCCTTGTATCCGTGCAAAGAAAGCGCGGGCTAGCACGGATAGCCGGAGCTCACAAGCGCAGCGGTCTTAAACTATGCCAACCTGCACCCCATATAGGCGCAAGCAGGTGCGGCGAGGCTGGACCCCGGTGAGCCCCGGCGCTAGGTTGGCTGCCAAGCGGGCTGACACCTAGCCCAAAGGTTCATGAATGAATTCCCAGGTTCTCTTCATCGTCTTCATTGCCATGGTGGCAGGCGTCATTCTCTTCCGGCTCTACACGGTGCTGGGGCGCCGGACAGGACAGGAACGCCCGCGCGACCCCTTTGGCCGGATAGCTCGGCCAGATTCCGGCAAGGTCATTGGTTTGCCGGAACGCAGCGCACGGGCAGAAGGCCTCGATACACCGAGCGATCCGCTGTCCCGCGGGCTCTACGATATTGCCCTGGCGGATCACGGCTTCAATGAAGCCCATTTTATCGAAGGCGCTAAATCAGCCTATGAGATCATCATCACGGCCTTCGCTCACGGTGATCGCGCCGCATTGCGGCCCCTGCTGAGCGATGAGGTCTATGCCGCATTTGACAGCGTGATACGCGAGCGCGACGCGAAGCACCACAACGTCAATTTTACTTTTATCGGCTTTGGCGAAGTGCGCATTACCGAGGCCGTGCTCAAGAAACGCATGGCGGAAGTAACCGTCAGCTTTGGCGCCAATTTCATTTCGGCGACGACGGACGCTTCAGGCGCTGTCGTTCATGGCGATCCAAACAGCGTCCGTGGCGTTGCCGATGTGTGGACCTTTGCCCGTGATGTGCGGGCCACGGATCCCAACTGGACGATTATCGCAACCCATGGTGACGAGGCGGCGTGACGCGGGCGCGGCCGCTGCTCTATGCTGCTGTCCTTGCGCTGGTGCTGGCCGGGATCGCAGCCTGGTTACTGCTGCAGAGGCCCGTGACGCCACCCCGCGGCCTGCATCTGCTGCCAATGCACTACCGAGATCTTGCCGGCTGGGAGCAAAGCGATCCGCGTGCGGCCCTGTCCGCCTTGCGGCGCTCCTGCCGCGTTCTGGGGCAAAAGCCCCCGACGGCTCCCATGACCGGGGCCGGCTATGCCGGAACCCTGGCACCCTGGCAAAGCGTCTGTGCCAGCCTGCCACAACTGCCTCCATCACCACAGGAGGCGCGCCGATGGTTCGAGCGTCATTTTCGTCCCGCTGAGATTGCTGAAGATGGACACCGTCGGGGTCTTTTGACGGGCTATTACGAGCCAGAGATTGCTGGCCGACGACGGCCCGATACCTCTTTTAAGATCCCGGTTTATGGCCGACCGAGTGATCTAGTCAGTGTCGATCTTGGCCGTTTCCGGCCGCGTTGGCATGGACGATATCTTTTCGGGCGGCTTAGAGACGAGGAGCTCGTGCCCTATCCCTCGCGCGCGATGATCGCGCGCAAAGGCCTTGCCAGCGCGCCAGTGCTATTCTGGACGAATGATCCGGTGGCGTTGTTCTTCCTGCAGGTCCAGGGTTCCGGTCGCGTCCGTTTTGGCCATGGCAGGGTCTTTCGCGTCGACTATGCAGGCCAGAATGGTCGACCCTATACCGCGATCGGTCGGATCCTGATGCGCATGGGCGCGCTCAGCCCAGATGAGGTCTCCTTGCGGGGCATCCGCAACTGGCTTCTCAGCCATCCAAAGCTGGCACCTAAGATCATGGACCGTGATGAGTCCTACGTCTTTTTCCGCTTGGCGCCACTTTCTCCTGCCAACTCCGGCCCCGTCGGTACCCAGGGCGTGCCTCTGACCCCCGGGGCAAGTCTAGCCGTTGATCCTCATTTTCATCCTCTGGGAATACCCTTCTATGTCGTTGCTCCGCCATCTCATCAGGGCGTTGCACCGCTGCATCAGCTGATGATCGCTCAGGACACAGGCGGTGCCATTAAAGGCCCTTTGCGCGGTGACGTGTTCTGGGGATATGGCGCCAGGGCCGAGCAACTGGCCGGGGACATGAAGGCACGCGGACGGTTCTTTGTGCTCCTGCCGCTGAGCCTGTGGCAACAATTGGCGCAGCAGCGTTTGGCGGCGGGAGGATGAGCATGAAGCGGCGGGAGCCGACAGAAGATGAGGTGACGCTGTTCGAGGCGGTGCTGAAGGACGCAGCGCGGCTGACACCTAAAAACCAGAGCCCCAGGGGCCGGACCTCAGGCAATGGCAAAAAGCCAGCCGCCCGCCGGCAGAACGCGAATGGTCAGGCAACCAGCCCGGTTCCACGCGGTGCAAAGCGACGCAACAAACAGGGGCCTGACATTCTCGCACCTCCGCTTCCACAGGAACCAGGAGAAGTTGACGACGCCACGGCCGGGCGCGCCCTTATGGCAGACGAACGGGCCCTCTTTGAAGCCGCACTCAATGATGCAGTACCTCTCGCTGTCAGATCCGCAACCGCCATGCGCCATGCGGCTATGAAAGGCAAAGCGAAGGCCCGCCCGGCCACAGCCGGACCTGCCGCAGATGCACCAGGCCCTACCGGTCTCGATGGGCGAAGGCGCGCCAAACTCCGGCGAGGCAGTCTCGAGCCTGAAGCCAGACTCGACCTGCACGGTCTCACAGAAGTCGCAGCCCATCATGCACTCACGCAATTTGTGCATCAGGCCATGGCTCGAGGCCTGCGCCTTGTTCTTGTCGTCACCGGCAAAGGAGGCAGCGGGCCACGCGATGGAGCAGAAGACAGCAATCCCTTCGTCCGGCGCCGCGGCGTGCTGCGACACCTGACACCACGCTGGCTCAAAGAACCGGAACTGGCGCATTTTGTCGCTGAAATGACCCCGGCCCATCGTCGTCATGGTGGCCAGGGTGCCCTCTACGTCTATCTGAGGAAGCCAAGATGAAGCAGGTTTATCACGACCTCGTCGTCGCGTCGGCTGGCTCTGGTCTCACCGATATTACCGCCGACGTACTGCGCTTCGTTGCACGCAGCGCGATCCGCGACGGCCTGCTAACACTCTTTGTGAAGCACACCTCTGCTTCGTTGTTGGTTCAGGAGAATGCCGATCCGGACGTCGGTCGGGATCTGGAAAACTTCCTGCAGAAACTCGTTCCCCACAATAGCGATGTCTATCGCCATCGCGCTGAAGGTCCCGACGACATGCCGGCCCATATCCGCAGTGCCCTGACGCTGACCTCGCTTGGCGTTCCGGTACGAAACGGCGAACTCCAGCTTGGCGTGTGGCAGGCCATCTACCTCTTCGAACACCGCGATGAGGCGCATCAGCGCCAAATCGCACTTCACCTCATCGGCGACTAAAGCAGACCCGCTTCGACAGCACGGGCACGCAACGAGGTTTCAGGACGGGCACCGTAATGAGCGATGACCTCTGCGGCGGCAAGCGTTCCGAGCCGACCGCAATCCGGCAAGTTCCGGCCATGGCTGTAGCCAAAGAGAAATCCCGCGGCGAACTGGTCTCCGGCTCCGGTGGTATCGAGCACCTGGGAAACCGGGTCAGCGTCCAGAACATGCACCTCCTTGCCTGCCGCAATGACACAGCCCTTGGCGGAGCGGGTCAGGGCGGCAATGCCCTTGAAGCCGCGCAAGGATTGCAGCACACCATCAAAATCTCCGCTCTCGAACAGCGCCATGGCTTCGGCCTCATTGGCAAAAAGAATGTCGATCCGGTCCTTCAGCAGAGCCATGAATTCGCTGCGCCAGCGCTCGACGCAGAACGGATCGGACAAGGTGAAGGCGACCTTGCGACCATTTTTCCTGGCGATCCTGATGGCCTTTTCGATTGCTGTTTTGGCTTCGGGTTCGTCCCATAGATAGCCCTCGATATAGAGCACGGTGGCCGCAGCGATTGCGGCCTCATCGATGTCCGCTTCGCGCAACTCGCGGCAGGCACCCAGATAGGTATTCATGCTACGCTGCCCATCAGCGGTCACCGCGATCAGACAGCATGCGGTTTGTGGGCCCACGCTTGCAGGGGGAGTCGGAAAATCAATACCGATCGTCTCTAGTCCACGAGCAAAGGACTTGCCCAGCTGGTCGTCGCGAACCTTGCCCATGAACACCCCGCGTCCTCCAAAGGAGGCCAGCCCGGCCATGGTGTTGGCTGCGGACCCACCGGCAAGCTCACGGCCTGATGGCAGCACCTGAAGCAGCTGCTGCACGCGGTAATGATCAATGAGGTTCATCACGCCTTTGGCAATGTTGTTCTCGAGCAGAAAGCGATCATCTGTGGAGGCAATCACGTCGACAATGGCATTGCCCAATCCGGCAACGTCGTAATGCTGTGTCATAGTCTTTGCTCTCCAGATGTGGCGTAGGGCGGGCGAAACTCCCCCCGATTAAGCGAGGAGGGCACGGCGCGCAAGCATGGAGCGTTGCAGGACGCAGGGATTTTACGTCCTGGGGGGGTGTGGTCTCCTCGGAGCTCGCGATGTGCCCCGGAGCTCAGCTGTCTTTACGGTGACCCGCGCCGCCACGTGCGGCATTCGCCTTTTTGACGCGTGCTTTGGCCTTTGGTGCCGTCCTCTTTGCGGCCCCAGCCCGCTGCTGCAACCGGTTACCGCGCCGTCCGGTGCCTTTGGTGTCCTCAGGCGTTCCTGCTTCCGGTGTCTTGCCGTCAAAGCGGCATAGCTCGCGGACGATGCAAACCGGGCAATGGGGCCGGCGCGCTACGCAGACATAGCGGCCATGCAGGATGAGCCAGTGATGGGCATGGAGGCGATAGACGCTGGGGACGATCCGTTCGAGTCCCATTTCCACAGCGAGCGGGGTCTTTCCCCGAGCAAGTCCGGTGCGATTTGCGACGCGAAATATATGTGTGTCGACAGCAATGGTCGGCTCACCAAAGGCCGTGTTGAGTACGACGTTGGCAGTTTTCCGTCCGACGCCTGGCAGCGCTTCGAGCGCGGCACGATCGTGTGGGATCTCGCCGTGATGCCTGCTGAGAAGGGCGCGACTGAGCGCGACCACATTTTTGGCCTTGGTACGGTATAAGCCGATGGTACGAATGTGGTGTGCCACGACCTCCTCACCGAGCGACGCCATTTTATCAGGTGTGTCAGCAAGCGCGAACAGCGCTGCAGTTGCTTTGTTCACACTTCTGTCGGTGGCCTGGGCCGAGAGCACCACGGCCACCAGCAAGGTAAAATTGTTCAGATAGCAAAGCTCGGTTTTGGGCTCCGGCTCCGCCCTACGCAGCAATGCGAAAAATCGTTCCACATCCTGCTTCGAAAATGATCGCTGCATCACATGTCACAGATATGTCCTTCGCAGTGTTCTATAGCCCAGATCTGCGCGGAACGCGTCTTGTAAATGAGCGTTTTGGAAGATACCGAATGTGGAGGACAAACATGTTGCGGAGCCTTGCCATGGTCGCAGCGCTTACTGGCGCCCTGACGCTGGCTGGATGTGGGACGACCACGTCTGATCGAGCACTGTCTGGTGCCGGGATCGGCGCTGCCGGCGGTGCGATTATTGGCGCGATGACCGGATCCGCAGCAAGTGGCGCCCTGATCGGCGCTGCTGCAGGTGCGCTCACTGGCGCGGTCACCAATCCCTGCCAACTTGATCTTGGCAGCCCGTTCTGGAAAGAGCATGGCGGCCGGCGTGGCTATGAGCGCCGCTGCCATCGCTAGCGCCAGGATGGGCGGGGACGACGAGGCCCTTGCCTAGGCAAACGCGCGCCGGCAATTTGGTGCCATGAGCCAGTCGGGTTCCGATCCGGTTTTTCTCGATGCAGTGCTGCGGCCCGCGCCTCCGCTCACTGCGCAAGCCACGGTCCTCGTCCTCGGCGCGGTCGGGCTCGCCAATTTCACTTTGGGTGTGATCTTCATGCTCAAGGGTGCATGGCCGGTAATGCCTTTCATGGGCCTAGACGTTCTGCTTCTGATTTGGGCCTTTCACCGCTGTCGACGGGCGGCGCAGAGCTATGAGCATGTTGTGCTCAGCCTCAGTCGCCTTGACATCACGCGCCATCGCCAGGGCGAACAGACAAGCGAGATCTCCCTCAATCCCTATTGGCTCAATGTGGGGATCGAGGAGGAAGCCGAACAGCCGCGGCATCTGCTGCTCTCAAGCCATGGCCGCTCCATTGAATTGGGCGCATTCCTTGCCCCTGAGGAACGCCTGCGTCTGGCGCAGCTGCTGCGTCAGGCGCTTGTCGCGGCAAAGGCCTATCGCAACTGATCCAGACCGAGCACGTCACGCATGCCGTAAAGACCAGGCTTGCGACCCTGCCCCCAGCGTGCAGCCACAAGCGCTCCATGCGCGAATATGGCTCGATCTTCGGCGACATGGCTCAGTTCAATGCGTTCCGAAGGCCCGGCGAGGATGACATGGTGCTCGCCAATCACAGTTCCCCCCCGCACCGAGGCAAAACCGATCGCGCCATTCTGGCGGGCTCCGGTGTGACCCTCGCGGCTGAAAACTGCATGCTCCTTGAGTTGCACATCACGGGCTTGCGCCGCGGCTTCGCCCAGCAGTAGTGCCGTACCCGACGGGGCATCAGCCTTCATGCGATGGTGCAGTTCGATGATTTCGACGTCATAGGCGGCCAGCACGCGCGCGGCCTGGCGGACGAGATCAGCGAGGACGGTAACGCCGAGGCTCATGTTACCCGATTTGATGATAACCGCGTGCCGCGCCGCGGCGCGGATCTTTTCATTCTGATCCTCACTGAAACCCGTGGTGCCAATCACATGTACGATGCGGGCCTGGGCACACAGTCCGGCTAGCTCGACGGAAAAGGCCGGCGCCGTAAAGTCGAGGACTGCATCGGCCTGTGTGATGGCCGCAAGAGGATCTGCGGTCAAGGTGACATCAAGGGCCGTGGTGCCGGCCATCGTGCCCGCATCCTTACCGAGCTCGGGGTGAGCGGTGATGAGCAGGGCAGCGCTGAGACTGAGATCATCGGCCTCGGCGATGGCGCGGATCAGTGCCCGGCCCATGCGTCCGTCGGCACCTGCCACCATGAGGCGAAGTCTGCTCATGCTTCAGTATCGAGCTTGGTGCCGGTGTCACGCTCAGCACTCCCCTCGTGGCGGGCAACCGTGACCATCGCGGGGCGCAGCAGCCGGTCACCAATCTGATAGCCAATCTGAACCACATCGACGATGCTGCCAGCGGGTTTGCCCCGCCCCGGGACTTCGGCGATGGCCTGATGCAGATTGGGGTCAAACTTGCCCGAGGAGGTATCGATCTGGCGGATGCCATGGCGTTCGAGCGTGGCCATCAGCTGCCGATCCGTCACTTCCACGCCTTCGATCACTGCCTTGAGCTGGGGCGCGGCCTGCTCGCGCACGTCGGCCGGACAGGCCTGAACTGCACGGGCAAAATTGTCGGCGACCTGCAGCATGTCGCGGGCGAAGGCGGTGACGGCATACAGCGAGGCATCCTTCTTGTCACGCTCGGCCCGCCGACGGGTGTTTTCCACCTCCGCCAGCGCCCTTAAGGTCCGGTCCTTGAGTTCGGCAATCTCCACACGCAGCTGGGCGATTTCCGTGTCAGCTTGCTCGCTGCCATTTGCGGCAGCTTCGGTTTCGGGCAAATCATCTTGGTGTTGATCACTCATGAAGCATCCTGTTCAGGCGATAAGCCGGGTTACCAGCTTGGCGGTGTAGTCCACCATGGGAATGATACGCGCGTAGTTGAGGCGGGTGGGCCCCAGCACAGCAATAACGCCTATGATCTTGCCTTTGGCATCGGCATAGGGCGCAGCGACAATCGAAGATCCAGAAAGGCTGAACAAGCGGTTTTCTGATCCGATGAAGATGCGCACGCCATCGCCGTCGCGGGCCAGTTCAAGCAGGCCCACCAGATCGTTCTTGCGTTCGATATCATCAAACAAGGTACGAATCCGTTCGAGGTCAGTCTGGGCTTCCACACTGTCCAGAAGGTGGGAAGCGCCGCGCACGATCAGCACCTTCTCTTCGGCCTGCCGCGCACCACCGCCGGTTTCCGCCAGCATCGCGAGCCCTTCAGCCACGATCTTGGCGGTCAGGGCGTCAAGTTCCGCACGATGGGTTTCCAGCTCCCGCGCGACTTCGCCGCGCGCACTCTCAAGGGTACGCCCACGCAGCCGGGCATTGAGGTAGTTGGTCGCCTCGGCCAGTGCCGAAGGGGGCAGTCCGCTGGGCGTGGCGATCAGCCGGTTTTCGACCTGACCATCCTCGCTGACCAGCACCACGAGCACTTTGCCGGTGCCCGCAGGCACGAATTCGATATGCTTGAGGACGCCGTCCTGACGTGGCGCCACCACAAGTCCGGCGCAACGCGACAGTCCGGAGAGCATGGTGGTCGCCTGGGTCAGTACATCTTCCAGGCCATGGCCGCTGCCGCTTATTCGACTTTCCAGCGCCGCGCGCTCGGAAGGGTCAAGATCACCGACTTCAAGCAGGCCATCGACAAACAGGCGCAGGCCTTTTTCGGTTGGAATGCGGCCGGCACTGGTGTGCGGCGAGGCCAAGAGGCCCAGCGCTTCTAGGTCGGCCATGACGTTACGGATGGAGGCCGGTGACAGCGACACCGGCAGGCGCTGGCTGAGCGTCCGGGAGCCGACCGGCTCACCCGAGGCTAAAAATGCGTCAACGAGATGGCGGAACACCTCGCGCGGGCGCTCTCCGAGCTCGGAGGCGAGCCTGCGGACATCATCGGTATGGCGAGGAGCTGCGTTCACCGGACTTAAGCCTCTGTTCGGGTTGAAAAAGGGCCCGCCGCCGGGCTTGCATTGCGCACGCGCCCCGAGAGGGCTAGGTAGCGCCGGTTATGATCAACTTCAAGGTACCTCATTATGCGCCCTTCTTCACGCACGGCCGATCAATTGCGCGCCATCCAGCTTGAACCCGGCTTTGCCAAGCACGCCGAGGGCAGTTGTCTTATCAAATGTGGTGACACCCATGTGCTGGTCACGGCGTCCTTGCAGGACAGTGCACCGGCATTCCTGAAGGGTACCGGCCGGGGTTGGGTGACGGCTGAATACGGCATGCTGCCACGTTCCACCCATGACCGCATGCGCCGGGAGGCGGCACAGGGACGGCAGTCAGGTCGCACCCAGGAGATCCAACGCCTGATTGGCCGCGCGCTGCGCGCGGTGTGTGATCTTTCCGCCCTTGGCGAGCGCCAGATTGTGCTCGATTGTGATGTATTGCAGGCCGATGGCGGTACCCGCACGGCGGCGATCACTGGCGGCTATGTTGCTCTGGCCCAGTGTGCCCAGTTCATGCGGAAAACCGGCATGCTGAAGCAGCCACTGCTCAGGGACCAGGTCGCAGCTGTGTCCTGCGGTATCGTCAAAGGTGAGGCTGTGCTTGATCTCGATTATGCCGAGGATTCGGCAGCGCAGACCGACGCCAATTTTGTTCTGACGGGACAGGGCGGCATTGTGGAGATCCAGGCGACTGCAGAGGCAGAGCCGTTTTCGGATACGCAGTTTGATCAGCTCATCACCCTGGCGCGCAAAGGTATCCGCGAATTGATGGCCCGCCAAAGTGAGGTCCTTGGTGCATGACCCTCGAGCCCGGTACGACGCTTGTGGTGGCAAGTCATAATCAGGGCAAGGTGCGCGAAATCGCCGATCTGCTTGCCCCCTTCGCGCTTGTGATCAAGAGCGCCGCCGAGCTCGGTCTGGCCGAGCCCGAGGAAACCGGTGACAGCTTCGCGGCCAATGCCGAACTCAAGGCGCGTGCCGCCGCCGGTGCCAGCGGCCTCGTCGCACTCGCAGATGATTCAGGGCTTGCGGTGGATGCGCTGGGCGGGGCGCCCGGGATCTATTCGGCGCGCTGGGCAGGCGCCGATCGTGACTTCGCAACGGCCATGGCCCGTGTCGAACGCGAGCTGGCCCAACGGGCAGTCACTGCGCCGCGGGCAAAATTTGTCTGTGCCCTGGCGCTGGCAGAGCCCAAAGGTCCCTGCGCGATTTTTGAAGGTGAGGTCAGTGGCCAGCTGCGCTTTCCGCCCAAGGGTGACAAGGGTTTTGGCTATGACCCGATCTTCATCGCCGAGCACATGACGCAGAGCTTCGGCGAAATCGATCCTGCGCTCAAACATCGCATCAGTCACCGCGCCAAGGCCTTCGCCAAGCTTGTGGCCGCACTCAAGATGCCATGAGCGAGCCCTTCGGCATCTACGTGCACTGGCCTTTCTGTGCCGCCAAATGCCCCTATTGTGACTTCAATTCCCACGTGCGCAGCACCATCGATGCACAGGCCTGGGCCGCTGCGATCAGCCGTGAACTTGCCCATCACGCGGCCCTGCAGGGCGCCATGCGTCCCGTCGTGTCGAGCATTTTCTTCGGTGGCGGCACGCCATCCCTGATGTCGGGGGCTGCACTCGGCGAAGTCCTGGAAGCCATCGCACAGCACTGGACCGTGGCCAGCGATGTTGAAATCACCCTCGAAGCCAACCCAGCGAGTGCGGATGCAGCCCGATTTGAGGACTACCGCGCCGCGGGCGTCAATCGTCTGTCCCTGGGCATGCAGGCCCTCGATGACAACGCCCTGCGCTTTCTCGGGCGCCTCCACAATGTTGCCGAGGCGATCGCGGCCCTCAAGCTGGCCCAGCGCCTGTTCAGGCGTGTCTCAATTGATCTCATTTACGCCCGTGTCGACCAGGACAGACAAGCCTGGCGGGACGAGCTGCGCCGCGCTTTGGCCTTCGGCACCGAACATCTCTCGCTCTATCAGCTGACGATCGAGGAGGCGACGCCCTTTGCCCGGCGCGCCGCCCGGGGTGAGGCTTTGGTGCCACCAGATGAGGAGGCAGTCCGGCTCTATGAATGTACCCAGGAGCTGATGGCTGCGGCGGGCCGGCCAGCCTATGAGATCTCCAATCACGCGCTGCCCGGGGCCGAGTGCCGTCACAATCTGGTTTACTGGCGGTATGGCGCCTATGTCGGCGTCGGACCTGGGGCCCATGGTCGCCTTGAGACGCCCACCGGGCGCATGGCCACCCAAAACGAGAAGCTGCCGGAACGCTGGCTCAGCCAGGTAAGCCTGCAAGGTCATGGTGTTGTCGCGTGCGCGGCGCTGTCTGAGCAGGAGGCGGCGGAGGAGCTCCTGCTAATGGGTTTGCGCCTCAGCGAGGGGGTCGATCTGCCGGCCCTGGCGGCGCGCTTTCACTGGCGTGCCGATCCCAAGCGCCTTGCTGCGCTTGCGGATGCGGGCTTTGTGCAGGTGCAGGAGGGTCGACTCAAGGTCACACCGCCTGGCCGGCTCGTGCTTAATCGGCTGATCAGCGAACTCCTCTAGGAGCCCTGCTTTTCGAAGGTAGTTGGTGCGGGTGCTACCAGGGTAAAGCCGCTTGCGGTAACTCCGAGGATGGCCAGCCCGCGCTGGCAGTCACCATTGGGTTGAAAGCGGAAGATTCCACTGACGCCGCCAAAGCCATTGGGATTGGTCAGGGCATCGGCGCTGAAGCGCTCGCCCGCCGGGGCTTGCGATAACAGTCCGATGAGCGCGACGGCATCATAGGCAAGACCGGAGAGGGTCGGCGGTCTGCTCCCGAATGCAGCTTCGTAATGCTGCACGAAGGCACTATTAGCATCAGGCTGGGGGGCCGCGAACCAGCCGCCATCAAGCGCCTGCTCGCCAAGGATCGAGGGGTCGTCCCACACCCCCGTGCCCAGCAGCTGGGTGCGCGCACCGGCAAGCCCGTCAATGGAAAGAGCCTGGGCAGTGCCGCGCAGGGCGGCACCACCCTGGGCAACGAGCAGGGCATCCGGATGGGCACTGGCAAGAGATGCCGCCTGCGGTGCCACATCACCGTTCTGCGGATCGAACCGTTCAATATCGACGACCTGGCCTGAGACCTGCGGGACATCCTTTTCGAAGGCTGCGGCGATGTGATCGCCATAAGGATCACGCGGCAGCAGGGCGGCAAAAGCCCTGTGCCCCTGACTTGCGGCATAGTCGACGATCCGCCTTACGTCGTTTTCCGGCTGGAAGCTGAGCAGATAGACGCCAGGCTGGGCGACGCTGCGATCGCTCGAAAAGCCGATGACCGGAATGCCGCTACGCTGTGCGACAGGTGCGACGGCACGAACCGAGGCTGCAAAAAGGGGTCCGATGATGACGCGGACGCCCTTTCGGATCAGGCTGCGCGCAGCGCTGGCGGCTGGTGCGCCACCATCACCTTCATCACCGGTGATCAGAACGATGTTGGTCTTGCCCGAATCGTAGAGGGCCATCTGCGCCGCGTTCATCATGCTTGCGGCCAGTTTGCGGGTCGCCGCAGCGTTATTGGAAAATGGCAGGATGATACCGACCCGCACCGGAGCGCGGTTGGCAGTCATCCCCGGCAGCCTCAGATAGGAACCGGGTTCGGCCTGTCCTTGGCCCGAGGCGAGCGGAGCTGTCGTGGTGGCTTGGGGAAGCGCAGTGTGTTGCTGTACGGTGCTGCAAGCCGGCAAGGCTGCAACCGCGCTGAGCGCGACAAGCATAAAGGTGCGGCGCAGCAGACGCGGCAGCGTGGCGGAGCGGAATGAAGCGACGGTCGAGGTCTTTGGCAAGGCAAGTATCCGGTCGGGCTGACGCGGTCCAAGATAGGCCGGCCGATGGCGATTGGCAAAGCGCAGGGCGCAGGACCCTGACGGAGCTGCCTGCCGGCCTTTATGTGACTGCGACACCGATCGGTCATGCCCGCGACATCAGCCTGCGGGCACTTGATGTACTGCGCAACTGTGATGCAATTCTTGCGGAAGATACCCGCGTCACGGCCCGCCTGCTTGCCATCTACGGCATCGAAAAGCCGCTTTGGCCCTATAATGATCACAACGGCGCCCGCGAGCGGCCACGGGTGCTGGCACGTCTTAAGGCCGGCGCAAGACTGGCGCTGGTCAGCGATGCGGGAACACCTTTGGTTTCTGATCCGGGTTTCAAGCTGGTGCGCGAAGCACTGGCTGCCGACGTGACGGTTGAGGCGATACCCGGCGCATCGGCGCTGCTGGCGGCCCTGACTCTGTCAGGCTTGCCATCGGACCGGTTTCTGTTTGCCGGCTTTCTGGCGTCCAAGTCGGCGGAACGCCGCAGCCAGCTCGCAGCTGTGCGTCAGGTTTCCGCCACACTGATTTTCTTTGAAGCGCCGCAGCGCCTTGCCGCCAGCCTCACCGACATGGCGGTGATTCTCGGCGAGCGTCCGGCCATGGTTGGACGCGAACTAACCAAGCTGCACCAGGAGTTGCGACGCGGAACCCTCGGCGAGCTGGCAGAGGCCTATCAGGACGAGGTTCCCAAAGGAGAGATCACGCTCATCGTGGGCGCCCCGCTTGCCGAGGAACCAGACTGGAGCCGCGTCGATGCCCTGCTCGGCAAGGCCCTGCCGTTCATGCCGGTGCGTGCAGCGGTGGATCTGGTCGCCGAGGCCCTGACTTTACCACGCCAACAAACCTATGCCCGCGCGCTTACCCTTAAGGCAGACGAACCTGAGGGCACGGCCTGAAGGAACAGTCGGGCAAGGATGCCGTTTCACACAAGAACGGTGGCGTCGACCTTCGGCCTCAGGCAATCTTGTGGCCATGCAGAGCAAGCCACAGGATCCGCTCGCCTATCTGCGCCGTCTCGGTGAGCTGGCGAAGACCCCGTGCGACATCGCCATGGGAGCATTGATGCTGGCCGCTCTCGATCATCCCGAGCGCTCTCTCGTACCTTATGTTGATCATCTGGCCGACATCGCGGCGGCCGCGCGCCACGAACTGACATTGCTTCGTCAGGTTGAGGATGCGGCAAAGGCAGTGGCGCGGCTGCTCAACGAGGATTTTGGCTATGAGGGCGAACGGGCCTTTTATGACGCGCCCCACAACGCCGATCTGATGAGCGTGATCGAACGGCGGCGCGGTCTGCCCGTCAGTCTCGGCATTCTTTATTTACATGCGGCGCGCGCCGGAGGGCTCGGCGCTGAAGGCCTCAATGCACCGGGACATTTTCTGTTGCGCATAACCCTGAGAGGCCGCTCGCTGGCTCTTGATCCCTTCAATGGCGGCAGTGTGATTGAACGGATGAGCGGGCCAGCGGGGCTCGCCGGCACGCCGCTCGCCGACTCCCCCGCCGGACAGCCTGTCGACGATGCCGAAGTGCTGCTGCGGCTGCTAAACAATCTGAAGATGGTTGCACTGAAAAGCGGCGACCGCACCCGTGCCCTGATGGTGAGCGAGCGCATGGGCCTTATCGCACCAAAGCGCCCGGACGTTTGGTTTGATATCGCGCGTCTACATGAAGCCAAGGGCTCGCTTGGAGCCGCCAAAAAAGCGTATGACACGGTCCTGCGCCATGCCCAACCTGGCGCGGTGCTGCACAATGAGGCAGCGCTGGCGCTGGAGGTACTCAAGCGGCGCCTTAATTGAGACAGTGGAGTTGATGATGTCGCTGCGCGTTGCCATTCAGATGGATCCCATCGAGGCGATCGATATCTCTGGTGATTCGACCTTTGCCCTCGCCCTTGAAGCCCAGCAGCGCGGTGCGGAGCTGCTCTACTACGGCCCCCGTGATCTGTCGTTCTGCGATGGCATGGTGGTAGCGAATGTGCGGGCGCTCGAGGTGAGGGCCATACGTGGTGATCATTTCCGGCTGGGAGCGCCGCGGCTTGAAGATCTCTCAAAAGCCGATGTCGTGCTGATGCGCCAGGACCCGCCTTTCGATATGGCCTACATCACGGCGACCCACATTCTGGAACGGCTGATGCCACAGACCCTGGTGGTCAACGATCCGTTTCATGTGCGCAACGCTCCCGAGAAAATCTTCGTCACCCTGTTCAAGGAGTTCATGCCGCCTACACTGATCAGTTCGGACCGTGCGCAGATCGCCAGCTTTCGGGCGGAGCACCGCGACATCATCCTGAAGCCGCTCTATGGCAATGGCGGGGCTGGTGTGTTTCACCTCACCGAGGGTGACGAGAACATCGGTGCTCTTTTGGAAATGTTCACGACCCTGTATCGTGAACCGGTGATCGTGCAGCGTTACGTGCCGCAGGTACGCAATGGCGACAAGCGCATCATTCTCGTCGATGGTGAAGTCGGCGGCGCCATCAATCGCGTTCCCGCCGAAGGCGAAGCACGCTCGAACATGCATGTGGGCGGACGGGCCGAAGCCACGGGACTGAGTGCACGTGAACGTGAAATCTGCGCGGCACTGGCGCCCGAGCTCAAGCGCCGCGGTCTTATCTTCACCGGCATTGACGTCATCGGCCCTTATCTCACCGAGATCAATGTCACCTCACCTACCGGCATTCAGGAAATCCGCCGCTTCGGTGGTGCTGACTGTGCCGCCATGATCTGGGACGCGATTGAGCTGCGGCTGCGCGCGGTCGGGCGTTGAGGGTTCAGCCAGGGTGAAAGCAGCGCGCCGTCGGCGCGCTACGCCGTCTTGCCGAAGCGGCTGCGGTAACGGGGATCCATGCAGGCGACAGGAAAGTAGATGAGCACATCGGTGGTCCCGAACTGGCGGTCAATCACCGCACCATCGCCGATCATGCAGCCGGCGCGGACATAGCCCTTGATCAGAGGGGGCAGTGCCCGCCGTGCCTCGCGCGCGTCAATAGTGTCCTGGGGCATCCGGTTCATATTGACATAGAGCTGGGGCTGGGCGCGCACGCGCACGCCCGCCGGCATGGCGTGGAAATGATGCAAATAGGACAGCGGCAGGGCGAGCTGCTCGGGATCGGTACCCTGCAAGGAGGCGCAGCCAAACATGAGATCGCAGGAAAAGCGGGCGACATAGGCCATCACCCCGCGCCATAAAAGCTGCATGGTGCCCGGGCGCGCTCTGTAGCTCTTCAGGATGCAGGAGCGTCCGAGCTCGAGAGCCCGGGTACCGTCCCGTAATCCTGCCAGCATGGGTGCGATGTCATACTCTCCGGCGGTGTAGAAGCCACCGGCGCGCGCCGCCTGCTCGCCACGCATCAGCCGGTAGGTGCCCACGACACGGGGCTGGCCGTCGTCGTCCTGGACTGCCCGGTCGACGACAAGCAAATGATCGCAGAAGCCATCAAAGTGATCGAAATCACGCCGTGTGGCTTGCATCCGGGCGCAGGGCCGCGCGTTCATTTCTTCATAGAAAACACGGTAGCGCAGCGCCTGGGCGGCTTCGACTTCGCCGTCGGTTTCTGCCAGACACACTTCCAGAGCACCCGAAACGGCCAGTACCGGCCACTGAATCAGGCCGTCATCCCGGGTGGTCGGCTCATAAAGATTGACCAAGCTCTGTTTCCTAACGCGCTGATCCGATTATCGGGTGGGCGGACCGCCTGCACCCGCGGGAGGGTCCTAAGGCCCAGGTCGCGAAGAACGAGGCGATCTTAGCCGGTCCGCTCTGTGGCTGCAAATAAGACGCCTGCCTAAGACAAGAGGGATTTTCCCAGATATAGGGCGCTTCTGAAATTATGCCACATATTGTCAGGTGGACGCGATGAGGCCTGGCGGCCGGCGCCGTTGCTTTCGATCCAGCACCCAGAACAGCAGCAAGGCCGGAACGCCAATGGCGCCGGAACCCAGAAAGAACACGGCATAGGCGGCCATGAGGCCATGCTCCTGCTTGAGAGCATCCACGGCAGCCCCCGAAAAGCCCTTGAGGATCTTGCCCGCCCAGGCGTAGCTCGAGGTCAGGAGCGCATATTGAGTGGCGGTATAGCCAAGACTGGTGAGGCTCGACATGTAGGTCACGAGCGCGATGCCGGCGACCGCGATGCCGAAATTGTCGGCCATCATCACCGCAGCAAAGATTGCAGGACTGTGCCAGTAGGGCAGTATGGCATAGGCGGCGGTGCCAAGGATCTGCGCGGTACCGCCAACGAGCAGCGCCCGCATATAACCGAGCCGGAGCGAGAGATAGCCACCCGCAGCGACACCGAAGATGACCGCCACGAGACCAAAACTGCCGCGCACGACACCCACCATGTCTTTGGTAAGGCCGATGTCGTGGTAGAGCGGATTGGCCATTGGTCCCATGACGAAGTTGGGCAGCTGAAACAGGCTGATCGCGGCCAGCATGAGCAGCGCCGTGCGTCCATGGGCGCGGAAGAAGGCGATGAACGGCCCGGCAATCGCGTCATAAAGTCCGCGTAGCGTGGACAGCGGTGCTTCGTTGGCCTTGCGGAGCATCTCCTGATCGGCACGGGCAGGCTCAATCGCCCACAGACAGGCGCCGATGCCACACCCCATCAAGATGCCATAGAGCAGATAGGCCCCGTTCCAGCCAACCTGGCTGGCGATGATCAGGATCACCGCCTCGCTCATCAGAAGCGCTGCGCGGTAACCCAGGGTATAGGCCGAGGTCAACAGTCCGAGCTCATCGGCATCGCTTGCCGATTCAATGCGCCAGGCGTCGATCACGATGTCCTGGGTGGCAGAAGAAAAGGCAACGAGGAGGGCAAGAACGCCCAGAAGCACAAGGCCATGGGCGACGCCTACGAGCGCCATGCCGGTCAGGCCGGCGCCGACGAGAAGCTGGGCCAGCATCATCCAGCTGCGCCGTCGTCCCAACCTTCCCAGAACCGGCGGCGCGGTCCGGTCGATCACCGGCGCCCACAGGAACTTCATCGAATAGGCTATTCCGACCCAGGACAAGAAGCCGATCGCGGACAGGCTGATGCCACGGTCCCGCAGCCAATAACCGAACGTGTTGCCGACAAGCATGAAGGGCAGCCCGGACGAAAAGCCGAGCACCAGCATCGTGAGCGCCTTGCGTTCGAAATAATCCTTGAAGGCATGGCGGCGGGCTGAGCGGGACGCAAGCATGCAGTGCGCACTTACATGGTTAGAGGGGCGTGACTGCGAAAGGCGGCGCCACAGGGTTCTGCACCCTGAGGCCAAACTAATTTTGTGACTGTCTGAAGGCAAGGCGCGGAGCTGGGCCATTTTTGCGCCGCAGACCGGCGCGACCGGGGCCTGGCTCATCCCCCGGCAAGAATCGGCTCTCAGCCCCTGCGCCTTCCGATCGCCGCGCCCCTTACGGACTGGCACCAGCGCTAGGCCCAAGGCCCCACAGCGCAGTGACCTTTCGATGGGATCGGGTCAGCCGCGTCGCGACATTGCGCGGGGTGCAGCCTGTCGTAAAAGCTTCGTAAAACTGTGATGATGGTGGCATGGCCCGGCCATCCTTATCCGGCCACATGGACCAGGGTGGGGATGGTTGCAGACCGAGGCTGTACAGGGCCGGGCCGCAGGACCTGAAGGGGGCGAGCTTGGAGAGGAACAACACCGCCGGGAGTTGCAGTCCCATGAAGAACTGCGCCCGGCGCTCAGATAGCCATTGCCTAGGGACGGTGACGGCTTCAGAAAGAGGCTTGGGCGGGCAAAGCCTTAACGCGCTTCCGTGGACGCAGGCGCAGGAGACGAGGCTCAGATGTGGTACCACGGAACGAGGCTCGAGGGTCGGCGCCAGGCGCGCCTCGCACAGGTGCGCGCCGCTGCGGCGTCAAACGAGGTCTTAAATGAATGATATGCGACCGGTCGACAGCGCAGTGCGCATCGACATACGCAATCTGGAATTCTTCTACGGTGCGACCCAGGCACTGAAGGGCATCACCCTGCCGCTGCACGACAGGAAGGTCACCGCCTTCATCGGTCCCTCCGGCTGTGGCAAGTCGACCCTGCTGCGGGTTCTCAACCGCATCTACGAGCTTTATCCCAACCAGCGTGCCACCGGTGAGGTGTTGCTCGATGGCCGCAACATTCTGTTGCCCGATGAAGACGTCAATCTGCTGCGTGCCCGTGTGGGCATGGTGTTCCAGAAGCCGACCCCGTTTCCGATGACGATCTATGACAACATCGCCTTCGGCATAAATCTGTACGAACGTCTGCCGCGCAGCGAGCTCTCTGATCGCATTGAACACGCGTTGCGCAAGGCCGCACTCTGGGATGAGGTCAAGGACAAGCTCAATCAGTCCGGTCTGTCGTTGTCTGGCGGCCAGCAGCAGCGCTTGTGCATCGCGCGCACGGTTGCGACGCGGCCGGAAGTGATCTTGCTGGACGAACCGGCCTCGGCGCTTGATCCCATCTCTACCGCCAAGATCGAAGAGCTGATGGATGAGCTGTCGGCGGAATACACGATCGCGATCGTGACCCACAACATGCAACAGGCAAGCCGCGTATCCGATTATACGGCATTCATGTTCCTGGGCGAGTTGATCGAGTTTGGTGAAACTGACCGTCTCTTCACCTCACCACAGAACAAGCGCACCGAAGAATATATTACTGGCCGCTTCGGCTGAGCGCAGGATGGCGCTTGGGCTTAGACACCGAGGCCGCCTAGGTGGTGGCTCCGGAAGATGCGTCGTTGCCCCGATGCCAGAGGAGGCTGAGGCCATAGCTCACAGCGATGTTGAGAAGCAGTGCGCTGAGTGCGGCGTAGCAGGGCACGCGAATCCCACCGATGTGAAGGGTGTAGATCGCACTCTTGAAATGGAGTGACCAGGCCATCAACGTACCGGCCGAAAGGCCGCTCGCCCAGCCCACGAACAGGGCTAAAGGGTTCAACCGCGGGCTATAGAGTGCGAGCACGACCGCAGGCAGGGTCTGGATGATCCAGATCCCACCCAGAAGCTGTAGTTGGATGGCATAGGTGTGCGGCAGGGCCAGGATGAAGGCCAGTGCGCCAACCTTCACCGAAAGGGAGGTCCACTTGGCGACGCGTGCTTCCTTTAGCCCCGAACATGAGGGGTCGATGAACTCCTTCCACAGATTGCGCGTGAACAGATTGGCGCAAGCGATCGACATGATCGCTGCGGGTACCAGCGCGCCAATGGCAATGGCAGCAAATGCCACACCTACAAACCAATCGGGAAAGCTTTTGAGGAAGAGGGCGGGGACGGCGAAATTGGCGCCGAACCGGCGAAAGCCATAGGCAAAGCCTGTCATATGACCAACCCCGGCTGCGAGTGCCATGTAGCCCAGCAGCGCAATCAGTCCGAGGGCAAGAGAATAGGCCGGCAGAATTGCAGCGTTGCGCTGGATCACCTTTTGGCTCGAGGACGAGAGCACGCCGGTGATGGCGTGCGGATAAAGAAAAAGGGCTGCGGCCGAACCCAGCGCGAGGGTGGCATAGGCGCTCTGTCCGCCCCAGTTTGCAGCGCTGCCGGCACCGAGCAGAAGTTTTGCTTTGGGGACTGCTGCGAAGATGGCGGCATAGCCACCGAGTTTGGCCGGGATGATAATGACCGCAGCAAGGATGGTGATGTAGATAAGTGCATCCTTGATGATTGCGATCATGGCTGGAGCGCGCAGGCCGCTCGTCCACGTGTAGCCGGCGAGTACCGCGAAGGCCAGAAACAGCGGCCACTCTCCGTTCAGTCCAAGGCCTGCCAGAACCACTTCTATGCCGACGATCTGCAACGCGATGTAAGGCAAAGTGGCAATGATGCCGGTCACGGCAATGGCAGCGGCGAGCACTGGCGCATGAAAGCGGCCACGCACGAAATCGGAGGCCGTGAGATAACCGTTCTGATGTGCCTCACTCCACAGCCGTGGATAGACGAGAAACAGAATGGGGAAGATGAGGATCGTATAGGGCACTGCAAAAAAGCCGACGGCCCCGGCACCGAACATCAAGGCCGGAACGGCGATGAAGGTGTAGGCCGTATAAAGGTCGCCGCCGAGCAGAAACCAGGTGATGAGCGTGCCGAAACGCCGACCACCAAGACCCCATTCGTGCAACTGCCCCAGATCGGCCTTGTGCCAGCGTGATGCCCAGAACCCAAGCACGGTGACAGCGACGAAGAGGCTGACGAAAATCAAGCTCGCCAGCGGGCCGGCATGGGCGCTCACGCGGCGCCGCCGATCAGCTTGGCCGCCACCCACACGAGCACGGCCGCAAGTCCCACCCACGCCAGCTGATACCAGTAGAAGAAGGGGATGCCGACAAATGCCGGCAGGGCGCGATCATAGCTTGCCACCCAGAGCATTGAGACGAAGGGAAGCAAAAGCAGGCTCACGCCTGCAAATCTGCGCACCCGTCTTCTCATCAAGGCCCCCGCCTTTGCACTCGGCAACTGCTTACGGCATAAGCTCGCACGTCGCCAAGTCGTCACTCCGCCATGAACCTACTTTACCTTTTGGTCTCGCTGGCTGGAATTGTCGTCTTGGCGGGGCTGAACCGCCTGCTCCTGAAAACCCGGGCCCCTCTTTTGCATCAGGCCATGGCACAGGCGCTGCTGGAGCTTGACGAGCCGACGTTGCGCCTTCGCCGCTTCTGCGGCGATGGCCGTTCCGGCCTCGCCGAAGCGGGGGATGGCCGCCTCTTTGCCATCGCGGTGAGCGGTGACCGCCTTGTTGCCCGCGCGCTCGGTCCGGCCAATCTTGCGGCTGCGGGTTACCACGACGGCTGCCTCAGCCTACGCCTGCATGATTATGGCTTCCGTGGCGTCAAACTCCGCCTTGGGCCCGACGAGGCTGCGCTGTGGCTAGGGTTGCTCGGGGCCTTAAAGCCCCGCTCAGATGAGCGGCGGTAGCCCGTCGTCGAGCATGAAGCCCTCGGCCTCGGAGAGAAAGCGGGGCCAGTCGTCCGGATCAAGGCCAAGCTTGATTGCCTCTGCGCGTATGCCATCAAGGTCGGCAGCGCCATCGGGGTTCAGGGGCCGCGCTCGCTCCCAGATTTCGCGCCAATAATCGGCAAAATAAGTGCGGTAGGGCTCGCCAGACAGGCGCAAGCCCGGCCGGCCATCGGTCATATATTCACTGGCATATCCACCGAGCAGAAATTCGCAATCATCGAACAGATAGCCACCCATGCCAGGTACCAGCTCTTTGACGCCATTGCACACGGTGCGCACGCGAAAAGGGCGCCCCTTGTAGCGCAGCATCGTCGCCAGGACCTCCTTGAGCCGATCCAGCTCGTAAAAGATCTCGATGCGCTCCACCTCGAGCGAACCGTCAAGGATGCGCTGGTCCGTCAGCCGGCGGAATTCCTCCTGAACGTAAGGGGGTGTGGCATGCCGCGAGGCCAGACGAAACGCCCGCAAGCTGCGCTCAGCGCCGTTGGTGAGCTCGCGCAGGAGCCCGGGAAGCTCGCTTTGCACATCTATCAGGGCCGCGCCCCGCGACGGTGACGGTTCCTGTTCTTCGGCAAACAATGTTCCGACATCAATTTGCAAGAGTTCGGCAAGACGCAGCCGCCGGCCCTCGCGCGGTAGATATTTTCCCGCCTCCCAGGCTGCAGCAGCGGTCAGGTCAACACTAAGAGCATCCGAAACATCCTGCCGGGACAATCCCCTTTTTTCTCGCAAACGTTTGATACGCCGTCCAATTGCTATTCGACTGTCCTGCATTCGCATAGTCCTTGAACTGAATCAGCAGCAAAACTCCCGAAAACTCCAATAACCGCTTGATTCAGCGCTTTGATTCCATGAAATAAATGCTAGACGCCCTCTTGAAGAGACACAACCACCATTACCTAGGACTTTCGGCTACTTGCCCGCGTCAAGTGCTGAGTTGAAGATTGCATAAGCAGCTGCCGCAGGCTTTGATGTCTGGCAAGGTAGACGCGATGCACATCGATCCGAAGGCGCTGTTTAATCCAGTCACGCTCGCAACCCCGGCCTTTATTGGGCTGGTATTGCTTGAGCTGGTCTACGCGCGGCTGACCGGGCGGGCGCGCTATGAGGCCCGCGACACCCTCACCAGCCTCCTGATGGGGTTGGGCAGCGTGATTGTGGGGGCGGCTTTTGCCTTCATGTTTGTGGATCTGGCGCGCCTTGTGCGTCCCCTGCGCGTGACAGAGCTGCCGTTCACGCTGGGGGTGATCATCGCCTGCTTCGTCGCCGATGACTTCGCCTACTACTGGTGGCACAGGGCCAGTCACCGGATGCGCTGGCTATGGGCTAATCATGTGGGCCATCATTCCAGTCAGCACTACAACCTCTCCACCGCCCTGCGCCAACCCTGGACCGGAGCACTGACGCCCGGCCTTGTGTTCAAGCTGCCCCTGCTGCTCCTCGGCTTTCCCCTTTCCATGCTCGTATTCGTGGGCGGGGTTAATCTCGTCTACCAGTTCTGGATCCACACCGAAGCCGTTGGTAAACTTCCCAGGCCCTTCGAATTTGTTTTCAACACGCCCTCTCACCACCGGGTCCATCATGCGGTCAACCCGCACTATCTGGACGCCAATTACGCTGGGGTGTTCATCCTCTGGGACCGGCTTTTCGGCAGCTTCGTGGCCGAAGGGGAAACACCGCGGTATGGCATCGTGAAAAACCTCTGCAGCTTCAATCCCTTGGTAGTTGCCAGCCATGAGTGGCTGGCGATCGTCGCTGACCTGCGCCGGGCGCGTTCGCTCAAGGAGGCGCTGGGTTTCTTCCTGGGCCCGCCCGGCTGGTCCGCCGATGGCAGCCGTGAAACGTCTGACGCCATCAAGGCCCGCTGGCGTGCCCAGCTCTCTCATGCTGCTTCTGCGCCCGCCGAATAGACCCACCTCGGCTTAGGCCTCTTTATTTGCTTGGTTCCTTGGCCTATTCCCGGCGCGGCTTTAACCTTGCTGCACAGATACGAGGAGATTTCGCATGTCCACTGCCGGGCTGATGAAGGGCAAACGCGGCCTTGTCATGGGCGTGGCCAATGAGCGCTCGATCGCCTGGGGGATTGCCCAGTCGCTCAGCGCCGCCGGCGCTGAGCTTGCCTTCACCTATCAGGGCGAGGCGTTCAAGAAGCGCGTTGCCCCGCTCGTGGCGCCCCTCGCCCCCGCTGTGCTGATGGATTGTGACGTCTCCAGTCCTGCGTCGCTCGATGCCTGCTTTGCGACGTTGCGCGAAACCTGGCCCACCATCGACTTCGTGGTCCATGCCATTGCCTTTTCCGATCGCGAGCAGCTCAAGGGCCGCTATGTCGACACCTCCATCGACAACTTTCTTATGACCATGGAGATTTCCTGCTACTCCTTCACCGCCATCGCCCGCCATGCCGAAAAAATGATGCCGAAAGGCGGGGCAATGCTGACGCTGAGCTATTACGGCGCCGAAAAGGTCATGCCGCATTACAACGTCATGGGTGTGGCAAAAGCCGCGCTCGAGGCCAGTGTCCGCTATCTGGCCGAAGACCTTGGCAAGCAGAACATCACGGTCAATGCCATTTCCGCGGGCCCGATCAAAACCCTCGCGGCATCCGGCATTGGTGATTTCCGCTACATCCTGAAGTGGAGCGAATATAACTCGCCACTGCGCCGCACCGTCAGCACGCAGGAAGTCGGCGATGCCGCGCTGTTTCTGCTTTCTGACCTGGGCCGCGCTGTCACCGGAGAAACACTGCATGTCGATGCTGGCTATCACGTCGTTGGCATGAAGGCCGAAGATGCCCCCGATATCGCCGTGGGCATGAAGGCTGAATAGGTTCACGAAGGGGCTCGCAACAGCGTTCGGGAATCAACTCATGTCGCACAATACCATCGGCCATCTGTTTCGGGTTACCACCTTTGGCGAAAGTCATGGACCGGCCCTTGGCTGCATCGTGGATGGCTGTCCCCCGGGAATTGTCCTCAGCGAAAGCGACATACAGGCCGATCTGGATCGGCGCCGGCCTGGCACATCGCGTTTTGTTACCCAGCGCCGGGAACCGGACCAGGTCCGTATTCTGTCGGGCGTATTTGGCGATGAGCGCATGACCGAGGCGCGTACGACCGGAACGCCCATCGCACTGCTGATCGAAAATCTGGATCAGAAATCCAAAGATTATTCAGATATCCGGGAAAAATTTCGTCCCGGCCACGCGGACTTCACCTATTGGTCCAAATATGGCCTGCGCGACTATCGTGGTGGCGGACGGGCAAGTGCACGTGAAACCGCAGCCAGGGTTGCTGCCGGTGCCGTGGCGAGAAAGGTGCTGAACCATCTCTACGGTCGGGTAGACGTGCGTGCAGCGCTGATCCAGATGGGTACAAAATCGATCGCGCGCGCAGGATGGGATTGGGCCGAAACCGCCAGAAATCCGTTCTTCTGCCCCGATCCGGCGACGGTTCCTATCTGGAGCGCCTATCTTGATGGCGTGCGCAAATCCGGGTCCTCCTGCGGCGGCATCATCGAGGTGGTTGCTGAGGGCATCCCAGCCGGACTTGGAGCGCCCGTATATGCCAAGCTCGACGCCGAAATCGCCGCCGCACTGATGGGCATAAATGCTGTCAAAGGCGTGGAAATCGGTGCGGGCTTTGCTGCCGCAGCCTCAAGTGGCGAAGACAACGCCGACGAACTGCGTCAGGGCGCGCAAGGTCCACACTTTCTCTCCAATCATGCCGGAGGCATTCTGGGCGGCATTTCGACTGGTCAGCCCATCGTTGCGCGCCTTGCGGTCAAGCCAACGTCCTCGATACTGACGTCGCGCCGTACCATCGACGTCAACGGTGCGGACACCGAGATTGCCACCAAAGGCCGTCACGATCCTTGCGTTGCCATTCGCGCTGTCCCGGTTGCTGAAGCCATGCTCGCCATCGTGCTCGCCGATCAGGCGTTGCGACACCGCGGACAATGCGGCTAGCGTCACAGCTGTCCTTGTTCCGAAGCTCCGCATCCATATTTCATCATGATTCAGAATATTATGGCTGGCGGGAGTATCGTTTGAGACGACCTGGCGTTTGGGCAAATCCGCTGCGGCATGTGACGACGCGGCTGCACCCTTTGTTTGGTCAGGAACGGGTTGCGGCACCGGCAGGACAGCTTCCGGAGGGGCTCTTGAGCACTGTAGCGGCAATAACGTCGCCCAAACCACCCGTAACGTCACATGGCCGCTATGGCTTCTCACCAAGCCGAAGCGCGCCGCGCACGTCTAACGGACGGCACAACAGTGGTGCGAGGCAGCAGCGCAGTGTTCACGGCCGGCGGGCAGGTGACCTGGCCTTTATGACGGGACCTGCGCGCACATTATTCACCCAGGCGGTTCCACCAGTCCGCTCGCTGGCGGAGGATTAAAATGGCGAGCATCACTTGGTGCCTTTACGGAGCGGAGAAACCAGCTTCAGGAAAGTCCTGTCCTCGCGCAGCAGAAACTTCTCCTTCTGCGCGAACGCGTAATTTTCCTGTCCCAGGGGATCGGCTGCGAGCCG
>JAJZGY010000170.1 GCA_021804785.1 Pseudomonadota bacterium | reverse complement strand
GAGGAAGCGCTCGGCACCGCGATCGATCTCTGGACAGCCTACCGCGAAGGCGCCTTCGGGAAGGAGGCGCCGCGCCCTTTCGTCGGCTGGCTCATTCTGGTCGAGGACGCTCCGGAGTCGCGCAGCGCGGTACGCGACACGTCGCCGCATTTCGAGGTGTTCCCGGAGTTTCGTGGCGCGTCCTACCTGGAGCGCTACAACATCCTGTGCCGCAAGCTGGCGCAGGAACGCCTCTACACGACGGCAACGGTGCTGGCCTCGCCGCGCACGGCAGCCGACAGCGGCGACTACGCCGATCTCTCCGAACTCGCGAGCCTGAAGACTGTAAAATCGCTTGCAATAACGACCCCCTGAGGGGCGAAAATCGCGTCCAATTTCGACCCCTCTGACGTTTGATGTCAGCATCCTCTCTAACGCCCAATGTGGGTGTGGGGAGGCTAATTGGGGGATGATCGCAGTGGATCGGATTGGTGAGATACGGCGGGCTTATTTTGGTGAGCGTCTTCCGATCAAGGAGATTGTGCGCCGGCTATCGATATCGCGGTCGACGGTGCGCAAGGTGGTGCGAAGCTCGGCGACCGAGTTTCGCTATGAGCGTGACAAGCAGCCTGCGCCGAAGCTGGGCGAGTGGGTCAAGGGGCTGACGGAGATCCTGGAGCGGGAAGCTGACCTGCCACGGCGGGAGCGGCGATCGACGCAGCGCTTGTTTGAGGAACTGAGGGGGCGTGGCTATGAGGGGGCGCATGACAGCGTTCACCGCTTTGCCAAGGCGTGGCGGCGTGAGCATGCCCGGGTTCCGGTACGGGCCTATGTGCCGCTGAGCTTCGCCCGGGGCGAAGCCTACCAGTTTGACTGGAGCCACGAGGTGATCACGCTGCAGGGGCTGCCGGTAACGGTGAAGGCGGCTCACATGAAGCTGTCGCACAGTCGGATGCCATTTGTGCGCGTGTATCACCGTGAGACCCAGGAATTGGTTTTCGATGCGCACGACAAGGGGTTTGCTTTTTTTGGTGGGGGCTGCCGGCGCGGGATCTACGACAACATGAAGACCGCGGTGGAGGCGATCTTCCTGGGTAAGGAGCGCCGCTATAATCAGCGATTTCTGCAGATGTGCTCGCATCATCTGGTCGAGCCGGTGGCTTGTACGCCGGCGTCAGGCTGGGAAAAAGGACAGGTCGAGAATCAGGTCGGCAATCTACGTGACCTGTTGTTCTTACCCAAGCCCCGGGTCAGCAGCCTTGTCGAACTCAATGCCTGGTTGGTGGATCAATGCATCGCCTATGCGAAACGGATGGAACATCCTGAATTCAAGGGTCGAACAATCTGGGAGGTGTTCCAGGACGAGCAGGCCAGCCTGGTGGTATCACGCGGCCCCTATGACGGCTTTGCCGAGAAGGTCGTCCGCGCCAGTACGACCTGCCTGATCATGGCGGACCATAATCGCTACAGCGTCGATGCGCGTGCCGCCGGGCGGATGGTGCAGGTCCGCTCGCATGCCGACCGCATCGTCGTGCTATTGGATGACGATGTCGTTGCCGCGCATCCGCGGGACTTCCGGCGCAGTCAGGTGATCTACAATCCTTGGCACTACCTGCCGATCCTGGTGAGAAAGCCAGGTGCCTTACGGAATGGTGCTCCGTTCAAGGATTGGGATTTGCCACCGGGCCTTGCGGCCGCTCAGGCAAAGCTCAAGCAGCACGCCGATGGCGACCGGCAGTTCGTCAAAATCCTCAATGCCGTTCTTGATCATAGCCTTGCCGCGGTCGAGGCCGCATGCGCAGAGGCTCTCGAAGCAGGCATTGCCAGCGGCGACGTGATCCTTGCCGTCCTGGCGCGTCAGCTTCAGCCCCCCACACCGCCGAGTATGATCACCCCGGACGGGCTGCGCCTGAAAATCGAACCAAAGGCCGATTGTGCGCGCTATGACAGCCTGAGGAGTGCCGCCTGATGGAACGCCAGGACATTCTCCAGGCAATGGCCGATCTCAAGCTGCACGGCATGCGCGCGAGCTTTGACGAGATCGCCGGCAAGGGTGTGGCACGACGCGACGAGTTCTACGATCTGATTGCCAGCCTGATCCGCGCTGAACGGATCTTCCGCCAGGCACGATCGGTCAGCTATCGAATCAGCAGCGCAAAATTCCCCGGGCTCAAGGACTTCGACGGCTTCACCTTCAAGGGCACACCGATCGATGAGGGACTTGTGCGTGAATTAGCCACCGGCAGCTTCCTCGATGCCAAGCGGAACGGGATCTTTGTCGGCGGAACCGGGACCGGAAAGACCCATCTCTGCATCGCGATCGCGGCCACGGTCATCAGGGCCAGAGCGCGAGGCAGGTTCTACAATCTCATCGATCTGGTCAATCAACTCGAGCAGGAGAAAGCCGCTGGTCGGAGCGGATGTCTGGTCGAAAAGCTTCTCCGCCTCGATCTGATCGTCATCGATGAACTCGGCTACATGCCGTTCAGCCAGACCGCCGGGCAACTGCTGTTCCACCTCATCAGCAAACTTTACGAAAACACCTCGCTGCTGATCACCACCAATCTCGGCTTTGCCGAATGGCCGAAGATCTTTGGCGACGCCAAGATGACCACAGCCATGTTGGATCGCCTGACCCACCATTGCGATATCATCGAGACCGGCAACGAAAGCTGGCGCTTCAAAAACCGAAGCTGACCATCAAACCCTCCCCCAGACCCCCACCCGGCTTATCCACGTGGGTGCATAGGGACCCCCCGCGCGCCGCTGCGTCAGCCTCTCGTCGGGCACTCCGCGGCGCGCGGGTCCCCCCTATGCACTACGTGGATAAGCCCCGCCGCTAACGCTGTTTCTAACGCCAAAAGGGGTCGGAA
>JAJZGY010000016.1 GCA_021804785.1 Pseudomonadota bacterium | reverse complement strand
AACCCAGAGTAGCCAGGTCATGGCGCCCCAGCTCAGTCCGATGAGAAATTGCTCAGAAGCGAAAACTGTTTCCCAGAGGCGCACGCGATGTGGTGATCTGCGGTATCGCTGCAAAGTGAGCGCCGCGAGCACGCTGTTGGCCAGATGTAGACCGAGCGCCACCACCAGGCGCCAGAGGGGAACCTGGCCAAAATACGGGAACAGTCCGATGAACGGCACGATGCCGACAGCGGCCCAGGTCGGATTAAGCCATATTTTAAATGGCAGGTAGCGCGCCAGACTCTCGGTACGCGCACACGCGTACCGCTCGGCCTGTCCCGCCACGCTGCGATCAGCTTCCATCAATCCGGTCCCTCGACCCCTCCAGTCGTGCCTTTCATGATCCCCCGAATGTGTTAATAAAACACACCGATTCGGCCGGAGAGAAATCGGCCTACGCCTCTACTGCCTGTTATTTTTCACCATTTGGCTCGGAGCCCCCATTCGATGGCCAAAGCCCCAGATCTGTTTGAAAGTCGTACTGTGGACAAAGCCGCTGGCTATACCGCCAAGGACATCGAGGTCCTGGAGGGGCTGGAGCCAGTCCGCAGGCGGCCCGGAATGTACATTGGGGGCACCGACGAGCGCTCCCTACATCATCTAGCGGCTGAAATCCTCGACAACGCAATGGATGAGGCCGTCGCCGGGTTTGCCACCAGGATCGAGTTCGAGCTTTCGGCGGACGACATCGTCACCGTGCGGGACAATGGCCGTGGTATCCCCATCGATCCCCACCCCAAGTTCAAGAACAAATCTGCCCTCGAAGTCATCATGACCACTCTGCATGCAGGCGGCAAGTTCGGCGGCAAGGTCTATGACACCTCCGGCGGCCTTCACGGAGTCGGCTCCTCAGTGGTTAACGCCTTGAGTGAATGGCTTGAGGTCGAAGTTGCCCGCGAGCGCCAGAACCACGTCATGCGCTTTGAGCGGGGACAACCTGCCGGCAAACTAAGGAATACAGGAAGCGTCAATCGGCGTGGTACGATCGTGCGCTTCAAACCGGATACCCAGATCTTCGGCAGCGAGGCCCATTTTTCGCCGGCCATGCTTTACCGTATGGCCAAATCCAAGGCCTATCTCTTCCGCGGCGTGGAAATCCACTGGCTCTGCGATCCGAGCCTGATCAGGAATGGCAAAACACCCGCTGACGAAGTTCTGAAATTTCCCGGCGGCCTTGCGGATTTCCTGCGGAGTGAAATCGAGGGTGAGAGCACTGTCAGTCCGCGACTGTTCGTCGGGCGCACTGAGAACAAGGACGGCAAGGGCGCTGTCGAATGGGCAGTCGCCTGGGCACCCGAACGTGACGGCTTTCTGCAGAGCTTCTGCAACACCATTCCGACACCTTTGGGCGGCACCCATGAACAGGGCCTGCGCAATGCCCTGACCAAGGCTCTACGTGCGTTTGGTGAGCGAGCGGGCAACAAAAAGACCGCACAGATCACCCCAGACGATGTCATGAGCGCGGCATGCGCCGTTCTCAGCATCTTCATCCGCGAGCCGGAATTTCAAGGCCAGACCAAGGAAAAGCTGTCGACGCAGGATGCACAGCGGCTGGTGGACACGGTGGTGCGGGACCATTTTGATCACTGGCTGGCGGAAAGTCCGGTAGAGTCGGACCGCCTGCTCGCCTTTGTCATCGACCAGGCCGACGAACGGCTCAAGCGAAGACAGGACCGTGAGACCCAGCGCAAATCTGCGACCCGCAAACTGCGCCTGCCGGGTAAGCTCACCGATTGCAGCCGGGACACCCCCGGCGGAACCGAACTCTTTCTGGTAGAAGGCGACTCCGCCGGCGGCAGCGCCAAGCAGGCACGCGATCGCACCACCCAGGCGGTGTTGCCGCTGCGCGGCAAGATTCTCAACGTCGCGAGCGCAACTGCCGGCAAGCTGGCGCAAAACCAGGAATTGTCAGATCTCCTGCTGGCGCTGGGCTGTGGCGCCGGGAACAAATATCGCGAGGAAGATCTGCGATATGAGCGTGTCATCATCATGACCGATGCTGACGTCGACGGCGCCCATATTGCATCGCTGCTGCTCACTTTCTTCTATCGCGAGATGCCAAATCTGATCGAAGGTGGCCATCTGTTCCTTGCAATGCCGCCGCTCTATCGGCTTTCACACGCTGGCAAGACACTTTACGCCCGTGATGATGCCCATCGCGAGCAGCTGCTGAAGACCGAGTTCAAGGCCAACGCCAAAGTCGAGATTTCACGCTTCAAGGGTCTGGGTGAAATGATGCCCGCGCAGTTGAAGGAAACCACGATGCGCCCTGGTAAAAGGACATTGATCCAGGTTATAGCACCGGCGGACGCTCGAGCGTCGACGGACCGGATGGTCGACGACTTGATGGGCAAGAGGCCGGAATTGCGCTTCAAGTTCATCCAGGAAAATGCCCAATTTGCCGTCGATGTCGATCTTTAGAGTCTAGCTGGGCGATGCCCTTTCCCGCGCGCATAGGCCGTGTCTCATGCGCCGTACGTGAAAAATTTGTGACGAGGCCTGCTGTTGGGGAAAAAACGACTCCACATTGCAGGTAAAGTCGGCTTCAGTGGTGGCCCGAGAGGGTCAATATCGAGATCCGTGTCCGTACGCAGTACTGATCACAGGGCCAACAAAATGGCCGTTTTGCCACGCAAGAACTTCACCAGATCCGGACGGTTGTCCGGTGATGACGGTCCAAGCCGTCTGCTACCGGGCCTGACAATCGACGGCCATCTCGAGGTCGACGGCGAGATCTACATCGATGGCCTCGTCAATGGCCGGATAGATGGCGGGATCGTGATCATAGGCCCTCAAGGCACTGTCGTGGGCGACATCGTAGCCCGCGAGGTTCGTATCGAAGGCACACTCGAGGGACGTACTTTCGCCCACCATGTCAGCATTACACAGACCGCGCGGGTGACGGGCCGCGTCTTTCATCATACGATTTCCGTCGATAAGGGTGCGCGCATCGATGCGCGCATGCCCTGGCGCCCGCTCAACTACTTTGAAACGCTCGATCAACTCCCGGAGACCCGATCATGACCATGTTCACCCGCAGCGACAAATCCGCGGACGAGAAGCCGCAAAATACGCCTGAAGCCGCCCGCACTCCGGCCACGCCGCAGCTGCGTCCGTCAGCCACGTCGCCCGCGGCTGCACCAGTCGCGGGCACACGCGCCCACGGCACCTCGGTCATTGGCAAGGCGGTAAAGATCACCGGCCAAATCGAAAGCACCGAAGATGTGCAGATCGAAGGTCAGGTTGATGGTGATGTGCGCGGTCAGACCGTCACCATTGGCGCCAACGCCCGGGTCAAAGGCACTGTCTATGGTGAAACCGTGGAGGTTGCCGGAACTGTCGAGGGCAAGATCGAAGCCCGCAAGGTTGTTATCACGGGCACCGGACATATGACGGGCGACGTGATTCACGCCGACATCCGCATCGAATCCGGGGCCTTCATTGAGGGCCATCTGCGGCCCGAGCACGGCAAGGAGCCCAAGCCGTCTAGCAACAAGTCTGGCACCTAAAACGCGGCAGGAACGGCGATCGGCACGATCTGGAGCGTGCCGTCGCCATAGGTACTGGGCACGGCAGTATCGCCTCGCGCAGAGATCAGGGCCTTGGCCTGCGCCGGCAGCTTGAGGGTGCGGGCCACCAGCGTGAGCATGAACGGTCCCTTCTGAGCCATCACCAGCTTCACTTCTGTTGAGCTGCAGTCCGGCGTCAAGCAGCCAATGGCTACCTCGTTCTGGTGTTTCCAGCTGGCCGGAATGGCAATCGCTGTGTGTCCAACGGTGACCTCCTTGAGACCAACCTGCCCGGGTAGTCGCAATGTCAACATGTCAGCCGATCCCTTCAAGGCTACACGGACAATACGCACCCCGCCCTGCAACCGATTGGCAAGGATAGTTGCGCCATCTGCGGCCAAGGCGAAATGCGGTGCCGGAGCCAGGAACATGCGACGCGGATAGCTCGTGGCAACCAGCTGTGCGTGGTGGGAAAATGGTACCACATCAGCAAGCTTCCTTGGCAGCGGTGCATTCGTTTGTGCCGCCCACAGCGAATGCGTCGGCTCCTGGATGTAGAACAGGTTCACGCGCTGCGGTGCGATGGCGCTGTAGCTCGGCATCAACCCTGCAACCACTGCAGCAATACCAGCAAGTCCTACAACCCCCACCAGAGACCACACAAACCGCCTCCGGGGCCATTGCGCACCGGCCAGCCATGGCAGCAGCGTGGCCATCCCAACGGCAGCAGGAACGGTAAAGAGGGGATGAAGGCGCAATCCCATGAGGCCTTCGCCATCTGCACAGAGCTGCAGCCAGATCACGAGGGACGCCAGCGCGGGGAGAAAAAGCGCCCACTGTCCCCAGCCACGCTCAACCCCACCGACCCGCACGAACGGCAGGGTCACCGCAGCTACCCCTAGTGGCAGCAGAAAATAAGGGCTGAACCCCGGAAGTAGCGCGGCCACAGCAATGCCCAAAACGCCAAACCACAACCAGACACCGACAAGCGCCGAACGTACTGAAGATGCGCGCGCAGCCAGCAGCGCCACTGCCACAATCACAAGCGCAAGGGCAAGACGTAAGACGGCGGGATGGGCATAAGAGGGATCAGGCATGCCCGAGACGGTTTGCGCGATCAGCACCACCAGCCAGCCACCTAGCCCCGCCCCCACCACCATGCCCGGAAACACGAAAATCCCCGCGAACCATTGCAGCGCAGTCAGCCGGCCTATCCCAGCAAGCACTGCCAGCAGCACCACCAGACTGAGTATGATGGCAAGCGGCAGACTGAAACTTTGCGGCCAGCGGGGTAGCCAACGGCCAAGGATCGAGATGTAGTCTTCACTATGACCGTTAAGCGCGGCGAAGCGCACGCGTTGCAGGGCGCGTACGAGACCAAGCAGATTGTCGCCCTGGTCCTGGAGACTGCGTCGGTTCAGGTGCGCAAGGGTATCGAGTGGGGTGTGATAATGGGCTACACGCCGCGTGATAGCAAAGTTGAAGCCTGTGATGTGATGGTACAAGAACACCGTCAGATCGGTGTCGTTTGGCATAAAGCGATAGATCTCGGCATAAAGTGAACTTGTGGCGTAGCTGGGCGCCGTGCGCGCATAAAGAGCGATCAGCCGCGAAGCCTTGGGACTGGTCTGAAACAGAAGACTGGGGCCCTGATTGCCGCGGGCCTCGATATTGATCGCGATGCCCACATTGTGACGCAGGATAGGGTTCTGGAGATATGCCGCGGCTCCCAGCATTCCGTACTCTTCACCATTGGTGAAGAGCGCGAGCACAGGATGACGGCCCTCTTCCGGGGCTGCGCGCAACGCCCGCGCGGTTTCCAGCAGCGCGGCAACACCTGAACCGTCATCCGCCGCACCAGGCCCCGCCGGCACTGAGTCATAATGGGCGACCATGAGGATGGCCTTGCCGCGGCCTGCAAGAACGGGTGCCACGATATCGCTGACTTTGCCACAGCCAATCTGTGCTGCATGCTTGTCGGAAAAGCAGCCCATGCCACGATAGGTGTGAGCTGCGATACCCATCTGCGCCAACGTAGCGATGATGTGGGCGCGCACTGCACGATTTGCCGCCGTACCATCAGGGTGCGGTGTCTGAGGCCCCAGAACGCGGCCAAGCATCGTCGCGGCACGGATCGCCGAAAAATCACTGGCCGCCCCACTGGCGGGCACGACGTCCGGCTCAGCCGTCCCATAGCGGGCCAGTGCCCAAAGCCCGACCGCGACCATGACCGCGATGACCAGACGAACCCACCAAGACCGCATCGTCATGCCCCCCAAAACAGCGCAAGGTTACCTTCATGGCAGAGCTTGTCGAGCCGCAAACATGCCCTCATGCGCCCCGGGCTCACGCAGGTGGCAGGAACGTGCAGCTGGCGGCAGCCCGTGCATGATAGACTTCCCCATATTCGCGACATGCCCGCGATCGCGGTGAAAATCGGCCTGCCCGCACCCTGTCATCGGCGTGACGCGCCACTGTTCCAGCCTGATGCCCCATGCTGCCTCGGATTCATGTCAAATGTTGCTATAAGATACATTATTACCGACTAATCCTTGACATTGCGCGCGCCGTCCCTATGTTCGCGGCGTCAGGATACGGCTGCCATCCGGGTAGACCGTCAGGGCGCGACGGACATGCGCCCGACAAGGAGCGTATGACCGAAATCGTCACGAGTGCCGGCGCGGAAGCCGGCTCGGATGGATATATTGTAGACCATCCCAATAACGCCGACACCCACGAAGCCAGTACCGTCATCGTGCCATCGCCAGAGAGTGGAGATGGCGAGGCATTTGCGCCTGTACCTGCAACTGTCGCGGAGCCCGAGGAACCAGATCAGGGCTTCGAGCAGCTTGGACTGTCCCAGGAGGTGCTGCGCGCAGTCGCCGAAGCGGGTTACCTCCAGCCGACGCCGATCCAGGCTGAAGGCATCCCACAGGTTCTGAAGGGCCGTGACATTATCGGCATTGCCCAAACCGGCACCGGCAAGACCGCATCATTTACCCTACCGATGATCGAGATCCTGGCCCGTGGCCGCGCCAAGGCACGCATGCCGCGCTCCTTGATCCTTGAGCCCACGCGCGAACTGGCGGCGCAGGTCGCAGAAAGTTTCGAGCGCTACGGCAAGTACAACAAGCTCTCGATGGCGCTCCTCATTGGTGGCGTCTCCTTCGAAGACCAGGACAAGAAACTTGATCGCGGCGTCGACGTGCTCATTGCGACTCCCGGCCGTCTGCTCGACCACTTCGAACGCGGCAAGCTGATGCTCACCGGAGTACAGGTGTTGGTGATCGACGAGGCAGACCGCATGCTCGATATGGGCTTTATTCCCGACGTCGAGCGGATCTGCAAACTTCTGCCATTTACCCGTCAAACGCTGTTCTATTCGGCGACAATGCCGCCGGAAATCACCCGGTTGACCTCGCAGTTTCTGCATAATCCAGCACGCGTCGAAGTCTCCCGTCCGGCAACGACGGCGGTTACCATCACTCAGGAAATCATCGACGTTCCAGCGAATGACTGGGCCAAACGCGAAACCCTGCGCCGTCTCATCCGCGATAATCCCGTGCAGAACGGAATCATTTTCTGTAACCGCAAACGCGACGTCGATGTCGTGGCCAAATCACTCAAGAAGCACGGCTTCTCGGCTGCGCCATTGCATGGCGATCTGGACCAGTCGATACGCACGAAGACACTCGACGAGTTTCGTGGCGGTGACATCCAACTGCTCGTAGCTTCCGATGTCGCCGCACGTGGCCTTGATATTCCAGCTGTCAGTCATGTGTTCAATTATGACACGCCTTTTCATGCCGATGACTACGTTCACAGAGTTGGACGCACCGGACGGGCGGGACGCAGCGGTCATGCCTTCATGCTCGTCACCTCGCGCGACGAGAAATCGGTCGACGAGATCCAGAAGCTGATCGGCAAATCCCTGCCACGCCGCGAGATTGAAGGTGTGGAGCCACGCGAGGATCGTTCCGGAGGACGGGACCGCGACCGCCGCAGCTCCGGCCGGCGCGACCAACGACGCGATCGGCGCGAGCGGCCAGTCCCGGATCATGGGCAGCGCGCCGCCATCGAGCCCGCGCGACCAGCTCAGAAACCAGTTTCGGCGCAAGATGCTGCACCGCTGACAGCAGAGACGGATACCGAAACCGCACTGCCGGAGTGGATGAAGGCGGCGACGTCTGACGCTTGCCAGCTCCCAATTGCACTGCTGCGTCCGGTCAAACTGCCCCCGCCACGCGAGGAGACCGCAGAGAACGAGGATCTTGAGGATCTTGAGGATCTTGAGGATCTCGAGGTCGACGGCGAGCTGACCACCACAGATCCCAAGCTGGCCAAGGCCGACGTAGAGCCCCTGATCACAATCGCAGAGGATGAGGAACCGCGCGCCGATGCCAATGCGGTTGCTCAATCTGAGCCGACTGATGCCCCGGTGCCCAACGATGCAGGACCTGTGCAAGGCGCCCCGCAGGCGGAGACCACAGACAGCGCCCTGATTGAGGCAGAGCCGAAGGTGCGTCGACGCGTACGTGCCAGCCGCAAGGCCGGCGAGGCTCCTAAGCCCCGTCGCAGCCGCAAAAAAACGCCCCAGAACGACGTGACCGAACCGAGCGAGCCGGTCGCGGCCCAGGACGCTTCGCCCGCGGTAGAGCTTGACGGCTGAGCCGTTCGGTCAGCCCTAGCGCTTGATTTGGCCGGCTACCAGATTCTGGATCTTGGCACCGTAGGGCGGGCGGAGCATCGCCGTAATGTCACGTTTGGATTGGCTGAACACGGCCTTGGTGTGACTGAAAGCACGAAAGCCATCCAGACCGTGATAGGAGCCCATTCCTGACGGTCCAATGCCGCCAAAGGGCAAATCTTCCATCATCACGTGGGAGATCACATCGTTCACCGAAACCCCGCCCGAAGTGGTCCGCGTCAGCACCTTGTTCTGCTCCGGGCCATGATCGCCAAAATAGTAGAGCCCGAGCGGCCGGGCGTGATCATTGACGTAGGTGATCGCCTCCTCGATCGCGCCATAGGTCTTGACCGGCAGGAGCGGACCAAAAATCTCGTCCTGCATGATTTTCATGTCATCGGTCGCGTCAAACACGAGGGTCGGAGGGATCTTGTGATGTGGCTGCTGGCGAAAATCTTCCTTGGCCGGGTTGATTTCGTATAGGCGCGCACCCTTTTCCTCAGCATCTTTGAGATAGCCCATAAGACGATCATAGTGACGCTGGTTGATGACCGAAGTGTAGTCGGGATTGTCTTTCAAGGTCGGAAACATCGCACTGACAGCAGCTGTCGCGGCGCTCGCAAACTGATCCTGCTTGCCCTCCGGCACCATGACATAGTCCGGGGCAAGACAGATCTGCCCGGCGTTCAAGGTCTTGCCAAACATGACCCGTTTGGCTGTCAGCGCCATATCCGCCGTGTTGCTGACAATGACCGGTGATTTGCCTCCCAGCTCCAGGGTGGTCGGTACCAGATGTTCAGCCGCCGCCCGCATCACGTGATAGGCGATCGTCGTCGCCCCGGTGAAGAGCAGGTGGTCAAAAGGCAAGCCGGCGAACGCCTGCCCCACATCCGGGCCGCCAGTGAACACCGCACATTCGGCTTCCGAATAGGCTGATCGGATCATTCGTGCCATGAGGTCGCTGGTGCGCGGAGTGAATTCACTCGGCTTGATCATCGCGCGATTGCCCGCCGCAAACACGCCGGCGAGAGGGGCAAAGGTCAAATTGACCGGAAAATTCCACGGGCTAATGATCCCAACGACGCCCTTGGGCTGATATTCAACACGGGCTCTGGCCCCAAATAGTCCAAGAAGCGCAGGCTGAACTGCCCGCTTTTCGCCACGCATCCAGCTTTTGAGATGAGCCTTGGCATGCTTCAGCGGTGCAATCGAGCCAGAGACATCGGTCAGCAGCGAGGCATGAACCGAGCGGTGGCCAAAATCCTCACGCAGACTGTCGGCAATCTGCTGACTGTTATCGACTAGAAGTCCTATTGCCCGGTCAATCCACTCGATCCGCCGTTCGGCACTGGGCGCCCCCTCCTTGATGTGGGTCTGCCGCTGAACCTCGAGCACCCGCATCATCTCGGTGACCGCACTTTGTCTATCGTCGCTCATGGGCTCCTCCGCCAATTCCCTTGGAACTACTAGAGCAGTCTCGCGCACCGCCTTCAATCCCGGACCCGCTGCCAGGGCGAAGGCTGCCCCTGGATCGGGGTGGTTAACCAACAGATTTAACGTTTTTTTTCCAGGATCCGGATCAAAGTCAGGCAGCCTTGGAGGATCTGTGCAAGCGACCAAGGTATTGGGGATGATTGTGAACCGCTACGAACGCGTGCAGGCCCTGGCAAAGACTGCAGTCGGCTTGATGGCCGAACGCTCGGTGGCGCCAACTCCAGAAAACTATGAGCTGTTCTACAGCTATGTATCGGGTCAGAACCCGACCCTGGCAAAGATCTTGGGCGACCTCATCGCAAGCCGCAAGCCGTTCACCCCAGCGATGCTCGAGGACCTGCGCAACCGCTTCTTTCCACGCCCGAAGCTGGAAGACGAAATGGTGTCCTTGGGCAACAATGTGTCCGAGACCCTTACTTCCATGCTGGTCAAACTCGAAAAGGCCGGCCGAGACACCGAGGATTATGGTCGCAAATTGTCCGCGGTCAGCGGCGAGCTGGGTAGCCAGCCCTCTGCCGGGGGGCTGCACAAGATCGTCGAGGGCTTGCGTACGGCCACCAGCGCCATGGAGGCGCGCACCCATGCCCTCGAGAGCGAACTGCAGAAATCGTCGCATGAAGTGGACGAACTGAGGCGCAAACTTGAAGATGTCCGAAAGGAAAGCTTGACAGATCCCTTGACCGGCATAGCCAACCGCAAGGCCTTCGATCTCGACCTGCGCAAGGCTATCATGCAGGCCCGCGAGCACGATGAAGCCCTGTCCCTGCTCATCTGCGACATCGACCGCTTCAAGCAGTTCAACGACACATTTGGTCACCAGACGGGCGATCAGGTGCTACGGCTTGTGGCCAACTGTTTGAACGAGAGCGTGAAGGGACGTGACACCGCCGCGCGTTACGGTGGTGAAGAGTTCGCTGTCATCGTCAGGGGGGCCGCGCTCAGAACGGCTAGCCTTCTGGCCGACCAGATTCGGCAGGTGGTCCAGGCCAAGAAGCTGGTGAAGAAATCCACCGGCGACGTTCTTGGCACCATCACGATCTCGATCGGTGCTGCCCAGTTGCTGGCCGGCGAGGACGAGACCAGCCTGATCCACCGTGCAGATGCCGGGCTCTATGCGGCCAAAGCCGCGGGACGCAACTGTGTGCGCAGCGTCAGCTCCGCACACGCTCCGGATGTTGCCGCCTGAAGCTGACCTCACGGCACGCTTTCAAGCCACGCTCCACCCGCCTATGCTGGCACCGATCAACATCGGGAGGCGCGCATGCGGACCAATTTCGAGCGAGTTTATGTCACGGCACATGATGACGTCGCAGTCCTCACCTTGAACCACCCTGAGGTAATGAACGCGGCCTCACTCGAACTCGTCGAAGGCATGGGCAAGGCAATCAGTCACATCGAAGAAAATTCAGGCTTTCGGGCGATTGTTCTCACCGGTGAAGGTCGTGGCTTTTGCTCGGGTGCCAATCTTTCGGGCCCGAGCATGGGATCGGCATCGGGATCGCGAGATGCCGGGTCGGTGCTCGAAACCCATTTCCATCCGCTGCTGCGCCGCCTGCGCGATCTCAACATTCCCCTAGTCACGGCCGTAAATGGTGCGGCGGCGGGCGTGGGCATGAGTCTCGCACTCATGGGTGACATCATCCTTGCTGCGCGCTCTGCATATTTCCTTCAGGCTTTTGCGCGCATTGGACTGGTGCCGGATGGAGGCTCGACCTGGCTGCTTCCGCGCCTGATCGGCCTCGCCCGGGCCCGCGAACTGTCGATGCTGGCCGAGAAATTGCCGGCTGAACAGGCTCTGCAATGGGGCCTGATAAACCGCGTCTGTGATGATGCAAATCTCATGGACGATGCTTTGGCCATAGCCCATCGCCTCGCCCAAGGTCCGACGAGCCTTGCCCTCATTCGCCGGCTTTATTGGCAGAGCCCGGAAAATTCCTACGAAGCACAGATCAACGAAGAGCGGCAGGCACAACGTCGGGCTGGACGTTCGCGCGACTTCTTCGAAGGCGTGCAGGCATTCCTGCAGAAGCGCCCGGCGAAATTCACCGGACAATAGCGATCCATGGCATGATTTTGCGGGGGCGCGCCGGGCCGGCCTAACCCAAACCTCGCCCCCGCAAGTAGGAACTCTTATACGGCGCCTCCACCCACCCGGGGGCCAGAGTGAAGCGTGCCACCCCACCTCCGAGGCCAGACCTGGGAGCCGCGAACCCCTCCTCGCAATGCTCTGCCTGCACCAGGGGACACGCCCCAGCTCAGAGGCTCCACAACAGAACCTTGGGTGTCACCATGCCCGAAGTAGACACGCGCCGTACATGACACAGCGAGCGGCGGACACGCACCGTTCGCTTCTGCTTTGCATGAGGCCTTTGAAAATACTTTGCCTCTTCCTGCGATCCCGCACGCGGCGATGATTTCGGATAACACCAATTGCAACGGCCGCATCGTCGGTCTATGCCGGCGGCGTTCGTAGACCTGCAACCTTTAACCCAGCAGTTAAGCGCAGATGTCGTCAGACGCCGATGTCCGACCGGTGCCGACCATTGAGATGGCCGCAGCGTGCGGCATCGCAGTGGCCAACATCTACTACAATCAACCGCTGCTCGGCCTCATTGCTGGGCGCTTTGGGCACTCCCCAATCGCCGCCTCGATACCCACCGCAACTCAGCTCGGCTATGCGCTCGGACTGTTCTTGCTGGTGCCCCTTGGTGATCTCCTGGAACGCCGCCGGCTGATCGTAGCGCAGTTTCTGGTACTGGCGCTGACACTGGTCGCTGCCGCCGCTGCGCCATCCGCACTGACCCTCGCGCTCGCCTCTCTGTTCGTCGGACTGGCATCCGCCGTAGCGCAGCAAATCGTACCCTTCGCCGCCAGCCTCGCCCCTCAAGCCCGTCGCGGTGCCGTGATCGGCATGGTGATGAGCGGGCTCTTGGCTGGGATACTCCTCAGCAGAACCCTGTCCGGCTTCGTCGGTGCAGCGGCAGGCTGGCGCGCAGTATTTTGGATCGGAGTTCCGCTTGCGATCGCCGCCGCAGGCCTAATGCGCTGGCGGCTACCGCCGAGCCCGGCAACGGTCCGCCTGCCCTATCACTACGCCTTGGCATCGCTGCTGAACCTGTGGCGGAGCCAACCGGTGCTGCGGGAAGCAACCTATATCCAGGCCGGCCTGTTCGGTTCATTTTCGGTATTCTGGACAGTTCTGGCGCTGCGCTTGCAAGAACCCGTCTTCGGCCTTGGGCCCGCTGCCGCGGGCCTTTTTGGTCTGGTCGGCGTCGCTGGCATCCTGGCGGCACCACTTGCCGGACGCGCCGCTGACCGCAGAGGTGCACGCGCCGTCGCCACCATCGGATGCTCCCTCGCGCTCATCAGCTGGATGTGTTTTGGGCTTGTTACATCCCTGCCCGCGATGATCGTGGGCATCTTTCTTTTCGACGCAGGTGTTCAGGCGACGATTGTCGCCAATCAGCACCGCATTTACGCTCTCGACCCTCAGGCCCGCAATCGCCTGAACACCGTGTTCATGACCGGAATGTTCCTAGGAGGCGCCATCGGATCTGCCGGGGCAGCCGCCATTTATCTGCGCTTCGGCTGGAACACATTATGCCTGTTCGGCGCAGCTCTCGCGCTGCTCGCAGGACTGCCACTCTACTGGCGGCGCGGCCAGTTTACGCCACGTTCTGGTTCACCGGGGTGATGGCAACACTTTCACCACAGCCACAGGCGCTCGTCTGATTGGGGTTATTGAAGACAAACCTGGCGCCAAACTTTTCCTGAACAAAGTCCATCTCGGTGCCAAGCAGAAACAGCACCGCCTTGGCATCGATGAAAATCTTGACCCCGTTATCCTCAACCACCTCATCATAGGTACCTGGGGCTTCGGCATAATCCATGGTGTAGCTCATGCCGGCACAGCCACCATTCGTGACACCGACACGAACACCCTGATAGCGCCCATCAGCCTCCACGATGATTTCGCGAATGCGCACAGCGGCCGCCTCGGTCAAACGCACGGCCTTGGGCCGCGCACGCCGGGAACGGGTAGTTGTAGTGGATACTTCGCTCATCGTTCTACCTTCAGAACATGTTGAGTTCGAGCCTTGCGGCCTCACTCATACGATCCGGCGTCCACGGTGGATCAAAAACCATGTTGATTTTGACCTTGCCAATACCCTCGACAGTTTCGAGCGCATTCTCAACCATCACCGGCATTTCACCTGCAACCGGACAGCCAGGTGCCGTTAGGGTCATGTCGACTTCGACATCCCGCTCGTCAGAGACATCTACCTTGTAAATGAGTCCAAGCTCATAGATGTCGACCGGAATCTCCGGATCATACACCGTCTTCATTGCTGCTATCAGCTTGGCAGTGAAGTCCTCCAGATCCGCGGTGGAAATGCGAGGTGTTTCATTCTGCTTGATCTGTTCGCCGGAACTGCTCATTCGGACTTTACGGCTGCACCGCCCTCCAGCGCTGAGTTCATGGTATGCCACGCCAACGTCGCGCATTTGACCCGCATGGGAAATGCCGACACCCCTGCCATCACATCAAGACGCTCGCGGTCTTCCGGTTTTAGCGTCTCTCCAACCTCTTCACCTTTGACCAGATGCAGAAAGCCAACCATCAGATGCTTGGCCTCCTCCAAGCTCCGACCTTGCACCATATCCGTCATCAGCGACGCCGAAGCCTGGCTGATGGCACACCCCTTGCCCTCGAAGCGGATATCTTCGATCGCACCATCCGGACCAAGTTTGAGGTAGATTTTCACCCGATCGCCACAGAGCGGGTTATGCCCTTCGGCAACGTGGGTTGCCTCCTGCATTGCCCCAAAATGGCGCGGGTGCCGCGAGTGATCGAGAATTACTTCCTGATAGAGTTCGCGAAGCGTATCGTCCATCGCCCTACCCTAAAACCTCCCGTGCCTTGGCCAGAGCACCCACCAGCGCCTCGACGTCGGCCATTGTGTTGTAAAATGCAAACGATGCCCGGGTGGTGGACACCGTACCGAAGCGATCCATCAGAACCTGTGCGCAATGATGCCCTGCCCGCACGGCCACACCTTGGCGATCCAGAATGGTGGCAACGTCATGCGCGTGCATGCCATCACATTCGAAACTCAGAATCGCTCCTTTTTGCGGAGCATCGCCGATGACCCTCAGCCAGTTGAATTCGCGGACGGCTTCGCGTGCTTGCGTGTAAAGCGCTCGTTCGTGTTCATGTGCCGCCTTAAGATCGAGCGTGGATAAATATTCCAGGGCGCGGGCAAGTCCTACCGCCTCGATGATGGGAGGTGTTCCGGCCTCAAAGCGCGCTGGCGGGTCGGCATAGGTCACCTTGTCACGGGTGACTTCCCTGATCATTTCTCCGCCCCCCTGATAGGGACGCATACGTTCAAGGTGAGCGGCTTTGGCGTAGAGCGCACCGATCCCGGTAGGGCCATAGAGTTTGTGCCCCGTGATGACATAAAAGTCGATGTCCCAGGCCTGAACGTCGACCCTCTCGTGCACGGCGCCTTGGCAGCCGTCGGCCAACACCGGCACGCCTTTGGCATGTGCACGCTTCACAATCTCTTCGAGCGGCGTAATCGTCCCGAGCACATTGGACATTTGGGTTATGGCAAGCAGCCGGGTGCGCGGCCCGATGGCTGCGTCCAGGGCATCCAGATCGAGGCTGCCGTCGTCACCCACATCAACCCACTTCAGCATAGCCCCATGACGCTCGCGCAACAGATGCCAAGGCACGATGTTGGAATGGTGTTCCATCACCGTAAGCACGATTTCGTCTCCAGGCTTAAGACTTGGCGCGATAAAGCTCGCGGCAACCAGATTGATGGCTTCGGTGCCCCCCTTCGTAAAGACGATTTCAGCGCTGTCGCCAGCATTGAGAAATGTCCGGACGCGCGCACGCGCGCCTTCATAGGCATCGGTGGCCAGTGCCGACAGAAAGTGAACCCCGCGATGAACGTTGGCGTACTCCCGGCTCGCAAACGAGGTCATGCGCTCAAGCACAACCAAAGGCTTCTGGGCTGAAGCAGCGTTGTCCAGATAGACCAGAGGCTTGCCATAGACTTCGCGCGCAAGGATGGGAAAATCCTGCCGGATCCGGTCCACCTCAAATTTCGTTTGGCACTTACTCATGATGCCGCTCCGAGTTCGGCCAGCGCCTCGTCAACCGCCGTCCACAGGCACGATTTAACCGCATCACTCGACAGCGTGCCGATCACGTCTTCAAGAAACGCTCGCAGCACCAGCGACCGGGCTTCCAATTCATCAAGCCCGCGCGCACGGAGATAAAAGAGCGCCTCGGCATCCAGATCGCCAATGGCGGCTCCATGGGCGCATTGGACATCATCGGCGAAAATCAGCAACTCGGGTTTCAGATCGGCCTCGGCGCTGGCAGCCAGCAAAACCGCCTTCGCCGACTGGCGGCTGTCAGTGCCATCGGCACCCTTAGCCACCGTGATCCTGCCCTGATAGGCCGCACGCGCCTTGGCCCCAACCACCTGCTTGAACACCTGGGCGCTGGCGGTGCGTTCTGCCCGATGATTGAGCCGGATGGTCATGTCAGAATGCCGGCCGGGGAGCACAACCTGTAGTCCGCGCAGCTCGGTCTGAGTTGCGACACCATCAAGGTCGAGCTGCAGTTCCAGCCGTGACAGCCGCGCCCCAAAATCAGCAAAGTGCGACTGATAGCAAGATCCTTTAGCCTGCCGCATACCAATGGTCTCGACCAAAGCGGCATCACCTGCAGATTGTGCCAACCTCACGTGACGCAGGCTTGCACCCTCTTCCAAAATGATTTCGATGCCGATATTGGCGAGCTGGCCCTGATGGGCGTGGTGCTCCAAAAGTTCCAGCTCGGCTCCGTCCTCAACCACAAGCAGAATGCGCACATGATGGCTGTGATGCGAACGGAAAAAGAGCCCGACAGGATCCTCCAGGATCATGCCCGAGGGAACCCTCAAGGCGACGCCGCCGGTCATCAGCGCAAGAGCCGCGCCACACAACCCGTCATGCACCAGAGTTCCAAGTTGGCGCTCAACCCAGGGAGGTGGCGCAGTACTGCCACTTAGATCAACCATCTCGATAGCGGCCGGCAGCTTCGCAGACGCTGTCAAGAGCACGCCGTCAACGATCTCAAGGCTCGCACCGCCCAACGCGGTGAAGGGATTATGCAGTTCCTTGCCCGCTCGAGTTCCCCCGGCTGAATTTAATACCTCGCGCAGGTCGCTGTATTTCCAGTCTTCGATACGCCGGTGCGGCAGACCCTCACGACGCAGCAGCTCAAGCGCTCCGGCGCCACGCCGGGCGATCCAGGACGCCGGCGGCGTACTTGTGTGAAGTAGGTCTTCCACCGTGCTCATGCGGCATCCTTGACGATGTGACTATAGCCTCTGGCTTCGAGCTCTAATGCCAGCTCTTTGCCGCCTTCCGCCACAATCCGTCCCCCCGCAAGCACATGGACACGATCCGGGACGATATAGTTGAGCAGACGCTGATAGTGGGTGATCACCAACATGGACCGCCCTGGGACGCGCAGCTTGTTTACGCCCTCAGCCACCAGTTTCAGCGCATCGATATCAAGGCCGGAGTCAGTTTCGTCCAAAATCGCCAGCTTGGGCTCGAACAGGGCCATCTGTAGGACCTCAAGGCGCTTCTTCTCGCCGCCGGAAAAACCCACATTGAGTGCACGGCGCAGCATATCTTCAGAAATGTCGAGGCTACGGGCCTTGTCGCGCACCAGGCGCAAAACAGTCATCGCGTCGAATTCACTTTCAGAACGTGCGCGACGCTGGGCATTCAGCGCCGCCTTGAGAAAATTGATGGTCGTAACACCCGGAATCTCAACCGGATATTGCAGTGCGAGGAAAACGCCGCGCGCTGCGCGGGCCTCTGGCGGCATCACCGTCAGATCTTCCCCCTTGTAGATGATTGATCCAGAGGTGATGTCATAGCCGTCACGCCCTGCCAGAACATAGGAAAGCGTCGACTTACCAGACCCATTGGGCCCCATGATGGCATGGACTTCACCTTCGCCAACATGAAGCGACAGCCCTTTGAGGATTTCCTTGCCCTCGACGGCGACGTGAAGATCTTTGATATCCAGCATTATCCCACACTACCTTCCAGACTAATTCCGACCAGCTTTTGTGCTTCAACAGCAAATTCCATCGGCAACTGCTGCAAAACCTCCCGGCAAAAGCCATTGACAATCAAGGCGACCGCTTCCTCGGGAGGGATGCCCCGGCTGGTGCAATAAAACAGCTGTTCTTCGGCAATTTTTGACGTGGTCGCTTCATGCTCGATGCGAGCCGTACGATTACGGCTTTCGATATAGGGCACAGTATGAGCCCCGCATTCCTTGCCGATCAGCAAGGAGTCGCATTGTGTGAAGTTGCGTGCCTGCTGTGCCCGGGGATGCACGGAAACCAGGCCACGATAGGTGTTCTGAGCCTTGCCCGCCGAAATACCCTTGGAGATGATTCGTGAACGGGTATTGCGTCCCAAATGAATCATCTTGGTTCCGGTATCGGCCTGCTGACAATGGTTGGCAATTGCGATCGAATAAAATTCTCCAACGGAATTGTCGCCCCGCAAAATGCAGGACGGATATTTCCAGGTGATCGCCGATCCGGTTTCGACCTGGGTCCAGGAAATCTTGGAATTATTGCCTCGACAATCGCCGCGCTTGGTGACGAAATTATAGATCCCACCAAGTCCGTTCTCGTCACCTGGATACCAATTCTGAACGGTCGAATATTTGATCTCCGCGCCTTCCAGCGCCACCAGTTCGACAACCGCCGCATGTAGCTGGTTTTCATCGCGCTTTGGGGCCGTGCAGCCCTCGAGATAGCTCACATAAGAGCCTTCATCGGCAATGATTAAAGTACGCTCAAACTGTCCAGTCTCGCTCGCGTTGATGCGGAAATAGGTGGACAGCTCCATCGGGCAGCGCACCCCCTTGGGCACATAGACAAAGCTGCCGTCAGAAAATACCGCGGAATTGAGCGTAGCAAAAAAGTTGTCGGTTTCCGGTACCACGCTGCCTAGATATTTGCGCACGAGTTCCGGATGCTCGCGAATTGCCTCAGAAATCGGACAGAAAATTACTCCGGCCTTGTTCAGGGTTTCCTTGAATGTGGTGGCCACTGACACTGAATCAAAGACGGCGTCGACCGCAACTCCTGCCAGAAGCTTCTGTTCGGAGAGGGGTATCCCGAGCTTGTTGTAGGTCTCAAGTAATTTTGGATCGATTTCATCGAGGCTCTGTGGCTTGTCTTTGGTCGATTTGGGCGCCGCGTAGTAGTAGGCGTTCTCGTAGTCGATCTTGGGGTATTTCACCCGCGCCCAGTTTGGCTCCTGCATTTGCCGCCAGCGACGATAGGCCGAAAGCCGCCATTCCAGCATCCATTCCGGTTCGCCTTTCTTGCCGGAAATGAACGCCACGGTCTCCTCGGTGAGGCCTCGGGGCGCAAGTTCCATTTCAATATCTGTGACAAAGCCATATTTGTACTTCTCACCGAGGGCTTCAACTTGCGTGCGGGTCTGTTCGATCGCGGACATGATTACCTCAGGCAGCCACGCGCCCACCGGCGCGCTGGCTTAATCTATAAAGCGAGTGGATGGCGGCGGCTCCGTCGGTTGGATGATTGGTCCAGCCGAAACTGACCCGTAGGGCCGCATCAGCGAGGTGCGGAGGAACATTCATCGCCCGCAAGACATGTGACCGACCAACCTTCCCGGAGGAGCACGCGGCCCCGGAACTGATCGCGATGCCGTCGAGGTCGAGCGCCATCACAGCGGTTTGTGCCACAATACCAGGCAGCGCAAAATTCGATGTCCCCCCAAGACGCGGCGCATTCTCCGAAAATATGACGACATCGGCAAAGGCCGTCTTCAGGTCGCGTTCAAACTGGTCGCGCAAAGCAGTGAGGCTTTTCAGTTCCTCGGCTGTTTCCAAAGCCATTGCCGCACCGAAGCCCGCGATAGCAGCAACGTTTTCGCTTCCTGCACGCCGTCCTTTTTCCTGACCTCCTCCCACGAGCTGCGCAGCAAACGGTGCATCGGAGCGCACGATAAGGGCGCCTGTTCCCTGCGGGCCTCCCAATTTGTGAGCGCTGAATGCGACATAATCTGCCGTAATGGCGATCCGGCCAGCTCCTTGAACGGCATCACACACGAACAAAGCCCCAGCCTCGCGGGTCAGGCCATGAATCTGTGCCACCGGCTGGATGGCGCCGGTTTCATTATTCGCGGCCATGACACAAACCAGGCTCTGACCAAGACCACCGGCGAGCCATCGCGTCAGGAAGCCGAGATCAATCACCCCTTCGGCCGTGACAGGCAGGAGGTCGATCTGCAGCTCCGGGGCCCTCTCTCCCATTGCCCGCACCGTTGCGCGAACGCAATCGTGCTCGATCGCAGAAACCAGCATTCGGGAAATCGGCCTGCCTTCAGCTCGGGCGCCATAAAATGCGCCCCACAGGGCCAGGGCGCAGCTTTCGCTTCCACCGCTGGTGAACACCACGGTACTCGCGTCCACCCCCATGCGCCGAGCCACCTCAGCTCGTCCCTGTTCGATGAGGGCACGCGCCCTTCGGCCGGCGCGATGCACACTCGAAGCATTGCCGCCAGCCCTGAGAGCACGCAGCAGCGCCGCACGCGCCTCGCGGCGCGCTGGTGTGGTGGCATTGTGATCCAGGTAGATCATCCGTGTCTCATTCAGCCGCCACAGCCTGCAGGGCAGCCAGCGCATGGGCCCGCCCCAGCACCCGACGCTCCACCACATCGGCGAGCGACACGGTGGCAAGAAAAACGTGGATATGCCTGCCGAGCTCTTCCCACAGGTCATGGGTCACGCAACGTCCAGCTGAGCCGGTACAACCCTTGGCACTGCCCTCACGGCAGCGTGTTGCGGTGATCGGCTCGTCGACGGCAAGAATAATGTCGGCGATGCGGATATCTTCGGAGGAGCGGCTGAGCCGATAGCCTCCACCTGGCCCACGCACACTCTTGACCAGGCCACCGCGCCGCAGCTTGGCGAACAGCTGCTCCAGATAGGAGAGCGAAATCTCCTGGCGTTTGGCGATTTCCGCCAGCGAGACCGGCCGGCTTGCCGCCTGCTGTGCCGCCAGATCGGCCATCGCCATCACCGCATAGCGTCCCTTGGTGCTCAACCGCATATCGACCCTCGTCTCTATCCTCTGTCGGCCAACTGCCCGCGTTTGTACTTGCTTTTCCAGGGCCGCTTCGGTGTAGAAACGGCTCCCCTCCCGCTGTTGCGGCGCAGCGCCGCGCTGCAGGAGTTAGGGGATATAGATATTCCGACTGGCGTGGTCAAGAATTGAGCGCACCAAACAGGGCCTGAATCCCGGGACATGCTGCCTCACCCGGGACTTTTCGCAACGGACTTGTGTATTAAGGGGAAGGAAAACCAGAGTGAAACAATCAGATATTTGCCCCGCAGCCCAGACAAGCCGGAGTGCTGTTCATGCCTGACATTATTCTTCCTGGCCCCGCGGGGCGGATCGAAGCCCGCTATCAGCGTCAGAAGAGCCCTGGAGCACCTATGGCTCTGGTGCTGCATCCCCATCCCCAGTTCGGCGGAACCATGAACAACCCGCTGGTTTATGATCTTTTTCATATGTTCCACCGCTTGGGATGCACCGCGGTACGGTTCAACTTCCGGGGCGTGGGACGCAGCCAGGGTGCTTTTGATTCGGGTGCCGGAGAACTTTCGGACGCGGCAGCGGTGCTGGACTGGATGAATACCCTCTACCCCAACCCGTCCTTTGTCTGGGTTTGTGGCATTTCCTTTGGTGCCTGGATCGGTATGCAACTTTTGATGCGTCGGCCCGAGATCACCGGCTTTGTCTCGATCGCGCCCCCTGCAAGCATGTATGACTTCGCTTTTCTTGCGCCCTGTCCCGCTTCCGGACTGATTGTTCACGGCACCCGTGACCAGGTGGTACCAGAAGCTGACGTGCAGAAGCTGGTCGACCGGCTGACGGCCCAGAAGGGTATCAAGATCACCTATGACAAAGTCGAAGGCGCAAATCACTTCTTCGATAAGCGCGAAGGCGAAGTGCTAGAGGCCGTCGAAGGCTACGTCTCAAGGACAATGGAGCACCCAAACGAGCGCTAGAGAGCTCTGCCCGTCGCGGGCTGGGCCTGGAGCATTATCAGCGTGAGCGGTGCAACCGGCCACCGCTCATGGGCTCCGGCACTCCTGTGGTGCTGGGCAGGGATAGGGCAAGTCCACGTTCAGCCCGAGCTGCAAGGAAGGCAAAGGCTTCGGCTTCGAGAAAATCACCACGCCAGCCCAGACCTTCGGCAGCTATCACTGAGGCCTCCAGACGACGACGCAGTTCGGCCATCAGCGCGGGATTGTGGCGTCCTCCTCCGCAAACCACCCAAAGCCTGGCTGGCTCCGGAAAATGCTCGCGGGCTCGCGCAATCGCGGCCGCGGTGAAGGCGGTCAGCGTCGCCGCGCCATCTGCAGCATCAAGGTGCTCCACACTGCGCACGCCAAAATCCATGCGGTCGAGCGATTTGGGTGGCCGCCGCGCAAAAAAATCGTGCTCCAGCATCTCTTCTACCACCGTTTCATGGACGCGCCCCGCCCGGGCTAGACGGGCATCCTCATCCAGCGATCGACCGGTGTGACGCAGAGCCCAGTCATCCAGCGGGGCGTTTCCCGGCCCCGTGTCAAAGGCCAAAAGACCGCCCTCACCCACCCAGGTCACATTGGCGACCCCGCCGATGTTGACCACGGCCACAGGGAGCGCAACTTGGCCTGCCGCCACAAGGGCCGCATGATACAGCGGCACCAGCGGAGCACCTTGCCCGCCCGCGCGGACATCCGCAGTACGGAAATCATCAACCACATCAATTCCCGTCAACCGGGCCAGACGAGCGCCATCGCCGAGCTGCAGGGTCCAGCGCTGCTGTGGCCGGTGCAGCACCGTTTGCCCATGAAATCCCACGAGAAAAATTGCCTCGGGCTTGAGATCCGCCTGCACGAGGAGTGCCTGAACCGCGTCCGCATGGGCGTCGGTGAGCGCGCGCTCCACGTCCACCAGCAGCTGCGGCAATGGCGCGCTGCCTTCCAGCTGCGCGGCACAGGCGATCGCCGCGCGCAACTGGGCGTGAAGTTCTGGGCTATAAGGCTGGGTCAGGGCCGCGCCCGAAACCCCAACGCGAACGCCATCGGTCTCCAGCAGTGCCGCATCGATACCATCGAGCGATGTTCCGCTCATCAGCCCGATCACTTTATGCATGGCGAGCCTTCTGCTACAGACGCGGTCTTTCTTAACCGAGCCTGACCAATGTCCGATAGTCCCAAGCGCTTCAAATCCGAATTCCTGCGTCAGTTCGTGGCGCGCGGGGCCTTTTACGATTGCACCGACCCGGAGGGGCTCGACCAGCTCTTCGCTCGCGGTCCTGCGACCGTCTATATCGGCTTTGACTGCACCGCCACTAGCCTCCACGTCGGCAGTCTCGTGCAACTGATGACGCTGCGCCGGTTGCAGCAGGCCGGGCACCGCCCCATTTTGCTGATGGGCGGCGGTACCACCAAGATCGGCGATCCCTCAGGCAAGGATGAAGCCCGCAAACTTTTGTCGTCAGAACAGATCCAAGCTAACAAACAGTCCATTCTCTCTGGAATCCGCCACCTGCTGCATTTTGGCGACGGGCCCAGCGATGCCATTATGGTGGATAATGCCGACTGGCTCGATCGCCTAGAATATATTCCCTTCCTGCGCGACTATGGTCGCCACTTTTCGGTCAATCGGATGCTGACGCTGGAAAGCGTCAAGCTGCGGCTGGATCGCGAGCAGCCTCTGTCGTTCCTAGAGTTCAATTATTCGATTTTGCAGGCCTACGACTTCGTCGAGCTTTACCGCCGCTTTGGCTGCCGCGTGCAATCGAGCGGCTCCGACCAGTGGGGTAATGTCGTCTCCGGAATCGATCTGGGACGACGGGTAGAGAACGTTCAGCTGTTTGGTCTGACGACGCCGCTCATCACCACCGCCTCCGGTGCAAAAATGGGTAAAACCGCGGCAGGCGCCGTATGGCTCAATGCCGAATTGTGTTCGCCCTATGAATACTGGCAATTCTGGCGGAACACTGAGGATCGTGACGTCGGTCGTTTTCTGCGACTGTTCACGGACCTTGCCGAAGCCGAAATTCAGCGGCTTGAAGCCCTTGAGGGCGCCGAGCTCAATGACGCTAAGAAGTGTCTCGCCAATAAAGCCACCGCCATGCTCCATGGCCACAGCGCTGCGGAAGCTGCCAGTGAAACCGCTCGGCGCGTATTCGAAGAAGGTCAGGTAGGGGAACAGCTTCCAACTGTCGAGATTCCGGCGCGCAGTTTTCCCTTGGGTGCTCTGAGTCTCGCCGTGGCCAGCGGACTTGCTGCTTCCAATACCGCGGCCCGTCAGCTGATCGCCAATCATGGATTGCTGTTCAATGACGTACTGGTCAGCGATCCGCGAGCAGAAGTGTCTCTGTCCGATGTAGGTCCCAACGGGGTCATCAAAGTCTCAAAGGGTAAGAAACAGCACGTGCTGGTTCGCCCGGTTGGCTGACACCTACGGTTCCGGCCTGCCGCTCTTTTTTACCGGAGCTGGCGGCCTGGGAGAAGGAGCGGTAGGAGTGCCCTCGAAGATGCGCCGCAGGATCCCGGGAGCCAGCACCGAAAGGGGATTGACGCTCACCTCCGGCTCTTCCGCGTCGCCGCGAACAGCATAGGAAAAGCCAAAAATACCCTCGCCCTTTTTTGATACCAGGACATCGCCGAGAAGCGGAATGGCTCCAAGGACGGAGTTAAGGCCGTAAATCGGGACCAACGCGCCTTCGAGCGCGATGGTGTGGTTACGTCGGTCAAAATAGCCGCTGGCGGTGACCCCGATCGACGGCCCGCTGGCGCGGGCATCGCTGATATTGAGAATTCCCGCAGCCATCTGGAAGGGCGCCCTCAGTTTATCGACCGCGATCCCTTGTCCCCCCATGAGATTGATCAGTCCCGTGAGCGATCCCGCCGAGAACAGGCGCGCCAGAAATGGCTGATGTATCACGGTGAAGTTCGTCATATGCAACACGCCGCGATAATCGATGACACGTTTAGACGCCAGTTCCCGTGGCGTCGGCTTGGGTGACAACGTAGCCAAGAACTCAAGGTGACCACCACGAATCGAGCTGAAGCCAAAGAGCCCATTGAGGAGCAATCCGGCATCGGTAGCTTGCAGGCGCAGGCGCCTCTTTCCGGCGTTGACCAGGATATCGGCCGAGACCTTGGCGGTTTTTGACAGGTCACCGCTCAAGGCCAGTGTCTGTGGCCGGTTGCCTACCCCGCTCGCGGAAAAAGCAAACGGCGCCAATACCACGCCATTGTGCAGGGCGAGGCGGTCGAGATTGACGTTGAAGTCAAATGGCAAATCCGATGGCGCAGCTTTTTGCCCCTGCGTGGCGTTCAGTTTGAGGCGGTCAAGGCCGGTGCCATCCGCCGAACGGCCCGACACGCTGATCTTCAGACCGGTTGCGCCGCTGTCGAGAACACGCAGCGCAAAATCATTTCGCGGCCCCGCATGCAGCTGCGGCATGACAAGCTCGACGAGCTTACCGTCGCTGTTGAAGTTCGCAGTACCCTGCCCGTGCAGCGAGGTACCTGTCAGCACCATCTGTCCGGATGCAATTTGCCCCTGATCCAGACGCAGATGAAGCTGCATCCGCGCCGGAACGCCTGCCGGCTTATGAAAATTGATGACGTTGAGGGTAACAGTTGCCGGATCGAGCACAGCCTTTATGTCGGCCGAATGGATATCGCCCCGATGACCGTCAAGCTCGGCCTGTATCGCAACTGGACCAGCCAGATAGTGCCCAAAGTCAAAGCCGAGGCGGGCGCGTGCTGCCGCATCAAGGATACCACGCGCGCTGATGTGCGTGGTGATGGGATCCTTGGAGCTGAAGTCTTCATCCCAGCTCGCGTCTAACAGAGCACCGGCGTAGCCGATACGTCCGGACACCTGCAACGCCGTGTTATTCACGGTGAACGCCGCCGTACCATTGCGGATGCGATGGCGACCCATGTTGAGGGCAAGACCACGAACTTTGCCCGTGACATGAATGGCAACATCCTTCATGGCCACGTTGCGTCGGGCCGGAATCTTGACGTCCAGATCGATGCTCGCGTTTCCGCGTGCAGTCTGTAAGGCAATATGGAATCTGCTGGGATAGCGGAGCGGTGGCATGTTGATCAACGACAGGACATCGCCGAGCTCACCGTCGACATGGCCATGGACATGAACCACGTTGCTTGGCAGATGCAGATTGTTGATGGCAACGGAGCCTGCACTCAGTTTCAACTCCCCGCCGCTCGGCGGCGTAACGATGGCGGAGCTGACATTGGCATGAAAGGCATCGCCCGACAGCACCCCGCTTCCTGCAACTGCGGTCAAGGGGGCAAGACCGTCAAGATAGGAAATAGTAGCTCCACTGATCGGAAACTTGATTGCGATCGCATCATCGGGGAGCACTGGCCCATCCAGGGCTCCGGCCGGAAGTTCGATACTGATCGTGGCGGGACCGACGTCGCCGGCACTGACGTTGTGAGCGATCCATGCCCGCGCATCGCCAATCACGCTGAGAGGCCAGTCCTGCAGCAGATCCGTCACCGACATTGCGCCAAGATGCCCTTGGATCGCGATCGCCGGTGAGCGGCCTGATGCGAACATTACAGTTCCCGCGAAGGCCGCCGACAATGGTCCGCGCACGACGCGCAGGTCCTTGATCGTAATCTGATGCCCGGCCTCTGTGTAATTGGCCCGCAACTCGCCGTGGGCCGGCATTCTCGCACCCGGAATGACCGTGGGCATGCGCACCATGATCCTGTCCAGATCAAGGTCAACGTCCGCCGTTTCAAGCGTGCCACCGGCGTCAAAGCCAAGATTCCCCCACCCGCGCAGATGCCCGAGGACTTCTTGGCTCGAGACACTCCCATCGTCGATCAGGAGCCGCCCGGTGCGACCATCATAGCGACCTACCAGATGCAATGAACGGATCGTGAGTTTGTGATGGAGAACCCGAACCTCGCCCTGAGCCCCAATGCCAAAATCGGCAAATTCAAGACGGGTTATCCCGCGATCGAGACGAAAATTTGCCCGGATGCTCGTCTTAAGTGCATAGGGTTTGAGAAACGACAGGGACGGCGTGCCGCGGCCCAGCGCCGACAGCTCAAGACCTGTCAGCTCGAGGTCACCAGACACATCCTTGTTGCCCTGCGGTATAACAAGATGCGCGCGGATCTGTGCTGGCTGCCCATAGACTTCAAGCTGGGCAGCAAGATTGGCGACCACCTGGGCAGGCTTGATACTGCGCAGCGCGATCAGCAGCTGTGCAGAGGGAGACACCACAAAAAGGCCACTGGGCTCGTCATAAAATGCGAACCTGGCCCGCCGTACGGCAAAACCCTGGAGACGGGAGCGCCCCCGCTCCTCGCTGAGGATCTTACGCAGACGGGCGAAGAGATCGCCCTGTCCGTGATCACCCACGATACCCAGATGCAAGGTGCCTTCTTTGGTACGAACCAGTGTCAGCTGCACACCGATCAGGGCGATGCGCTTGACCACGATCCTCCCCGCCAGGAGAGGGGCTGCAGCCAGATCGATCTCAGCTTTGGGAGCCTGGGCGATGATACGCTGCTGATGATCGAAAACACGTGCACCGAGGATGACAACATTGATGCGTCCTTCCGCTCGCGACCACTCCAACGCCGCACTGTCATAGCGGATGCCAAGTCCTGGCACCGCGTCGTTGATGGCCACTGCGATCTGGCTCGAAAACGGACCAAGCGAAACCGGGCCCAACAGGAGCCGGACCCCCGCACCCAAAACGAAAAACACAGCCGCGACGAGAGTGCCGGCGGCGGTCAGGCCTGCCCAACGACCGGAAAGACGAAGATTATGTAGTTTCAATCCGAAAGACTTTCGATCATCCTGGCGGCTCATGTACCACCCGATCGACCCGCCGGCCCGAGAGCCTTGCGCCGCATCGCACCGGTGTCTTATCGCCTAATCACGCTCTACAGTAAACGATGTGCGCCATCCGCATCCAACCGTTTGAAGGAGGAGATATGAGCAAATCTGACCCCGCTCAGGAACTCAAGGCAGGTGACCGGGTTCCCGCCTTCAAGATGGCCAGTGACAGTGGCGGGCAGATCAGTTCGGCAAGCCTCAAAGGCAAACCCTACGTCCTCTACTTCTACCCCAAGGACGACACCTCGGGCTGCACCAAGGAGGCCATCGGATTTTCTGGTGCCAGAAAGCGCTTCGACGCGCTGGGGATCACGGTGATCGGTGTGTCCAGGGACAGCATCGCCAGCCATGACCGCTTCAAGGCCAAGCACAAGCTCACCATTACCCTTGCCTCCGATCCGGAAACTGTCACCGCCGAGGTCTTTGGCACCTGGGTGGAGAAGAGCCTTTATGGGCGCAAATATATGGGAATGGAGCGGGCGACATTCCTGGTCGGTGCTGACGGAAAAATTGTCAGAATCTGGCGCAAGGTGAAGGTGCCCGGCCATGTCGAGGATGTACTGGCTGCGGCCAAAGCCCTCTAGGATAAGGGCTGCGGCAACAGCCTCAGGACACCTTCTGCTTGTACCTGCAAAAAGACGGACAAAGCCTTGAATTTTCAAAGCAAGTCTGTCTCAAATACCGTCCGTAAAGGGACCGCGCCGTCGGCGCAGCTGGGGATGCTACGAATTGGCAAAACGGCTCATTGAGCGGGCATGGACCTGGCTGCACACCACCTTTCCGGAGCGCCAGCTGTATTTACGCAGCAATGACGGGGTGCAGTTTTACAGTCTCTCCCCAACATTTCAGGTCACCGGCGCAGGACTCCTGGTGATTTTCCTTGGCTGGGTAGCATTTGCCTCGGTCAATGTGATCTTCAAGGACCGCATCATCGAGGCGAAGGACCACCGCTACGCCCAGATGCGCACAGCCTATGAGAGCCGCTTGGCCGACATGCAGCTCTCCTACGACCAAGTTAACGACGCCCTGGTGACCGCCGAGGATCGTTTCCGCGCCACGGCCGGAAAGCTTGAAGCCAAGCAGCACGCCATCCTTCACCTGTTGCATGACAAGCAACAGGTAGGCACAGCCCTGGCAAGGTTGGGTTCGTTGCACGCGCTGCCCGAAGGGACTCGTCGCAGTTTCGACAATCCCTTCTCCTCAGCCCGCCCCCCGTTGCCGCAGCCAACGCCGAGCCCGCTGGCCGAGGGCTCCGTTCTGGAGGCGCTGCCCACCTCCCCACCGTCTGCGCCCCGTGTCGCCAAGCCGGTAGACGGCAGCATGATGGGCGACCTGTTCACGCTTTTCAGGCACGGCATTGCGGCGCTCTTTGTCTCTTCGGGGCGTCCCGCAAACCCAGCGCGCAGACTGCCGGCATTCCGGGTTCTGGCAGCGCAAACAGCGCGCGTAGCCCGGCTGGATACGGGGGAAACAGCTCTTCTGGTCATGGCCGATCGTGAAGTCAAAGGCCGGATCGAGCAGGCAGATCGGCTGCTGCGGGCGGTAGGACTTCATCCCACCCGGGTGATGGCACAAAACGTGCCCGTGGGCGTTGGCGGACCGGAATTCCCCCTTTCCTCGGCCCACATGGCAGGAATTTCTGATCCCCGCTTTACCACGACCTATGTCGATGCGGCCGCACACATGAGCGAGCTGGAAGATCTCTATGCCGTGGTCCGCCACGTCCCCCTGACCACACCGGTTCACGGACCACGCTTTGATTTGAGCAGCGGCTTCGGCCCCCGGATAGACCCCTTTACCCACCGCATGGCATTTCATCCCGGACTGGATTTTGCTGGCCCTTGGGGTGCCCCCATCCATGCCACAGCACCAGGCAGAGTTATCTGGGCAGGCCCATTTGGCGGCTATGGCAACATGGTCGAGATCAACAATGGCTTTGGGATACGAACCCGCTACGGCCACATGTCGCGGATCCTCGTGCATGTTGGCGAGCACGTGACGCGCGGCATGGTGATCGGTCGCATCGGCTCGACCGGTCGCAGCACCGGACCTCACGTGCATTATGAGATCTGGGTCGGAAACGAGGTCATCAACCCCGGCCGTTTTCTAGCCGCGGGAAAACATATCCTGGGCTGACGCGGCGCAGGGCTTACTCGATATCGCTCACGGCCTCGGGTTTGTCGCCGCCAATGGCCTGGGCCAGCGCCGCAGCCATAAAACTGTCGATATCTCCGTCCAGCACCCGGTCGGGCTCGCGGATTTCGACGCCGGTACGCAGATCCTTCACCAGCTGATAGGGCTGCAACACGTAAGAGCGGATCTGGTGGCCCCAGCCGATGTCTTTCTTCTCTCCAATGCGCGCATCGACCGCGGCCTGCCGCTTTTCCAGCTCGAGCTCATAAAGCTTCGAGCGCAACATCTCCCAGCAGATCGCCCGATTCTGGTGCTGGGATTTTTCCGTCTGGCACTGAACCGCGATCCCGGTCGGAAGATGCGTGATGCGGACCGCACTTTCCGTCTTGTTGACGTGTTGTCCGCCGGCGCCAGACGCCCGGTAGGTGTCTATGCGGACCTCCTTTTCAGGAATATCGATCTCGATGGTTTCGTCGACGACGGGATAAACCGTAACCGAACTAAAACTCGTATGCCGGCGCGCATTGGCATCAAACGGCGAAATCCGTACCAGACGATGCACGCCGGCCTCAGTTTTCAGCCAGCCATAGGCGTTGCGACCGCGGACTAGAATGGTTGCCGATTTGAGTCCCGCCCCCTCACCCGCGCTTTCTTCCAGATACTCCAACTTATACCCGCGCCGTTCTGCCCAGCGCGTGTACATGCGCAGCAGCATCTGCGCCCAATCCTGACTCTCTGTACCGCCGGCTCCTGCGTGGATTTCCAAGTAGCTGTCATTGGCATCGGCCTCGCCGGACAGCATCGATTCCAGGCGCAGGGTTTCGGCGCGCTGGTGCAACCGGCCCAAACCGAGCTCAGCATCAGCCACCATGGCGTCGTCACCTTCCGCCTCAGCCAGCTCGATCAGCCCTTCGTTGTCTGCCAGTTCGCGCCCGATGTCTTTGACCCCGGTGATAGCCTCATCCAGGTGCTGACGCTCCCGCATCAGTTTCTGCGCTGACACCGGATCGTTCCAGATGCTGGCGTCTTCGGCTTTCGCGTTCAATTCATCGAGACGTCGTAGTGCGGCATCCCAGTCAAAGATGCCTCCTCAGCAGGGTCAGCGCCTGCTTGATTTCATCAATGGTCCGCTCGGTTTCAGCACGCATGCTCTTTCTGTCGGCTCCGGCTGTGGTTCCAGGAGCGGCAGGTTGTAGAGCAGCCGGAGGCGCCCTGCAATCAGTGCGCCGGCAAGGACGGCTTACCGGCAGGCAGATGATAATTGATCTTGAGGTACACCCAGCCCCAAGTCGGATCTCCGGCGGCGTTGTGCGCGGGAACATAATGCCAGTTCATCGCCGACTGTAAGGCCGCTGTGTCCAGGTCGGCATGACCTGACGACTTGATGATCCGATACGTCGTCTGCGCCTGACCATCGGAATTAACCAGCAGCGCCACCTCGACCACACCAGCTTCGCCAGCGATCTGCGCCGACTTTGGATAGATTACCTGTGCCGGAAACTGGGCATTGACGCGCGCCGGAGCACCGCCACCGCCAGCCTGAACCGCCAGCACTGGAGTAAACAGCAGCAAGGCTGCTCCCATGGCAATTTTGCTCATACCCTGCATCTGGCGCATGTCCTCCAAGCTGCCGAGGCGATGATAGACCGGGGGAGCGCCCAGGCAAATGGGCACCGTGCCAGAGACACTCGATTACTCTTCCCAGAACCGTCAATAAAGACCGCCAGTTCCCTTACCGACTTTGGCAACCGGCTTCTTCGCCTTGCCCACCACTGCTGCCAGATTGGGCTCGGTACCGGCCTTAAACGCCTCGAGGATACTCCCAGGCGTACCCGGCGGTACCGGCTTGCCGGAATCGTGATCCACCGTCTCAAAATCAATGCCAGGAGGAACCCGGAAGGGGGTTGGAGGAACGCCCTGCAGTGCATCACGCATGAAATCACGGAAGATCGGTGCGGCAACCGTTGCACCTTGCTCGTTATAGCCAAGACTGTGCGGGTTATCGAAACCCACATAGACGCCACAGGTCAGGTCCGGCGAAAAGCCAACAAACCAGGCGTCCTTGGCCTGGTTAGAGGTTCCGGTCTTCCCTGCCAACGGCCATTTGAGCACGCTGATTGCGATGCCGGTGCCGCGCTGAACAACGCCTTGAAGCATGTAGACGATCTGATAGGCGGTCTGCGGATCGATCAATTGCTTGCGGGTGTCTGGCAGCAGCGGCTCAGATTGGCCTTGCCACGGCGCATTGCAGCCCGGACACGGTCGGTTGTCGTGGCGATAGATGGTCATGCCATACCGGTTCTGAATGCGATCAATCAGCGTTGCGGTAACCTTCTTGCCGCCATTGACGAATTCGGAATAGCCCGTGACCATCCGCATCAACGTCGTGTCCTGTGCACCCAGCGCATTGGACAGATAGTCGGGCATGTGGTCATAGACCCCGAAACGCTCGGCGGTTGCGATGATCTTCTCCATGCCAACATCATGGGCAAGACGGATTGTCAGTAGGTTGCGGGACAGCTCCAGCCCACGCCGCAATGTCGTCATTCCAAGAAAGGTTGGGTCGTAATTCTTGGGTGTCCACATCGGCAGACCCGGCCCCTGAGGAAACGACACTGGTCCATCAAGCACTTCACTTGCGGGCGTATATCCATTCTCAAGCGCGGTTGCATAAACAAACGGCTTGAACGATGACCCAGGCTGGCGTTCGGCCTGCATGGCGCGATCAAACTGGCTGGAGGCATAGGAGAAGCCACCGGACATCGCCAGAACCCGACCGGTATGCGGATCCATCACGACGATGGCGCCATTGACCTCAGGCACTTGCCGCAGGCCATAGATCGCACGCTGCGCATTCTCGGCCTCGACATAAACCACGTCGCCGACCTTGACCACCTGCTGAGGCAAGGTTGGTACTGGGCCCACGCCACCATTCTTGTATTCCTTACGCGCCCATTTGAGCTCGGCGAATGGTATGATTCCGGTCGTGCCGTTATCGAGACCGATGCGGACCGACCGGTTGGAGCCATAGCCGAGCACAGCCGCAACCTGCCAGCTTTCAATTCCGGAGTGATTGCCGAGCGCCTCAAGCGCAGCTGTCCAGTTTCCCTGCACATCGACGTGACTGATGGCACCGCGCCAACCATGGCGGCGGTCATAACTTACCAAGCCGGCTCTCAGGGCATTGACCGCGTAGTTCTGCAGGCGCGTATCCAGCGTCGAGCGGACTTGCAGACCGGCATTATAAAGCTTGCGTCCGCCATACTTGGCGTAGAGCCAGCGTCGCACTTCTTCCACAAAATACTGGGCGTCTTCGGTTTGGGCTCCAAGCGCGCGGGTCTGGGTGATCAGCGGCTGCGCGATCGCCTGGCGCGCCTGTGCCGCGGTGATATAGCCATTGGATTCCATCTGGCCGATCACCCAGTTGCGTCGCGCCAGCGCCGCAGCATGGTGGAAGCGTGGATCATAATGCGTGGGAGAACGTGGCAGAGAAGCCAGAAAGGCACAGTCAGCAATCGACAGCTGATCAAGCGACTTGCCAAAATAGTTGAGCGCTGCCGCGGCGACGCCATACGAATTTTCGCCGAGGAAGATCTCGTTGAGATAAAGCTCTAGGATTTTGTCCTTGGGGTAGGTGGCATCAATGCGAATAGCGAGGATGGCTTCGCGGACCTTGCGACTGAGACGCAGCTGGTCATTGAGCAGGAAATTACGGGCAACCTGCTGGGTGATGGTCGAGGCACCCTGTGGCCGGCGCCCTTCCAGAACCAGGCCAATATCCTTTATGCCCGCACGCAGGATGCGGCCAAGATCAATGCCTGGTTGCGTATAGAAATTCTTGTCCTCGGCAGAAATGAAGGCGTCGATGACCCGGCGCGGGACGAACGCGATTGGTACGAAGACCCGCCGTTGACGCGCATATTCGCCAATGACTGTGCCATTTGATGCATAAACCCGCGTGGTGACGGGGGGATTGTAGTTCTTTAGGGACTGGATGCTGGGCAGATCGCGCGTCACCAGGTAGACGTAGATGCCAAGCACGACGAAGCCGGCGACCAAAAACGTGCCCGCCACCATGCCGAGTGTCACCCAGATTTTACGCGCCATACCTAACCCTTACTGTCGCTACCCTTGGAGGGTACCTGGTTCCATCGCCAAGATCTTGCCTACTCCACCGGTCGGTTGAGCCGCACAGGACTGCGCGCGGCGATCGGTGTATTGCCCGGACGCGGGGAGAAATGACGATCGACGGCGTCGGCAATAGCCTTTGCCACGCGATTACGCCAGACCGAAGTGGCCATTTGGTGGCAATCATAAGGATTGGAGAGATATCCCATTTCGATCAGGACCGAAGGAACAACTGGAGAGCGCAGAACCACAAAATTGGCGGAGCGCGCGGGATCCGGATGCAAGATGTCGGTGATCTTTGCCAATTGCTGGAGGGCGCCATGCGCAAAACTAATCGATTGATTCATTGTATTTCTTTGCGCCAGATCGATCAGGATTGAGGCAACTGACGAATCGTCCTTGGGCAAGTCAATCCCAGCGACGATATCGGACCGGTTTTCCTTGCGGGCCAGGGCGGCAGCCTCCTTGTTCGAGCCCTTTTCGGAAAGGGTGTAGATCGATGCACCCGCGATTTTTGGATCCGGATTGGAATTGGCGTGTAGCGAAATCATCAGATCGGCATGGTGGCGAAGGGCGAAGGGCGCGCGCTGGTACAGCGGCACAAAAACATCCGTCGTACGGGTCATGAACACCTTGTAACCGCGGGCACGGAGCATTTTGGCAAGCTTGAGCCCCACGGCGAGCACCACGTTCTTTTCTTCGAGACCCGTCACCCCGATCGTGCCCGAATCGATCCCGCCATGGCCGGGGTCGATGACAATGACCTTGCGCCGCCGGCGCCTGGCCCATGGCTGGAGCGTCACCACCGGAGGCGGAGCCATGGACGCCAGCATGGCCGCAGCCTCCTCGCGGGCGCGCAGATCAGCTGGCCAGCCTGCGGTTTTATCGAACACCGCCTGCGAGGTTGGGTACATGTCAAGAACAAGCCGGTAGCCATAACCGTCTTCCGGAGGCAGGACGAGCGGCTCAGCGAGCCGAATAGGCTGGCGAAGATCCAGCACAAAGCGCGCATTTCCGGGCCGAAACAGCCCGTAGCGCCAGGTACGAACAGCGCCGAGCCCATGGCTGGGCGGGCCACGCAACTTCCAAAGTACCTGCGGCATGTCGATGATCAGGCGGTCGGGATCCGCCAGAGTGAAAATATGAACCTTGATCGGGTCCGACAGCTCAACGACAAAGCGGGTGCGCTCCCCGTGAAGCCCAACCCGTGCCCCCAGAACGACCGGTTCATCAGCCATGGAGGGGGCAGGATTACCTGCCGGAGGCGGTGCCGGTGACTGCTCGGGCGCCGCTGCCATCTGCCCCTGCAGTGAAGGCCGGGGGCTCGGCGTCGCAATCCCGGGCAGCGTTCCCGGTGGAGCAGCTGACGGCGCGCGCACCTCCGGACGGGATATCGGGGTCACAACCGCCCCCGGCTGCACCCCGCCGCCACCCAGGCGAAACGGCTCAGGCCTTGGGGTGGGCACCATGATCGGGTGGGCAGCGACCCGCCCACCCAGACTGACCGCAGCAACAAAAGTCAGCCTTCGTGCCCAGATTCGAATCGCTGCTTTATCCATGTAAGGTAAACTGACCCCCAAAACATTTACGTTTCATTAGCATATGCAGGAATTTGAATGAATCCGTCCGAGCCACTTGTCGTCGGGCAATGGAATACCTAAAGATACCCCTACTGCTTTGTCGCAGCGGGAGCGGCATCGGGCTAGACGTTGAAGGCCCCCCCAATCCTGCGACACCTGGCCGCCCGACGGCAGGGCCGACTGTTTAGCCGGTTCTAGATCTCGGTGATGCTGGGATGGCAGGATGACCCAGCGGGCGATTGGCGCCTGCCGAAAACGTGAATTTACAATGACCCGCACCGCTTGGACCCTTACGACGCAGACCGAGGCTCAGCCCCGGCGCGCGGGCTCCTCGCGCACCCCAACCACACGCCCTGTCCGCCTCACCGCTCCATCTGCCGCGTTTATACGTGTGCGGGGGATGCCCGCGCGCGGAGGGCCCGGAGAATTAAATGCCCAAGCGTATGTTGATCGACGCCAGCCACCCGGAGGAGACCCGGGTGGTCGTACTGGATGGCCAAAAAGTCGAAGAATTTGATTTTGAGGCTGCCGCCAAGCGGCCCCTTAAAGGCAACATCTATCTCGCCAAGGTGACACGCGTGGAGCCTTCGCTCCAGGCGGCCTTCGTCGAATATGGCGGCAATCGTCAAGGCTTTCTGGCATTCTCCGAAATCCATCCCGATTACTACCAGATCCCGATCGCCGACCGCCAAGCGCTCCTTGCTGAACAGGAGGCTGAAGCCCGTCGCCGCAATGAGGACGAGTTCGAGGCGGTTGAAACCGCCAAAACCCGCCGTCGTCCCGGACCAAGCACCGCCGATGGCGATGAAGAGACCCCCCCGGATTCACTTGCAGAGATTGACGAAGATGGCCTCGCCGAGACTGAGGAGCTGCTCGAGAGTGGCACCGATGTCGACGAGGACATGCTGGGTGGTGAACAGGACCCGTCAGATCTCTCGCTGGATGGGGAAGACAGCGACGAGGCGGTTGGACACGATGAGACGAGTGCCGAGGATAATGGTACTTCGAGCGTTGCCGCCACACGCCCGACGCAGCGCTGGGTACGCAAACGTCACTACAAAATCCAGGAAGTGATCAAACGCCGGCAGGTCATGCTGGTTCAGGTGGTCAAGGAAGAACGCGGCAACAAGGGCGCCGCACTGACAACCTATATGTCACTGGCTGGCCGGTATTGTGTTCTGATGCCCAACACACCGCGCGGTGGTGGCATTTCGCGTAAGATCACCAACGCAGTCGATCGCAAGCGTCTGAAAAGCGCCGCAGCGTCACTCGAACTGCCCGAAGGCATGGGACTCATCATCCGTACTGCCGGCGCCAACCGGACCAAGCTCGAAATCAAGCGTGACTACGAATATCTGCTGCGGATGTGGGACGCAGTACGCGAGCTGACTCTCAAGTCCAATGCCCCTTCCTGTGTGTATGAAGAAGGGGATCTCATCAAGCGCGCCATCCGCGACCTTTATAACAAGGATGTCAGCGAGGTCATCGTCGAAGGCGAAGACGGTTACCGCAACGCCAAAGACTTCATGCGTATGCTGATGCCCAGCCATGCAAAGAATGTAAAACAGTACAAAGACTCGGTTCCGCTGTTCCATCGCCATCACATTGAAGCCCAGCTCGACGCGATGTTCTCCAATACCGTCACGCTGAAATCTGGCGGATACATTGTGATCAACCAGACCGAAGCGCTGGTCGCAATCGACGTCAACTCGGGACGGGCAACACGCGAACACAACATCGAGGATACCGCGTACAAGACCAATCTCGAAGCCGCCGAGGAAATCACCCGCCAATTGCGGCTGCGTGACCTCGCGGGACTTATCGTCATCGACTTCATCGACATGGAAGATGCCCGCAACGATCGCAATGTCGAGAAGCGCCTGCGTGACTGCATTAAAAATGATCGGGCACGGGTGCAAATCGGGAAGATCAGTCAGTTCGGCCTGCTCGAGATGTCGCGCCAGCGGCTACGCGCAGGGGTCATCGCCGGATCGACTGTGCCCTGCCCGCATTGCGCCGGTCAGGGCATCGTACGCAGTGTGGAGTCGACGGCATTGCGCGTGCTGCGCGGACTGGAGGAGGAAGGCCAGAAGCAGCGCGCCGCCGCGCTGAGCATCCGCGTTCCCACAGACGTGGCGGTCTATACGCTGAACCAGAAACGACGTGAGCTCACACGCATTGAGACCGATTACCAGGTCGCCATCACCTTCGAGCCGGACAACCAGGTCACGCCTGGAAACTTTGAAATCGAACGCTCCTTGCCGCGTGTTGCCGAAGAGCGTGAGCGTGTCATCAAGACCCCTGATTACCAGGCTCCAGCGCCCGAGGAAGCCCCTAGCGATGAGGCTGCGAGCGTGGAGAGTCGCACCGAACAAGCCGCGAGCGAAAATGGCGGGGGACGACGCCGGCGACGCCGCCGGCGCGGGCGTGATCGTGTAGAGTCCACCGGCCCTGCCACTGAGAGCCTTTCCGATGAGACCTCTGAGCCAAGCCCGGCCGAGATCCTGGAGGTGGCGCCAGAGGGCGACGGGGTTACACCAGTGGGCGACGATGGAGCCGGCCGACGCAAACGCCGCCGCCGTCGTCGCGGGCGCCGTGGTCGGCGGGAGCAGTCTGCAGAAGGCACGGGCGCAGAGACGGCCTCCGAAACCGGTGAATTCCTGGCAGAGGATGCAAGCGAGGCCGAAGATCTCGGTGGCGAGGAGATCGCGCGCCGACCGGTGGTCGATACGCTCTTCCTGCAGCCGGGATTTGGCCCCGACATCACTCCGAACACGGCCTCCACGCCGCAGTGGTCGCTCACTGCACCGGCACACGAGACCAGCCCGCTGCCAGACGCATCGTCATCCACCGCTGCGCCAGCCGCCGAGCTGCCACCATCAGAGGTTGACGACAGCCTTTCATCCAAACCGGACGAAGCCACACCCTTTACGACGGTGATCCCGAGCGAACCGACCGCACAAGCGAAAGCAGATGCTACTGCCCCACTAACACCAGAGACAAAGCACGCCGAGCCGCCCCGCAAGGGCTGGTGGCAGCGTCCTTTTCTCAGCCGCGAGGACTAAGCGCTCTCATGCCTTCGGTCTGCGGGCGGCAATCGCCACGGCAAACCCTGCCGCCCGTGGATTGGTCAATGCTGCGCACACCCCATCATGACAGGCGATGGCATTGACGCTGTCATTGTTACCTACAAGCCCATTCGGAATTTGGCTCACGGCGGTCATCCCACCGCCGCGTTCAAGCTGATAGATGGCATAGGCCAGCGCTGCCGCGCTGCCCGGTCCCCCTGCACCAGCTCCAACCAGAACCGGGGTAAAGCTTGGCTGTGAGCCGGGTATCAGGATCGGGCCGGTGTCATTGCGCACGAGGATCATCGGGCTGAGGACTGCAGCGTTCCCCAGGGCCTGAGAGCCATTGGCTGCTGCAGCAAGGACGATGCCCGTTCCCGGCACCGTGTGGCCAGCACCGAATGGTCCGTTCATGGTGACCGCGCAGGCGACGGCTTGACCGGCCCTGTCGAGAGCGGCAAAGCCTGTGGCCCCCTCATCCGGGGTTGGCGCGACAAGATGGGCCTGGACACGTGCCTGTGTCAGTACGCTGGTGGCGAGATCAGCTGGGTCTCCGGCCGCTGTCGATGTCCCCGCAGCGAAGAGGGCACGGGTCAGGGTTTGGGCGAAGCCGCCTTCATGCAGCCTGTCCCCTCCCACAAAGAGACGGTCGCCGTCCAGTCTCAAGCTGGGTGAGGATGCGACCTGGGCCCGATAGTCAGCCAGGCCCTTCAGGCTCACCGTGCCCCCCTCACCCGCAATGGCCCTTACGATCTGCTCACCCAGGCTGCCGGTGTAAAACACGTCAGGCCCGTGACGACGCAAGCTGTCAAGCGTTTCCGCCAACGCGGGCGCGCGAACGATCGTACCGATCGGTTTGACCTGACCGGAGGCATCGAGAAATTCCCTCGCCAGCGCGGGGTCCTTGCGGATGCGCTCCAGATTTGCGGTCAGGCGCTGCTCGAGCGCCGCCGAAACCGGAAATCCTGTGGCCGCCATCGCTTCGGCATAGGTGACATCTCGTGCCCAGGGCAGCTTGCCATATCGGCTCTGCAGGACTTGAAAGCCACGCACATTGCCCGGAACGCCATATTTTCCGTCTCCTGCCTTTCCGGGCATGAAGGTGAGCGTGTGTGCCCGGCCACTTTGTTCGTTATAGATCACGCAGGCCCCACCCCCGCCCAGGCTGGCAGCCCCCGGAAATGTAACGGCCATCGAAAGGTATAGAGCGGTCACCGCATCCGCCGCACTGCCACCCTCGTGCAGGACCGCGGAGGCAGCCTTGACCGCCGAGGGTTCATCGCCCACTACATAGCCGTCACGCGGATTGCTGGAGCTCGCGCCGAACAGCGACCCTAGCGTGAGTTCACCACGGCCGTTATCCGATGTGGTTGAAGCAGAGCTCTGGCCGGTTTGGGATACCTCAAGCCCCCGATTGGGGTTATAGGTCAGGCCGCCCAGCGAGCAGCCGGTGAGCAGAAGAACTCCCGAAAGACACAACAGAATGCGCAGACGTGGCATGAAATGGTCCAATTTTTGTGGTTCAGATCGCGCGTCGACGTGACATAGCAGCCCTGATTGACGCCAGGCGGCCCCACTCATAGGGTCCGATCCCGGGATGTGGCGCGGGCTGAGAGGAGAGGTCAAGCCTTGGCGTTTTGCAACCCTCGGATCCGGTTAATTGCTGGCCGCCTGAAGGCGGTATTACGGGCCCTCGCCTTTGTCGCACCCACCCTGGTGACGCTTCTGGCAGCGACAACATCGGCTTCGGCTCAGGGCATTGAAATCATCCGCGACACCGAGATCGAGCGCGTACTCTACTCTTATGAACGTCCCCTGCTGCGGGCGGCCGGTGTCGACCCCTCAACCATACACATCTACCTGAATGCCGATCCGGCCATCAACGCCTTTGCGGCACAAAGCCCGCTCGAAAGTGAAGGCGAGGATATTTTCGTCAATACCGGGCTTCTGACCCAGCTGAAGTCCCCAAATGAGGTCAAGGGCGTGCTCGCCCACGAAACCGGACACATTGCAGGAGGCGATGTGATTCGTGGCGCCATGGCGATGCAGAAGGCCACCATCCCGATGCTGCTTGGCATACTCGTTGGTGTCGTGGCCATGGTCGCAGGCGGCGGGGCTGCTGGAATGGGCGCCTTCGTCCTCGGTCAGCAGGCGGCGATGTCCCAGTATCTGGAGTTTTCACGGGCACAGGAATCCACCGCAGACCAGCGCGGCGTCACCTATCTGACGCGCACACACCAGTCTGCCGAGGGCATGCTGCATGTGTTCGAAATGCTGGCGCAACAGCAGCGCATGAGCGCGGACTTCAACAAAACGTTCATTTCCGATCACCCCGCGGACGATATTCGTATCGATGAATTGCGCAAACGCGTCGACGCAAGCCCCTACAAGGACGTCAAGGACAGTCCGGCTGTCGTACATGAATACCACATGATCCAAGCCAAGCTGATTGGCTATCTCGACAAGCCATCCGATGTCCTGCGTCGCTATCCTCCCTCCGACAACAGCGATGAAGCGCTTTACGCTCGCGCGATGGCGTACTTCCGCGAACCTGACTTTGGGAAGGCACTGTCACAGATCCAGACACTGATCAAGCGCGAGCCCAAAAATCCATATTTCTGGGAAATGTATGGACAGATTCTGGTCGAAATGAGCAAGCCTCGCGCCGGTATAATTCCCTACCAGAAAGCTGTCGATCTGCTACCGGATGCGCCCCTGATCCGGGTCTCCCTTGCTGCCGCGCAAATTGCGACCAATGAGCGGCCTCAGGTCAAGGCTGCGGTTTCCAATCTGCAGGTTGCCATGCAGCAGGACAGAACCAATACCTTTGGCTGGTATGAGGAAGCCCAGGCCTATTCGACGCTAGGCGATCAACCGATGGCAGATTTGGCTACCGCTGAACGGTATTACTGGAGCGGAGGCATGCAAGCGGCAGCGGTCTTCGCCAACCGCGCGGCGCATAAGCTGAAACCGGGGACGATAGCCTGGCAGCGGGCGAGTGACATTATCTCCACAGCAACATCTCTCCTCCGCGAGCAACACGACAGAGGCTGAATACATCATGGGTTTCAGAGCGACGCTGACAAGTACCTTGGCCGGCGCGGTCATTGCCGTGGCAAGCGTCTATGCCTTGTCAGCAGCGGGACTGCTTCCCACGCCCAACACGACGGCGACGGTGCGGTCCTATCTACTCACCCACCCTGAAATACTCGTAAAGATGAGCAACAGGCTGCAAGAAGAGCAGCAAATCGCAGACGACGCTGCCCGCCAGGCTGCCGTCGACAAACTTGGGCTGAAGCCGTTCTTTGATCCCAAACTCGCGTTCATCACTGGGCCTGCGCAAGCCAAGACGACATTTGTTGAGTTCTTCGACTACAATTGCCCATTTTGCCGAGCCTCCAATCCGGCAGTCGAAGCGTTCTACAACGCCCACAAAAAGGACGCCCGTTTCGCCTTCATTGAATTCCCCATCAAGGGTAACGCATCGGTAGCAGCATCTCGCCTT
>JAJZGY010000169.1 GCA_021804785.1 Pseudomonadota bacterium | reverse complement strand
TGCACCAGGCCTTGCTGCAGGAGTGCGCGTCTTGGCATCTCGCGCATAGGCATCTGAATAGACACAAAGCGTCCGGGTTGGCGTTCACCGCTTCGCGGCGGGGTTTCGGCTGCCCCGTCTCGTTCTGTCGCTAGCACGTAAAGATGTCCGGTTTTGGTAGCACATCGATTGTCCGCTTCGGTTTGGCCCGGAAGCCTGTGGAGCTTGTGGGCGGCCGCGCCCCAACTTGGGAGCGGAACTGCGTCTGATTTCAATGGCCCAAAGCCCGTCGCCGGGCAAAGTCAAAACCAGATCCACCTCCGCTCCCGCCGACGTGCGATAGAAATTTGCCTCCGTGCCCTCGGGGGCTGCTGCCACCAGGGACTCGATGACAAAGCCCTCCCAGCTTCCACCAACAACAGGATGCCCCAGTACATCCTCGCGTGTTGGCAGACGGAGCAGGGCATGGACAATGCCACTATCACGTACATAGATCTTTGGTGACTTCACGAGGCGTTTGCCGCTGTTGCGGTGCCAAGGCTGCAATCGGCGCACCAGAAGAAGATCGACCAGCAAATCGAGATAGCGGGCAACCGTCTTATTATCTACGCCGAGCGCACGGGCTAGATTCGCGGCGCTCAACAGCTCACTCTGGTTGTGAGCCAGCATCGTCCACAGCCGCCGCAGCGTTTCTGCCGGCAAGCGTGGACCAAATTGCGGAATGTCACGCTCAAGATAGGTACGAATAAAATTCTGCCGCCACCGGAAACTCGCGGCATCGCTCGCTGCCAGATAGCTCGGTGGAAAGCCGCCACGCGTCCACAATGCTTCCAGATCACCAGGCGGGATTTCCAGCGCATCAAACGGCCCCAGCTCCAAATAGGAAATGCGTCCGGCCAGACTTTCGCCGGACTGCTGGAGGAGATCGACCGAGGCCGACCCCAGCAAAAGAAAGCGCCCGGTCCTTTTGTGTTTGCGCCGTCCGCGGTCAATAAGGCCACGCAGATTTTGAAAGAGCTCTGGCGTCCTATGCACCTCGTCAAGGATAACCAGTTCATCCTCGTGGCTGGCGAGATAGGTTTCAGGATCAGCGAGCTTGGCGCGATCCGCACTGCTCTCAAGATCGAGGTATATGGACGGGCGTGTATCGCCAACTTCCTGCGCGAGGGTGGTCTTGCCGACCTGACGCGGCCCGAGCAGGGCAACGGCAGGGGCGTCGCCGATCGCTTCAATCAGGCTTTGCCATCTGGAAAAGCCGAAGTACCCGGCAAGCCGTTATCTCTGTCCAGTGCGCGCCTCTTCCTGCGTCGACGTCCTGGCCATTCGCACGCACAGATGTGCCGCGATCAAGCCCGCGAAAGCGGGGTATCTTTCCGCTCTGACCGCACCAAAACCTCAGACACACGAACGTCTTGAGTAAGACAAAATTCCGTCCAGGCGCCGCAATTGCCCGATGCGCCAGTCACCCTGTCCGCTGCTTTTCTTTCTGGCGGAAGGCGTGGAGTGTTGGTTCGGTATAGCCATTGGGCTGGCGGACGCCATCGAAAATCAGCTGATGGGCCGCCAGAAAGGCCTGGCTTTCGGTTTCGCGCTCCGACATCGGTCGATAGAGGCTGTCGCCCGCATTCTGGCTGTCGACTTTCTTCGCCATGCGGCGCAGTGACTGCTCGACTTCGTCAGTGGTCACAACGCCATGCAGCAGCCAATTGGCGATGTGCTGCGAGGAGATGCGCAGCGTCGCCCGGTCCTCCATGAGACCGATATCGTGGATGTCCGGCACCTTCGAACAGCCGACGCCCTGATCCACCCAGCGCACCACATAGCCGAGGATGCCCTGCACATTGTTGTCGAGTTCCTCGCGCACCTCATCCTGGGTCCAGTTGACACCATGGGCGAGCGGAACGGTGAGGAGATCCTCAAGCGGGCTCACTTTCTCCTCGGCCCGCGACCTCTGGCGCTCTGCCACATCGCAACGGTGATAATGGGTGGCATGCAACGTCGCCGCCGTTGGCGAGGGCACCCAGGCGGTATTGGCGCCGCTCATGGGATGACCGATTTTTTCGGCAAGCATGGCATGCATGCGGTCGGGTGCCGCCCACATGCCCTTGCCGATCTGTGCTTTGCCCGACAGGCCACAGGCAAGTCCGATCTGCACATTGCGATCTTCATAGGCCTTGATCCAGCGCGCCGCCTTGATATCGGCCTTGCGCAGAAACGCCCCCGCCAGCATGGAGGTATGGATTTCATCGCCGGTGCGATCCAGAAAGCCGGTGTTGATGAAGAAGATGCGCTCCTTCACGGCCGCGATGGTCGCAGCAAGATTGGCCGAGGTCCGCCGCTCCTCATCCATGACGCCGACCTTGATGGTATTGCGGGCAAGGCCAAGCAGATCTTCGACCGCCGCAAAAAGATCATTGGTGAAGCGGGCTTCGTCAGGACCATGCATTTTGGGTTTGACGATATAGATCGAGCCCTTGCGGCTGTTCTTCACCTGCCCCAGCCCTTTGAGATCATGAAGCGCAATCAGGCTGGTGATCGCCGCATCAAGAATGCCTTCATAAGCCTCGGCACCATCAAACCGGGCCGCTGGGGTCGTCATCAGATGACCGACATTGCGCACCAGGAGAAGACTGCGACCGGCAAGGGTCAAAGCGCTGCCACCGGGGGCCACATAGCTGCGATCCTTGGCCATGCGCCGCGTCATGGTGCGGCCATCCTTGGTGAAGCTGGCAGCAAGATCCCCGCGCATCAGTCCGAGCCAGTTGCGGTAGGCTTCAACCTTGTCCGCACCATCCACGGCAGCCACCGAATCCTCAAGATCGACGATGGTGGTCAGCGCGGCCTCCAGGAGCACGTCGGCAATGCCGGCCGGATCGCTCTGCCCCACGGCATGGGAA
>JAJZGY010000074.1 GCA_021804785.1 Pseudomonadota bacterium | reverse complement strand
CATTTTCTTATCCCGCATCGAGTATATTGACTTCGATAAGCACGCTCACCAACGTACCGATATGGATGTGGTTGTCCAAGATTTCCTGAGAAAGAAGCGGTCTTTTGAGCACGAGCGAGAATTGCGGGCGCTAGTCTATGACGTGACATCTGCTGACGTGAATGGGATCAGCATCGCTATTGATCCGGAAAAGCTGATCGACCGGATAGTTGTCTCTCCTTTTGCCTGCGACTGGCTGAAAGCGCTGATCCAACAGACGACAGCCCGTCTTGAATATGATCTTACCGTCATTGAATCCGACGCGCGTCGCCCGACGCCGCTGTCGCTATCCGGAGTCGCGGGCCATCATTTAAGTTGAAGAAGCCAAAGCATTACGCGGCTCTCAATGCCCGTTCCACTGCCGCCGGGTCTTTTTCGATAACGCGGAGCAAGATGCGAGCCGACCGCTCGGGTTATCGACGGCCTTGTTCCCAATCCTTCACAGCACCTTTGGCAAAACCAAAACGCGCAGCGAATTCTTCGCGCGTCAGTTTGAGGTTGCTGCGGATCGTGCGCACGTCAACCTCTTCTGGCACATGCACGACGAACCCGTCGGTTTCCTCGCCGCGCGCGAAGGCGCGAGCGCGCCGTACACTCTTGAGAATCCGCTCACCGGCCTTTGACACGGCGCCTTACTCCTTTCCGATAATCATCTGCCAATCCACTCAATTCACGCCACAATTCGTTGACCTCGGCCTTGCTCAGATTCACTCGGTCACCCTTGGCGAACACGTTCAGAAGAAACACCGGGATATCGTCGCCACCAAAATTATGTGATGACCCGATAGCCGCCGCTCTTGCCTTTGCCGCGTCCAGCAACACGAAACTTCCTCCCGCCGCCGGCCCCCGGGATGAGATCGTCCGCCTTTGGGTTCTCTGCCAAAAAGTCAACGACCGCTTCGCGTTCGTCGGGTGTCATCCCGGCATCGTCCGCATCGGCCAAGTAATCCGGGGCCTCAGTAATGGCGCGTTTATAGTGTGGCATTGCCGCACTATCGAGTCGTCCTTTCATGCAGCCTACCACCTCCTTGAACCCGTCGCGGCCTGCGGCACACGGATCCTTTCGGCCGAACCGGCAAACGCGAATCACGGCACAGCCATTTCGCTTCCCGCGGCTGCATCGGTATCTCGCGACGGACGCGCAGACTTTCTTGTGGATTGAACTTGGGAGGTCAGAGCCGCAGCGATTTGGTTGCTGGCTGGTAGCTATGGATTTTTGAGGATCGCGGCAGAACAATAACACATTGATTTTATTGGCGCTCCCAAGGGGAATCGAACCCCTGTTTCAGCCTTGAGAGGGCCGCGTCCTAACCGCTAGACGATGGGAGCCTAGCCGAAGGCGGGGCTTATAACCTTTCCGCAGCCATCTGGGCAAGCTTATGTCGTCTGGTGCGCAGGGTGATTGGGTGAAAAACTGCGTGACATCAAGATGATGTGCTGGATCCCAGGTGCTCCCCTGATTTGATTGGTGGAGGCTGGCGATGGAAGAGGCGACGACGGATCTGGCGGCGCTCGGCGAAACGGCCTTTCTCTGAATCATTTCAAGGAAATGCCGACCGGCGGCAGCGCGGCAAGGTGGTTTATCCGCTGGACGAGGTGTTGCTGTTGGCGCTGCTTGCCGTGCTGGCCGGAGCTGATGGCTTCACCGATTTCGCCTGGTTCGGCGTCAAGACACTCGCCCTGTTGAGGCGCTTCCGCCCCTCGCTGATGGAACCCCTCCCCATGATACCCTGGGTGATATTTTTGCCTCGCTCGACCCTCGCGCCTTCCAGCGCTGCTTTGTGCGCCGGGTTGCGGCGCTGACCAAAACCCCGGCCGAGGTCATCGCGATCGATGGCAAAACCTTGCGTCGCTACTATCAAAAGAAAGGCGCAAAGGACCCGATCCACATGGTCTCGGCCTTTGCCGCGCGTCAGCGCCGGGCGCTGGCGCAGGTCAAGGTGAGCGAGAAGTCCAGTGAGATCGTTGCCATTCCCGCGCTGCTCGACATGATGCAAATCGAAGGTGCTGTCATCACTATCGACGCCATGGGATGCCAGCGTGCCATGGCGAAGAAAATCAGAGACAAGAAGGCGGATTACATCATCGCACTCAAGGGCAATCAGGGGACCTTGCGCGAGGATGTCGAGATCTTTGCGGCGGAGCAGAGAGCCAATGGATTCAAGGAGTCCAGGGTTAGCCGGCACGAGACCGTCGATGGCGACCACGGACGCATCGAAACACGGAAATACACCATGATCCATGATGTCGGATGGCTGCAGGTGCGCCATAACTGGCCCGGATCGGAGAGCGTCGTCATTGTTGAAAGTCAGCGCGAGAGCGATGAAAAAATCCTGCGTGAAACGCGGGACTACATCACCTGGCTGGCCTTACCGGCGAGCGCTCTCGGTCCCATGATCCGCGATCACTGGATGGGAGAAAATGGTTTGCACTGCTATGGACATGATGTTCCGCGACGACGAATGGCGGATCCGAGCGGGGCACGCGCCCGCCAACGTCAACGCCCTGCGCCACAGGACGAACAACCTCTACCGGAAGTCGTCCATCCAGGACTCCATGCGCCTCACGCGGAAAACCGCCGCCTGGGACGACGAATACCTCCCAAGCCTCATCGCGGCATGAGTTTTCCCTGGTCTGGTGCGCCAATGATTGGCTTGGCGTGGCCTTGAGTTTGCCGTTGAGGCCATGGTGTCAGCGCCGATCGGCGATGCAGAGAGCGTGAAAGCGATTCTGGCCGAACACAAAGGCACCGAGCTCACCTGCGCCATCGCACCGAACCGCCTGAATGAGCCACAGGAAGTCTTCTTCGCTTGCGCCCAGGGTGTCGCGCGCAGACGCGGCTGCCTGGCCATTGGGGTGAGAGTGATAGCAGCCGATGAGGCTGTGCGGACTGCCGCGCAGCTGACGCAGCAGCCTGATGTGGTCGCGCGGGTCAATTTCAAAGCGGTCTGGCTCTTTGGCCAGATTGGCGCAGGGATGCAGGGAGACGGCCTGGGCGGTACCATCCGAAAGGGTTCCCTCGACCAGCCCGCAGCACTCGCGCGGAAAGCTCTCCTCGGCTTCGCGGGCGATCTGCTCCCTCAGTGCATTGGTCAGAACCAGTCTGTCGATCATGGTTTTGCTGCGGGTGCCAGGATCCGTGCAGCCAGATGCCCATCCTTGAGGTCGAAGATGTCGACTTCCTCACCGCGTCCAGTTTCAAGCGTGAGGACAAGGCGGTTCTGCGCAACGCTCACCGTTTTGATGACCGCGTGGCCGGGCAAGACGAAGGTGTGCGTGGCCTGAGGTGCGGCAACCCTCACAGGGGCGGGTTTTGCCGGTTCACTGCGACGCAGGAAGCCATAAATGAGCAGCCCGACGCCGATCACGATCAGCGTGGAAAGCACTACCACGAGGCTGACCGCGAAGGTGTGCAGGGCACCCCTCTCAACAGGTGGATTGACCTTGGCGGCGCTGCGCGCCACATCATCGTTCATGTCGCGATCCGAAGTGCCTGACATTTTAACCTCCGAGCCAGAGCGGCGCTGCGCCCGTGCCAACGTGGCGGAGGCTGGCTGGCGCCTCGACCGGTTTCTTGCTGCTAAATTTCCCGAACTCAGTCGTGCCCGTCTGCAGGCTCTGATCGCCAGCGGACGGGTCACCTCGGGGCGCGAGACCATAAAAGACGCCAATTATCGAATCAAACCCGCGCAAGATTTTGAGCTGACGATACCTCCACCTGTTGCGGCAGAGCCGGTTGGGCAGGCCATCCCCCTCAAGGTGGTCTACGAGGACGAGCATCTCATCGTCATCGACAAGCAGGCCGGCCTCGTCGTCCATCCAGCAGCCGGCAATCCGGACGGAACCCTTGTCAACGCGCTTATCGCTCATTGCGGAGAGAGCCTGAAGGGGGTGGGCGGGGTTGCCCGTCCAGGCATTGTCCACCGCCTGGACAAGGACACAACCGGCCTTCTGGTGGCCGCCAAGACCGAGAAAGTGATGACGAGCCTGGCCAAGCAGTTTGCCGCCCATGCCATTGAACGGGCTTATCACGCGGTGGTGTGGGGCGCCCCCCGCCAGGCGGAGGGCCGGATCGAGGGGTTGATCGCTCGCAATCCGTTTGATCGCAAACGCATGGGAGTGGTCCGTGGCGGTGGCAAGGAGGCGCGCACGCGCTATCGCACGCTGGAACGTTTCGGGCCCACGAGCCAGCCCTTCGCGGCGTTGGTCGAATGCCGACTTGAGACCGGGCGCACCCATCAGATCCGCGTCCACCTCACCCATCTGGGGCATCCGCTTATCGGGGACCCCACCTATGGGCGTGCCCGCGGTACCCCCCGGGGCCGCAATGACGCGCAGATCGCCGCCTATGGTGCTGCGGCCGGCTTTGCGCGGCAGGCTTTGCATGCCCGCCTGCTTGGCTTCCATCACCCCATACTCAACCGCACACTGCGGTTTGAATCAGACTGGCCGGCTGACTTTGCGGGCCTCATCGAGTCCCTTCGTCTGCTGAACGGGCCGTGACGCGGCAGGGCGAGACCATGCCCTTGATTTAGGGCTCGAGGCTTCCCATTTTACACAGACCGCTTCGGCTATTTTGGCGGAGCGTTAGGTCCATTTTGCTCTCTGGCGCGTTATCGAAGAAAGCGGAGGGACGTCATTGCCCGGCGGCTGAAGCGCCGGGGAAACCAGGGCCAAGGGGGCCTGATTTGATGAGCAGCCGAGGAGTGCCGGCGCTGGCAGGCGAGAGCGGCCTGTCACGTTACCTGTCTGAAATCCGCAAATTTCCGCTTTTACAACCCGAAGAAGAATACATGCTGGCCAAGGCCTGGAAGGAACACCAGGACCCAGAAGCGGCCCGTCGCCTGGTGACCAGCCATCTACGTCTCGTGGCCAAGATCGCCATGGGCTATCGCGGCTATGGCTTGCCGATCTCCGAGATCGTCTCGGAGGGCAATGTCGGGCTGATGCAAGCGGTCAAACGCTTTGAGCCCGATAAGGGCTTTCGTCTGGCCACCTATGCGATGTGGTGGATTCGGGCAGCGATTCAGGAATTCATCCTAAGGTCGTGGAGCCTCGTCAAAATGGGCACGACGGCCAATCAGAAGAAGCTGTTTTTCAGCCTGCGCAAGGCCAAAAGTCAGATCAATGCCCTTGAAGAGGGTGATCTGACACCCGAGCATGTCCGCGAAATCGCCCACAGGCTTGGGGTTCCCGAGCATGATGTCGTGGACATGAACCGGCGCTTGTCGGCACCGGACTCCTCGCTCAACGCACCGGTGAAAAGCGAGTCTGACGCCGAGTGGCAGGACTGGTTGACCGATGATGGCCTTGACCAGGAGGCCATACTGGCAGGCAGCGAAGAGCTTAATGAACGGCGTGAGCTGCTCAGTACGGCCCTGGAAGAACTCAATGAGCGTGAGCGTGAGATCATCGCGGCACGGCGCCTCCAGGACGAGCCGTCGACGCTCGAGGAGCTGTCGCAGAAATATGGCATTTCCCGAGAACGGGTTCGTCAGATCGAGGTTCGTGCCTTCGAAAAGCTGCAGACTCAGATGAAGCGCACGCTTGCAGAGCGCCGCAGTCATATCCGTTCCAGCGCGGCAGTTACGAACCCCGCGGCGACCCCCTGAGCCGCTAACCGGCCGGTAACGGGGCCAAAGGTCGCGTCTTGGGGTGGCATCACTTGCTTTGCCTGACGAGCGGCGGCAGCCTTTTGCCATGCTCGGCGCGACCCATGTCAGTTCTGATCTTTTGCTCTTCCTCGGTGTTGCCGCGGTGATCGTGCCGCTGTTCGCCCGCTTGCACCTTTCGGCGGTGCTGGGTTTTCTCGCGGCCGGGGTCCTGCTTGGCCCTTTTGGCCTGGGTGCTCTGGCCCATGCTCTGCCAGTTCTCAGCTATGTCAGTTTCGATGATCCGGTCCGCATGGCCGAGTTGGGAGATTTGGGGGTTGCCTTTCTCCTCTTCATGATCGGTCTTGAATTGTCGTTCGACCGCCTGCTGCGACTTCGATCGTTCGTCTTCGGGCTAGGGCCTGCCCAGGTGACCATCTGCTCAGCTGCCATCGGCTTGATCGCCTATCTCCTCGGAGCACAGCCGCGCTCGGCGATCGTCTATGGCACGGCGCTTGCTTTGTCTTCGACGGCGATCGTTTTGCCGGCATTGTCCGAGCGCCGCCGGCTCAATTCCGCAGCCGGACGGACGAGCTTCGCAATCCTGCTGTTCCAGGACCTCGCCGTGGCTCCCCTGCTGTTCATGCTCACCTTGTTGTCACCGGACAACGTCAGACATTCGGGCTGGGCGGCGCTCCTGGCGCTGGCGACAGGTCTGCTTGAGTTTGCACTACTGGTTGGTTTCGGGCGCCTGGTATTGAAGCCGCTATTCCGGCTGGTGGCACAGACCCGGAGCAGTGAACTTTTTGTTGCGGCATCGCTTCTGGTGGTGATCGGTGCGGCGGCGGCCACGGCAGCCTTGGGCCAATCCATGGCGCTGGGGACCTTCATTGCTGGACTGCTGCTTGCGGAAACTGAGTTTCGGCGGCAGATCGCCATGACCATCGAACCCTTCCAGGGATTGCTGCTTGGTCTTTTCTTTACCGCCGTAGGGGCTCGCCTTGATTTCGGGCAGATTGCGGCCGCGCCCTATCTGCTGCTCGGTCTCGTTGGCGGCATTCTGGCTATCAAGGTCCTCGTGATCGCGCCCTTATGCCGTCTGGCAGGACTGCCCGCTGCGGTTGCAGCTCAGACAGCGATGATACTGGCGCCGTCCGGAGAGTTTGCCCTCGTTCTGATCAGCCAGTCGATGGCCGGTCATATCGTTACGGTCGCAACCGGGACCAACGCCCTCATTGCTGCCACCATCACCATGTTTGCCATTCCGCCACTGGTCCACCTTTCTGAGCGCTTCAAGGTGGGCTCGCGTGAGGAAACGCTGCTGGCGGACATTCTGCCTGCTCCGGAAGACACCAGAAATCATGTTCTGATTGTGGGGTATGGGCGTGTCGGTGAACTGGTTGGTCAGATGCTGAAGCGTCACAATATCGACTTTATCGCGATCGATGCCCATGCGGGGCTTGTCGCGCGTGAACGGCGCAGAGGAAGTCCGACCTTCTTTGGCGATGCGCGCCGGATTGAGCTGCTGCGCCATTGCGGCGTCAAGGATGCAAGAGCCCTGGTTGTGACCATGGATGACGCTAGCGCCGCCGATGCTGTGGTCGTGGCGGCGCGGGCGGAGCGGGCTGATCTGATCATTGTCGCGAGAGCGCGTGATGCGGAACATGCCAAGCGACTTTACGCACTGGGAGTCAGCGATGCGGTTCCAGAAACCATCGAATCGAGCCTGCAGCTCAGTGAAGCGCTGCTCGTTGATATAGGCGTGCCTAAAGGGCTGGTGATCACCTCGGTGGATGAACTCCGCGACGAGTTCCGCGCGCTTTTGCAAACCCCGACAGGCGGATAAGCTTGTTCAAGACGGGGTGAGCCCCGTATGGAGGGCTGGTGACGGTATTGATCCCAAGATGGGCAGATGTGCCCACACGATCAAAGTACGGAGATTGGCGATGAAGCTGAAGATGTGGCAGGTCGATGCCTTTGCCCGGCATCCATTTGAAGGCAATCCTGCCGCGCTGGTGCCGCTCGAGCGATTTCTCGGCGCAGAGTTGATGCAAAAGATCGCCAACGAAAACAATCTCTCTGAAACGGCATTCTTTGTTCGTACAGCTGCTGGACAGTACGATCTCAGATGGTTCACGCCGCAGGCGGAGGTCGATCTCTGTGGTCACGCGACCCTGGCGAGCGCCCATCTTATCTTTACTGAGCTTGAACCAGATCTCACAGAGGTCAGCTTTGAAACCCGCTCGGGCAAGCTCTCCGTTTGCCGTGGCGACGACGGCTGGCACGAGATGTCACTGCCGTCCGACCCGCCAACACCATGGTGGGACAAAAGCTTTGCCGAGGGGCTTGCCGCGGCCTTGGGTACGCCGCCGCCGCAGGAACTTCTCAGAGCGCGTTACATTACGGCAGTGTGGGACGACGCCGAGACGATTGCGCGCATCGAGGGACCTGGAAAGATCGCGCCCTTGCTGCATGCGCAGGGAATGTGGGGGCTCATCACTACCGCCAAAGGCTTTGGCGATTATGATTTTGTCTCGCGCTTCTTCGCTCCGGACAAGGGGGTGCCCGAAGATCCGGTTACCGGTTCGGCACATTGCTCTTTAGCACCCTATTGGGCTCAGCGGCTCGGCAAGATGACGCTCCATGCCCGTCAGATCTCGGCACGGGGCGGAGATCTCATCTGTCGCGTGGCCAAGGCGCGGACAATCCTGAAGGGTCCGTGTGCACTCTACATGGAAGCGCAGATCGTCGTCTGACGGCCGGACATTGTGTCACGCATGGTGCCTGCATTCTGTGTCTGCCGTCAGATGACGCGGTGCACGAAGCAGGTGAGCAAAGGGCAAATCCTGTTTGCCTGCAAAGAGGTTGCGACACCGAAGGATAGGTTTGCTCGAGCGCCAGCCAGACGTGATCGCAATGCTGTAATTGAGTGCAAAAGACGCGTGGCGTCAGACAATCGTGGACCATGAGCAAAGTTGTGATTGACCCGCTGAACTGATGCGCCTATAAGACCTGTGGGCCACGCCTCCCCAACGAGGCGCTTCATTCTGAAAGGAATGACTATGACCGGAAATCGTCCGGCCGTGCGCCCTGCACGGCCTTTTTTTTCGTCCGGACCTTGTGCCAAACGGCCAGGCTGGACCACGGACTCGCTCAAGAACGCCGTGATCGGTCGTTCACACCGCTCCAAACCTGGAAAAGCCAAGTTGAAGGACGCGATTGAGCGCACGCGCAAGCTGCTCAATGTACCTGACACGCATCGTATCGCCATCGTGCCGGCGTCAGACACCGGTGCTGTGGAGATGGCAATGTGGTCCCTGCTCGGCCCATTACCGGTTGATGTGTTTGCCTGGGAGAGCTTTGGCGAAGACTGGATCACGGACGCTGTCAAGCAGCTCAAACTCAAGGATGTGAATGTCTTCAAGGCTGGTTATGGGGCATTACCGGATCTCAAGCAGCACCATCCCCATCACGACTGCGTCTTTCTGTGGAACGGTACCACCTCGGGCGTACGGGTGCCGGACGGTGCCTGGATATCGCAGGACCGGCTGGGACTGACGATCTGCGATGCGACAAGTGCCGCGTTCGCGATGGATCTGCCCTGGGACAAGCTGGATGCCACGACATTTTCCTGGCAGAAGGTTCTGGGTGGTGAAGCCGCCCATGGCATGCTGATCTTAAGTCCAAGAGCTGTCGCACGGCTGGAAGCCTATACGCCGCACTGGCCCTTGCCCAAGATTTTCCGCATGACCAAGTCGGGCAAACTCGTCGAAGGTTTGTTTGAAGGCGAGACCATCAACACGCCGTCGATGTTGGCGGTTGAAGATTATCTTGATGCGCTGTCATGGGCAGAAGAACTGGGTGGGCTTTCTGCCCTGAAGGGGCGAGCCGATGCCAATGTCGCGGTGATCGAGGGCCACGTCGCCCAGTCGCAGTGGCTGCGCTTTCTGGCAACGGATCCTCACATCCGTTCCAATACCAGTGTCTGCCTGAAAATTGTGGATCCCTGGTTCACCGCACTTGACGACAAGGCGCAGGCTGAAGCCGCAAAGAAGCTTGCCAACGTGCTCGAGAAGGAGGGCGTCGCCTTCGATATCGCTTCCTATCGTGCGGCCCCGGCGGGACTGCGCATCTGGTGCGGTGCCACGGTGGAGCAAGCTGATCTCAAAGCATTGATGCCCTGGCTCGACTGGGCCTTCGGCCAAGTTAAGGAGAACTGAGCAATGGCCAAGGTTCTGATCTCGGACAAGCTGTCGGCGGCGGCGGTGGCGATCTTCAAGCAGCGTGGCATTGAGGCGGATGTCAAGACCGGGCTCTCCAAGGAGGAGCTGATCGCCATCATCGGCGATTATGATGGTCTTGCTATTCGTTCTGCGACCAAAGTCACGGCCGACGTGCTGAAGGCGGCTAAGAAGCTCAAGGCGGTCGGCCGGGCTGGTATTGGTGTCGACAATGTCGATATTCCGGCGGCAACGGCTGCGGGCGTAATCGTCATGAATACTCCGTTCGGTAATTCCATTACCACGGCCGAGCACGCCATTGCGATGATGATGGCACTGGCGCGGGATATTCCGGCAGCCAATGCCTCGACGCAGTCCGGCAAATGGGAAAAGAACCGCTTCATGGGCGTGGAGCTCTACGGCAAGAGCCTTGGCCTGATTGGGGCCGGCAACATTGGCTCGATCGTCGCGGATCGTGCGCGCGGGCTGAAGATGCACGTGATCGCCTATGATCCCTATCTGTCGGTGGAACGGGCAGCGGAACTTGGTGTCGAGAAGGTAGAGCTCAACGACTTGCTTGGGCGTGCTGACTTTATCACCCTGCACACGCCACTGACGTCTGAGACGCGCAATATACTTTCGGCAGATGCCTTGCAAAAAACCAAGAAGGGCGTGCGCATCATCAACTGCGCCCGTGGTGGTCTTGTTGATGAGCTTGCACTCAAGGCCGCGCTTGAGTCTGGCCACGTTGCTGGCGCCGCACTCGATGTGTTCGAGGAGGAGCCGGCCAAGACCAACAGCCTCTTCGGCAATGAAAAGCTCATCGCCACACCGCATCTGGGCGCCTCCACGGCGGAAGCTCAGGAGAATGTGGCACTGCAGGTGGCCGAACAGATTTCGGACTATCTGCTGACTGGCGCGATCGTGAATGCGCTCAACATGCCGTCGATTTCCGCCGATGAGGCACAAAGAGTACGGCCCTGGATCTCGCTTGCCGAGAAGCTGGGTGCCTTTGTGGGCCAGCTAACCGGAACCAGCATCGAGAATGTCGATATTCTTTATGACGGCAGTGCGGCCGAGCTTAACCTGCGCGCACTCACCCAGGCTGCGCTGATGGGCCTTCTGCATCCGACGCTGAGCGAGGTGAACATGGTCAATGCACCTCTGGTGGCCAAGGAGAGAGGCATCAAGATCAGCGAAACCCGACGACCGCGTCAGGGCGTCTATGAGGGCTATATCAAGCTGACAGCGACGCTTGCCGACGGCACGACGCGCCGCGTCGCCGGAACCGTGTTCGCCGATGGCCGTCCGCGCCTGATCCAGGCCAAAGACATCAACATGGATGCCGAATTCGCGCCGCACATGCTTTATGTGATCAACGAAGACAAGCCTGGTTTCATCGGCCGGCTTGGCACGCTTCTGGGTGAAGCCGGTGTCAATATCGCAAACTTCAATCTGGGCCGCAGTGCCCCTGGTGCCGATGCCATTGCGCTGGTTGAAGTGGATGGGCCTCTCGACGGCAAGGTTCTTGGGGCCATTGCCAGGCTGCCGCTCGTCAAAGAGGCCAAGGCGCTCGTCTTCTAGCGTCACTCTTGTCAGGTTCCCCTGCCATTCCCATCTGGAGATGGGGGGAGCCATGACGGATTACGTTCTTGCCATCGAGCTGAGCTGGGCGGCCTGGTACGCGGGCTGGATGGTTGCGGCCGCGTTTACGGCCGCAACCGTCAAGCGCGCCGGCTCCGCAATCGTGGTTTATCTGCTTGAGGTTCCGGGCTTTTTCTTTCTGCTGGTGGCCACTGCGAGCGGCGGGCCAGGGGTTTCCGTGTGGCAGGCCGTCTCCCATCTTGCGCACGGGGTCTTTGTCCCAGCCCTCTTCGGCGGGCAGGTGTGGCAGCCCCCCGAGCTCCTGGGCTGGGTGTTTTTCGTTCTCAGCTTGCCGGGCTTCATCTTCGCCTGGTGGGCGAGGCTGACCTTGGGCCGGCTTTGGTCTGGCACCATCACCCGCAAAGAG